>NZ_JACJDV010000100.1 GCF_014163735.1 Shewanella sp. SR44-3
TGTAATGGTCAAGTTTTTCTGGAGAGATTTTAAGCCGCTTTTTTTAACTCATTATATTTTTGATGTGGCGTCTTATAATCTATTGCCGAATGTCTGCGTTTGTAATTGTAGAACTGAATATATTGCTCAACCACGCCCACAACTGCGCTGTGATTGATAAAAGCTAACTGGTTTAATCTTTCAGTCTTTAAACTCCTGAAAAATCGTTCCATCACCGCATTATCCCAACAATTTCCTCTACGACTCATACTTTGTTCAATACCTAAAGACTTTAGCTTTTCTCTGAACACGTTAGCAGAGTACTGGCACCCTTGGTCGGAGTGAAACATCAATGCCTGTGTATTGGGCCTCTGACGCTGTATCGCGTTATTTAAGGCCGCTGTCGCTAATGCTGCATTGGGTTGACTTGATAAAGCATATCCAACGATCTTTTTGGTTCCTAAATCAAGCACACAGGCTAAATAACTCCAGCCTTGATGTGATTTTATATAGGTAATATCTCCAACCCAGTGAGTATTACAGGTTGTAGGATTAAACTGTCGTCTAAGCAAATTAGGGGCGTAAACTTGCTCCTCACCTTGATTAGGATAGTAATGTTTTTTCTTTGGCCTAATCGCCCTTAGCCCCAAGTTTTTCATTACCGTAGAAATAGCGTAAACACCGACTCTACAATCTAAATCAAGTAGTTCAGCCTGTATTCTTCGTTTGCCATACGTCGAGTGTGAGTCAGAGAAAGCTTGCTCTATTAATTGTATCTGAGCCTGTTTTTCAACGCTTTTGGGGATCGGTTTGTAAT
>NZ_JACJDV010000101.1 GCF_014163735.1 Shewanella sp. SR44-3
TAACTCGAAATAAAACTGAAATACCTGATTGTGACTTTTTTACCGACATAGGGTAATAACAAAGTAAAAATATCCCCTTCGTAACAGGGTGGCTTAGTTAAGTCGGAGTGTTCTCGCGTCTGAATATGCCAAATAACGTTCCATTCATCGTCTGGTGTAATAATAGTGAACACATCCCAGAGATAATCATCATCGTATTTATGGAAATGCCCAGGCCAAGCCTTTTTTTTATCGCCGACAAACTCAATCACCCCACTAAAGGTTTCAAGTTTAGCGCTATTATCCATGTATACTTGATATCTTACTCGATCGCCGTCTATTCCCGCAGTAAACAACATATAGGCTAAAATATTGCCTACTATTATAACCTTCACGTATGTTAAGAGGTTTCTTATTTGATTCTGTTCTTGGTATTTATACACAAAAAAGAGCGCACCAATAACAAAGAAGAAACCATTGAAGTTAGTTAGGGTCTCAGTTTTAAACCAATAATCCCACCCCTCCGGAGGGAGGGGGGCATATAACGTTTTCATTAAATGTATTAATCTCCTGTTATCCAGCCTTTCTGAGTGAAAATACTGTTTTGCACACCATACAAGAATTGTCCCCAAGTACTTGCTTCAAAATCGAATCCAGGCATTTTTGTTGGATTCTGTAACGCCACGAAGCCAGCCACCTTACTGTTTATTAAGCTATCCTATTTACTTCCAAAATCAAAACTCTTGGACAACAAATCAGCCCAGCCAACGTAAAACAATA
>NZ_JACJDV010000102.1 GCF_014163735.1 Shewanella sp. SR44-3
GGGCGTAGTAAAGCGAACGACAAACTTAATACCAGCAACCTAGCGTTGAACATGTGAATAAGGATAATGGCTTAACTGACACTGCGGAGGGATGATTTAACTTGCTGAAATCAATGGGTTTAAATCAAATCATATAAATAATCACCAAAGGCGCTAAGGGGATCTGCTGATTACCGAAAAGTGGACGATGTAACATCACACCACACAGATCGTATTCTCGAACTGTTATTTACATAAAAATAAAAATCAGGCCAGCCATTATAAAACAGTAACATAATGCATTTTCGACATGTGCTCAAGCGAGATTGTGAAGGTTTGTTGCTAGAAAGCCAATATCGCTGGCGTTTATGGAAGCTGGTTGGCTAAATCGGCAGATTTCGGGGTTTAATTCAGGATAAACAGTGATTTTTAGCCACAATAGCCCAACTCATTAAAGAGTTAAGCTGATTTAGAAACATTGTTATTACAAGGGATTTTAGATTAGCCAGCTTTTAAGTGCTGACAACAACTGGCGAAGTGTCGTCGCCGCTTTTCTAGATGCTCACAATAGCGGGTAAGTTCTTGCAGTGTGCCCACAGGACCATGAAATAGCTTGCCAAATTCAGTGGTGAGTTTGAGCCAGTTATCCTGTGGAATGTTCAATCGCGTGAGTAACTTAGCGCTGTTAGCACTGATTGAACCGCGCTTGTC
>NZ_JACJDV010000103.1 GCF_014163735.1 Shewanella sp. SR44-3
TAACGCCCGGTTATGGGGCGAGTATTAGCTTGCTAAACTGGTGAGGAACGAACCCGAGCAAGCTATTACGAGTCCCATCCATAAACCGCTTGTTATGCGTAACTCACTCTATTTTCGTTCCTAACCAATACTCTCTTATTACTACGTTGGCTTTACCTAACTGAATATTTTGCAAACGCTCAATTGGAAGATAATGCTTTTCACCATTAATTATTAAGTAGCAATTCACTTGCCCTTTTACAGTTGAACAAGATTTACTGGTGACATCAACCAAAACTTGAGATGACTTATGAGTTAATACATCAAAAGTAACAAGGCTTACAAATATTGCGTTTACAATGAGCCAGCTAAAAAAACCGTAGCTAGGCAAAAGGATGCCAAGCACAATTGGTAGATCTTTTTTTCTGTACGGATGGTGTTCATAACGTTGACCTATTACAAAGAAAACAAAAGTTAATAAACAAGTTAGGACGAACATTAAGAAGTAAGCTTTGTTGCTATAGATAATTGAGTGAAAAAAGCACGACATGATATAGATACAGAAAATACCAACTGCCAACTTCCCTGAAAATTTCTTCAATCTATTCATTACGCATAACG
>NZ_JACJDV010000104.1 GCF_014163735.1 Shewanella sp. SR44-3
TCTGTCCTAATGTATGTATCTCTTAAAGAGAATGGTGGAGCTATGCGGGATCGAACCGCAGACCTCCTGCGTGCAAGGCAGGCGCTCTCCCAGCTGAGCTATAACCCCTTACATACAGTCGAGAAACACATCACGGCTCCAATCATAATGATTGGCGAAGCCAAATCGCATTCTAATCAAGGCAGTTTAATGCGACGTTTAGCCTGCTAAACGAGTATTAAACTAACAAAGAGTAGAAAAGATTTGGTGGGTCAGAGTGGACTTGAACCACCGACCTCACCCTTATCAGGGGTGCGCTCTAACCAGCTGAGCTACAGACCCATTCTTTTTGGTCTTTTGAACCTTACTCAGCGTTACTTTCTTCGTTTCTCAGTCATGTGCTAAACGCACACTCCCTGCGAGACTCATCAAGTGCCTTGATTAAGAATCAAAATCCTCAAAAATACCTTTCGATATCTTTCTCTTTCTTTCTATCAAGTAATCTGTGTGAACACTCAAGGCGATTGCTCGCTTTCAGGTATGAGTTAGTCGTATAGGTAAGGAGGTGATCCAGCCCCAGGTTCCCCTAGGGCTACCTTGTTAC
>NZ_JACJDV010000105.1 GCF_014163735.1 Shewanella sp. SR44-3
TTTTCACTCAGAAAGGCTGGATAACAGGAGATTAATACATTTGATGAAAACGTTATATGCCCCCCTCCCACCGGAGGGGTGGGATTATTGGCTCGACAAAGATACACTCATGAATATAATTTTTGTGTTGTTTGTTTTTGCAGCTCTATTTTTAGTATATAAACATCAAGAGTTTAAGCAGATTAGGCGTGTCAGAACGTATTTTATTGTTTTTTTTATAGGAAGTACTCTAGCTTATAATTTGACAATGTCAAACATCCGCGCAGATAAAAGGCAGTATCAAATTTATATTGATAATAGCGCTAAACTTGAAACCTTTAGCGGGGTGATTGAGTTTGTTGGTAATAAAAAAAAGGCTTGGCCTGGGCATTTCCATAAATACGATGATGATTATCTCTGGGATGTGTTCACTATTATTACACCAGACGATGAGTGGAGCGTTATTTGGGAGATTCAGACGCGAGAACACTCCGACTTAACTAAGCCACCCTGTTACGAAGGGGATATTTTTACTTTGTTATTACCCTATGTCGGTAAAAAAGTCACAATCAGGTATTTCAGTTTTATTTCGAGTTA
>NZ_JACJDV010000106.1 GCF_014163735.1 Shewanella sp. SR44-3
TTGGCATATTCTAATTTTTGAAGAGGGCTGATATGGACTGCGCTTTTTCTGGTCATGTTTAATACCGATAAGATTTTGTGTATTTTAAGCTGAAAATCACTCCAGTTTCATTAGACCATTACATTACTGGCAGCTTTTACGTTTAATGTGCCGGAGAGATAGCTTGCTTGCACTTTTTAACAAGGAGTAAGAGAAACCCTTGGGTTCAAATCCCTTTCCTTCGCCCAACAAAAAAGCCTTATCATTGCTGTCAGTTTTTGCGTTTGATGTGCCGGAGGGATAGCTTTCTTGCACTTTTTAACAAGAAGTAAAAGGAACCCTTGGGCTCAAATCCCTGCTCCTTTCCGCCAAAACAAAAAAGCCTGATCATTTCTGGCAGCTTTTGCGTTTGATGTGCCGGAGGGATAGCTCGGCTTTTCATAAAGAGGAACCCTTGGGTTCAAATCCCTTTCCTTCGCCCAACAAAAAAGCCCGCTATAAATAGCGGGCTTTTTTGTTGAATGTGGCGGAGGGATAGGGATTTGAACCCTAGAAGGGCTATAAACCCTTGCCGGTTTTCAAGACCGGT
>NZ_JACJDV010000107.1 GCF_014163735.1 Shewanella sp. SR44-3
CCCATGCTGTAAAGGGTTAAAAAGCACACTTGATATCGCAGCTTATGGGTGAGGCTAATGACGATAGACACTTCAGCGGGGGTGAGGATATCGGGCAGATGGTTGACTTGCGGCGGCTTGACGATATTGAGCCACTGCCAAGATTGGTTGAGCACATGGCGATAGAAGAATTGCAGACCATTACGGTCAAGTTTCACGGTACTCCATGAATGGGATGCAATTAAATCGGCAAAATAGCGCTTCAAATCAGCGGTTGTGAGCTTGTCGGGGCAGCAGTCGAAGTAGGCAGATATGCGCCTGACGGCCCGACTGTAAGCATCGATGGTAGCAGGGCGCTTGCCTTGCAGGGTTAAGTTGGTAAGATGTTGTTGATAAAGACAATCGAAGCGTTGTTGCTCGGATGGGTTCATGATAATACTCCTAGATAAATGCCTAATTGGCAGGGTCTAGTAAGTATTTATGATGAGTGGATAGCGGTGAGCTTTATCTTTACTGCCGCAAAGCGGCTTCGTTCAAC
>NZ_JACJDV010000108.1 GCF_014163735.1 Shewanella sp. SR44-3
GCACCACTGGTGGAACGGCTTAAAACAGGGTTGTTAACGCAGCCCACGTTGTTTGCCGATGAAACGCCACTGAAAGTGGTGAAATCCGATAAGGTGAACAGCTACATGTGGGTGTATTGCTCAGGTCGAGATTCACCAGAGCCAAATAATCCTATTCCTAATATCGCGCTTTATGACTTCCATAACAGTCGGGCGGCCGCCTGCGTGGTCAATTATCTTGATGGATATCAAGGCTACTTGCACGTAGATGGTTATCAGGCTTATGAAAAAACACAGGCAACCTTAGTGGGATGCTGGGCGCATGCGCGTCGTAAATTTATCGATGCGAAAAAGCTGCAAGGGAAAAATAAAACCGGCAAAGCGGATGTGGTATTGAGCCTTATCCAAAAATTGTACGGCGTTGAGTCACGCGTTAAAGATAAAAGTGCGGATGATAAATACACGACAAGACAAGCAGTCAGTGTGCCTATACTGGACAAGCTAAAAGCATGGCTTGAGCAAAACCAACCGAATTTA
>NZ_JACJDV010000109.1 GCF_014163735.1 Shewanella sp. SR44-3
TAAATTCGGTTGGTTTTGCTCAAGCCATGCTTTTAGCTTGTCCAGTATAGGCACACTGACTGCTTGTCTTGTCGTGTATTTATCATCCGCACTTTTATCTTTAACGCGTGACTCAACGCCGTACAGTTTTTGGATAAGGCTCAATACCACATCCGCTTTACCGGTTTTATTTTTACCTTGCAGCTTTTTCGCGTCGATAAATTTACGACGCGCATGAGCCCAGCATCCCACTAAGGTTGCCTGTGTTTTTTCATAAACTAGATAACCATCTACGTGCAAGTAACCTTGATATCCATCAAGATAATTGACCACGCAGGCGGCAGCCCGACTATTGTGAAAATCGTAAAGCACGATATTGGGGGGAGGATGGTTTGGCTCAGGTGAATCTCGCCCTGAGCAATACACCCACATGTAGCTGTTCACCTTATCGGATTTCACCACTTTCAGTGGCGTTTCATCGGCAAACAACGTGGGCTGCGTTAACAACCCTGTTTTAAGCCGTTCCACCAGTGGTGC
>NZ_JACJDV010000010.1 GCF_014163735.1 Shewanella sp. SR44-3
AGTAAACCGAGCCACTGTGCCGCTGTTCTGTATGTTTTCATCACCTGCTCCAAATTTATCATTGAGCAGGTATTTTCAAATAGTCAGATCAATGATGCGAGGTGTGGTTCGCTAGACGGTTACGGCGCAGCATCCCTGCTGCCTCATTCAAGAGATAGACTCGAGCTATTTAGTCCAACACCCTCTCATTAGCATCAGTATTACCTTTCTGCTTTTATCAACAGGCATTAATTGAGCTACTCATTGTTAAATTTTGGCTTGAATTCAATCCCGTTTATGTCCAAAAACGAGTTAAATCTGATCGCGGTGGATGCTTATCGATAGCTAAAGTTAGGCTGGTCATCTTTTAAGGTTAACAGATACGCCAATGCTGAAAAGGTGAACCATGAGTGTTTGCGAGACGACCGTCCATCCCATGGCCGCTCTCTGGCATCCATGCCATCACGGCATTCGTGAGTCCTTTCACATCAGACGGGATGTTCGAGCATCCACGGATGGACTTGCTGCGTGTCGTAGAGCGAATGCCATGGCAAGCCTGGATAGATGAATTCGAGCTAACGCTAAGATTTTTAACTCTTGAACAAACAGAACACAGATTAAAAATTCTATAACTCGTTCAGTCTAAAGACGAGTTAATTAGCCGCTAATCTTGATGTTATAGACGTTCATAGAGGCTAAAACAGCGTTGTCGATATGAATATTCCTCATTACAGATTACCAACACAGACCCAATAAAAAAGGCGCTAGGCGCCTTTTTTATTGGGTTAAATAAGCCTAAAGCTTATTCGTCGTTATCGTCTGTGCTGATTGGGGTATGCTTGGTGATAACCCTAACAGACTTAACCATGTTGTCGGCCACTTCGATGACTTCAACAAAATAGCCTGACAGCATTAAGCTGGTGTTGGCGGCTGGGATATCTTCTAAGTGTTCGATGATAAGGCCGTTTAAGGTCTTAGGGCCATCGATGGGGAAGTCCCATTTCATTTCTTTATTGAGATCGCGAATGTTAATCGTCGCATCAATCACATAGCTGCCATCTTGTTGAATATTAATGTCTTCGCTGGCTGTGGTTACCATAGAGGTGGTGAAGTCGCCGACGATTTCTTCAAGAATATCCTCAAGGGTCACTAAGCCCTGAATGTCACCATATTCATCGACCACAAGGCCTATGCGTTCTTTGTTTTGCTGGAAGTTAGTCAGCTGGACATTAAGTGGCGTGCCTTCTGGAATGAAGTACAACTCTTTCACTGCGCGCAATAAGGTGGACTTACTGAATTGTTCTTTAGACTGTAAGCGTAAGGCATCACGTAAGTGAATAAAGCCGACGGCATCGTCTATGGTGTCACGGTAAACCAGCACTCGGGTGTGAGGGCTTTGAACCACTAAACGGTTGATGAGTTTGAAGTCATCGTTGACGTTAATGGCGTAAATGTCTGAGCGTGAGATCATGATGTCTTCGACTGTCACTTTTTCAAGGTCGAGGATCGACAGCAGCATCTCTTGGTGGCGCTGGGGAATAAGCGCGCCCGCTTCATGTACTACAGTACGTAATTCTTCTTGGCTCAATGCATCATCGGAGCGAACATTTTTAATCCCCATAAGGCGCAAGAAGCCTGTGGTGATTAAATTGATGATTTTGACCAGAGGCGATAACAAGATCAATAACCAACCTAGCAAGATGCTGGACGGGAAAGCAATGCGTTCAGGATGCAGCGCAGCAAAGGTTTTTGGGGTCACTTCGGCAAACACTAGCACCACGAGAGTGAGCACACCAGTGGCGATAGCCACACCCATATCGCCAAACAAGCGCATGCCGATGATGGTCGCTATGGCGGAGGCCAAGATGTTGACTAGGTTGTTACCGATAAGAATAAGGCCAATCAATCTGTCAGGACGGTCAAGCAGTTTGAGTGCCCGAATAGCACCTTTGTGCCCAGTGGCAGCAAGGTGGCGGATCCGATAGCGGTTGAGTGACATCATCGCGGTTTCTGAACCAGAAAAATAAGCTGACATCAGAATTAATGCGAATAAGAAAAGAAGGAGTGCGCTGGTAGATATAGCGTCCAAAAAGGGGCTCCATTGTTAAGGTGGAGGTCAGTTAGTTGACCTAAACGTAATTTTCAAGCGGACATTATTAATGACTGAGGCGTAGAGTCAAGCAGGATTAGTGAACTATCCGAAAGTAAATTAAATGTTTACTTTAAAATCAGTTCCTTAACAACTCTTGCACCGAAATAACCTATGGTCAATAATCCGGCCCCAGACAGGGTATAAAGCACTGCGGTGCGAATTTTACAGCCCAAGGTGTAATGTTGCCATAGCATAGTGGCATAGACTGACCAAGCTAATAGAGACAGTATAGCTTTATGGCCTTTGCCGTCGGCAAACATGTCTTCAAGGAAGATAAATCCTGTGATTAAAGATAAACTTAGCAGGCTCATGCCTATTATGACTAAGTGGTAAAGCTGTTTCTCAACTGTCATCAGTGGTGGTAAGGCTGAGCTGATGACTAATTGCTTGGATTTAAGTTTTTGCTGAATAAACCACAATTGGATGGCGTATAAGGCGGCAATCATCAAGGCACTGTAGGCCATGAGTGATAGCACCACATGACCTAATATCTCCGGATAAAGTTCAAAATGAATAATGTACTGAGGTGGTAGCAACCACAATAATGCGACAGAGATAATGGAGCAGGCGTACACCACAGGCACCACTATGATGACTTTTAGCCGCAGTAGCAGCACAGTAAAGGTAAAGGCAATAATCCAATTAACCAATGAAATCACGTTTGTCAGACTGAAATTTTGCCCATCTGTGGTAAAAATGGCTTGGGATAGCGATAACGCGTGAAATAGCACGGCGACCGCAGCAATGCCTGCGACGATAGGGCGATTAGGACCGCTGATATGAAACAAGCGACTGGTAACTAAAATAAGTGCTGCACAGTAAAAAAACATCGCTACTGCAGGAAAAATAACCATCTGATTTTAAGCCTATCGGTAATGTAATTTAAGGGGTCAACTAACGCCTACTTGCAACTTATCTCACAGGGTAGCATGAGTCAGCAAGGCTTTGACTGTGACCAGTAACACAAAATTTAACAGTATCTTAGCCTAAGCTCCAAGCTTATTTACTAAGTTTTTAAGCTAAGCCACTACTCTGAGGTGGTTTGAATGCTGCTAATCACCAAGATTTGCCCCCAGCTTACTGTGCCGGAAACTCGCTTATTAAACCTATATGAGTATAATGAGCGGCAATTATTGATACGCTTAAGGTAAAGAGCTGAGCAATGTTTGAGAATCTAACCGACAGACTGTCGCGGACCCTAAAGAATATTAGTGGTCGTGGTCGCTTAACTGACGACAACATTAAAGAAACCCTACGAGAAGTGCGTATGGCGCTGCTCGAGGCTGACGTTGCTCTGCCAGTTGTCAGAGAATTCGTTAATAGCGTAAAAGAACGCGCTGTTGGCCAAGAAGTATCAAAAAGCTTAAGCCCAGGGCAAGCGTTCATTAAAATCGTCCAAAATGAGCTTGAAAAAGCCATGGGTGAAGCCAATGAGGCCCTAGATTTAGCCGCCGTGCCACCTGCTGTGATCATGATGGCGGGCCTGCAAGGTGCGGGTAAAACTACCTCGGTGGCCAAATTGGGTAAATTGCTGCGCACTCGCCATAAAAAGTCTGTGCTTGTGGTCAGTGCCGACGTTTACCGTCCTGCGGCAATTAAACAGCTCGAAACCCTAGCTGCAGAAGTAGACGTAGAATTTTTCCCATCGGATGTTAGCCAGAAGCCGGTTGATATCGCCAAGGCTGCCATTGCTCACGCTAAGCTAAAGTTCATTGATGTAGTGATTGTTGATACCGCAGGTCGCCTGCATGTCGATGAAGCCATGATGGATGAAATCAAGCAGCTACACGCCACTATTAATCCGGTTGAGACCTTATTTGTGGTCGATGCCATGACAGGTCAAGATGCGGCCAATACGGCTAAAGCCTTCAACGAAGCCTTGCCTTTAACCGGCGTTATCTTAACTAAGGTTGACGGCGATGCTCGCGGCGGCGCGGCGTTATCTATCCGTAATATTACTGGCAAGCCGATTAAGTTCTTAGGTGTGGGCGAAAAGACTGATGCCCTAGAGCCATTCCACCCTGATCGCATCGCATCACGCATTTTGGGTATGGGGGATGTGCTGTCACTGATAGAAGAAGTGGAGCGCGGTGTCGATAAAGACAAAGCGATGAAGCTGGCCTCTAAGGTGAAGTCTGGCGGTAGTTTCGATTTAGAAGATTTCCGTGAGCAGCTGCAGCAAATGAAAAACATGGGCGGCATGATGAACATGATTGAAAAGCTGCCTGGTGTTGGCCAGTTGCCTCCAGAAGCCTTAGCCCAAGTGCAAGATGGCAAGATGACAGGTCAAATGGAAGCCATTATTAACTCCATGACAGCCAAAGAGCGTAAAAACCCAGATTTAATCAAAGGCTCACGTAAACGCCGTATCGCGTTAGGTTCTGGCACGCAAATTCAAGATGTGAATCGTCTACTTAAGCAGTTTACCCAGATGCAAAAGATGATGAAAAAGATGTCGGCCAAAGGCGGCATGAAAAAGATGATGCGCGGCATGAGCGGCATGATGCCACCAGGAATGAAATTCCCAGGGCGTTAATCTGATTGAGGTTAATCTTATTGAGTGAGCAAGCTCGATAAGGCAGTTTTAAGGCTAGTGTGTAGCAAGTAGAGTGACTTAAGTTACACATTCGCTTGATAATTTTCGTCGGTAAACTGAACCTGACATCAAGGAACGACTCAAGTCTTAGGTGTAAAAATCGCCGGATTTGGTTGCATTCGTTGAAAAGTCAGGTAAAATCTTCCGGCTTTCTTTCTGGAACTCTTCGCGAACACGGAGTTCCAGTTTTTATTTTTGCTTCAAGCAAATCATTAGAGGAATAAAACGCATGGTTACCATTCGTTTAGCTCGTGGCGGCGCAAAAAAGCGTCCATTTTACAATATCGTTGTTGCTGATAGCCGCAATGCTCGTGACGGTCGTTTCATCGAACGTGTTGGTTTTTTCAATCCATTGGCTCGTGGCCAAGAAGAAACTTTACGTTTAGATCTTGATCGTGTTGAGCATTGGGTTGCTACTGGCGCTGCAACATCTGACCGTGTTGCAAAGCTTATCAAAGACGCGCGTAAAGCTACTGCTTAATTGCGTAAAGGTATAGATAGATGAGCGATAACCAACAGCCAGTCGTACTGGGTAAATTAGGCTCCAGTCATGGCATTAAAGGTTGGCTTAAAATCACTGCCTATACCGATTCTGTTGAAGGCATCTTCGATTACGTGCCTTGGTTGATAAAAGATCAAGGCGTGTGGCGTGAAGTTAAGGTCACCCAGTGGCGTTTTCAAGGTAAGGCTGTCGTGGCTGAACTTGAAGGCGTAACCACCAGAGAACAGGCGCAAATGCTCACAAATTGTGAAATTGCGATCCTGCCTGAACAAATGAAAGAGCTCGATGATAATGATTTTTATCATAGAGATCTTATCAATTGTGAAGTGACCAATATAAACGGCTATCACTTAGGTATTGTCGATCAGATCGTGGAAACAGGATCGAACGACGTACTGCTGGTTAAAGCTAACGCCAAAGATGCATTTGGCAAAGTGGAACGTATGATCCCCTTTGTCACCGAGCAATTCATTAAACAGGTGGACTTGCAAGGTAAACAGATTGTTGTGGATTGGGATCCTGACTTCTAAGTCGAGGTACTGCATATGTGGTTAGGGGTAATAACCCTGTTTCCAGAGATGTTTCGTGCCGTTACAGACTTTGGTGTTACGGGTCGCGCCGTGAAAAGCGGCCTGCTTGAGTTGCACACCTGGAATCCTCGTGATTTCACCCATGATAGACACAGTACTGTGGATGACCGCCCTTATGGTGGTGGCCCGGGAATGTTAATGATGGTGCAACCCTTGCGTGATGCTATCCATGCAGCCAAAGCGGCTGCAGGTGATGGTGCGAAGGTGATTTATCTGTCTCCTCAGGGGCGCAAGCTGGATCAGCGTGGCGTAACTGAGTTGGCTAAATCAGACAGTTTGATTTTAGTGTGCGGTCGATACGAAGGTGTTGATGAGCGCATTATCCAAACTGAAGTGGATGAAGAATGGTCTATTGGTGATTACGTGCTTTCGGGCGGCGAGTTACCGGCAATGACCTTAATCGATTCAGTGGCTCGCTTAGTACCTGGTGTACTGGGCAAGCAAGCATCGGCAGAGCAAGATTCTTTCTCTGAAGGTTTACTGGATTGTCCTCATTACACTCGCCCAGAACAATTGGATGGTATGGACGTACCGGCAGTCTTATTAAGCGGCGACCACGAAAAAATTAGACTCTGGCGTTTACAGCAAAGTATCGGAAGAACTTTTTTGAGACGACCAGAATTATTTGAAAATCTAGCTCTGACTGACGAACAAACGACTTTATTAGCGCAGTTCGTAAATGATACGGACAAGTCCGCATAGTCAACGCTCAGTTAATTCTAGAATGGAGTAAGTTATGAACAACATCATTAAAATGCTCAACGATGAGCAAATGAAGACAGACGTACCTGATTTTGGTGCTGGTGATACAGTAGTAGTTCAAGTACGCGTTAAAGAAGGTGAGAAAGAGCGTCTTCAGGCGTTTGAAGGTTTGGTTATCGCTAAGCGTAACCGTGGCCTGCACTCAGCTTTCACAGTACGTAAAATCTCTAATGGCGAAGGTGTTGAGCGTGCTTTCCAAACACACAGCCCTTTGATTGCAAGCATCGAAGTTAAGCGTCGTGGCCGTGTTCGTCGTGCCAAGCTGTACTACTTACGTGAGCGTTCAGGTAAATCTGCACGTATTCGTGAGAAGTTGGGAACTAAGTAATAGTTACCACTACAGATTAAAAGATGCAGTGTTCGCACAACAACCCGCCGAAAGGCGGGTTTTTGTTTGTGGGGAGAAAATAATCAAACAAGTGTTGATCTTATCTCATGATGCAGGCATAGTTAGCTCCTGAGTGTAATGGTGTATCATTACAAAAATACAGTTAAGTTTATTAGCCTTTAAGTGAGCCAAGTCATGCAACAAGATACTATCAATAACGTTCATATCAGTGCCGAGCAAGTGTTGACCACGCCATTGCAGTTGAAGCAAGAATTGCCGTTATCTGAGCATGGCTATCGCTATATTCTTGATGCTCGTCAGACGGTGGCTAACATAGTCCATAAGCAAGACAGTCGGGTGCTGGTTATCGCAGGTCCTTGCTCTATCCACGACATTAAAGCGGCAAAAGAATACGCCCTAAAGCTTAAAAAACTCCACGATGAGCTTAAGGATGAATTTTACATTCTAATGCGGGTCTATTTCGAAAAACCTCGCACCACAGTGGGCTGGAAGGGCTTAATTAACGATCCTGATATGGATGAGTCATTCGATGTAGAAAAAGGCCTAAGAATGGCTCGTGAGTTGATGATTTGGCTTGCTGAACTTGAACTGCCTGTGGCAACGGAAGCACTTGATCCAATCAGTCCGCAGTACTTGTCTGAGTTAGTCACTTGGTCAGCTATCGGCGCCCGTACCACTGAATCTCAAACCCACAGAGAGATGGCGTCTGGGCTTTCAATGCCTGTAGGCTTTAAAAATGGCACTGATGGTAAGCTTGATGTGGCCATTAATGCGTTAAAGTCAGCAGCCAGTAGCCACAGATTCATGGGCATTAATCAAGAAGGTCAAGTGTCATTACTTCAAACTAATGGCAATCCTGATGGCCACATTATTCTGCGCGGCGGCTTAACTCCGAATTACGATGCGGCGAGTGTGGCTGAATGCGAAACACAAATTCATAAGGCAAATTTAGCTGCGCGATTGGTTGTTGATTGTAGCCATGGCAACTCGTCAAAAGATCACTTAAGGCAACAAACAGTATGTTACGATGTGTTTGAACAAATTCGCAATGGAAATCAATCGATTATTGGAGTAATGCTGGAGAGTCATTTACACCAAGGCAACCAAAGTAGTGATCAGCCATTAGCAGAACTTAAGTATGGCGTATCGGTTACAGATGCTTGCATTGATTGGCAAACCACAGAGGTTATCCTACGCCAAGGCGCGCATCAATTCAGTGGTTTACTACCAAGTCGCTTTAATGTTAAACAGGCGGTAAATAGCTAAATGGAACAACCCATGAATGAGAAAACCACTGCAGATCTTGAGCACTTAAGAGATCTCATCGATGGCGTAGATCAGCAATTACTGTTGCTACTGCGCAAGCGCTTAGATTTGGTGGCACAAGTGGGCGCGGTAAAACATGGCGCAGGGGTGCCTATTTATGCGCCGCAGCGTGAAGCATCGATGCTGGCTAAGCGCCGAGACGAAGCCACAAAGCTTGGGGTATCGCCGCAATTGATTGAAGATGTGCTGCGCCGATTAATGCGTGAATCTTACTTGAATGAAAAAGATGTCGGCTTTAAGCAAGTTAAACCTGATATTGGCCATATTGTCATCGTGGGCGGTGCCGGTAAGTTAGGAACACTGTTTGCTCAGATGCTCAGCCTTTCAGGTTATCAGGTAAAAAGCTTAGATAAAGATGACTGGCAGCAAGCTAAAGCATTGTTTTTTGGTGCGGCTATGGTGATAGTGACAGTACCTATTCGTTCGACTTGCGAGCTAATTCGTCGTGAATTAACCCAGTTGCCTGAGCAATGCATTCTTACGGACTTAACATCGGTAAAAGCTGAGCCACTTAAGGCCATGCTTGATGCTCACAAGGGACCCGTTCTTGGGCTGCATCCCATGTTTGGCCCTGATGTCGGTAGCTTTGCTAAACAAGTCGTGGTTGTCTGCCACGGGCGCCAACAGAAAAAATATCAATGGTTTTTAGATCAGATTTTGATTTGGGGCGCACGAATTGAAGTGACGGAAGCTAAAAAACACGATGATGCTATGCAGTTGGTTCAAGGAATGCGGCATTTCTCCAGCTTTGTTTATGGATTGAATTTATTTAAAAATAATGCCGATATTGCTAATCTACTGCGCTTTAGCTCACCGATTTATCGACTCGAACTTGCCATGGTGGGGCGTTTGTTTGCTCAAGACCCAGGGCTTTATGCCGATATCATATTAGCCCAGCCTGGAAATGTTCAGGTAATGAGTGATTATTTAGATCATTATCAAGAGGCGTTAGCTGTGTTAAAACGCGGTGACAGAGATGAGTTTATTCGGCAGTTTAGCCAAATATCTGACTGGTTTGGTGAGTATGCACCGGCTTTTGCTCGAGAGAGTAAAATGATGCTACAGTCAGTTAACGACATGAAACCAAGCGAGTAGAATTACGTGTAATTCAATGCTTTTGCCATTGCGTTATTGGGGTTCACGGCTTATGGTTAAATCATCAGCAAAAAGTGATTTAGTGAGTAAATGTCAGTGAGTCAATTAATTAGGGGGTCTTATGTCTGCAAGTAACGCTGACGTGTATTTGACAGAGGATGTCACCCTTGCGCATTTTTTATATGGGTTAATGAGTGCGTTTCCGCTATTTTTTATGCCTGTGATGCTGAGTCTTTGGCTTAATATGAGTCAAAAGCACATCCCAGAGGCTTCGCTTTTGTCAGCACATTTAAACTGGCAGAAACACAGTATTGTTGGCGTCTTGCCGTTACTGCTTTTAGGCTACTTAGCGCCAGTGCTTTGGTTAAGTCTACTCTTGTATACTGTGGGAATTAGTTGGTTCTGCTACCGTATTTTTAAGGGCTGGTTAAGCTTGCATGATGGGATCGCGCCTTAGCGGTGCTGTGCATACAAAAAAGCCGAACTTAGTTCGGCTTTTTATTGCGCTAATTGTAACTATTGCAACCATCAGTCTTACTAGCTATCGCCTATAAGCGAGTCGCCTTATGAGGTTAGCTATAGAGAGTATGCAGCCAGCTGTGATACGAGCCCAGGCTTTCAATATCCTTAAAAGGCAGCACTATGCCATTACCTTGTAGCTGTTTCACCGCTTGTGCTTGGGTGGCTAACATAGCAGTATCGACGCTGTGACTTGGGTTGATAATGATAGGCAAGTGGCTGCGGCCTTTAATTTCAACTAATGCCGCCAGATCTAAGGCGAGCCTTTTAGGTTGCGCTGGATTGCTTATCCCTGAATCACACAAGATTAATTGTTTATTTCCGCCACTTAACAGAGTATCTGCGGCGCGAAGCCAATCATTGATATTGGCGAGGGGATGACGCTCTAAGATAACAGGGCTGGTTAGTGTGCCCAGTTTTGTCAATAGTGACTGGTTATACATTTGTGAGCCGCTTAGCAGCAATAAATCAGCGGTTTGAGTCAAGGCGTCGATATCAGCGCTATCATCTAAGGTCAAAATACAAATGAGTCCTGCTTGGCGTAATGTCTGGCTATAGTACGCGAGCTTATTGTTCTTTATTTGTCCCCCAAGGATCACCCCTTGAAAGCCTGTTTCTTTGATGGCTTTAATCTTATGTTCAAATTCATTGTACTCAAAGCTTGCAGCCCCTTCTTGAGCCTTTGACATATCACTAGACTTTGACAAATCCATATAGGCAAAAGAGACTAAGGCGTTAGCGCCAATCATTATTTCTTGGCAGCTGACTTGGCTGTCTTGGGATTTATGATTGCGAGAATGAGGCTGAGCTTGTACTGCCAACGTCGACTCAGGAACAGGATTTACATGAACGCTTTCAGGTGCGAGGATCAGCTGCTCTTGGCTTAATTGGGTCGGTTTGACTGTCTCACAGGGATAACAGCCTAATACCTTTATAAAGCGAGTTAAGCGCGATAACTCCAATAAGGCATCTTGCATCATGGGGTTAGCAATATTGGCATCAACATCAAGGTAGAACATCTCTTCCCAAGGCGTGCCGGGTATTGGCCGTGACTCAAGTTTAGACATGTTTAGATTATGCTTTCTTAGGGCTAATAAAGCTTCCACTAAGGCTCCAGGCTTCTGTCCCGTCGCCATAATCAAGGTGGTCTTTGCCGGTAATTGTGATGGCACATCTACGGCTTTACGGGCGACAACAATAAAGCGGCTTTGGTTAATTTTTTGGTTAGCAAGTCCCTTTTCAAGGGCATGTAATTGGTACAGGGCGCCACCCTCAGCACTGCCTATGGCAGCGACACTATTATCAGCCGCTTGGATAACTTTTGCCATCGCTTCGGCGCTACTGGCGCAGTACTCCAGTTTAAACTCTGGATGCTGGCTTAGGTACTTGCTGCACTGGCTGATGGGTTGAGGGTGTGCGTATACGGTTTTTATCTCGTTAAGTGCAGCATCAGCTTTGGTGAGTAAGCAGTGGCCCACTTCTATGGTCGTTTCGCCAACAATAGATAAACTGGTGTGTTGCAAGACGTCGTAGACTTCATTGATGGAGCCTGAAGAGGTGTTCTCAATCGGCAAGAAGCCATAATCTGCATGACCAGATTCTACCGACTGGATAATTTCATCGAAACTTTGGCAGCCTAAATCAAGCATATTCACTTGTCTTCGCTGACAATAGCGGGATGCGGCTAAGAAAGAGTAAGAACCTTTGGCGCCAAGGTAGGCCACCGCATATTGCTGTTTTTGGGTATCAGGGTTCGCACGACCATGTAGGTAAGCTTGCTGGTTAAGCACTGAGTCTTCAATGATCCCTTGATAAAGCGATACCACAAAGTGTGCATCTAGTCCTTGTTCTCTGCCTTTTTGCACTAGCCTTGCCAGCAACTCTTTTTCTCTTTGAGTGTCTCTTATCGGGCGTATATCAACTTCTTTGCTACGGGCGACATCTAAGCTGAGATTTCTGCGTTTAGCCAATAGCGTTAACAGTTCATTATCTAGTGCTGTTATTTGTTCTCTGGTGCTATCGAGTGTCGGTGGTGTGGTCATAAATACGTATTCCGCTTAAAGTGTTCAATGGATTAACGCTTAGCAACAAAAAAGCCTCCGTTGGGAGGCTTAGGTATTTTCATTTTTGCTTTCACACAGAAAAACCGCCTCCTAGGTGGGCTGAATAAAAAACACTGTGAAAGTAAAATGTGATGTCGTTTTCATAGCTTAAAACTAAAGCGCCAAGGCTTAGGTGTCAATACAATTCTGCTCAAGATGCAGAGCTTGTCGTTGGTTGAATGAAAAAGCGCGCCTATGAGGCGCGCTGTGGTTAGATGTTAAACATTTCAAGCTGCGTTTTCCTCCTTATAGTCATACTCAAAGTCATCTTGGGTCTCAATATTGAGGTCACCATGGCGTTGAGCTTGGGGTTTATGAGTTAGGCGATTGAGCTGTTTTTCCAGCTTTTGCCCCATTGCAGTAATTGCTGCATACAGGTTTTCACTTTTCGCCTGAGCAAATAACTCTCCAGTGGGTAAGCCTACAGAAGCTTCTATTTTAAAAAGCTGTTTTTCTTGGGTAATAATGATATGCGGGTTAATGAGATGAAGATCATGTCTGGATAGCTTTTCTAAGCGATTTTCAATACGTTCACGAATAAGGGCTGTGACTTCAAGTTGTTTGCTTGTGATTTTCAGCATATTTTAGAACCTTCTGTTATGTGCTTAACTTCAGGTTAGCAAGGTTTACCAGAAAAAGCGTGATCTACATCACGCTTTGTTGGCTTTGCAGGTGTGACTGCTGAAAATATGATCGTTTAGACAAAAATGCTAAAAAGTGCGGTTTATTTGCTTGAATCAGAAAAATAATCGGCGCATATTGGCTGGGATAAGATTTAGTCCATTTATCCATTCTGGCATTTATGGTCAAACAATCCTCCAATTTATTTTTATTTTTCTGACTTTTAATTACCTCACTCGCAGTACACTGACAGCTTCAGTATTTTTAGTTAAAATATGTCTTAATCAAGTTAGGTATTGGGTGAGGTGCTATGAGTGCGACAGCGGTAAAAGTTAAAGTATGGGATATATCAACGCGCCTTTTTCACTGGTTATTACTCTTGTTGTTTGCCGGACTGTGGCTGACGGCAGAACAAGGCGAGATGCAGTGGCATCAAGTTTTGGCGTATTGCTTGCTGATCCTGATTATTTTTCGTCTGCTTTGGGGCTTTATTGGCAGTGATACGGCAAGATTTACCGCTTTTGTTGTGCCGCCATCCAAGGCATTAGCGTATTTGACCGCTAATCCTAAACCGCGAAGTTTAGGCCATAATCCATTAGGTGGTTATATGGTGCTGCTTATGTTGGGGTTATTACTTATCCAGTTGGTGAGTGGATTATTCTCAACCGATGAGGTTTTTACTGAAGGCCCATTATTTAGCTTAGTGGATGAGTCGGTGGCGCTAGGTTTAACTTGGTTGCATAAAACTAATTTTAACATACTGCTTGTTTGTGCAGCTGTGCATGTATTGGCGGTATTTATTTACTGGTTTAACGGTGAAAATCTTATTAAACCTATGCTAACAGGTTACAAAGAGCTCAGTGAGCAACTTACGTCAAGCAATATCCCTAAAATGAAATCGACCCTGATGGCGCTAATTCTATTAGCGGTGCTGGCGTTGCCTGTGTGGTTTTATTTACTAAAGCCAGTGCTGGATTACATCTAGCAGGCTTAGGGTATTATTAGGGAGAAGGCTGTTAGGCGATGGGCGAACCATCGCCTAATTTAAGATTAGTTAGTCTTTTTTATAAACATCATGGCAGCCTTTACAGCTCTTTCCTGTTTCCATAAAGGCTTGCTTCATTTTATTCTTATCACCACTTTGAGCGGCTTGAGCCAATAATGCAGCATTATTTTCAAATGTTGACATTTTTTCATCGAAATCGGCTTTATCTTGCCAAATCTTGGCCGCAGCATCTGTTTTACCTTGATCTGAACCTGGAATAAAACCTTCGTGTGGTAGCTTTGCTAAAGCTGCAACATTGGCTGCACGGCTAGCAAACACTTCTTGGTTAAACTCTTTTTTACCTTTTAACATGGCGCTCATGTCACCAAATTGGTAAGAAATTAATCCGAAAGCTGATTGGCGGTAGTTAATCGCGTCATTGGCATCATCGAAGTTGTTAGCTTGAGCGATTGGGGCTAATAAGCTGGCACTTAACAGTGCGATTGAGAACTTGTTCATTGCTACTCTCTTATAAATTATTTAGGGGTGGATTATGATTATTGTGACTTACTTGATTCATATTATCCTGTTTCAATTATTTTTTTGAACAAATTTTTGTTTCAGTTTGTGCAAGATTAACAATACCGAACATAAAGGGTTTTATGTCTTGGAAAGACAAGCTGACATAGCTACGCCATACAAGAGAATTGCATCTGGGTATTGGCTGTCAGTTTTCAGTATCTCTTGATACAATCTGTACTGCCATGGCATGACAAATAAGGAATAAAATGCGCGCTGGATGGGAACTCGTTATTGATAAAGTGCTGACACACAGTAATCAGGTTGAACTCTCGACCTTATTTAGCTTACTGCTAACAGAAGAGGAGCGTAGTGCGGTTGCGGGTCGTCTTAAAGTCTTTCAGTTATTGCTAGAGGGGGAGTTGAGTCAGCGGCAGATAGCTGCCGAATTTGAGATCAGCATAGCGACCATCACCCGTTGTTCAAATTATCTTAAACATATGACTACAGAAGAAAAGCGTAAGGTCAGAGAATTGATCCTTTAGTGAATTAGGTTTCAGCTAGCCTATCTGGGAGTTAGGAGTCATTGTTAACTATGGATTAGGGTCAGTATTTCAGCATTTGAATACAAAAAATCAAGCTGTTTTTACAGCTCGATTTTGGTTGGTGACTTTTCGCTTTTCACTTAAAAACTTGATGCTGGCACTCTGTGGTTACGATAACTTGCTCGGCGCATTAGGATATATAAACCGTAGGTAAGCAAGCAAATGGCGATCAACACGCTTGAGTCTCTGGGGACTAAGCGGTATAAGATGCCTGCTGCCAAAATACAAAGAAAGGGTAAATAGTTGTAGAGCGTTTGCGGCATTATGCCTTGTTTACGCTTTCGCTTAAGATCTGTGCGTCTGTTGTTAGAACGTAAGATATAAATTCTTGCGCCAAGTATATATATCAATATTGCTGCAGCAATCGCATATTTTGGCTCTAGATAAAGTAAGCTCAAGCCGCCTATAGCCATATAAGTGAAGGGCAAGAGTTCGTAGATAGGTTTAATTAACATAAGCACTCCGTCGCTCGCTATTAATTGTTATTGTATTTGGGGGCAAAGCGCATTATGGGACTGGTGTAACTATCCTTTATTGGTCAAAACCAAGTAATGCGGCTCAATCGTGTTGCTGTGCATTAAGTGCTAACCTAGTGCACATAACTTCACCAACTATAGCTCAAAAAAATGGGTTTTGCCCATAATATGCGCAAAACCCATTATCATTACCACTTTCGGCTTAAGCTATTTGCTTATGCCCTGCGGCAGCAATTATTAGTGACCACAACCACCAGCAGCATGAACATGGCCATGGGCCAGTTCTTCTTCAGTCGCTTCACGCACTTCTATTACTTCAATGCTGAAATTCAGTGCTTGGCCTGCTAAAGGGTGGTTGCCATCGACAACGACAACATCATCCTTTACTTCTATTACTTGTACTGGGCGTTGACCCATTTCAGTCTCGGCAATAAAACGCATTCCAGGTACGATATCTTCAACATCACCGAAGGCATCAATTGGAACCTCTTGCTTAAGGCCATCATGGTATAAACCATAAGCTTGCTCAGCAGGAATGTTAGCTTCAAGCTTATCACCAACGATTTTGTCTTCGAGTTCTGCTTCAAGACCTGGGATCAAGTTGCCAGTGCCATGAAGGTAGACCATAGGCTCGCCTTCGAATGAACTTTCAATTAATAGACCTTGCTGGTCTGACAGGCGGTAATGGATTGTAACAGCCGCGTGCTTAGTGATTTTCATATTAACTCCGCTTCGAAATGTGCAGGCATGATACCTTTCTTTTTAACGTCATGCGAGATTCCACTGGGCATTTTGTTTAATCAATAATGCTAATTGCAGCATGAATAGCAGACCTTAAAAGTGTATTTATGCGAAGTTAAAGCAAGATCTTGAGTATAATTCACATTAGCTTCACTTTTATATTGCCTTAGACTTTGGTTTTTGTTTAATTTATTGATTTATAGTGCTATTTTTTAAGTGTCACTTATTTTGTTACGTTGACGTAAAGGTTCGCTTTGGGACTGTTTAGTCAAAACGAGCCCGCTAAAGCGCTAGTTTTAGCCATTTCGAGGTGTTTTGTTTCACTTCTATCTTTAAAGCCTAAAAAATAATCTTGTTTGCCTCTTGACAAGTCAGTGCTAAAAAAGCAATTCTGTTAACAAGAGGTAGCGCAAGGGTTAATTCTATTAGCTCATAGTCGGTCAGTAATAATATGACCTTTATTCATTTAGCCAAGGTGTACATGCAATGATCACGAGCCATACTCAGAGTATTACTCTTATCACCACCATTACAACCACCACAATCAATATTGTGGGGGCGGGCTAGCGCACCTAAAAGATTTATAAAAAAAGCCCGCTTCCCACAAGAAGCGGGCTTTTTTGTTTTTGGTTCTACACGATATTTAACGAATTGAGCAAAGTACAGGCAAAGGGAATACAAGATGAAGGTAATGAAATTCGGCGGAACATCGCTAGCAAACTGGTCACGTTTTTCAATGGCGGCCGATATCATTATCGCTGCGGCTCAGCTTGAGGCGGTTGCAACCGTGCTTTCAGCCCCAGCAACTGTCACGAATGCGTTATTGGAAATCGCTGATCTTGCAGTTAATAAAAAAGATTTTACGCCTGTGATTAAGCATATCGAAACCGTGTTTGATGAATTGTATCAAGGTGCAGCCTCTGAGCTAGCACCAGCGCAGCAAGCATTGTTAGCGCAGCAGTTTCAAATCCAAGTTGAGCAGTGGCAGGATAAACTTAATGGCATAGGGCTGCTGGGGGAATGTCCGGATAGCGTGCGGGCGCAAATCGTAGTGTCTGGTGAGCGATTATCCGCAGCTTTAATGCAACAAGTGTTACTCGGCAGAAACGTCACAGCGGGGCTTTTAGATCCTGTGGCACTGTTTGTCGCCCACGGTGAAGTCTTAGAGTCTGTGGTGGACATAGGTGTGAGTAAGCCTAGGTTTGCCGCATTATCTTTAGACAGCAATAAAGTATGGGTGATGCCAGGCTTTACCGCAGCCGATGCGAAAGGCCGAGTGGTTACCTTAGGGCGTAATGGTTCAGATTATTCGGCTGCGGTGCTCGCGGCATGTTTAGATGCCAGCTGCTGTGAGATTTGGACAGATGTTGATGGCATTTATAATACCGACCCTAGGGTTGTCCATGATGCCAAATTGCTGACGCAACTCAGCTATCAAGAGGCGATGGAGCTGTCTTATTTTGGCGCCAAGGTATTACACCCAAAAACCATAGCGCCCATAGCGCAATATCATATTCCTTGTTATATCAAAAATAGCTTTAACCCCAGCGCCCCAGGCAGCTTAGTCTCTAATGATGAAGATAGGACAGGCTTACAGGTTAAAGCGATTTCAAATCTTGATCATCAAACTATGTTTAATGTCTCAGGACCTGGCATGAAAGGCATGGTGGGAATGGCAAGTCGTACTTTAGCAGCCATTTCAAGAAGTGGTATTTCAGTATCCCTTATCACTCAAAGTTCGTCTGAATACTCCATAAGCTTTTGCGTTGCTACCAGTGAAGCACAAAAAGCCAAGTGGGCTTTAGAGCAGGAGTTTGAACTTGAAATTAAAAGCGAGCTTCTTGAACCGATAGAGCTAAGGCAGGGGCTTGCGATAGTGTCGTTAATTGGTGATGGCATGAAGACTCATAAAGGCGTGGCAGCTAAATTTTTCAGCGCGCTGGCAAAGGCGAGTGTAAATATTATCGCGATTGCTCAAGGCTCTTCTGAGCGCTCGATTTCAACAGTGATAGAGCAAGCAAAAACCAAACATGCTGTGTGTGCTTGTCATCAGGCATTTTTCGATGTTCAGCAATATTTAGATGTATTTCTTGTGGGTTGTGGCAATGTTGGTGCAGGCTTACTTGAGCAAATTAACCAGCAAGAGGAGTTCTTAAAAGAGCAGCATATTAGCATTCGAGTCTGTGGTATTGCGAACTCTCGAAAAATGCTGCTAGACAGCACAGGTCTTAAGCTTGATGAGTGGCGTAGCGTGTTAGCTGACGACAATTCACCGCAACGTCATGATTTTGAGTTAGCCAAATTGCTTGAGTGGGCTAAAGATCAGCAGTTATTAACCCCTGTGCTGGTCGATTGCACAGCGAACGATGAGATTGCCGACAGTTACTTAGATGCCATGAATGCAGGTTTTCATGTGGTGACGCCGAACAAAAAAGCTAATACACGTGACTATGAGTACTATCAATCGCTTCGCAAAACGGCATTGTCCCAACGTCGTCAATTTCTTTATGAAACCACAGTAGGCGCGGGCTTACCTGTTATCGATAACCTAAAAAAGCTACTCTGCGCCGGTGATAAACTGATCAAGTTTAACGGCATATTATCTGGCTCGTTATCTTATATTTTCGGCATGCTAGATGAAGGTATGAGCTTATCAGATGCCACTAAAATAGCCCGTGATAAATGCTTTACAGAACCCGATCCTCGTGAAGATTTAAGCGGCATGGATGTGGCGCGTAAAGTGCTTATTCTCGCAAGAGAGGTGGGTATGGTGTTATCACTTGATGACATTCAGGTTGAATCTGTACTGCCAAGCGACTTTGATGACTCTGGCGATGTGGCAGACTTTATGGCGCGCCTGCCATCATTAGATGCTCATATCGCGGCCAAGGTCGAAGCGGCAAAACGTGAAGGTAAAGTATTGCGTTATGTTGGCCAAATTGAGCAAGGTCAGTGTTATGTGCGTATTATTGCCGTGGATGCCAAGGATCCGCTTTACAGCGTTAAAGGCGGCGAGAACGCATTGGCATTTTATAGTCGTTACTATCAACCGATCCCCTTCGTACTTCGAGGGTATGGCGCAGGCACAGATGTCACTGCTGCAGGGGTGTTTGCCGACATGCTTAGAACTGTGAATTGGACTCGTGAAGTGGATTTATAATTATGATAAGTAATAAAAAAGCGCCATTAACCGTTTATGCGCCAGCGTCCATGGGCAATGTTGGCGTCGGATTTGATTTATTGGGGGCGGCGCTTGCCCCAATTGATGGTAGTTTACTGGGCGATAAAGTCAGGATCAGTGAATCCCAAGGTGGTAATTTAGCCGAGGGTTTATCCAACACTAAGGGTGAGGTGATCTTTAGTCAAACAGGAATATGGTGCCATAAACTACCCTCGAACCCTGAGGATAATATTGTTTATCAGTGTGCGCGGTTTTTCTTGGAAAAACTTGGGCTTCATACTGACATCGCAGTTAATTTAGAGAAAAACCTGCCGGTGGGAAGTGGCCTCGGCTCCAGCGCAAGCTCTGTGGTTGCCGCCCTCTATGGCTTGAATGAATATTTTGACTCACCGTTTGGGACTCAAGCACTATTGCAATTAATGGGGGAGTTTGAAGGCAAAATCTCTGGTAGCGTTCATTATGATAACGTAGCGCCAAGTTACCTTGGGGGCATGCAATTAATGCTAGATAGCCCTACTGAGCTTTGCGCAGCGATACCGCACTTTAAGCACTGGTATTGGCTGGTGGCGTATCCCGGGGTTTCATTGTCCACCGCTAAGATGCGGGCGTTACTGCCGGCACAATATGATAAAGCCGTCACCATAGATTTTGGCCGGCACTTAAGTGCGTTTGTGCATGCCAGTTACAGTCAAAACCCTAAACTTGCCATTGAGATCTTAAAAGATGTGCTGGCAGAGCCTTACCGCAAGGATGCTATTCCAGGTTACATACAAGCCTGCAGCGCATTAACTGAGCTTGGCATGTTAACCACAGGAATTTCAGGCAGTGGCCCTACCTTATTCAGTATTACAGATGATATTGCGGTGGCCGAGCAAGCCAAAGTTTGGTTAGCTCAGCATTATGTGAGCCAAAGTGGCGGTTTTGTGCATATTTGCCGCATTGATGAGCTAGGGGCCAGACGGGTTTAGCACTGGGACTATGTAGCTTTAACCATAATTAAACGATAAAAAATGACGAGCGCTGAGATTAAGCATTGATTGGCGTAAAGCCACAGAAAAAGATAAAGGCATCACCATGGAATTATATAATTTAAAGCATGTATCAGAGCGAGTTAACTTCAGCCAAGCGCTGCAATTAGGCTTAGGTAAGGATAGAGGGCTATTTTTCCCAACGAAGATCCCAAAGCTTGATGATATGAATGAGTTATTAGCGCTGCCTTTTGTGGCCCGTTGTAAGAAAATTATCGGTGCTTGGCTTAGGGATGAATTAGGTCAGGCTCAAGTTGATAGGTTAGTGGATAACGCATTTGATTTCTCGCTACCCTTAACTCGGGTGGATGAAAATCGGGCTTGCCTTGAACTTTTTCATGGTCCAACCTTGGCCTTTAAAGACTTTGGTGCACGTTTTATGGCCCAGTGCATTAGCGCCTTAGCTGAGGATAAACGCCTGACTATTTTAACGGCGACATCAGGGGATACTGGCGCCGCTGTGGCCGATGCCTTTTTCGGTCTTGATAAAGTCCAAGTGGTGGTGCTTTACCCTAAGGGCAAGATAAGTCTGCTGCAGGAGAAGATGTTTACTACCTTGGGTAAAAACATCCACACCATAGCGGTAGAGTCAGATTTTGATGCCTGTCAGGATTTAGTTAAGCAGTCTTTTGAAGACGCAGAACTTAGGCAAACACTGGGGCTGAACTCTGCAAACTCTATTAATATAAGCCGTTTGTTAGCGCAGATTTGCTATTACTTTGAAGCGGTTGCCCAAGTAAGGCAATACAGCGATAAAGACATTGTTGTCTCAGTGCCAAGTGGAAACTTTGGTAACCTAACCGCGGGGTTATTTGCTAAAGCCATGGGCTTACCAATTGCGCGCTTTATTGCGGCAACTAACAGCAACGATACCGTGCCACGCTACCTTGTCGAGGGGCAATGGGCCCCTCACACCACGGTAGCGACATTATCTAATGCTATGGACGTCTCAGAGCCGAGTAATTGGCCAAGAGTCGAGGCGATTTGTACTGCAATGGGTTGGCCACTAAGTGTGATAAGTGGTGTGAGGGTAGATGAAGCCCAAACCGCAGCATCATTGGCATCATTAGCAAGCCTAGGTTATCAGTCTGAACCCCATGGGAGTATTGCTGCTCACGGGCTAAGTACGCTTAATGAAAATGAAACGGGAATATTTTTAGGCACGGCCCATCCAGCTAAATTTAAAGATGTGGTTGACCGTTTATTGGGTACAGATTTAGCCTTACCTCCAGCATTGAGCGCCGTTGAAGCTAAAGCCATTCTGTCTGAGCCTCTTAGTGCTAATTTTGAGTTACTTAAGATGCATCTGTTACAGCGGCTAGCTTAAACGTTAGGGCTGGGCCACATAACTTAGGGTTAGAGGCTTTTGACATAGCTAGGCTTTGTCTTAAGCCTAAGTCTTAAGCTAGCAAGCCTCAGCCTTAAATTCATATTCTGTGAATTTCCGCCTTATGGCAAAATAGTCAATAGGAATAGTGCCAGTATCATTATGATCAAAATGCATTTATATGATCTAGATCTGAGCGACTTTTCTTCCTTAGGTTACACTGACTGTTAGGGAGCTAGGAGGGCGTTATGCTTAAACGGTTATTGCAAGATCATAAACACATCTCAATATTACTGGATATCTTAGTCCAGAAGCGTCTACGTCTATTGGCTGGCAGTGGTGTCGACTTCAAGGTGATAAGGGACATAGTCGAGTATATGCAAGTCTATGCTGAGCACAGTCATCATCCGGTAGAAGATATTATCTTTAGTCATTTTGTTGCTAAATCAGTTTCACTGGATAATAAGCTATTCGATGATATGCAGCTTGAAGATGAGCATCATAAGCTCATTGCTGCAAGCCAGAATCTTATGTTCAGTATTAATTTAGTCTTGTCGGATGTTGTGTTATCTAAGGACAAGTTGGTAGCTGATTTAAGTGACTATTTAACCTTGCAACAGCAGCATATGGAATACGAGGAAGGCAGGCTATTTCCATTGTTTGAACAGCATTTAAGTGCTGTAGATTGGCAAGAGATAAATCAGGCTTGTCAGCAAAAGTTGATTGATGATCCGCTATTTAGTCAAACAGACGACGTGTTATTTGAATCCTTAAGGGAATACTTCAGTAATACGGATACGAGCCGCTAAAGCCAATAAAAATGCCACCTAAGGGTGGCATTTTTGTGTCTGTGAAGATCCATCATCAGCACAGAGGAGGGTAAATGATAATACGCAGCTTTTGCTTAAATGTTAATTGTATTTTAGTGTAAGCAAGATTTAGCGCATTGCAGCATCTAAATCATAATCAAAACTGTAGTCCATATCTTGAAGCTCTTTGAGTAAGCGATGCTTGTCCTTGATAGCCTCAATTTCACGCCATTTACGCTTCTTATTCGCCCCCTTACTACGAGTGGGTCTCTCAATAACTTCATCAACGCCAGTACCATAATCTAAACGATCCATGACAACCTCCCTTGTTATATGATGTTTTTCTATGCGATTAAATATCATACTTAGACTATAGGATGCAAGAATTGTGTTTCATAAATGTTAACTTTAGGTGTTATTTATATTATTTTTGGGCATAAAAAAACCAGCCTAAGCTGGTTTTTTAGTCGATAAATCCTGTGGCAGGCTAATTTTACAGCTTGCCTTGTCTGAATAAATTGATCAAAGCATTGCTTGAAGAGTCCAGTTCAGTAGCCTGTTCTTTTGCGCCAATGCGATCTAATACATCATTGCCTAATTGCTTGCCAAGCTCAACGCCCCATTGATCGAAGGAGTTTATTTGCCAAATAGCGCCCTGTACCAAGGTTCTGTGCTCATAGAGTGCGATAAGCGACCCCAAAGTCTGCGGCGTTAGCTTATCCATCAGCAAGGTGTTACTAGGCTTATTGCCTAGCATCACTTTATGCTTAGCAATAAGGGCCTTATCTGCATCACTGGCAGAACTTTGTGCAAGTTCTGCCATTGCTTCTTCAAAGGTTCGACCTTGCATTAAGGCTTGAGTCTGACCAAAGCAGTTAGACGCCAGTTGTGCATGGTGCTCACCTAGCGGATTATGACTTTGCAGCGGCATAATAAAATCCGCAGGAATAAGTGCAGTGCCTTGATGTAACAACTGATGGTAAGCGTGCTGACCATTAGTGCCTTCACCGCCCCAAATCACAGGTCCAGTGCTGTAATCAACTTGCGTGCCGTTTAAGGTCACTGATTTGCCATTACTTTCCATATCTAGCTGTTGGAAATACGCGGGCAAACCCCGTAAATAATGATCATAAGTCAATACCACATGGGATTGAGCACCGTGGAAGTTGGTGTAGAGCACAGACATCAGTGCCATGATCACTGGCATGTTTTGCTCAAGAGGCGCCGCCTTAAAATGCTCATCCATTTGATGAGCACCATCGAGTAGCAAGCGGAAGTTATCCATGCCAATCAATAGTGCAATGGGCAAACCTATGGCTGACCACAAGGAATAACGGCCACCAACCCAATCCCACATAGGGAAAATATTGTCAGCGTCCATGCCAAACTCAGTGGCTTTGGTGACATTGGAGGTCACAGCGACAAAGTGCTTGGCGATATCAGCTTGTGTTGCGCCTTGGTCTAAAAACCACGCTTTAGCACTCATGGTGTTTGTCAGTGTCTCTTGAGTACTAAAAGATTTTGACGACATCACAAATAGTGTGGTTTCAGCATTAAGCAGCTTCAATTTTTCACAAATGGAGCTGGCATCAACATTAGCAACAAAATGACAAGTGATCCCCGCTTTCCAATAAGGACGCAGTGCTTGAGAGACAATTTTAGGGCCTAAGAATGAACCGCCGATGCCAATGCTGACGATGTCAGTAATGTTTTTACCTGTATAACCTAACCACTGACCTTGTTGGACTGAAGCGACAAACTTGGTCATTTTTTCCAAGGTTTGCTGCACTTCAGGGATAATGTTAACCCCATCAACTCTGATATCTTGACCAGCTTTACTGCGAAGGGCAGTATGCAATACTGCCCGCTGCTCTGTGGTGTTGATAATGTCGCCATTAAACATGGCGGCAATGGTATCCGCAAGCTTGGCGTCTTTTGCTAATGCAAATAACTGCTTAAGAGTGGTGTTATCGGCACGATTCTTTGAGTAATCCAAAAAAAGACCGCAGGCGCTCAGGCTCATTTGCTCAAATCTCTGTGGATTTTGAGCAAATAAATCACGCATATGAGGCAGGTTGCTGGCATTGGCAATCAATGCTTGCCAGCTGCTGCTTTGAGTCAGTTGTGTCATGGGAAGCCCCTTAAAACTAAGCCAATTTTGCTTTTAGCATGACTTCAAGTTTACCTTGGTCGATAGCGAAATTACGTATGCCTTCGGCGAGCTTATCAACAGCCATGGCATCTTCATTAAAGTCCCAACGAAACTCAGCTTCACTCATAGGCGCTGGCGCTGGTTTTTGCGTTAGAGCGGGTTTCAATTTTTGCATCACAGGTAGGTCGCTGTTGGCTAACTCTTCTAACAGTGCTGGGCCAATGGTTAAGCGATCGCAACCGGCAAGCTCAATGATTTCACCTGTATTTCTAAAGCTTGCACCCATAACGACAGTATTGTGGCCATGCTGCTTATAGTAGTTGTAAATTTCAGTGACAGAGACAACACCTGGGTCAGTTTCTGCGCTGTAATCTAGACCTGTGTCTTTCTTGTACCAGTCAAGAATACGGCCAACAAAAGGCGATACTAAATAAACACCCGCTTCGGCGCAAGCACGGGCTTGAGCAAAGCTAAATAATAAGGTTAAGTTACAGTTGATGCCTTCTTTTTCAAGCTCTTTGGCGGCGCAAATGCCTTCCCAAGTAGAAGCAAGCTTAATTAAGATACGTGACTTATCAACGCCAGCTTCTTTATATAATTTAATCAGTTTATGAGCTTTATCAATAGACTTTTGCTTGTCAAAAGATAAACGAGCATCGACTTCTGTAGACATACGTCCTGGCACATACTTTAGAATTTCAACACCGATAGTGACTGCAAGCTTGTCACCAGCATCTTCAATTTGCTGTGCAACATCATTGCTTTGGGTTTTTGCCCAAGCAATCGCTTGATCTATGTAAGGTGCGTATTCTGGAATTTGTGAGGCTTTTAGGATCAGTGATGGATTGGTGGTCGCATCTTGCGGCTGATAACGCTTAATCGCTTCGATATCACCGGTGTCGGCAACGATAGTAGTCAGTGATTTAAGCTGTGCGAGTGTGTTAGCCATTGAGAATGTCCTCTGAAAGCAAATGGTATTGGTAATGCTGTTATTAGAAGCGATTTTAGCGCATATTCCAACAATAGTTGTAAAAAAATTACCAAAAGTTAGGCGGTTATTTGTTTTTTGTGCTCGAAACTGTATTTTAGCACCAATTAAGATGTCTAGGGCAGAGGTAATAGTTTTGATGTTATTAAGGCTGCTGGTGAACGCAGGAAGAATGCATGGTGCTGTTTAAGAAAGAAATAAAACAAAAGACAATAAAAAATCGCTGCCTAGGCAGCGATTTTAATAAGGCCGTGGTACTGGCCTAAATTAGGTGGGTAATTAACGTAGTACTACACGCTTCTCTGTACCAGTAACTATCGCTTCGATGCGACGGTTTACACGGTGCGCTTCAGCAGTGTCACCAGACATTTTAGGCTTGGTTACACCATAACCCACAGACTTGATGCGAGTTGTGTTGATTTTGTACTTAGTGGTTAACGCCGTCGCTACGGCATTAGCACGACGCTCAGACAGCAACAGGTTGTAACCTGGCTTACCTACGTTTGACGCGTGACCTTCGATGATCACTGTGTGCTGTGGGTACTTTTCTAGGTGAGACACTAATATCTCAACATCAGCATAAGAACCAGGTTTGATAACAGATGAATCATTATCAAATAGGATACTGCCTAGGTCGTATTTTTCAGTCACGAATTCATACACAGAACAACCTTTAGCATCAACTTTGTGAGTCATAGGTGTGTTAGGGCATTTGTCTAAGTTGTCAGTCACGCCGTCTTTATCAGCATCGCCTGGTATTGCAGGAGCCATTGGTGCCACAGGCGCTGGTTTAGTCTTAGGCTTTGCAGCGGTACCGAAGCGGTAGCTTAACGCTAGACCCCAGTAATTGCTTTCCATTGACAGTGTATCCCACTGTTTTTCGTTTAGTGTTTCATAACGACGGTATTTAGCTTGTAGTGCTAAGTTGTCGGTAAAGTTATACCCCACGCCCACACCAACGTAAGGTGCTACGCCGTTGTCGCTATAATATTCACTGCCCGCTTGTTTTTTGTTTGACAATAGGTAATTGAAGGCACCAGCTTCTGCTGTGATGCTCCAGTTGTTGGCCAGTGGAATGCGAGTCACTAAGCCTAGTGATGCGCCGCGTGCGCCCACATCGTGTGATTTGTTGCTGTAGTCAGTCCAATCGGCACGACCTAGATCGCGATAACCCAATTCAAGACCAAAATATTCGTTGAACATGTAGCCACCAAACACATCCCATGCATAGGGATCGTCTTTGCCACAGGTCTTCATGGTTTTTAGGTCACAACTTGGTTCGTAGTTGTTTACACCGACGCCAGTACCAACATACCAAGGTGTGAGTTCTTCTGCTGCACTTGCGGCAAAAGGTAACATTGAGGTGAGTAATACTACTTTTAATGTGTTCTTCATCATGTGTAAGTCCATTGTTATTTTACTCCACCAGTATGCCGCTCTCTTGTTATTGCAAGTCGAATCGGCATTGCCAACACTTATTGTGGTGATTCTTATCTCTTGTAGTTGGCGACGCGGATTATGGTTGTAAAAACAATCAATTTCCAGTGTTTGAAAGACTTTTATTTGTCATTTGTCAAAAAAATACCGTAACTAAGCTATTGATTTAATTTTTTGCGTGTGCTCTATATTTGATAGCTTTTCAAGCTGCGTCAGTGTTTAACTAGCTTAAAAAGTTGTGAAGCGGCGGAGAGTACTACCTGTGTGTCATAAATCAGCTGAAAGCATGGACGCATCTGATTTTAGTTTGGAGAATTATTAGCACATAAAAAATGCGCCCATTGATGGGCGCATTGTTATTGATGAGAAGGATAGCTCTTTAAAAGGTTAATTAAGCGATCCGTTTCTTAGAGTCGTTAACCTTAGCGAGTCCATACCCAGTTTTCGATTGATTCAGGATCTACACCGTTTGCTTTAATGTAGTTCTTGTGGTCAACCAAGCGTTGTAGCATGTCCGTTGTCAATCCAACATGCTGTGATTCATCGATCACGCCTTGTTGGAATAACTTGTATGCCATATCAATCACTAGGTGGTAGCGAGAAGTACCGTTACGCACGCCCATATCAAATGGCGTTGTAGTTGAACCTTCTTCTTCATAACCTTTGATGCGGAAACGACGGTTACCTTTATAATCAAATACTAGCTTTTTGATGGTGTTTGGGTAGCCATGGTAGTTAAATACCACGCCTTTATCTTCAGTGAAGACTTCATCCATCATCCAAGGCTTGCTTTGGAACTTAAGGCTACCTAGACCGCTGCTGTGAAGTTCTGACACACTCACAAAGCGGATACGTACTCTTGGTAAAATCTCACGAATTAGCACTAGTGATGCCATACATTCTTGAGTCGCGTAATCACCACAACCAGCAAGTACTACATCTGGGTTTTCATCAGAAGCGAAATCCCACACCATGATGCCATCTTTTGCTTGCTTACGGGCTTCATCCAGTGATAACCACTGTGGAAGAGACTTCTTACCTGCAACGATAATGTTGAGTTTATCGCGGTCAGCATAGGCACGTTCGGTGTAAACCAAGGTGCTGTTAGCATCTGCTGGTAAATAAGCAGAGATAATGTCTGGGTGTTTCTCTAACATAGCGCCTAAGAAAGACGGATTCTGGTGAGAGTAACCGTTATGATCTTGACGTTCTAATAGTGAAGACAATACTACGTTACACGCAGGAATTGGCTTACGGAAATGGATGCCCTGGCTTGCGTGTACATATTTACAGTATTGATCTGCCATTGATGACACAACTTGAGAGAAAGCCTCATAAGTTGGGAACATGCCGTGGCGACCTGTCACTGTGTAACCGTGTAACATACCGAAAAGTAAGTTTTCAGATAGCAGCTCGATGACGCGGCCATCGCGAGACATATCCTCATCCCAGCTCTCAATTGGCCACTGCCAAGCGCGATCTGTTTCTTCAAACACAGCTTGAAGTTGATTTGAATAAGTTTCATCTGGGCTGAAGATGCGCAGATTGCGTTGATCACGGTTCAGTTTGAATGCGTCACGCATCCATTGACCCATTTTCAGCATAGAGTAACCACGTTGGCCCCTTGGAGTCTCTGCACCATAGCCAAGCTTAGTTAGATCTGGGTTGGCAAGCGCACGGACTACTTCACCGCCGTAGCTGAGGCGTTGACGGCCACAACATAAGTCTTTTGGTGGCACTAAGGACAAAATGTCTTTATCAAATACCAATTCGCCAGTTGCAGTCGTTTGTACTAATTCATTGAATTTGTAGCTTGCTAACCACTGATCAAGTGCGTCTAAATGACCTTTGTCTGTGGCACAGTTGTTGACGATAACCTGGTGAGATTCACAGTTACCCTCAAGCTTTTTACCTGCGTATTCAGAAGTACCAGTCCAGCCTTTAGCTGTTCTCATTAAGATCACTGGCCAGCGTGGCTTAACCACATCTTCACCAGAGCGAGCGCGGCGCTGAATGTCGGTGATCATGTCATAAGATAAATCCATGGCTGCAGTCATTTGCTCATAGATATCGGTATCAAGTTCATCATCAACAATGATTGGGTGGTAACCCAGACCACGGAATTCTAAATCAAGTTCTTCATGGCTCATGCGACCCATGCGAGTAGGACCTGAGATTTTGTAACCGTTGATATGTACGATTGGCAATACTGCACCGTTATGCTTAGGAGACACCAAACGGTTTGCATACCAAGATGCTGCAAGTGGGCCTGTTTCAGCTTCACCATCACCAATTAAACAAGCGGCAATAAGGTTAGGGTTATCTAAAACAGAACCCCATGCGACAGACAGTGAGTAACCAAGCTCGCCACCTTCAAGGATTTGGCCTGGAGCTTCTGGGTTCGCGTGTGATGGGTAACCATAAGCTGCTGAGAATTTTTTACAGATATCTTCGATGCCAGTTTCAGTAAATGGGATCGTATCTGGGTAGAAATGGCTTAAAGAGCCTTCCATGAAAAGGTTAGCTTGCACTGCAGGGAAGCCGTGACCAGGACCGACAAGGTAGATGAATTCACGGTTATGCTTAACGATAAGACGGTTTACGTTAGCATAGACAAAGTTGATACCAGGGCATGTTCCCCAGTGACCTAGTAGTCTAGGCTTGATATCTGTGTGCTCAAGCTGACGTTTGTATAGCACGTTTTGCTTAAGGTAAATCTGAGACGTGGCTAAAAAGTTTGTTGCTCTAACATACTTCTTAAGGGCGATAATTTCGTTAGCTTGGGTCATGTTCAGCCTCACTGTTGCAATCAAAGATAATTTCAATCTGATGCTGATAATGTAGTTGTAATTTAATTACGAAAACGTGTCCTCCCTCTAACTTTTCATCATGGCCGCTGAATATTGAAGCTGGCTTATTATGGTTTGCTATCTATTTTGCTGAAATTTAATGAGTTTTTATTTTAAAGCTTCATAATGTCTTATTGATAGAAGATATTCATAATGTGAACTTGATCACGGTGGCAACTTTGGTTAGGGGTAGGAGGTTTGCGCTACAGGCAAAAAAGTTGGTTATTTTTCGTCATTAATTACTGATATTTATTCAAAACTTGCTCTAAGGCCTACTAAGCTTCACAATTGCGACTCTTTCGCGGCATGCCAATAACAGGGTATTGCTGCACAGTTAAGCAATGCTTATATAAGCAAGAGCATTCACAAGGCGGTAGCAAGAATATGTTAGAAACCAGTGTTAATTTTTTAAATAGCTTGCTGTGGGGCAAGTTACTCGTCTATGGCCTAGTGGGTGCAGGATTGTTTTTTACCGTTCGCTTGGGATTTATTCAGATCACGCATTTTGTTCATGGTTTAAAGGTGCTGGCAATTAGTCGCAGGCCAGGCAAACACGGATTATCATCATTTCAAGTTTTCTGTACCAGTATGGCCGCTAGGGTTGGCGCGGGTAATATGGCTGGGGTTGCTGTTGCTATAGGCGCAGCGGGGCCTGGAGCTGTGTTTTGGATGTGGGCTATTGCAGTACTAGGTATGGCAACGGCCATGATTGAGTCCACCTTAGCCCAAATTTATAAAGTCAAAGATGAAGACGGCCAATATCGCGGCGGGCCTGCTTATTATATGGAGAAAGGTTTAGGCCAACGCTGGATGGGTATCTTGTTCTCAGTATTTTTGATCATCGCCTTTGGCTTAGTGTTTAATGCAGTGCAGGCTAATACGATTACCGGTGCTATGACTCAGGTCTTTGGTTTTGAACCTTTGTATGTGGGTATTGCGATTGTGGGGTTAAGTGCTTATGTCATTATGGGCGGGTTACGTAAAGTCGCTAAAGTATCAGAGTATATAGTACCTGTGATGGCGCTGGCTTATGTTGCCATCGCTTTTGTGGTGGTATTTATGAATTTTGAGCAGTTACCAGCAGTATTTAGTTTAGTGATAAACAGTGCGTTTGGTTGGCAAGAGGCGGCTGCGGGCGGCGTGGCCTACAGCGTAGCTCAAGCAATGCAAGCGGGTATTGCGCGAGGATTATTCTCCAATGAAGCTGGGATGGGCAGTGCGGCAAACGTGGCTGCTAGCGCTTCACCTAACCCCAATCATCCTGCATCGCAAGGCTTTGTGCAGATGATGGGGGTATTTTTCGACACTATCGTTATTTGTACTGCAACGGCGGCAATTATTTTACTTTCTGGTGATGTGGCAAGCTCTGGTGATGGTATAGCCAAAACCATTAATGCGCTATCGTCTCATGTGGGTGATTGGGGCGGCGCTTTTATTGCGTTTGCAATTTTGCTGTTTTGTTTTACGTCTATTATCGCTAACTACTCTTATGCTGAAACCAACGTCATGTTTTTGTCGGGTAACAGTAAGAAAGCGTTACCCGTATTTCGCTTAGTTGTACTTGCTATGGTGATGTTTGGTGCTTTAGCTAAAGTTAATTTAGTATGGGATCTTGCGGATGTCTCCATGGGGTTAATGGCAATTGTTAATATTGTGGCTTTGCTATTGCTTTCTGGATTAGCTATTCGGGTTATTAACGATTACCGCGATCAAATTAATGCCGGTAAAGATCCTATCTTTGATGTTAGTGAGTTCCCTGAACTTGACGAGCAACTTGAAGGTACGATTTGGACTGCGTCCAAAACTGCTGAAAAGAGTTAAAAGCGCTTAGCTTAATCGAAAAAACCATGCCTAGTTTGCATGGTTTTTTTATGTCAGTTAAGTATCATGGACTAATTGATTTAATTGGAGTAAACCCCATGCTGGTTTTAGTATCACCTGCAAAAACATTGGATTTTGAAAATCCGCCACTAACAACAGAATTCACACAACCGAGCTTGCTTGAACATAGCCAAGTATTGATTGCAGAGTGTCAAAAGTTAACTCCAGTGCAGATTGCATCATTAATGAAAGTCAGCGATAAAATTGCAGGACTCAATGCGGCAAGATTTGCGCAATGGCAGCCTAATTTCACCTTAGGTGAGGCAAAACAAGCCATATTCGCTTTTCGCGGTGATGTGTACACAGGTTTTGATGCTGACAGTTTATCTGCATCGCAGCTGCAGTCAGCACAGACTCATTTACGTATTCTTTCTGGGCTCTATGGTTTGCTTAAACCACTGGATTTGATTTTACCTTACCGTTTAGAAATGGGGACGCGTCTTGTTAACACGAGAGGCACTAACCTGTATGGGTTTTGGGGGCAAATTATCACTGATGAAGTTAACCGCGCTTTAATCGAGCAAGGGGATGACATTATAGTGAATTTGGCTTCAAACGAGTATTTTAAAGCGGTAAAAGAAAAATCACTTAAGGGACGATTAATCACGCCAGTATTTAAAGATTGCAAAAACGGTCAATATAAAGTCATTAGTTTTTATGCGAAAAAAGCGCGCGGTTTAATGGCCAGATTTATTGTTGAGCAGCAGCCAAAAGAGTTAGCTGCGCTGCTAAGCTTTGATCTTGAGGGTTACTATTACAGTGATGCCCAGTCGACAGCATCAAGCCCTGTGTTTTTAAGGGATGAGCAAGCGTAATTTGCTAAGTTATCCTGAGTTAATAACAATCCTGCCAAATGGCAGGATTGTTATTGGGACTTGTTACTTTGCCTGCATAGCACTTGTTTCAATGGCTCTTATTTACCAAGAGCTGGACTATTATTCTTCCAATCCTGTCTTATTGACGGGTCTTAAATCAAGTTCTGATTGAGCCATCATGTAGGCAAATTGCGCATAGGCCGCGACATTTTGTGCCAATGACTTTGGATCAATTTTATCTAAGGTGTCATTTGGGGTGTGATGATAATCGAAGTAGTCATTACCATCTTGGCGTAAGGAGGCCACTGGTACGCCTAAGGCTGGCAGAATAGACACATCTGGGCCACCACTGGCTTCATTAGTGCCTAAAGCAACACCATTACGTATCATGGCTGAATGCTCAAATTTTACTTTCTCGAATACGCTTGGGTGTACATTGAAATCGATTTGATAGATTTTTCCTGCGCCAAAATCAGACTCAGCAGCAACGTAATGCAGCTCCATCTCATCCTTATGTTGCTCGGCGTAAGCTTTTGCACCGATTAAACCAAGTTCTTCAGCGGCAAAAAGCACTACACGTATGGTTCTAGCGGGGCGTTCGGGCAAATCTTGAATAAGTTTGGCTGCAGCAGTGACGATAGCAACACCAGCTCCATCATCTAGCGCACCTGTACCTTCATCCCAGGAATCTAAATGGGCACCAATAAGCACTATTTCATTAGGTTTACTGCTGCCTCTAACTTCGGCAATGACATTGTAAGAGGTCGCAATCCCCTGATTTTCAGGACTCATGTTTAACGACAGCACCACATTGTTGCTGCGAGTTAACATGGCATTGATAAGATCGGCATCGGGATTTGACATCGCTGCTGCGGGAATTTTTGTGACGTCTTCGTCATAGCGCATCATGCCTGTGTGGGCCATGCGATCGCTATCTGTGCCTATAGAGCGAATAATAATAGCTAGGGCGCCTTTTTGAGCGGCAACGATTGCACCTTTGGAGCGACCGCCAACAGATTCGCCATAACCTTTGCCTGTAATATGGCGTTCAGTCTTGTGGTCGATAAAAACGATTTTACCTTTGATGCGGCCCACTGAGGCAATTTCAAGCTCAGCTAACGATTCAAAACGTACAATTGGTGCCTGTATGCCTTGATCTGGAGTGGCGACACTGCCGCCAAGTGCGGTTATTACTAATGGCTGTTCATAGGGCGCTATTATGCTAGCTTTAGCAAGGCCACGAGACCAAGCTGGCACTTGAACAGATTCCTTGTATACGCGATCAAAACCCATTTTCCAGAGTTTTTCCATGGCCCAATCAACGGCGACTATGTCTTTATCGGTACCAGGAAGACGAGGACCTACTTCAACGGTAAGAGATTCAACTATCTCAAAAGCTCGTGATGAAGATAATGCCTGACGCGCAAGCTCAACACCATTATCGGCATCACGGGACTGATTAATGGCTTGCGGGGCATTGTATACCTTAGGCGCTGAGTATTGTTGGCAGCTGGTTATCAAGCCGAGTGTTAGGCCGGCAATCCAAATATTTTTATGGCGTATCATGAGGTTCCTTGGCATTAATTTGTCAGAATAGGGTGTTGGTCTCACTTTTGAACACAATCTAACAAAAAGTGTGCTGCATGTCGCGATCCTATTTTTAAGTAAACGCTATATTAGTTCAGGGTTCGTATAAGGAGAAAATGCGAAAAATGAATATAGAACTAATGCAGCAACAGGCTGATCACGCAGTTGTGCTGCTAAAAGCACTGGCAAATGAACGAAGGTTGTTTATTTTGTGCCATCTTCTTAATGAAGGCGAAATGTGTGTCGGTGATATGAATAAAAAATTAGGCCTTAGTCAGTCTGCGTTGTCGCAACATTTGGCATGGTTGAGGAAGGATAAACTCGTCTGTACAAGGAAGGAGGCGCAAACGGTTTTTTATTCATTAAAGAGTGATGAAGTGAAGCAGCTTATTTCAGTATTAAGTAATTTATATTGCCATTAAAACTTGGGCTCGCAATGCCGTAAAGTGCGTAAGCGCGAGCGGCATTGTCCTTATTTTTAGTCATTCCACAAGTTCAGATCAGCTAGGCATCTAATGGTCTCGCCATTGCATTCCTTTTACCTGCAATAGCGTATTTATCTAATTCAGTCCTGCATAATGATTAAATTGTCTTCTACAGGCTAACATCCTATCAAGTACTCTTCAGAGCTTTACTCATTCCTAGAAGCCATTAATTTAACTTCTAATTACTTTTACCAAATTTTAGGCAAAAAAAAACCGGCAATGCCGGTTTTTTTAAAGTTAAACATTAAGAATTAAGCAACTAGTGCTTTGATCTTAGCGTTTAAGCGTGACTTTTGACGTGCAGCCTTATTCTTGTGAATAAGACCTTTAGTCGCCATACGGTCAACAATTGGTTGTGCAGCAGCGAACGCTTCTGTAGCCGCTTTATGGTCACCACTTTTGATAGCAGCGATGACTTTTTTCACGTACGTACGTAACATTGAGCGACGGCTAGCGTTATGCTGACGACGCTTTTCAGATTGAAGCGCGCGCTTCTTTGCAGACTTGCTATTAGCCAAGGTGCAACTCCTAAAAACTGGATTTGAGACTTTTAAAGGCCGAGGAATATGCCTGCTATTTGTCACTTTGTCAATGACTTTGATTGCAATATCATCATAAAGATAAATATCTTAATCTAGCGTGCTTATCTTCAACCCAACTCGTGTAAGATGTGGCGCAATTCTAACAGCTCTTAAGGCTGTGTGACAGACTTTGAATCATATTTTTAAGATATATCTGCATTATTGTGTGCTAAGGCATGATTTGCGTCAGGGGGATGTTTGAGTAAAAAGTTAATTAAGTCTGGGATCATAGTTAGTGCTATGACATTGATTTCTCGTGTTTTAGGTCTGGTGCGAGACATAGTTATTGCTAACCTAATGGGCGCGGGTAGCAGTGCTGACGTGTTCTTTTTCGCCAATAAAATCCCCAATTTTTTAAGACGCTTATTTGCTGAAGGTGCCTTTGCTCAAGCTTTCGTGCCAGTATTGACAGAATACCAAGAAAAGAAAACCCCCGAAGAAACCCGTGAGCTGTTAAGCAAGGTGGCAGGCACCTTAGGTTTGCTGGTGACCCTAGTGACTTTATTTGGTGTAATTGGCTCGCCTATTTTAGCCGCACTATTTGGCGGCGGTTGGTTTCTTGACTGGTTAAATGATGGGCCGAACGCTGAAAAGTTCGAATTAGCTTCTTTAATGCTTAAGATTACCTTCCCTTACCTGTGGTTTATTACTTTTACAGCTCTTGCCGGTTCGATTCTAAATACTCGAGGCCGCTTTGCGGTTTCAGCCTTTACGCCGGTATTTTTAAATATCTCAGTAATAGGCTTTGCCTTATACCTGGCACCGCAAATGGAGCAGCCTGAAATCGGTCTTTCTTGGGGGATTTTCTTTGGTGGTTTAATCCAATTCTTGTTTCAAATTCCTTTTTTAATGGGGGAGAAAGCGCTAGTTAAACCCAGCTGGGGCTGGAACCACCCTGGAGTCGTTAAAATTCGTACCTTGATGATCCCGGCACTCTTTGGGGTCTCGGTATCGCAAATTAATTTATTGTTCGATACTTTTATTGCCAGTTTCTTGATGACAGGCTCCATTAGCTGGCTATATTACTCCGACAGATTATTAGAATTTCCCTTAGGGCTTTTTGGTATTGCCATTGCTACAGTGATTTTGCCTGCGCTGTCCCGTAACTTTGTCAATGCCGAAGGTGAGGGCTTTAAGCGCACCATGGATTGGGGAGTGAAAGCCATATTCTTGTTAGGTATGCCGGCGATGTTTGGCTTAGTTGTTTTAGCTAAGCCTATGTTAATGGTGCTATTTATGCGCGGCGCTTTTAGCTTTGAAGACGCGACTATGGCATCTTACAGCTTGATAGCTTATGGCAGTGGTTTGCTTAACTTCATGTTAATAAAAGTATTAGCCCCAGGGTATTACTCTCGGCACGATACTAAAACTCCAGTACGATATGGCATTATTGCTATGGTCAGTAATATGGTGCTTAACCTGATGTTTGCAGTGCCTTTTGGTTACGTAGGGCTAGCGATAGCGACCTCTTTATCAGCCCTGCTCAATGCGGGCCTTTTGTACCGTGGGCTGCATTTACAAAATATTTATAGAATAAGCTCTGAAACATTGATGTTTATTGGCAAGGTAACGGCAGCAACCCTAGCGATGGCTCTGTGTATTTTCTATTTTGGCCCCGCAGAGCAGCAGTGGCTTGATTGGCATACTGGCGAGCGATTAATGGGGTTAAGCATGGTAATTGCTGGCGGCGCCCTAAGTTATTTTATGGTCTTGCTGCTACTTGGAGTGAAACCATGGAAATTGAAAAAGGCCAGCTGATGTGTCAGCCTCGCATCTTAGGCCCATTTGGGTATATAATCTGCCGATTTACGGCAAGCAGTAACCAGACATAATGGAATTGATCCGCGGTATACACAATATTTTACCCTCACACCATGGCTGTGTGCTTACCATAGGTAATTTCGATGGTGTGCACCGTGGCCATGCTCAAGTGATCAATAACTTGGTAAGCAAAGCTCATCATTTTCAATTACCTGCGACGCTGATGACGTTTGAGCCGCAGCCTAGAGAACGTTTCTTAGGCGCAAACGCCCCAGCGCGTTTGAGCTTGCTTAGGGATAAGGTTCGTTTATTGGATGAGTTAGAAGTTGACCGGCTATTGTGTGTGAATTTTACCCATGCATTTGCCTGCCAAGCCGCTGAAGTTTTTATTGAAGATTTATTGGTTAAAAAGCTTGGAGTTAAGTATTTAGTGGTTGGCGATGACTTTTGTTTCGGTAAAGGTCGTCTGGGTAATTTCGATATGCTGCTTGAAGCGGGTAAAAAACACGGTTTTACTGTGGTGAGTACCCAAAGTTTTATGTTAGGTTCTCACAGAGTGAGTTCAACAGCAGTAAGAGAACAACTTGCTGCTGGCAATCTTGAGCAAGCACGGCGTTTATTAGGCCACCCGTTTATGTTAAGTGGCCGCGTGGCTCACGGTAAAAAGATCGGTCGTACTATCGGCTTTCCAACGGCGAATATCGCCATGAAACGTAAGGTAGTACCGGTACGGGGGGTGTTTGCCGTACGTATTTATTGGCAAAATAGCGATATTTATGAAGGGGTTGCTAATGTGGGCTTTAGGCCGACAGTACAAGGGCAAACCTGCCAACTAGAAGTGCATTTGTTTGATTTTGAAGGTGATTTATATGGCAAGCATGTTGAGGTTGAGTTAGTGGCCAAAATACGTGAAGAGCAGCCATTTGAATCTCTGGATGCACTAAAACAACAAATTTTGAATGATGCAAACCAAGCGCGAGCTTTGTTTGGCAATGATGCTAGCTAAGAATACTTAGCTCAAATAACGGTATGGGATCAATGAGCGACTATAAATTTACTTTGAATTTGCCGGAAACTGAGTTTCCGATGCGTGGTAATTTGGCAAATCGCGAGCCAGAAATGTTAACTCGCTGGACGCAAGATGGACTGTATCAACAGATCCGTGACAGCCGCCTTGGCCGCAAGCCTTTCATTTTGCACGATGGCCCTCCTTATGCGAATGGCAGTATTCATATTGGTCACTCAGTTAACAAAATTCTTAAAGACATCATTATTAAGTCTAAAACCATGTCAGGTTTTGACGCACCTTATATCCCAGGTTGGGATTGCCACGGTCTGCCAATTGAGCTCAAAGTAGAGCAAAAAGTCGGTAAGCCTGGGATTAAAATCTCTGCGGCAGAATTTCGTGAAGAATGTCGTAAATATGCGGCAATTCAAGTGGATGGCCAGCGTGACGATTTTATCCGTTTAGGGGTTTTAGGGGATTGGAACAATCCTTACCTGACGATGGATTTTTCAACCGAAGCTAATATTGTGCGTTCGCTGGCTAAGGTGATTGAGTCAGGCCATTTGCACAAAGGTGTTAAGCCTGTGCACTGGTGTACCGATTGTGGTTCAGCCCTTGCTGAAGCTGAAGTTGAATACGAAGACAAAACCTCACCGGCTATTGATGTCGCATTTAGCGCAGTAGACAGCACTGCTGTTGCCGCCAAATTTGGTGTGGCTAATTATGCAAGTGCAGTGTCCATGGTTATTTGGACTACGACACCTTGGACTATGCCTGCTAACCGCGCGCTAGCCTTAAGTGCTGATTTAGATTACAGCCTAGTGGAATTCACTAAAGATGGCGTGACTAAGACGTTAATCTTAGCTCAAGTGTTAGTTGAGTCATGCCTTGAGCGCTTTGGTGCTGAATCACATACTATTTTAGGCGAGACTAAAGGCGCTGAGCTTGAGTTAATGCGCTTTAACCACCCCTTCTACGCCTTTGATGTACCAGCGATTGTTGCAGACCATGTTACTACAGATGCGGGTACGGGTATCGTCCATACAGCACCTGGTCACGGTCAAGACGATTTCGTCGTGGGCCAAAAATATGGCCTAGAAGTGGCAAACCCTGTGGGTGATAACGGCGTTTATAAAGCCGACACTGAAGTCTTTGCTGGCCAACACGTATTTAAAGCTAATGCGAATATCGTGACGCTACTGGAAGAAAAAGGCGCGCTGCTTAATCACGTGGCTTATCGTCACAGCTATCCACATTGCTGGCGTCACAAGTCACCGATTATCTTCCGCGCTACGCCGCAGTGGTTCATCTCTATGGATAACAAAGGATTGCGCAGCCAAGCCTTAAGCGAAATCGAGAAGACTAAGTGGATCCCTGATTGGGGCCAGAGCCGTATCGAAAAAATGGTTGAGAACCGTCCAGACTGGTGTATTTCACGTCAGCGTACTTGGGGCGTGCCTATTACGTTATTCGTAAACCGCGAAACCGAAGAGCTGCACCCAGATAGCGTGGCGTTGATGGAGCGCGTTGCGCACCGCATCGAACAGCAGGGCATTCAAGCTTGGTGGGATCTTGATGACGCTGAGCTATTAGGCGATGAAGCGCCGCTTTACCGTAAAGTAACTGACACCTTAGATGTGTGGTATGACTCAGGGTCAAGCTTCTCAACTGTGGTTGCTTCACGCCCAGAGTTCCATGGTCATGAAGTTGATTTGTATCTTGAGGGTAGCGATCAGCACAGAGGCTGGTTTATGTCATCTTTGATGATTTCGACCGCCATGAATGGCAAAGCGCCTTACAAGCAAGTGCTGACGCATGGCTTTACCGTTGATGGTAAAGGCCGCAAGATGTCAAAATCTGTCGGCAACGTGATTGCGCCTTTACATGTGACCAATAAACTCGGTGCTGATATATTGCGCCTATGGGTTGCTGCCACAGATTACAGCGGTGAAATGACGGTTTCTGATGAAATTCTTAACCGCAGTGCCGATGCTTATCGCCGTATTCGCAACACAGCACGTTTCCTATTGGCGAACCTAAACGGTTTCAATCCAGAAACTGATATGGTTGCCAGTGAAGATATGGTAGCGCTAGATCGCTGGGTTGTACGCCGCGCCGCGACACTGCAACAAGAAATTATTGAATCTTATGATCAATATAACTTCCATAACGTGACGCAAAAACTGATGCAGTTCTGTTCAGTTGAGCTGGGTAGTTTCTATCTTGATATCATCAAAGACAGACAATATACCGCTAAACAAGAAGGTCATGCCCGTCGTAGTTGTCAGTCGGCATTATTCCACATAGCTGAAGCTATGGTGCGCTGGATGACGCCAATCCTAAGCTTCACTGCCGATGAAGTGTGGCAACTATTGCCAGGTAAACGTGATAAATACGTGTTCACTCAAGAGTGGTATCAAGGCTTAGAAGCTGTCACCTTAGACACGGATTTAAGTGATGCCTACTGGCAAGAGCTGCTTACAGTACGTAACGAAGTTAACAAAGTGCTTGAGCAAGCCCGCCGTGATAAGCGCATTGGTGGTGCATTAGAAGCTGAAGTCACCTTGTTTGCCGATGCAAACTTAAGCGCAGCCCTTGCTAGAGTCGGTGATGAATTACGTTTCGTGCTATTGACCTCTAAAGCAACGGTTGCCGAACTTGCCGGTGCACCTTTAGATGCTATCGACACTGAACTTGCTTCACTTAAATTGCTGGTCACTAAGAGCGAAGCGCAAAAGTGCGATCGCTGCTGGCATCACAGAGAAGAAGTGAGCACGATTGAGGCTCATCCAAGTCTTTGTCAGCGCTGCGTAACCAACATCGAAGGTGAAGGTGAGCAACGTGAATTCGCCTAAAAACGAAAGCCCAATGAGCACCATCCCCTCAAGCTGGAAAGACAGTGGTTTGCGTTGGTATTGGGTAGCAGGATTGGCCTTTGTGGCCGATCAGCTGTCTAAAATATGGGTGTTAGCCAATTTTAAATTGGAAGAGTCTGTGCAGTTATTGCCATTCTTTAATTTTACTTATGTGCGTAATTATGGCGCTGCGTTTAGCTTTTTAAGCGACGCAGGTGGTTGGCAACGATGGTTTTTCACTATTATTGCCCTAGGTTTTAGCACCTTGCTAACCCTGTGGCTACGTAAGCAATCGCATCGGTTGTGGCGGACTAATTTGGCTTTTACCTTAGTTATTGGCGGCGCTCTAGGGAATTTAGTCGATAGGTTATATCATGGCTATGTGGTAGATTTTATTCATTTTTATTGGAATACTCATCATTATCCAGCTTTTAATATCGCCGATTCAGCTATTTTCATTGGTGCAGCGCTCATTATTTGGGATTCGTTTAAACCCCAGCAAGAACCCATGGTGAAGCAAGATAGCTCGAAATAGCGGTTAATGATTGCTGTGTATTGCTAGAAAAAAGATGCCAAGCGAAATCGTTTGGCACTTTTTTTACTAGCAGAATGAAGCGATAACGGCTCCTGTTTCATCGCTATTGCATTAATAGTTAAAATTTTATAAAGAAGTAGAGTAGAGCAAATGATAGAAAAATCCTTAGTATGCCATATGAATATCCTCCTTGAAGATGGCTCTACTGCCGATAGCAGCAAGGCATCAGGGAAACCTGCCCGCCTTAACATAGGTGACGGTAGCCTAAGCCCTGCGTTTGAAGCTCAGTTAAAGAGTCTGTCAGCGGGTGATAAGCACAGCTTTACCCTTGAAGCTAAAGATGCATTTGGTGAATCAAATCCAGATGCTATCCACCATATGGACAGAAGCCGTTTTCCTGCGGATATGGAATTAGAGGCCGGCGTTATTGTGAGTTTTGCAGGCCCTGGCGGCAGTGAAATTCCCGGCATTGTCAGAGACACTGCAGGTAACTCAATCACGGTTGATTTGAACCACCCGTTAGCGGGCCGTAAGGTAACCTTTGAACTTGAGGTTGTTAAGGTATTAGAGGATTAAGCGACTATGTTGAAAATGGATCCCACAAGCCCAGAGCTTAATATTTTATTGGCCAATCCTCGAGGCTTTTGCGCTGGCGTGGATAGAGCCATCAGCATAGTTGAGCGTGCATTGGAGCTGTTTGAACCGCCTATCTATGTGCGCCATGAAGTGGTGCATAACCGATATGTGGTGGACAATTTAAAGCAGCGCGGCGCATTGTTTATCGATGAACTAGAGCAAGTGCCAGATAATAGCATAGTGATTTTTAGCGCTCACGGCGTATCACAAGCCGTACGTAAAGAAGCCAAAGACAGAGGCCTAAAAGTCTTCGATGCAACCTGCCCATTGGTCACCAAAGTGCATTTACAAGTGACCCGCGCGAGCCGTAAGGCGATAGAGTGTATTTTGATTGGCCATGAAGGGCACCCTGAAGTGGAAGGCACTATGGGGCAGTATGATAACCCTAATGGCGGTGTTTACTTGATTGAGTCTCCTGAAGATGTCGCCAAGCTTGAGGTGAAAAATCCGGATAACTTGTGCTTTGTGACGCAAACTACATTATCAGTGGATGACACTATGGATATTATTGCTGCATTACAGCAGAAGTTCCCTTCAATAGAAGGGCCGCGAAAAGATGATATCTGTTACGCTACTCAAAACCGTCAAGACGCGGTAAGAAGCATGGCAAAAGATGTGGATTTACTGATAGTGGTTGGCTCACAAAACAGCTCAAACTCAAATCGGTTACGTGAGCTGGCAGAAAAAACCGGTACTCAGGCGTATTTAGTCGACACTGCCGCTGATGTTGAGCTTGAGTGGTTTACTAATGTTAACCGAGTCGCAGTAACCGCAGGCGCATCGGCACCAGAGATTTTAGTACAACAGGTCATAGAAGCTATCGCGGCAATTGCGCCAAGTGTAGTGACAGAGATTGAAGGCCGTAAAGAAGATACAGTGTTTGCTGTACCTGCTGAGCTGCGCTAAATAAGCTTAGCTGGTTCAATCAGCATAAATACCAATAGAAACATTCAGCTAGCTAAAACCTAGTTGAATGTTTTTTTTTGACCATAATAAACTCGAAATAACAAAGTATATTAAGCTACTTTTATAGACGCTAATGTTACTAGCTGGTTAGCTACATTTACACTATGCTTGATTATTGACCTTTTTAGTTTTTGTAAGCATCAGATTTAGAAGGGTAAATTTTATATGCGGAAGTCAAACATTTGACTGGTAGGGGGATGTTGACGTTATGCTTAATAGTGCAAAAGGGTTTTCTCTGATTGAGGTTTTAGTGTCTCTGGTCATACTCTTGATTGGACTCATTGGTATCTTCAATTTACATATCGTTGCTAAACAAGGTAGTTTTGAATCATTTCAGCAAACTCAAGCGACTTATTATATACACACTATTATTAGCCGTATGCGGCTGAATAACAGCGAGTTAAGCAATTATGCTGGCACTTATACTGGAAGCTCAGTGTCCAGCGCTAAGTCTTGTGATGTTGCTATAGGTGTTGTCGATTTGTGTACAACGGCAGAAACCCGAGCTTGGGATCTTTACCAGTGGGTGCGTTCTTTTGAAGGGGTAAATGAAAAGTCAGCATCAGGGGTCAATATCGGCGGGCTAGATTCTGTGACGGCCTGTATACGTGTTGATGGTGTGAGTGTGTTAGTGGTGATCAGCTGGAGAGGCGTACGGGTAACCTCTGATGGTGCCGCTGATGATGCTGATACTTTTGTGTCTGGCTGTGGTGCGGCTAATGATAGACGCCGTTCGTTGGCCATTAATACCGTCATTATATAGATGAGGCTTATAAAGTGATCCAAGTTAAGCAACAGGGATTCTCATTAGTTGAGTTAATGGTGTCTATGGTGATCAGCCTATTTTTAACCTTGGGCTTATTTACCATGTTTAACATGTCATCAACCAATGTGACTACCACCAGTCAATTTAGCCAGTTGCAAGAGAATGGACGAATCGCCTTGGCACTATTGGAGCGTGATTTAAGTCAGCTGGGTTTTATGGGGGATATAACGGGTACAGGTCTCACTACGGGAAACACCAGCATATCGGCAACCCCTGTGGTAAATGATTGTGTGGGTGCTGGTATCAATAATGCCAGCTTCCCTAATAATCAGCCGGCTCACTTTAGGGTGCTTTGGGGGTTTGAACAAGGCGTCGGCGTGGGCAATTTCCCCTGTTTTACCGCTAAAGCCAATACCGATGTGATCCAATTAAAGCGTTTGATTGGTCCCTCAACCTTGGCAACCACGGCAACACGTTATTATGCCGCAGTGACGTCAGATCAACTGACATTTTTTGATGGTAGCGCAGCCGCTCCCGCCATTGTTAATAGCCGAATTTGGGAATATCAACATCATATTTATTTTATTAACAATGACGGTAGTATCCCGGTTCTCAGACGAAAAAATCTTTCTATCGGTAATGGTATGAATAATGAGGAGCAGCTAGTCGAAGGCATAGAAAATATGCGAATTCTCTATGGTTTTGACAATGATGGTGATGACACCGCAGACAGTTACATGCCAGCGCAAAATGTCACAGATTTAATGTGGGATAATCAGTTATTTCAACGATTAGTGTCACTGAAAGTATTCTTATTAGTGCGCTCAACCCAGGAAGATAATAGTTATATTAATGATGTAACTTACAAATTAGCTGATAAAACCCTCAGTGATTTTAATGATCATTATCGACGTAAGGTGGTATCAACCACCATAGTGTTAGAGAACCCTGTGATCATAAGAAACTAATGCTTAACGTATTGTTTTTGCAACAGAGTTAACTATAGGTAAGCAGTAAATAAGGTTGACAAATGACATTTTACAAGCAGCAAGGCATAGTGCTTTTTTTTTCGTTAATCATACTGCTTTTGATGACGATTATTGGGGTGGCGCTTGCGGTTAATTCAACTCAGTCATTACGTATGGCTGGAGCGGGCAGTGAGCGCATGGAGGCTATGATAAGTGCCAAGGGTTCTCAAGACAGAGTGGTGGCATCACGAAGTGAACTTATGGTTAACATGTTGGCACCAGCATCAGAAATTGATGCAGAGCTAGGCGTAACTAATACATTAACGCCTATGGTGGCTGCAGATGTTGATTGCCAAAGAACGACTAAAGCAAATAGTGTCGATATACGTTGTAGAAGGATTGAAATTTCCAGTGTTAGTCGATTCGGTCGAGGTGATCTAGGTCAACTGACCATAGTGGCAGGTGTTGAACAAGAGGTATTACCTTAGGGGGTTACCATGTTAACAAGAATTTGTTGCTTTAGTATTTTTTTCGCCGTCATTATCGGGGCTGCAAGCAGCCATGCTGATGATACCGAGTTGTATGTCTTTGAATCTACATCCCGCTCAGGGGCTAAGCCTCAAGTGATGATAATATTTGATAATTCAGGTTCTATGCGAACAGTGGAGTCTGATGCTACGGCGTTTTATGATCCTAATGTCACTTATCCTGCGGTAGGCAGTGGCAATGCTCTGCAAGAACGTATGCTCTATTTTACTAAAGGAGGCATAGACAATACCGCCATGCCTGTACCTGATAGTCCCTCTGAAAGCCGACGTTTTTTAAGTGCAATTAATGGTTGTGAAACTTCTTGGAATTACTTAAATACTTATGGCGTGTTCACAGGTTTTTTTAGGGAATATTCTTTCTCTGGTCAGAATGGTACTTGGCAGGAAGTGCCTGATAATAATGGTGCCAACATTACCGTCATTGATTGCTTCGATGATATCGAAGCAAAAAAGTGGAACAATGCAGCAGGTCAACCTACAGGCTTTCCTATTGACAGTGCTGGTAATAAGCAAAACCCTATTCGTTACACCCCCATTTCGGCAGGTTCTACTCAGGCACAAATCGATGCTGCAATTATTAAAGCAAAGCAAACTGGGTTTGGCACAGGCAAAGCATTAACGCTTTATACTGACAACTATCTGCGTTGGTATCATGGCGATCAAGCCAATGTCCCTAAAAGTCGTTTAGATATTGCCAAGGAGGTGATTAAAAACACCATAGTGACAACCCCGAGTGTCGATTTTGGTCTAACCGTGTTTAATATTAATGCATTCAGTGAAGGTGACGCCGATGGCGGACGTATAGTGTCTGGCATTAAAAGTATGACAGAAGCAAACAAGCTGGCCTTGTTGGGAACTATTGCGGGTTTGGATCCGGAAACAAATACCCCACTGTGTGAGACCTTATATGAAGTACAGCAATATTTCGGCGGAAAAACGCTCACTTTTGGTAATAAAGATAAAAAGCCCAGTGGCTATAACTATACACCTAACACCCCACCAAGGGACACATCCATAGAGCAGTCAGGGAAGTATATTACTCCATTTAAAGAATGCCAAAACCGTGCTTATGTGGTGTATATAACAGATGGTGTGCCCACCTTAGATCAAAATGCCAATACACTAGTGAAGGGGTTGCCTAACGCAAATCAAACCGCTTATGTTAACACTAATCCTAATTTCAGCAGTTATTTACCTAATTTAGCCCATTGGATGAACAACAATGATGTTAACGCTAATTTAGTCGGTGACCAAAATGTGAGTACATTTACTATTGGCTTTAGTGATGGCGCAGCAGATGCCGCACCATTATTAATTAAAACAGCGGAGCTTGGCGGTGGTAAATATTTTGCAGCCAAAGGTGCCGCTCAGTTACAAGCCGCGCTACAACAGGTGTTTACTCAAATTCTTGAAGTCAATGCCAGTTTTACTTCACCTTCAATTGCGAGCAATAACTTCGACAGAACAGAAACATTCGATTCAGTGTATTACGCTATGTTTTTGCCCAATAAAGGCCCTCGTTGGTCTGGTAATTTAAAGAAATTTAAAGTCACCAGCAGTGGGAAGATAATTGATAGTAAGGGGGTTGAAGCGATTGGAAGTGATGGCAATATTAAATCATTGGCGTGTTCCTTCTGGACTCCCAGTGCAACTTGCGCAGCAGCAAGCGATGGCGGAGATGGTAATGATGTGACTATTGGTGGAACCGCAGAAGCTCTACGACAATCAAGTCATCGGAAAATGCTGTCAAATCTTTCTGGAGGCATGGTTAATTTAACCAAGCAAAATGCAGCGACCTTTGCAGGAGGAACATCTAACCTAGCTACTTTTATTGGTATAGATGAAACAGCGTTAGATAGCCATTTTGATTGGGCTATAGGTAAAGATGTTGATGATGATAACGGCAATAACAACCGGACTGAGAATCGCCGCGATATAATGGGGGACCCACTGCATTCCAAGCCTCTAGCGTTAAACTTTGGTTCTGAAACAACCCCTGATATTAGGGTTATTCTAGGCACTAATCATGGCTTCTTGCATATGTTTAAAGATGCAGGAAGCACAGTCACTGAGTCATGGGCTTTTATGCCTTATGAGTTACTGCCTAATTTGCGCCCCTTAAAGGCAAATGTGCCAAGCGGGGTGCACTCTGTATACGGCATGGACAGTTCGCCTGTTGCCTATGTAAAGCGTAGTGCCAGTGGCAGTATAGAAAAAGCTTGGATTTTCGTAGGTATGCGTCGTGGTGGTAAGTCTTATTATGCCATTGATATTACCAATCCCGACAATCCAAGTTTTATGTGGAAGGTGGACGCGAATTCCCCTGGTATGTCAGAGCTGGGACAAACATGGTCGAAACCAGTGGTAGGCTTTATTCCTGGATGGCCAGCGGGCAACTCTAGCGCGGGAGCAGCCAAACCCGTATTGATTGTTGGTGCCGGTTACTCACCTGCGACTAAAGATGGCGCAGCTGTGGGCAGCGATGATACCAATAGTCGAGGGGCGTTTATACTGGATGCTGAAACTGGTACTTTGGTACATGCTTTTGGTGCGTCATCAGGAAGCAATGCCACCAAACTCTCTGGCATAGTCGATAGTGTACCCAATAGCGTGGCTTTACTCGATAGTAATAATGACAGATTAACCGATAGAATTTATTTAACTGATACTGGCGCGAATGTATGGCGTATTGATATGCCGAGCGCTTATCCAAATGATTCTGAACGCCCGTGGACGGCATTTAAATTTGCAAGCCTTGGTGGGAATTCAGTGACAACGGATAGACGTTTCTTTGCTGAGGCCTCCGTAGCTAAAACAGTATTTACTAACATATCTCAAGTAACGACTACTGATGCCCAAGGGCACAGCAGTACCGTAATTAGTCATCAAAACATTCCTTATGATGCAGTGGTTATTGGCTCGGGTAATAGGCCTCATCCGTCAGATAAAGGTCGTCAAGATATGTTTTTTACTCTTCAAGACAGAAACGTTGTCTCTAAACCATTTAATGGCTCGACTGGGAATGAAGTTCCTACAGTGTTAACTAAGGATGATCTCTATGATGTGACTTCCGCTTCCCCTGTAGGTGAGACACAAAATTTAGCTTTTGGTGCTAAACGTGGCTGGTATTACACTTTCGGCAGTATTGGTGAGAAAAGTTTATCAGCTGCTGCCATTATCCGAGGTCGAGTGTTCTTTACTTCTTATGTACCAGGCGATAGTTCTTCTTCTAATCAGTGTTTGGTGGCTGGTGTAGGGCGCTTGTATGGATTTGATCTTCATAAAGGCACCCGTTCATACACACAAACATACCTTGAAATGGGGGAAAGGGTGCCAGACACGCCTCAGCTTGTTATTCCTCCTGGCGGCAAGGGATATATGTACTTGATAGGTATTGGAGATGCGGGTGATGATATGGTGAAAAAAGATCCTAATCCAGAGGATGATCCAGATGATTGCATCAATAATTGTGTTGGTGACGGCTTAAAAACCAATAAAATTTATTATCATGTGAGTGAATAAACCAATGAATAAGAGTTTTGGATTCAGTTTGGTCGAGCTAATGGTGGTTGTGGTTATTATGGGACTACTGAGTACCGTCGTTTATCCTAGCTATGTAGAATATGTTGCAAGAGGAGCGAGAGGTGACGCGGTTGCTGGCATTATGCGGGTTGCCAACTTACAGGAGCAATTCTATTTAGATAACCGAGGCTTTGAGACTGATATGACTAAGCTTGGATTACCAGCGGATCCTTTTATAGTGGATAACCGTTTGTATCAGGTTGATACGGCAGTAGTGGCGGGTGACTACACGGTAACCGCGACAGCCATAGGTGTTCAAGCGAGTCGCGATTCGGCTTGTGCGACAATTTCTTTAACATCAGCCGGGGTTAAGAGCCCCACGGAGTGTTGGTAATGAAGACATGCATAATTACAATCGTACTGCTTTTGGCTTTTAATCTCCATGCAGAGGAAGGGGGGACGGATTATAAATGCTACCTGAAAACCAGCATGGGTCATGAGATCGGTTTTTATCGCTGGTATGAAAAGCAATATGTTCAAGAAATGGCCAAGTTAATTGCGAGTAAGATGCAAACCGCCACAGGGGATGTTTATATAAAAGACGTGCTTGAGTGTACTCCGCTGGCACAAGACTTTTCTCGACCAGAGGCTATACTTTTAGATAAGAAAACAGTCCGCTAGCAAGAACTGTCATAATAGTATTGATAAAAGTAGTTAAAGGCTGGTTCAGCCTCAAATTTAACAAGCCCTTTTGAGGGCTTTTTAATATCAGTAACTGGCTACAGCTAATCGCTGTATGAATATCTAGGTATTAATTACAATTAATGCCCGTTTCTATCAATTTTACCTTTCCGGCAGAGCCAATCTCTGCAGCTTTAGAGTCTGGATTTGTTTTACTTCCAGGACAATATCTTATCAACCCCGAAGCGGCGACTAAACCATCGGCATTAAAACTGAAAATATTGAGATCTGATTTAATAAAATCATCATCATTGAAGCCACTTACAACCGTTATTACTGTGTCAGTGATACCTGAGGTTGTATCTATTGTGCCAGCAACGCCATTATCAATAAATACACTAAAACCATCAATCCAGTTGCCGCTACAATTATTCCCTTTCAAAGGGCATATAGAGACTCTTGAACCATAATTCACCGCTTGATTACGAGCAAGTACAAATGAAGACTCTATGGTATCTATGATATTTTGGACTCGTATGCCTTCATAGAGTGATTTCATAGAAGGCACGCCAACAGTGATAAGTAACATAGCAACCACTAAGGTTACAATTAACTCAACCAAACTAAAGCCAACAAGACAACGTGGTTTCATTGATATCTCCTAGTCGATACTTATTGAGTATAAGGGAGAGCGCAAATGAAGACAGTTTTTCCTATTGATTATTTAGTTTTCATGACTTAAAAATTAACTTGTGATTAATTATCAATCATTTAGTTTAGTCGCATTTAATCACTTTCTTGGTTGAAAATCTCACCCGTCCAGCTTGATTAACCACTAATGCTTTAGAGTAGGGGCTATCGAATTCTTCTGGGCAATACTTGAAGGTGCCATTGGTGCCTGAGGCGAGCCCATCGGCTTGAAAGCGGATAGCAGGTCGATTATAAAGGACGATATCTTCTTCATTGAAGTGTCCTGTAACATGAATGATGGTATCTTGGCCATCTATCTGATTTTTTTGCCCTGTATCGGTAAATACACTTAGGCCATCTTGCCAATTAGTGGTGCACTTATTATTTTCAATCGGGCATACAGTGACGCGTGTACCATAAGAAATAGCGATATTACGGGCGAGTATTAAGGTTTGTTGTATGGTGCGTATGCTGCTATCGGCACGTGTTGATAGCACAAACGAATTCAGAGATGGGCTGGCTATTATTGAAAGCAGCAAAAAAATCGTTAAACCTGTGAGTAACTCTACTAAGTTAAAGCCATGATATTTATTGGCATACATAGTTCATCCTTGTAACTAAGCCACTATTTCCCACATCGCTTTTGTCATTACTTTATCGTGAAAACGAGTCTAGTGACAGTGAGCCATAAGTTAATCTTAGTATGAAATTGCATAGCTTTCTTGGGGCGGAATAAAAAATTCGCGATAGTGCTTTAACTTCAAAAACATTCAAGTAAGATAAAGCCAATCCTGGCATTAATGGATAGTGCCGATACAAGTACTTAGCAAGTGAAGAGGTTGATTTGATGAAGAAGGTCGAAGCCATAATTAAACCGTTTAAGCTCGATGATGTACGAGAGTCACTTGCTGAAATTGGTATTACCGGCATGACAGTGTCAGAGGTTAAAGGTTTTGGTCGTCAGAAAGGCCATACTGAGCTTTATCGTGGCGCCGAATATATGGTTGATTTTCTCCCTAAAGTTAAAATTGAACTGGTGATCCAAGATGAATTACTTGATCAAGCAATTGATGTTATTGTTGCGACCGCCAAAACAGGCAAAATTGGTGATGGCAAAATATTTGTGACTGACATAGAAAGAGTTATACGTATTCGTACAGGTGAAGAAAACGAAGAAGCAGTTTGATCAAAGGGCCATGGGCCCTTTTTTTATGTCTAAAAATTAAGTTAATCTTATCAATGGGCACATAGGTGAGTACATGGCTGTAAAAGTGGTGATTGTTGGTGGCGGGGCTGCGGGTCTAGCCTTGGCATCTAAGCTGGGGCGAAAGTTTGGTCTTAAGGGCGAGATGGATATTTATCTGGTTGATAAGAGTCCAATGCACATTTGGAAGCCTAAATTGCACGAAGTGGCGGTAGGTATAATAGATCAATCCCTAGAGGGGGTGTTATATCGCGACCATGGCCTTAAGAATGGTTATCGATTTTTATCTGGTGAATTAAGTGGTTGCCAGCCGGATAAAAAACTTATTGAGTTAGCCGCTGTTATAGATAGTGATGGCGAAGAAGTTGTCCCTAAACGTGAAATCTCATACGACTATTTAGTGCTTGCTCTTGGAGGAGTGTCAAATAGTTTTAACACTCCAGGCGCCGAGCAACATTGCATATTCCTAGATAACCTACCCAGTGCAGAGCGTTTCCATAATAAGTTACTCGATGGTTTATTACACATCAATGAAACTCAAGATAAACTCAGTATAGGCATAGTCGGAGCCGGAGCGACTGGCGTTGAGTTGGCAGCAGAACTTCACCATGTGATTGAATCAGTTAAATCCTACGGCTACTTAAATATTTCGTCTCAAAACCTTGAAGTACATCTTATTGAAGCTGCACCGAAAATTTTATCTCAATTACCAGATAGGGTCAGTCTCAGAGCTCAAACGTTATTAAGTAAACTCGGGATAAAATTGCATCTTGGAGTACAAGTTAAGGAGGTCACAAAAGCAGGCTTTGTTACGGCTTCTGGTGATGTCATCAGCGCCAATATTAAAGTGTGGGCTGCGGGGGTTAAAGGCCCCAATATCTTTCGCCAGCTAATTGAACTACCTATAACCGCACGTAATCAAGTCAAGGTTGATGCTTGCATGAGAGTGCAGGGACATGAAAATATTTATGCTCTAGGTGATTGTGCAGAATTGTTTCTTGCTGATGGCAAAGCTGTTCCGCCTAGGGCTCAAGCTGCAGCACAAATGGCTGATAGCTTATTTATTAATTTACAGCGGCAGCTAAAAGGGCAGCAGGAATTGGCCTTTGTGTATAAAGATTATGGCTCCTTGGTATCTTTAAGCCGTTTTTCTGCTGTAGGTAGTCTAATGGGAAGCTTACGCTCAGGGACTTTTTTTATTGAAGGGCATCTAGCCAGAATCATGTACGTATCTTTATACCAGCGCCACTTAGCCAGTTTATACGGCTGGGGGGCGGCAATTGTATATCGTTTTGCACAAAAACTATTACGCTGGCATAGACCGAAACTTAAATTACATTAATCAATAAAATAGCAATTAGCCTAAATATTTCGATGTTAAGCGCGAAATCTTATGTTATGTTATATTTAAGTTATAAAGATCATAAGTATAGGAACATGAGTTCAACACTTTGATGTGTGTAAAGTGTACGAATTACCCGAAGTTCCACTGATGAAATACAATTAATTATTGAAGTTAAAGGATTAAAGGAAGCATAATGCCTAACAAAATCACCTTACTTGAGCCATCTAAGCATGGCGAGTTAAAAATTGCAGCAACAGATTTCAAGCACGTTGCTGAGCAACACATAGTACCCGTTAGCTTGCATGAGATTGCTCACGCAGCGACTGAATACCCAATAGTATTTGTTAAAAATGGCGACTCTGATGATTTTCAAGCCGTTGCTATGATGGGATTAAAACCAGGGACTAACCTAAGCGTTAAAGAAGGTAAGTGGCAAGGTCTGTATATTCCTGCCGTTGTACGTGACTACCCACTAGGTCTCGTATTAAACCCTGAAGTCAAAGATAAGGTGTGGATTGGTATTCGTGAGCAAGCGGCTTCTGTGAGTAAAACTGAAGGTAATGCTTTATTTGATGGCGAAAAAGAGTCTGAATTTTTGGCTGCTAGAAAAGCTGCATTAATTGCGCACTTTGAACAAGATCAAGCTAGCCGCGGTATTTTAAGTTTCTTATCACAAAAAGGGTTACTTAAGTCGCAAAGCCTCACTGTTGATGTTGCGGGCGAGAAACGCAATATTAATGGCTTATTTATCATTGATGAAGAGAAGTTGAATTCGTTAAGTGATGAAGATTACCTAGATTTGCGTAAGCGCGGTTTACTGGCGCCGATTTATGCACATTTTGCATCACTAAATCAGGTCAACCGTCTAGCCCGCAGTGAAGTCTTGTCACAACAAGCTAGCTAACAGGGTGTAGACTTAGCGCTAGAATTTAAGCCTCTCACGTAGAGGCTTTTTTTATGACTAACATTTACGCAAATGCTAGTTCACTGCTTGCCTATCGATAAATTACAGGAAATAAAAAAGCCACTCATTGAGTGGCTTTTTTATTTTTATGGTGCCGGCACCAAGAGTCGAACTCGGGACCTACTGATTACAAGTCAGTTGCTCTACCAACTGAGCTATGCCGGCTAAATAGTGGTGCCCGAACCCGGAATCGAACCAGGGACACGAGGATTTTCAATCCTCTGCTCTACCGACTGAGCTATTCGGGCAACTAAACTAAGTGTTAGTTTACTATTCTAACAAGGTCTTTCTTAGTCGCTATCTAGCTTGCTAAGTCGTCCCTCGTTTGGAATGCGCACATAGTATAGTTATGGCTTTTATCCTGCAAGTGCTTTTTAACGCTTTTTTATCGTTCGGCTAGTAATTGTTCATAATGAGCATTTTTAGTTCATTATTTGGCATTATCTATGGGGTAAATGATGCTTTTAGGCTCATTACTGATAAAGATTAGTCTTCCGCTGGCGGTACGTAACCTTCGATTTCTACCTGTTTACCTTCGAATAGGAAATTAATCATTTGCTGCTCAAGTAATTTTCTATCGTCAAGATTCATCATGTTGAGTTTTTTCTCATTGATTAGCATGGTTTGCTTTTGTTGCCACAACCCCCAAGCTTCTTTACTGACATTTTCAAAGATACGTTTACCTAGGTCTCCTGGATAAAGTTGGAAATCTAATCCGGCTGCTTCTTTGTTTAAATACACACAGTTGATGATACGAGCCATGGTTACTCCTAGTAATGTAATTTATGTTGCACTTTATGACTTATAGCTGAGCAAGGATCCGCTCCGTTGCTGCCGCTAAGCCCACTTTATCTGGATGGTTTATGTTATACCAAAGCGTGTTGCTTTGCTCTTGGATCTCATTGCTATGTGATATAGCTGCATTTTGGCTGTCTAAATTAATCACTATGGCATTAATGTCGAGATGAAAGTGGCTGAAGGTATGCCTAAAACAAATAAGCGCTTCACGGGGTAGCGTACTTAAGCCTTCCTCAACAAGCTTTTGTTCTATGGCTTGCTCACTGTCAAATTGAGGGAAACACCATAGTCCGCCCCAGATCCCTGCTGGAGGGCGTTTATTCATCAAGACTTTGCCATCTTGTAATAACACCAGCATCCAAGCCGTTTTTTCTGGAATGACTTTTTTAGGCTTTTTACCTGGGAAGTTGGCTTGAGTTTGAGTGTTATAAGCTTGGCAGTCATCATTGACTGGACAAAGCTCGCATTTCGGCTTACTGCGGCTACAAAGGCTTGCACCTAAGTCCATCATGGCTTGGTTGTATTTGGCGACATCATTTTTTGGGGTTTTTAGCTTAGTGATATCCCATAAACGATTTTCGACTATCTTTTGCCCCGGCCAGCCTGCAACGGCATCATGCCTTGCTAGCACTCGTTTAACGTTACCATCCAAGATGGGGTGATGTTGTTGTAACGATAGCGACAATATTGCGCCAGCCGTGGATAAACCAATCCCAGGCAGTGCCAGCACTTGCTCTATGTCTTCGGGGAAGCGCCCTTGGTGATAGTCGCGAATAATTTGCGCGGCCTTTTGTAGGTTTCGCGCCCGAGCGTAATAACCAAGGCCAGTCCAAAAGTGCAACACTTCATCTTGAGGCGCATTCGCTAAGCTTAAAATATCGGGGAAGCGCAGCATAAATTTTTGGTAATAACCAATAACAGTCGCCACTTGAGTTTGTTGCAACATGATTTCAGACACCCAAACGGAGTAAGGGGTCTTATTGAGTTGCCAAGGCAGAGTTTTACGTCCGTGGACGTCGTACCAAGCGATAATACGCTCAGAAAAAAGGGGTATGGTATTCATCGCGGCAGTGTAGCGGCTCCTATTTAGTGAAACAAGCGCTAGTTAAGGCTGAGGGACACTAAATAATTATGCTCTTGGGTGCACTTGCTAACTAATAGCAGATATACTTGCAGGTTGAATGAATGACAGATTGAATTAGACTGATTAAACCCTGCTTTAGTCAGTGAATATATAGAGGCTAGAATGAGCGATGTAACTACCGCTGAATTTAATGAGGAAGGTAAATACCTTCGTAAGATCAGAAGTTTTGTATTAAGAGAAGGCCGTTTGACTAAAGGTCAAGCTCAGGCAATTGAATCTCATTGGCCTGCCATGGGGCTAGATTATTCCCCACAAGCTATCGATCTTACTCAGACTTTTGGCCGTGAAGCGGACACAGTGCTGGAGATAGGTTTTGGCATGGGCGGCTCTTTAGTTGAAATGGCCGCAGCGGCGCCAGAACTTAACTACATTGGCATCGAAGTGCATAAACCCGGTGTGGGGGCGTGTTTAGGTGTTGCAGGTGAAGCAAAAGTGACTAACTTGCGGGTCTATCACCATGATGCAATGGAAGTGTTAGAACACAGTATTGCTGATGGTTCATTGTCTCGGGTGCAATTATTTTTTCCCGATCCTTGGCATAAAAAGCGTCACCATAAGCGCCGTATCGTTCAAGCTGAATTTGCCGAATTAATTCGTCGTAAATTAAAGCTTGGCGGCGTATTCCATATGGCAACAGACTGGGAAAATTATAGCGAGCATATGCTTGAAGTGATGAACGCAGCGCCGGGTTATAAAAATCAGTCAGCGACAGGTACTGTGGTTGAACGCCCAGATCACCGTCCACTGACCAAGTTTGAGGCGCGTGGCCACAGGCTAGGGCACGGCGTATGGGACATAATGTTCGAAAGAATTGAATAACTCCAACTTTAAATAACATCAGTATTTTTAAAAAGGTCACAGACTCAGTGTGTGATCATTAACGTTAACTAAAAGGTGATGCACTAATGGCTAAGAATCGTAGTCTCCGTTTACGTAAGAAACTTCGCGTCGATGAATTCCAAGAATTTGGTTTTGATATCAATTGGGTTTTTGAAGACAGTGTTTCTGAAGCTGATATTGATAACTTGGTGGACCAATTCATTAATGAAGTCATTGAGCCTCGTAAACTGGGTTTTCATGGCGGCGGCCATAAAGAATGGGAAGGCATTATTGCTACTCAAGATATTGGTAAATGCACCGAAGAAGATATTGCTGTTGTTAAAGCATTTTGGCAGGCAAAACCCGTTAAAGATTTAGAGATAAGTGCGTTGTACGATATCTGGTGGGGTTAATTCCCTCAATGGCAGATAAAGCACTGCTAGAGCATGTGGTCGAACAAGTTCGGCCTTTGCTCGGTAAAGGCAAGGTCGCTGATTATATTCCAGCGCTTGCCAGTGTTTGTCCAAGTAAAATTGCTATCGCAATTACGACTATGGATGGCAACACTATTGGGGCTGGAGATTATCTCGAGCCTTTTTCTATTCAGAGTATTTCCAAAGTCTTCAGCCTTACTGCATCACTGGGATTATATGAAGAAAGAGAGATTTGGCACCGAGTAGGTAAGGAGCCGTCAGGGCATTCATTTAACTCTTTAGTTCAAGTGGAATTGGAACGAGGAAAGCCCCGTAATCCTTTTATTAATGCCGGCGCCTTGGTTATTGCCGATTTACTTCAAAGCCGTCTAGGCGCACCGAAACAGCGGATGTTGGAAATCGTTAGGCATCTGAGCTGCAATCCTAAAATTAGTTACGATAAAGTCGTGGCCGATTCTGAATATCAGTTCAGTGCTCGCAATGCCGCGATCGCTTATTTGATGAAGTCTTTTGGCAACTTTGACGGTGACGTCAACACTGTGCTTAAAAGTTACTTTCATTACTGCGCACTAAAGATGAATTGCGCTGATCTTTCTAAAGCCATGTTTTATCTTGCTAATCGAGGCAAAACACTCACAGGTGAGCAGTTAGTTACCCCCATTCAAACTCGGCAGCTCAATGCCTTGTTAGCCACTTCTGGTTTATATGATGGTGCAGGGGAATTTGCTTATCGGGTTGGTATGCCGGGTAAAAGCGGTGTTGGCGGCGGCATTATTGCGGTTATTCCTGGAGACATGTCTATTTGCGTTTGGTCACCGGCACTCGATCCCAATGGTAACTCCCTAGCAGGTACGGCGATGTTAGAGCTATTAAGCCAAGAATTAGGCCGTTCTATTTTCTAGCCCCTTCAGCTCTCTTCTGATCTATCACTCGATCTATCCCAAGATCTAGAACCTTCGACTAGGCGCTTGTCCTGAATAGATAACAATAAGTGAAATTAATCATTATGTGGTTAATTTCACTTACTCTAACTATAACTGTGTTGTTTCCATTACCATTTGGCATGTTGCTATTATATAAAATCACGTATTATCAATAGCTTGAATTGTTGGCATGGCTTGTGCTATCTAAACCTTGTGCTACCTGAATCTTGTGATATTGAAACCTAATACCCATTAAGTCTGTTCCAGAAAGGATAATAACAATGAAGCTACCAACCTTGAAAAGTCGTCCCCTTATTGCCAGTGCTTTATGTACGGCGCTATTGAGTATGACGATGGCAACTCCAGCACAGGCAAAAATGTCCTTGAATAATGAGCAGTGTAATTTATCGCTTAATTTTGATGTGACGGTGGAGCCTAAAAAGTTACTGGTGAGTGATAAAGGGGTGGAGCAGTATCGAGTTGAATTCGATAAGCTTTATGTTCAAGGTCAGTCGGTGACGCTAACCCCTAAGCAGAGTCAGGCGCTACAAAGTTATTCTGATTCGCTATCCACACAAGTCCCAGAGGCTATCGCCTTAGTCTCAGAAGTGATGGTGATAGTTAACCAATCTGTCACCACGGCGCTGTCACCTATTTTGGGCGAACAAACCAGTGTTCATTTAGATAAAATGATGCAAGGGATCCAAACCAAGGTGGACACTCTTGCCTACCGCCAAGGTGATAAATTTTATCTAGGTGCCACAGACTCTTCCATTGAAGACACGTTTAATGAAGAGTTTGAACAAGAAATTGAGCAGATGGTAATGAGTTCACTAGGTAGTTTGATGATGACAATTGGTAGCCAGATCATGTCTTCAGAGGGAGGCACTTTTGAAGAGAAAATGAATGCCTTCTCAACCAAGATGGACAATGTAGGTAAAGATATTGAATTGCAAGTCGAGTCTCAAACTAAGACGTTAGAGGCTAGAGCCGACAAGTTATGCAGTAATTTTGAAGGATTAATGGTGCAAGAGAAAAAACTTCACCAGCAAATCCCACAATTGTCGCCTTATGTCATTGCCAGTAACAATGTCACCAAAAACAGCAGCAAAAAATAACTGACGATTTACGCTTAAGAACTAGCCTTTAAGTTGAATCGTGCATCATGTTAAGTGGTTGATTTTGTTGTGAATTCAGGTTTTTTTGAGGTTTTTTGAACAGCTAGCCTAGATTTAACCCACTCCCTGCATGTTTTCATGCCTTTAGTCTCTGCGGTATTCCCTACCCAATTTGGCTCCCTGTAAGTCTGACTTACAGGGATTTTTTTATTCCCTGTATCTTTGTTCGTATTTATAAATTGTCAATTATAAATATAGAGCAATTGTCGGTTAATTTGATATACTCCCTGCCAAATTACAGTCTGAGCTAAAATTCCTAACTGCTTAATTTTATATAACTTGGTTAGGAGCCGTAGCATAGTGAGTGTTGACGTCTTGATTGTGCTGTAGCACAACAAGTCTAGGCGTTATGTTGAACTCACTAAGTCGGTTTTAGTCTCTTAAAAGATTGTCGAAGATTATTCATGTCGTACATAGCTTAAGGCGACTTACATGTTAGAACTGCTAGAACCCATTGCCATTTTTACCCATGTCGCTCGAGCCGGCAGCTTTAGCGCAGCAGCAAGACGTTTGGGAATTTCTAAATCAAAAGTGAGTACCCAGGTTGCCGATCTTGAGCATAAGTTAGGTGTACAGCTTATTCAGCGTACGACACGGAGTTTAAGCTTAACGGAAGCCGGTAATTTACTCTACGTTCAAGGCGAAGAGCTATTACGTGATGCTGAGCAAGCCGTATCCAGTGTTCACAACCTCAATGATGCGACTCGCGGTGTACTAAAGGTGGGTATTTCTCAATCTTTTGGTACCATGCACATTATCCCTGCATTGCCTGATTTTATGGCAAGACACCCAGAGCTTGAACTACAAGTTAGCTTACTGGACCATAAAGTCGATGTTGTCAGCGAAGGCTTGGATTTATTGTTGACCATGTCTGAGCAGCTTCCCCTTGGGATGGTGGCAAGGCCTTTGATGAAGTGCCAGTTCTTATTAGTTGCCTCTCCAAGTTATATCGCCCAACATGGCGTAGTTGCAAGCCCTGAGCAATTGGTTGATCACAACTGTTTAGTGTATCAAGGCGAATGGCATGAACACAGCATGTGGCAATTTAAGCGTGGCGAAGATTATTGTGAAATTGGTGTATCTGGCAACTTTAGAGTCGACAATGCACCCGCACTAAAATCTGCGGCCGTAAGTGGTTTAGGTGTTGCTTATCTTGCCAGCTACTTAATGGAAGATGAGATAGAAAAAGGCACTCTTATTCCACTGCTGACTGATTGGCAGCTCACTAACCATTTACCGCTACAAGCTGTTTACCCAAGACGTAAGCACTTAGCACCTAAGGTCAGTGCTTTTATTGATTTTATTAAAACCCATATTGGATCACCTCCTCATTGGGATGCAAAGTACGAACATCTCTACAAGCAGCGTAAGCAATAATGGAAACAGTGTTTTATTGTTAATATAAAGCCGTGATGGATATCGCGGCTTTGTGTTTTTTACTTTAAATTCATTGAGTTATTTCTTTGCTTTGTGTTTTGCAGTGTTGATAATCACTAGCGCTAATTTAGCTAAGTTAAATCATAAGGTTGCAGTGTGTTCTTATTTCAATACAATAGTTTCTAGTTGATTTGAGATAAGTTTATTACAGCAGGCAGTGAGATATGACCCCATCTCAATGCGTGTAAGCTTAATGGCTTGGCCTAGTTCAAATCACTACTGGTAGCGGTTTATAACTAAAACAATACCGGACTTAAACCATCATCCTGTCTTTTTTGGTTACCCCAGCCTTTGGCTGGGGTTATTTTTTGGCGATGAATTATACTCCCGCTGAATGACCAGATAATTAATACGATTGGTATTAAATACTCTGGGCTTTAATCCACTCTTCTACTTGCTCTTCTAATACAGTAAGCGGCAAAGGCCCATTTTTAAGTAACAGAGTGTGGAATTTATCTAAAGAGAATTTATCCCCAAGTTGCTGTTGTGCCTTGCTTCTTAATTCAAGAATTTTAATCATCCCGACCTTGTACGCGGTGGCTTGAGATGGCATCACAATATGACGTTCAACCATTTTAATCGCATCCAATTCTGCATTCGGGGTGTTGTCTACATAGTAAGCAATGGCTTGTTCGCGGGTCCATTTTTGGCTGTGAATCCCTGTATCTACCACAAGGCGACAAGCGCGCCATAATTCCATCGCAAGCCGGCCGAAATCAGAGTAGGGATCAGCGTAGAACCCCATTTCTTTAGGGAAATACTCAGTGTATAGCCCCCAACCTTCACTGTAGGCCGTGTAGCTTGCAAACTTACGGAATTTAGGCACATTAGTGAGCTCTTGGGCTATGGCTATCTGCATGTGGTGTCCAGGGATCCCTTCATGATAAGCCAGCGCCTCAAGTTGATACTTAGGCATAGACTTCATGTCATACAGATTAGCGTAAAAGGTGCCCGGTCTTGAACCATCAGGAGCCGGTGCTTCATAAAAGGCTTTACCTGCTGATTTTTCACGAAACGCTTCCACTTTTTTGACTTTCAGCTCTGCCAGAGGTTTGATGTTAAACACTTCATCCAAGCGAGAGTTCATGGTGTTAATGACGCTGCTTGCCTTGGCGAGGTATTCGGCTTGTCCAGCTTCGGTATCAGGGTAATAAAACTGTGGGTCGTCGCGCATAAAAGCAAAAAACTCTTGCAGGCTACCACTGAAGTTAACTTTGGTTTTTATCTCTTCCATCGCTTGATGAATACGCGCCACTTCCGTAAGTCCCAGTGTGTGGATCTGCGCTGAGGTCAGCTCAGTGGTGGTGGTTTTGGCTAAAGCATCTTTATAATAAGCTTCGCCATCAGGGAATTTCCACACACCATCACGGGTATCAGCTTTAGCTTCCAAGGTTTTGATATAGCTTATAAAGCCTTGGTAGGCGGGCTTTACCTTAGTCACTAAAGCCGTTTTAGCTTGTTCTAATAATTGGGTTTTCTGCTCAGGCTTAAGAGTCAGAGCATCTACTTTACGGTTAAAGTCGGCCCAAATTGCACTGGCTTGATTACTGTCATCAAAAGGGGCGCCCTTGATGATGTTTTTACTGTCAGAAATAGCATAAGGGAACACAAACTTAGGCGCGATGATGTTTTTCTTCGCTCTAATTTCAAGGTTCACTTCAAGTTGCGTCAATACCGCAGGGATCCCATTAAGACGGCTGATATAGGCATTGGCATCGCTGATATCGGCAATTTGATGCTGATTGATTAACAGTGAAGCAAGCATAGCGTGCTGGCCATACATTTGGTTCACTGGGTAGCTATGATAGCGCCATTTGTCTTGAGCGAGCGTTAGCTTGAGATCGGCTTCAAGTAACTCGTAGCTTAAACGAGTCTGTGCATCTAAGTAGCCTTGATTAATCGTCGCCAGCTTGGCCAAATGCCCTTTAACTCGCTGCATACGCTTATCTTCAGCGGCGTCACTGATGTCACTCCACTTATCATAATCTTGTTTTATGCCTAAAAAGGTTTGCGATACAGGATTGGCCATTAACTCTGCGGTGAATATGTCATCAAAAATTTGCAGCGCTTGAGTTGATGCATCCATGACTGGATCTGAGCCGGACTGTGATTGATGCGCCGAGCTTGGTGCAGGGGGCGGGGCGTCGTGGGCATTGGCATTGAATGCCAGTCCGCTTAACGCCGAAAATAGCGCAAGAGAGAGGATATTGTGACGATAAAGAGGCATAGTTTAAAACCTTTAGTTGGAGTTTACCGCGAGCGGCGCTTATTTTATTTTTGGTTAAATTACTGCTGTAGCTGCTGAATATAATCTGCAACTAATGCTAATAAACTGGGAGATAAAAAGGCAATATAGAATGTTAGCGAATGTGTCAGCCCATCAATGGTTCTAGATTAAGCAAAGGTAAGGGCTAGGATGATTGGAGCGAAGCTGACATGAATTTTGAGTGTTGTTGATAAATTTAAGGGGTTAGCTTATGCACTGCGGCGCAAGTAAACCCCTTGAGGCTTGATGTATTAAATGAAAATTAGATGCTTTCTTCCATAGGCCCTAATGCTTGAGTTAAGGCTTGTACAAAGGCGATTAACTCGCTGCCCATCAAGGCAAAGTCGGCATCGAGTCTGGCTAATGGATCTTCACCGCTGACTTCATCGTTATTGGCCCTAAATTCTTCAGAAAACTTAAGTCGCTTAACGCTGGCATCAGACTGAACCAAAAAGGCAATGGATTGCGCAAAATGTAGCGCTAGCTTATGCACAGATTTACCTGTTGCAATATGGGCCAGCACTTCATCTTCTTGCAGCACTTGCTGTTTGAACCTAACGATCCCGCCTTCATCTGAATCAGACTTAAGTTCAGCTTCATCTTGCATAGCAAAGGGTAATGGCGACTCACCGGCCTGCAACCATTGAGTTAAGGTCTGTTCGATAGGCGTTGTGTAACTTAAGGGAATAACCGGTAAGCTTCCTAGCGCTTTGCGTAATAAAGCTAATAACTCTTCGGCCTTAGTGGCGCTTGAGCTGTCCACTAAAATCATTTCGATTTCAGGTAAAATCAAGGCACGGGTCTGACTGCGACGAGAAAATGCCCGTGGCAGTAAAGTGGTGGTGATTTCATCTTTAATGGTGTCTTTTTCTTTCTTGGTGACTTTACGGTTTTCTAGCTCTTCAATCTCAGCCACTTTTTCATCTAGGGCCTCTTTGATAACTTGCCCTGGGAGAATTTTCTCTTCTTTGGTGACACAGATGAGGTGACGGTTCTCAGCGCTATGGACCAAGGCACTGCCTTTTTTGCCTAAGGCATTAGAAAAACCAAACTTGCTAATATCTTGGCTAGAACAAGGAGAAAAAGTGAAATCGGCTAATGCAGTTTCCAGTGCCTCGGTATCCACAGAAAAAGGCTTGTTAAAACGATAGAGGGTAAGATTTTTAAACCACATAGCAGGCTCTCATCAAATAAATAAAAACGCAGTTTACGGTATACCGTCCATGGGGTAAACCTAGTGCAAGGGTATTTGTATTTATCGCAATCAGATTCATTATTTGGGCATCCTATATGTCTTCTTAGTTTCTCCTTACTCTGTGCCTGTTATTGGTTTTTTATCGCCCCTGAAATATTTCTGCAATATAAACAAGGCACACTTGCGCTCGTTCCAAAACCCACTACCAAGACGATAAATAACGTCTAACGTCAAAAGGATGAAATGATGAACGTTTTTAGCAAATCTTTACTCGCAGCTTCGATTGCAACTGCAACTCTTTCAACTGCTCACGCAGGTGAACCGCTTCAAGTGTACGGTAAGTTAAACGTCACAGCTCAATCAAATGATGAAAAAGGTGACACTAAAACCACGATTCAGAGCAATGCGTCTCGCTTTGGCGTTAAAGGTGATTTAGCGTTAAATAATGATCTAGAAGCGTTTTATACCATCGAATATGAAGTCGACACTGGTGATGAAGACAAAGAAAACTTCAAGGCGCGTAACCAGTTTGTGGGCTTAAAGGGTAATTTCGGTGCTATTTCTGTTGGCCGTAACGATACGTTATTAAAAGTGTCACAAGGTAAGGTTGATCAGTTCAATGATTTAGAAGGCGATGCGAAAAACCTGTTTAAAGGTGAAAATCGCATGGCGCAAACCATGACTTACTACACGCCAATCGTGGGTGATTTTAAGTTTGGTGTGACTTATGTTGCCGATGGTGACAGCGATCAAGCTTATACTGACCTTAACAATATCGAACAAACTCGCGATGGCTTCAGCTTAGCTGCCATGTATGGTGATGATGAGCTTAAAACCACTAATTTCTATGCGGCGCTTGCCTATGATTCTGAAGTTAAAGGCTATGATATTCTGCGTGCAACTGTACAAGCTAAGTTTGCGGATTTAGTGCTTGGTGGTATGTACCAGCAGGAAGAACAAGTTGACGGCGGCGACAGCAAAAATGGTTATCTACTAAGTGCGGCATACCAGATATCTGAAGTGACTTTAAAAGCTCAGTTCCAAGATATGGAAGACAAGGGGGACTCTTGGTCAGTGGGCGGCGACTATAAGCTTGCTAAGCCAACCAAACTATTGGCATTTTACTCTAGCCGTTCCTTAGAAGCGCAAGCCAGTGATGACAATTATTTCGGCATCGGCATTGAACATAAGTTCTAAGTCGTAACAAATAAACATCAGGAGGGCTTATGCCCTCCTTTTTTATCATTCATTTTCGAAGATTTATGACAAGGGTGGATTTTGATGGCAAAATCATCACTCATTGCACTCAAGGTCATAAATCTGTAACAGAAATGACCAATAATGTTCAAGTGGCAAATCAAGAGTAGAACTCGATTATGACAGCTAGGATTTTAATAGTAGAAGACGAATCAGCGATTCGTGAAATGCTTATTTTTGTTATGGAACAACACGGTTTTACTACAGTCGCGGCTGAGGATTTTGACTCGGCAATAGCGCTCCTGCAAGAACCTTATCCAGATCTTATTATCTTGGATTGGATGTTCCCCGGTGGTAGCGGTATTCAATTGGCCAAGCGTTTAAAGCAAGATGAGTTTACACGTCAGATCCCTATCATAATGCTGACCGCTCGCGGTGAGGAAGAAGATAAGGTCAAAGGCTTAGAAGTGGGTGCCGACGATTACATCACTAAACCCTTCTCACCTAAAGAGCTGGTGGCGCGGATAAAAGCTGTGCTGCGCCGCAGTGCGCCGACACGTTTGGAAGAGACTATCGATGTTCAGGGCCTACAGCTAGATCCTGTCAGCCATAGGGTCTGTGTTGGTGAGTCAGTGCTTGACATGGGGCCGACAGAATTTAGGTTGCTGCACTTCTTTATGACTCATCCAGAGCGAGTCTACAGTCGTGAGCAATTGCTTGATAATGTCTGGGGCACTAATGTCTATGTGGAAGACAGGACTGTGGATGTGCATATCAGGCGTTTACGTAAAGCCGTTGAAAACACAGGTCATGACAAGCTAATACAGACAGTGCGTGGTGCGGGTTACCGCTTCTCAACACGTATGTAGAGTATTTCAGGAACATTATGCTGAGATTGACGAGTAACCACTGACACTAGGTTTAAACCTGATACAATCTGTGGGTTTATTCGTTTGTTGGGCTCAGCGACCATTTATTAGGTTATTTATGTTTGATGCGTACTCAGGGGTTCGCTTAGGGATTAAGTTAGCCAGTATCTTGTTGGTTTTTTCTCTATTGGGGCTGATATTAGATGAAGTGATCTTGATGCTATTGCTTGGTGTCATTGGATTATTAGCTTGGCATTACCGGCAAATTAGCCGACTTAATTTTTGGCTCTGGAAAGATAAACGCCTCACGCCGCCTCAAGGTCGTGGCAGTTGGGAAGGGATTTTCAACGGTATTTATCGCTTGCAAGGAAAAAATCGCCGCCGAGTGGGTCAGTTGGCGAACCTACTTGGCCGCTTTAGACAAGGGGCTGAAGCTTTACCCGATGCCGCAGTCGTGCTTGATTCTGAACATAATATTCTCTGGTGTAACAAACTGGCGCAGTTAATCTTAGGCTTTGTGTGGCCGCAAGATAATGGTCAGCGCATTGACAATCTCATCCGTCATCCAGACTTCTCAGCATACCTTAAAAGTGGCGCTTTTAATGAGCCATTGTCCTTGGCATCGCCGGTGTCAGACTCACGCCTGCTCGAAATTCGCATCATGGCTTATGGTGACAGGCAATTACTGCTTATCGCCCGTGATATTACTCGAATTGTGCAACTTGAAGGCATGCGTAAAGAGTTCGTCGCTAACGTATCCCATGAGCTTAAAACCCCTCTTACCGTGTTGCAGGGGTATCTGGAAATCATGCAGGGCATGGAGGAGGATGACTCACCAAAGGCCAAGCCACTAAAACTGATGCAGCAGCAAACTGAACGAATGCAGAGTATGGTGGAACAGCTATTAGCCCTGTCCCGTATTGAAGATGCCAGCGAGATAAACTTATCAAGCCAAGTGGATATGGATAAGTTAATGCTCCAGCTAAAAGAAGAGGCTAAGGCGCTCGCTTTGGATAACTACCAAGTGGAATTTAGCTGGGATAAGGGATTGCATAGTCATGGTGATGAGCTGCAGTTACGTAGTGCTTGCACTAATTTGATTTCTAATGCGATTCGTTATACTTCACCGGGCGGCAAAGTCAGTATTAGCTGGCGCAGAGTGGCAACTGGGGCATTGTTTAGTGTTACAGATACTGGGCTTGGAATTGCTCCGCAGCACATTAATCGCTTAACTGAGCGTTTTTATCGAGTCGATAATGCCCGCTCAAGTAAAACTGGCGGCAGCGGATTAGGACTTGCCATCGTAAAGCATGCATTAAATCATCATCATAGTGAGCTTTCTATTCAGAGTGAGCTAGGTAAAGGCAGTACCTTTAGTTTCGTTATTCCTAATCATTTACTCAGTTCACCACACTAATGTCATGAGCTATCTATTGATGCTGATGGGCGAGAGAGTAGCCAGAGTTAATCTACTAAGTGTTCCAAGGCTTTAGCTACACTTAACTAACCTCAACTCGGGTTAAGAGATGGATAAACGGTAGTGAATTATCAAAAAAATTCAATACCTTACATTCAAACTTGAACTTTGCGCTGAAAACAAGGCGAATTTGCGCGTCAATAGCTAGCCTATTGCAAGTGAATTCAACGCAGTTAGCGGTGCAAAGGGCTGTTTGATATGCATTTATTATCCCGAGCTGAGGTTAACTAATCATGCTAGTCAATAAACTGCGACAAAATATCGTTTACAAACATATGCCCTTTACTGGTGAGCTGCCAGTGAGTTTCATCTTGAGTAATCAGCCCTCGTGCTTGAGCTTTAGCCATGCCCGCATCGAGACTGGTGTGAGTAAGACCTGTGCGCTGCTCGAATTCGACCTTAGGAATTGCAGTCATTAGCCTTAAGCGATTCATCAAATATTCAAGCCCCATATCTTCACTTAAGATTGGCGTCACAGCAGTGGCGAAGTGATTAGTCTTAGCGGACGTTGATGGGGCAGCGTCATGTGACTGATTAACACAAAGCGCTGTTTCAGCGCAGGCAAGGTAGCCCTTAGGATGCTTTATTTTCACAGTGCGAACTATGCAGGCGTTATCCATCAAGGTGACTTTGCCGTGTGCGCCGCAGCCTATGCCTAAGTAGTCGCCAAACTGCCAGTAATTAAGGTTATGGCGGCATTGGAAACCAGGCTTGGCATAAGCTGATATTTCATATTGCTCATAACCTAACGCTGCCAGTTTTTGCTGCCCTTGCTGGTAAATTTGCCACAAGTCTTCATCATCGGGCAACTGCGGTGGTTTGGAGTGAAATAAGGTATTGGGCTCAATGGTGAGCTGATACCAAGATAAATGCGGCGGCTCAAGCGCCACAGCAGTATCGATATCACTCATGGCTTCAGTAAAGCTTTGATTGGGCAAGCCGTGCATCAAATCAAGATTAAAACTAAGGTAATTGGCTTGCTTGGCTTTTTGCGCCGCGACCACAGCTTCATTTTGATCGTGAATACGCCCAAGTAAATTTAATTTGTCCTTGGCGAAACTCTGCACCCCAATGGAGAGGCGAGTAATGCCGGCGGCTCTGTAAGCGCTAAAATCATCATGTTCAAGTGTGCCAGGGTTGGCTTCCATGGTAATTTCAATGTCTTTTTCGAAGGGGATGAGTGCCTGTACTCCAAGCAGCAACCGCTCAATTTGCTTGGCATCAAACAGTGACGGGGTGCCGCCACCGATAAAAATGGTGTGCAACTGTCTACCTTGAACATAATCCATGTCTTGGGCAAGGTCTGCCAATAGTGCATCCACATAAGCCTGTTGCGGTAATTCACCATGTTGGCCATGGGAATTAAAATCGCAATAAGGACATTTTTGAACACACCAAGGGATATGGATATAAAGGCTTAATGGCGGCAATTGCAACATGGTATGGCTTATCCTGTAATAATGCCGTGGGCTGTTAATGCGCTGATCAGTAGCTTAAGTGCCTTGCCTCTGTGGCTGACACTGTTCTTTTGACTGTCACTCAATTGTGATGCTGTGCATGCTTGCTGCTGTGGAATGAAAATAGGATCGTAGCCATGGCCATTCTCACCTTGGGGCGCGAGCGCTATTTCACCTTCCCACGAGGCTTGGCAGATAATAGGGCTTGGGTCGCTGCCGTGGCGCATATAAACCAGTACACATTGAAAGCGAGCACTGCGGTTAGCTTGGCCTTCAAGGGTAGTTAACAGCTTAAGATAGTTATTCTTTTCATTAGCATTGGGGGCGGCGTAGCGGGCTGAATATATGCCTGGCGCTCCATTTAATGCATCAACTTCTAAACCTGAATCATCACTGATGGCTGGCATGCCGGTTACTTGTGCCGCGTGGCGGGCCTTAATGATGGCATTTTCAACAAAGGTAGTGCCAGTTTCGGCCACTTCGGTGACATTGAATTGGCTCTGGGCCAAGACATTGATGTTAAACGGAGCAAACATTTGCTCAAATTCTTTGAGTTTGCCTTTATTGCCACTGGCGAGCACGATTTGCTGCATGAATAACCTGCCGAAGATGTGATAAGTGAATAGGCCGCTATGATACCTAACCCCAGTCTCATCAACAAGGCAATCCCAATGAAGAAGCTGAGTTAGCTTACTACTTAAATACTTTGAAGATGAATTCAGGGGAAATAAAAACACCCTGCATCAGCAAGGCGTTTAAGAGAGGCGTTACTCGAGCTGCGGGCAAAATTTTAAACCATTCCCAACAACTAACAGTTAACAACTAACAGCTAACGCTTAGGTATTAATCGATATAGAATTTCTGTTTAAACTTAACCGAAGTATTAAGCTTTGTATTGTATTTAATTGAAATGTCGAAGTTGATCTCTTGGTCATCACGGTATGGCACTTGCGCTATGTAGTAAATTGAATCACCTTCTCTGATTTCTTTAAACTCAAGATCAATGCGGGCGTCTAATAAGTTGTTGGCAATTCCTGATATCTCCACCGCCACGGCTGGCATGCCTTCTTGGCTAGTATCAAGCACGGTAATGTTAACTAAGCCTGTATAGCTACTGCGCTCTATGCCATAAGTTTTAGCTATGGTTGGGGTAATAAAGGTACTGCTAAGAGCCATGTAATGGATATCGTAATTACCGACTTTTTGTTTTTGCTCTGCATTGGCTAGGCCTGAAAAACTGATACTTATCAGTATTAACACTAATGCGGCCAAGCGGAATAGGGGATTTAGCATTTGTGGTGTCCTCGTTGAGTCTCTGGCCTGAATGGCCTAGGGAACGGATCATAAATTGAGTATAGGCTAAGGCCGTATATTGAGCATGAAACTTAATGTTTGCAGCTGGCATTAAGGAACATAATTGCTTGTACGCCATATATTGATAATTTATGGCGTACAAGCATGCTGTCATTACTAACTAGATGATGGCCCAAAATGGCACGTATTGGGCGAGCAACATATTTAAAAAATTAAGTCCGATAATGACAAACATCACAGATAAATCTAACCCACCCATAGGAGGAATGATGCGACGTACTGGGGCTAAAACTGGCTCAGTTAATTGAGTCATCATCATAACAATTGGATTATGACCTTGATTGAACCAGCTTAATAATGCGCGAATGAGAATAAGCCAGAACAGTAATACTCCGGCTTCTTTGACAACTGACACCAGAGAGAATAACAACAGAGTCAGAATTTCAATGGTCGCACCGGCAAGCAGAGTAAGTACTAACATTTTCACCAACACCACCAAAAAAGCCAACACAATAGAGGCGGTATCTATGCTACCCAATGAAGGCAGGATTCTGCGCATAGGGGCTAAGATAGGGTGGGTGGCTTTAACGATAAATTGGCTGAATGGGTTGTAAAAATCGGCCTTGGCCCACTGGAGCCAAAAGCGCAAAATAACAACCATTAAATAAAGATCGAACAGGGTGGTGATCAAAAAACTCATTGCATTCATGTTCATGTGCCTTAGTTGTTGTAGCTATGGAGCGTTAGTTGCTTGAAATTGGAGATTAACGATTAAACATTACACTTGATTGTGCACGGTTCACCCCGTCAGATAAATGATATTTTATCTGACGGGGCACACATATTGAGTTATTTAAAATGTTTTAGCCATTTCATCGGCTCGATTAATGCAATTCACCATTGCCTGTTTAACTAAGCCGCGAATATCTCCGCGCTCAAAAGTGGCTAAAGCTTCCGCGGTTGTGCCGCCTTTTGAGGTCACGTTTGTTCTAAGGGTTGCAGGGCTTAAATCTTGGTTATGAACTATCATTTGCGCCGCACCAAGGGCGGCTTGCTCGGCCAATAGTCGTGACTTTGTTTCATCCATACCTAAGGCAACACCAGCTTCAATCATGGATTCAACAAATAAGAAAAAATATGCTGGTGAACTGCCAGCCAGAGCTATGACTAAATTAAGCTCAGCTTCTTTGTCTACCCACATGACTTTGCCGCCCGTTTTCATCAAAGTTTCTGCTAACTGCTTTTGCTCATCATTGACGTTTGCTACGGCGAAAAGCCCTGTCATGCCATGGCCGATTTGAGTCGGGGTATTTGGCATGCAGCGGATCAAGCGCACTTTTTGCTTAAAGTAGTCATCATAGCGATTTGCCGTGATGCCTGCTGCGATAGTGATCACTAGCTTACCGTTTAAGTCCAAGGATTGCAGCGCCTCACACACTTGCTGCATCAGCTGAGGTTTAACACCTAACACTATCACATCGCACTCTTTTGCTGTGGCGAGGTTATCGTTGGACACCTTAATATTAAAGTCAGTGACCATGGCATCGAGTTTGCTTTGGCTTGGATTGGTGGCGTAAATCAATTGTGATGGGTAGCCATGTGTTACTAGGCCGCTGACGATACTGCGGGTCATGTTGCCGGCGCCGATAAAACAGATTTTTGCTTGTGTCATGTTGGTTCCCAATGGGTTAAAAAGGCTGCGCTGTTTAATCAGCTGAGATAAAGAAGCCCTTGGTTCAAAAATGTAAACAATCGGCCCTTAAATGAGTGCGCATTAAAACTGGCGCATATCAAAATCAGTAAACACTAAAATCCGTGTGCATCAAAGCTTGTACCTAGCAGACTAGCGAGCCCCAAAAATGGCGCTGCCGATCCTTACCATGGTTGAGCCGTGAGCGATGGCAAGACCGAGATCGTCACTCATGCCCATAGAAAGTGTGTCTAGCTGAGGATAAGTTTGCTTAAGTGTATCAAAACATGCCTTAAGTTGGCTAAATTCCTTTGAAAGTTCAGCTTGTGCTTGTGTAATATTATCAAAATTAGCTTGCTGGCTGGGGATAGCCATTATCCCCCGTAACCTCAGGTTTGGCATTGCTGCGATGGCGCTAGCAAGTTGCGCCACTTCAATGAGACCTACGCCAGCTTTACTGTCTTCACCGCTAATATTGACTTGAATGCACACATTCAAAGGCGGCTTATCTGCTGGGCGCTGCTCTTGTAACCGCTGGGCAATTTTTTCTCGAGAAACTGTATGCAGCCAATCAAAATTCTCAGCAATAATGCGGGTTTTATTTGATTGTAGCGGGCCGATAAAGTGCCATTCAATATCAGGATAGTTTGGGGTTAACTTAATAACTTTCTGTTGGCCTTCTTGAACGTAATTTTCACCAAAACTGCGTTGACCTGCCTGGTAGGCTTCGATGATGTCACTCACGGGTTTGGTCTTACTCACGGCGAGAAGATTAACGCTTTGATGAGGGCGATGATGTTCTTGTTCAGCTTGCGCTATTCTGAACTGGGCGAGCTTGAGTCTGTCTGCTATTGTTGTCATATATTTATTATTGCTTGAATGGATGTTTATCACGATGGAAATTACTGAATTATTAGCCTTTAGCGTCAAACACAAGGCTTCAGATCTGCATTTATCAGCTGGCGTAGCACCTATGATCCGCGTCGATGGCGAAGTCAGAAAAATTAATCTGCCAGCACTGGATCACCAAGGCGTTCACAGCCTAGTGTACGATATAATGAACGATAAACAACGCAAAGACTATGAAGAGCACCTAGAAATTGATTTTTCATTTGAAGTGCCTAATTTAGCCCGTTTTCGTGTCAATGCTTTTAACCAGTCGCGGGGTGCGGGCGCAGTGTTTCGTACCATTCCCAGTGATATTTTATCCCTTGAGCAACTAGGCGCACCTGAAATATTTAAAAAAATCGCCAGCTTCCCACGTGGCTTAGTGTTGGTGACGGGCCCTACAGGTTCAGGTAAATCAACCACCTTGGCGGCCATGGTGGATTATGTGAATGAGAACCGTCATGACCACATATTAACCATTGAAGATCCTATCGAATTTGTGCATCAAAACAAGCAATGTTTGATTAACCAACGTGAAGTCCACAAGCATACTCACAGCTTTAATGCGGCGCTACGTTCGGCACTACGTGAAGATCCCGATGTTATTTTGGTGGGGGAAATGCGTGATTTAGAGACCATTCGTTTAGCGATGACCGCAGCGGAAACTGGTCATTTAGTGTTTGGTACCTTGCACACCACTTCAGCGGCAAAAACCATTGACCGTGTGGTTGATGTATTCCCAGCAGGTGAAAAAGACATGGTGCGCACTATGCTGTCTGAATCATTGCAGGCGGTTATTTCGCAAACCTTGATCAAGAAAATTGGCGGAGGCCGAGTTGCCGCCCATGAAATTATGATGGGCACACCAGCGATTCGTAACCTTATTCGTGAAGATAAAGTGGCGCAAATGTACTCGGCAATTCAAACAGGGATGTCTCATGGCATGCAAACCTTGGAGCAAAGTTTACAAGTGTTAGTGAATCGTGGCCTTATTACTCGTGAAGACGCTATGTCTAAGAGCTCAAACAAACAAGCCAACTTCTAAGGAAAGTCTTATGGATGTTATTCCTTTTTTAAAAGTCATGGTGGAGCGTAAAGCCTCGGATCTGTTTATTACCGCAGGGTTTCCACCGAGTGCGAAAATTGATGGTGAGTTACGCCCATTAACAGAAGAGAAGCTTAACCCAGCGCAATCCTTGGCATTTGTCGAAGCCTTGATGACAGAGGTGCAGAAAAAGGAGTTTCACGACACCAGTGAATGTAACTTTGCTTTTGCGGAAAAAGACTTGGGCCGTTTTCGTGTTAGTGCTTTTTGGCAGCGGGAATCTGCAGGCTGCGTAATGCGCCGCATTGAAACTAAAATTCCAGAGGTAGATGATTTAAAACTCCCCCCCATTTTAAAAGATTTAGTCATGAGCAAACGTGGCCTTATCATCATGGTGGGCGGTACTGGGACTGGTAAGTCGACTTCACTTGCCGCTTTGGTCGGTTATCGCAATGCCAACTCTCGCGGGCATATTCTTACCATAGAAGATCCGGTGGAATTTGTTCACGATCATAGACGTAGCATTATCACTCAACGCGAAGTGGGCATAGATACTGAATCCTTTGATGCTGCCCTGAAAAGCTCATTACGCCAAGCGCCAGATGTCATTCTTATTGGTGAAATTCGCAGTCAAGAAACCATGGAGTTTGCACTGTCTTTTGCAGAAACCGGCCACCTGTGTATGGCCACTTTGCACGCAAATAATGCTAACCAAGCGCTGGATCGCATTATGCACTTGGTACCTGAAAGCAAACATCATCAATTGCTGTTCGATTTGTCACTTAACCTGCGCGGTATTGTTGCACAGCAATTAGTGGCAAAATCTGATGGTAGCGGGCGCCGTGCAGCCATCGAAGTGCTGATCAACACGCCTAGGGTATCGAGCATTATCGCCAAAAATGAGCTGCACTTACTCAAAGAAACCATGGCTAAATCTAATGAGCAAGGGATGCAGACTTTTGATCAAGCGTTACTTAAGTTGTACGCAGAGGGTGAAATTAGCTATGCCGATGCCTTGCATCACGCCGATTCACCAAACGATTTACGCTTGATGATTAAACTGCAAAATAATGAAACTGGCGGCAGTGGTTTGATGGACGGCGTGACCTTGAACATGGATTAAGCATGGATTAGCTTAAGCCTATAAGTGTTGGCTTATCAAGGACAGCATAGGCGGGTTATCTCAATATAAAAGATCATTCAGCTGAATGATCTTTTTTGTTTATTCAATATGATACTATGACAAAAATGCTTTATTGGAGCTCGATATGTCGTTTATTTCACCTTGTTTATCAGATCTGAAATCTTGTTTTAGCCTTGCTTATCTGCGAGTAAAACTGTGCTTATTGGCGATCATGCCAACGGCTTTTTTGTTGATGGTTTCTCCTGCTGCATGGGCTGATAACCAAGCGATTGTTGAAACCGCCCCAGCACCGATATGTCCTGAATATTTAAATGTTAAGGCGAGAAAATTACATTCAGATAAAATTATTGACTTGTGTGAGCTCACTCAAGGTAAAGCGGTATTAATCGTAAATACTGCCAGTAATTGTGGTTTCACCCCGCAATTTAAGGCCTTGGAAGCGCTTCATCAAGAGTATCAGGCACAAGGTTTAGTGGTGATAGGCTTTCCATCAGATGATTTCTTTCAAGAAGAAAATGATGAAGCTAAAACCGCAGACGTCTGTTTTCTTAATTATGGCGTCAGCTTTACCATGTTGGCGACCTCTGCGGTGAGAGGTAGTGATGTTAACTCAGTGTTTAAGTACTTAGCGGATAAAAGCGCTAGTCCAAAATGGAACTTTTATAAGTATCTTGTTAGCCCTGATGGCAGCAAGGTGCTGCAGTTCAACTCCCGAGTTAAACCTGACAGCATTGAGCTTAATCAGGCGATAAAAAAGGTATTAACAAGCGTGAAAAGCTAATGTAGGCTGAAGTGGTGAGTGGTGAGTGGTGAGTGGTTCGTGGGTTAATGGTTAATAGTGAGTTGTATATTTTAGATTAAGTGAGATGGAGAATATTTTGGCTAAAGTGAGTGGTTTATCCAAAGAGTTGGGTCATACACAAAGAAATAAGACGGGGGTGTTGCTGGTTAATTTAGGCACCCCAGAGGCGCCTACAACCAGTGCTGTTAGAGCCTATCTTGCCGAGTTTTTAAAGGACCCTAGGGTGATAGAAATCCCAAGGCTTGTGTGGTTAATTATTCTTCATGGGATTATTTTACGCATACGTCCGGCAAAATCTGCAGCCTTGTATCAGAAAATTTGGACCGAAGCTGGCTCGCCTCTACTGGCCATCAGCGAGCGTCAACAAGTCAAATTACAAACTTACTTGAATGAACACCAGTTGACCGATAAAAATGGTCAAGCTGTGAGCGTGCACTTAGCCATGCGTTATGGCTCGCCATCAATAAAGCACACTATGCTTGAAATGCACCAGTCTGGTATTGATAACCTCGTAGTATTGCCCTTGTATCCACAATATGCAGCGCCCACCACTGCATCAGTATTTGATGCAATAGCCGATACATTAAAACAGTGGCGCTATTTGCCATCACTGCATTTTATTCATACCTATCATGATAATAGTGACTATATCGCAGCGTTATTTTCATCTATCAAAGCCGACTTTAACGCCAACGGCATACCAGAGCGCTTAGTCCTGAGTTATCACGGCATGCCCGAGCGTAACCTGCATCTTGGGGACCCTTATTATTGCTTTTGCATGAAAACCACACGTCTAGTAGTAGAAAAGATGCAGCAGCAAGGGATTGATATTGCTAGTGAAGCTGTGATCACCAGCTTTCAATCACGTTTTGGCAAAGCTAAATGGTTACAACCCTATACCGATGTCACCTTAGAAAAACTCGCTTTAGAAGGGGTGCGTGATATTGCGATAGCCTGCCCTGCATTCAGTGCTGACTGCTTAGAAACCTTAGAGGAAATTGAGCAGGAAAATCGAGAAGTGTTTATTCACGCCGGCGGTCAGTCGTTTCGCTACATCAGTGCATTAAATGATAATGATGACCACATAATGATGATGGCAAATTTGGTTAAACCATATCTTTAAAGGCAGGGCGCTACGCTGCTAGATTCTAGGAATAAAGCAAGATTACGGACTACGGAACGCTGCGCTTACGGATAATGGAAAATCGGTAATCTGTAGCCCGCAGGGCGTTCGGTAGTCACGAAGTGGCGTGCGTTTTCTAAACCTAGGATCTAGAAGGAGCAAAGCGACGTCCTTTGGCGAGCTTGCGAGTTCCTAGAATCTGATCTTATAACCTAGGATCTAGCAGGACGAAGTCCGCCCTCAGGCGAACTTGTGAGTTCCTAGGATCTAGTTCAGTTCTAGTTTACTTTTGGCGGGTAGTTTTTCATCATGGCGCTTATGGCCAGATTAATATTGATGATTTTCTCTTGTGGGGTATCTCTGTCGTTAATCGTGTCTGCGACTGTGCCACGCCAAACCAGTTTAGCGGTTTTATTATCGATTAAATCTACAATTAAGGTACCAATTTCATATTCTCTAACAACCGTTTGCGTATGCACAGTACCCGCAACGCCCCAGCGAGGGCCATAAAACGGATTGTAGCCAAAATCCGTGCTAAAGGTGTCGACATCAATTTTCTTATCAACCTTAGTCAGATAATTCACTAATACATCAGCTTCACTAGCAGGGACTTGCTTAAACCCTCTAAGGGCTAATTCATTTGCCACAGCGAGCTTGACTCTTTGATCCATCAGTCCATCTAAATGGTAGCTGGTATTGTCAACTTTCTTTTCTACCCATGAATAGCTTTTATATTGCGCAAAGCTAATCTCAGGATCGTAGTCATAACTGGTTGAAAGGCTGGTACATGCCGTCAAACTAAACAGGGCTGCGGCGATTAAAAGGATTCTCATAACTGCTCCAAAATATTAACTCATTGATACATTGTAGAGACATTTGCAGCTTAAAAGTTCAACTGCAACAAAAGGGGATTACCCCTTAGGAATTTGTATGCTTAACTTACTGTTAATATAGTCTTAATTTTAAAGCTGCGATAGAGTTAGCGTGGATATTTAATCCCATTTACTATCAAGTTGAAAACATGAGCCATCTGACCATAGGTTTGATAGTATTTGTGAGATAGCGAATATGAACAGAAAAGAGAACATATTATGAGAGCAGATCCTAATGTTTCCCTCGTCTACAGCACGGACACAGGTCGAATAACCCCAGAGCAAGCTACGCAAGCAGCACCAGAAGGTGATGGCATTGTGCGTATTCATAAAGACACCAAAGGTCGTAAGGGTAAGGGAGTGAGTGTTATCAAAGGCTTAGGTCTAGATGAAAAAAACCTTAAAGACTTGGCGCAAAAGCTGAAAAAACAGTGTGGTTGCGGCGGCACAGTGAAAGATTTTTGTATCGAAGTACAAACAGATAATCGCGAGCAGCTTAAAACCTTACTTGAGAAAATGGATTTTAAAGTCAAATTAGCCGGTGGTTAGCCCGGTGTGCTAAACCTGTAAAGTAATTCCATAAAGCAATAGCTTCTAAAATAATAGCCCCAAAAGTAATAGGACTTATAATGGAAAGCCTAAAAGATCATTTGCTTATCGCTATGCCATCCCTAGATGGTTCATTTTTTGAACGGACAGTGATTTATCTGTGTGAACACGATGAAAAAGGTGCTATGGGTATTGTTATCAATCGCCCCATTGGTCTTGGGGTCGAAGGTTTGCTCGAACAAATGGGCTTGGATAATGAAGCTAACGCATTGTTATCAGAGCAAGCTCAAGTCCTGATTGGCGGGCCTGTGCTACCAGAGCGCGGCTTTGTATTACATAGCCCTGAAAAATCTTGGATAAACAGTGAGCCAGTCAGCGATTACTGCACCTTAACCACTTCAAGAGATATACTTACCGCCATAGGTACTCAGGATGCCCCGAGCCATTTTAAAGTTGCCTTGGGTTATTCTGGTTGGAGTAAAGATCAATTAGAGCAAGAGCTTGCTGATAATACTTGGCTTACGATTAAAGCCAATGCTGAACTGGTGTTTGATTTAGAACACGATGAGCTTTGGACCCTTGCTACCAAAGAGCTGGGTTTTGATATTTGGCAGCTATCTAGCCAAACAGGCCATGCTTAACGGATGACGGATGACGGATGACGGATGACGGATGGCGGATAACGGAACGCTGCGCTTACGGAAGAAGCGGAAGAAGGAAAACCGTATTCAGTAGCCCGAAGGGCGTTCGGTAGGCGCACAGCGCCGTTCGTCTTGTTAAATCTAGAATCTAGAAGGAGCAAAGCGACGCTCTCCGGCGAGCCTGCGAGTTCCTAGGGGCTCGTATAATTAATTAAAGAGATCACAATGAATCAAACCGTAATAGGTTTCGACTACGGGACTAAAAGTATTGGCGTGGCAGTGGGGCAGAGCATTACCGCTAGCGCCAGCCCTTTGTTGGCATTAAAAGCTCAGGATGGGATCCCAAATTGGGATGATATCGATAAAATATTGAAAGAATGGCAACCTGAGCTGGTGGTTGTTGGTCTGCCACTCAACATGGATGGCACAGAACAAGACATCACCCAAAGGGCGAAGAAGTTTGCCAATCGCATCAGTGGTCGTTTCGGGGTAAAAGTGGTTACTCAAGATGAGCGCTTAACCACCGCCGACGCCAAGGCACGGTTATTTGAACTTGGCGGCTTTAAAGCGCTAACCAAAGGCCAGGTAGATGCCGTCTCTGCGGTACTTATCATAGAAAGTTACTTCGAAAATCAATATCTTTAAAAGCAGGAGGTCGCTTCGCGATTACAGAACGCCCTGTGGGCTACGGATGACAGAAAACGGTAAACGCAGTGTTCGGTCATCCGTAAGCGAAGCGTTCCGTCTTCCTTCTAATATCCTCCTTCTTTGCTCTAATCTCTAGCCTACAAGCCTTACTGCTGTTAGAATCTTGCACTTCTGCGAAGGAGTGCATAGTAAACTTTGTGCTCGCATTCGCCTATTTCGTCCCAAGTGCCTAATAAGGGCATAGCAAAAAGGTTAATGAGTAAATGAAAGCTTGGTATTTATTGTACTGTAAGCCCAAAAGTGAGCTTCGTGCCCAGCAAAATTTAGCATTACAACAAGTTGAAAGTTACTTGCCTGTCATCAAAGAACAAAAAACAGCTAGGGGTAAAACCAAAGTTGTTGAAGTCCCTCTATTCCCGAATTATCTCTTCATTCATTTTGATCCTACAGAATTTAGCGTTAGCAAAATCCACAATACTCGTGGTGCTAGCCGTATTATTGGTTGCAAGGAATTAATGACGCCGATAAATGATGCCATCATAGCCGAAATCAAACACAGAGTGGGTAATCATCAACTAGAGGTTGAACCTGGGTTGATTAAAGGGGATAAAGTACGCTTTACCCAAGGGCCTTTTGTGGATTTGGATGCCATTTTTGATGAAAACTGTGCCAATCAACGCTGCAATGTGCTGTTTACCATTATGGGGCAGCAAAAATCATTGCAAGTGGATATTGACCAAGTTGTACGCTGTTGAATTTCCCTATAAGAATCACCTTTAACCCTTGAAAATATCTTCCTTAGAGTAGATATTGGCTGAATAACCTGTGAGACATTCGCCATAGGATTAAAGTATTTTTTTAGGTTTTAGTGTTGATTTTGTTTTTTTAAACTTAAAATCAACTGTTTAGATGTTTTTATTTTTTACATGAGTTTTTATAATTATTGTGCCATTAACTTTCAAAAAGTGGCTTTATGCAACTGAGTGATTAATCTACATCAGTTTTTTGTCAATTCAGGTATAATCTTTCGCCTCTAATTATTATGGCCTTGCTTTACGGCAGTAAGTAATTGGAAGCAAACATAACAATACATAATTTCGCACCGCGAAGGGCAATATAGAAGCCGCAATCTATGGGCGGTAGCGTGTCCGAAGGGCATCGAATGAAAAGTTTCATTCGTTAAGCGAACGCCGAAGGCCTCTCGATAACTGCTCCTGCGTTATTCTACTTACCTACATCCTTGTAGGCATGGCCGCCACGCGGAACGGTAGCGTGTCTGACACAAATTGTCTGGAACAATTTTGAACAGCTTTAGCTGGCCCGGAGGGTGAATTACAGGATGTGATTCATAAAGGACAAAAGACAGAACAGTTTCTGTCTTTTAGTGGACGCCGAAGGCCTCTCGATAACTGCTCCTGCGTTATTCTACTTACCTACATCCTTGTAGGCATGGCCGCCACGCGATAAACATGACTGGAACATGTTTAAACAGCTTCGCTGGTCCGCAGGGTGGAGAACATGGACGTTCGGAGTAATCGGTAGCGTGTCTAAAAGCAGAACGTTGCTTCGCGACTACAGAACGCCCTGTGGGCTACTGATGACAGAAAACGGTAAACGCAGTGTTCGGTTATCCGTAAGCGAAGCGTTCCGTCATCGTCTAAGCCTTTTATATTTTATTTTTTCAACGGAGAGAACAGGTGTTACACAAAACAAAAACAATGCTAATTGCCAGTGTCGCAGCACTATGTCTAATGGCTGCTCAGGTTCATGCAGTGACACCGTCTCGGCAAGCCCAGGCTTTTACACCCTCTCCGCAGATGATAGAGCAATTTAAACAACTACCTAAATCTGAACAAGAACGTATTGCTAAGCAATACGGCATAGACCCGGCAATGCTATCGGGTGGCAATCGCGGTGCCTCCCAACCCATGGAAAATCCTAATCTTGTTAATGCAAGGGGAGAGTTTGCACAAGATGATGCTTCTGGGGATAGAAACAACAAACAAGAGGCAAAAGAAGATTTTGATTTCAAACAAGATAGTCAAAAAAATGAGCTAAAGCGTTTTGGCTATGACATGTTTGCGGGTGAACCCACTACCTTTGCTCCTGTGTCTGATGTACCTGTGCCAAGTGATTATAAGATGGGCCCTGGCGATGAACTTAAAGTGCAGCTTTATGGTAAAGAAAATCAAGAATACAGCCTAACGGTTGGCCGCGATGGCAGTGTGCAATTTCCTGAACTTGGGCCAATCCAACTCAGTGGTATGAGTTTTTCAGAAGCTAGGGAATCACTGCAACAGCGCATTAAGCAGCAAATGATTGGCATAGAATCCAATATCAGCATGGGTGAGCTACGTTCAATCCGGATTTTTGTCGCTGGCGATGCTTATAAGCCAGGTTCTTATACCGTATCGAGTCTATCAACCATTACTCAAGCCTTATTCGTGGCTGGCGGTGTGAACGACATAGGTAGCCTGCGTAATATTCAAGTGAAGCGCAATGGCAAGCTTGTGGGGCATCTTGATTTGTATGATTTGTTATTAAGAGGCGATGCGTCAGGTGATATTAATCTACGTTCAGGTGACGTGGTGTTTATCCCTGCGGTGGGTAGCTTAGTTAGCGTAACAGGTGAAGTGCGCCGCCCAGCTATTTATGAAGTGGCCAGCAATGAGACCATAGGCGATGTGGTCAATATGGCAGCAGGCGTGAAAGCCGGCGCTTATGCACAAGCCACTAGCCTAGAGCGCTTTAATGATAATGGCCTGAAAAGTATTATTAATCTTGATTTAACCACAGCTAAAGATAAGCAATTAAAAGCGAAAGCGGGTGATTACATTCGAGTTAAAAATGCTTCAAGCCAATTTGAAAACAGCATTACCTTAGTCGGTGCGGTTGTGCGTGCGGGCAAGTACCAATGGCGTGAAGGCTTAACCGTTAAAGATATTATTCCCAGTGTATGGGGCGACTTATCGCCAACGGCGGATCTTAATTACGCTTTAGTGGTTAGAGAAATTAATAAGCACGGCGATATTGAAGTACTTCAATTCGCTATTGGTGCCGCGATTGCCGATGGCAGCTTAAAAGAAAACTTAGTTTTAAAGCCAAGAGACAAAATTTTAGTTTTCAACTATGACGATACAACACAGAGTCGCTTTGAATTAAATAAGTTGGTAAAGCAAAGGCTAGCGAAAGTCTCGGAGCTTAAAGGCAATTCTTTACTCGGTGATGATTTATTTAAAGCAGGTTTTGACAGCATTAATTTCTCTGCTCAGAAAAAATACACTGCTGCAGATATTGCTGGCGTGGTGATGACGGATAAAAATATTAATGAAGAACAACAGCTAGAGCAAAAAGCGGTAGCCAATGAAGTATCACAAATGCTGGCCAACTTATTTGATGATGTTGAATTAGTTAAATTAAGTGCTGCAATGAGTCGCAGCGAATTGCTATACCCCATAATCAATAAGCTTTATCAGCAAGCAGGTACTCAAACCAGTATTCAAATCGTGGCTGTAGCGGGTAAAGTGCGTCATCCTGGTTTATACCCTCTGAGTTTACAAGCTAAAGTCACTGATTTAGTTAAAGCCGCTGGCGGTCTAGTGGAAGGGGCTTACATTGGCAATGCAGAGCTAACGCGCACGGTTAATAGTGGTGCAAGCTCTGATATTAGGCATATTGCGATAGATTTACAAAGTGCCTTAATCGGCGACCAACAAGCCAATATTGCCATTGAAGGCCGCGATGTATTAACGGTGCAAACCATACCCGATTGGCAAGAAACTAAAAGTATCGAAATTCGTGGTGAAGTGACATTCCCTGGTACTTATAATATCGGCCGTGGTGAGAGCTTAAAGGATGTTTTAACCCGTGCCGGCGGCTTAACTCAATATGCATCGGCAAGCGGCGCGGTATTTGTGCGCGAATCTGTGCGTCAGCAAGAGCAGCTAGAAATCAAAAAGCTAGCTAATCAGCTGCGCCGAGATATAGCAAGCCGCGGTGTTTCAAAAGATGGCCTGCAAGTTAATTACAGCGACGCACAAATGATGCTTGCCGACCTTGAAAATATCAAAGCCCTCGGTCGTTTAGTGGTTGATCTTAATGCATTAAACCTTGGCATTGAAGAAGCAGATTTACAGCTAGAAGATGCCGATGTGCTTTATGTGCCAGCGATTAAGCAAACTGTTGCAGTTATGGGGGAAGTACAACATCCATCGACTCACAGATTTAAAGCAGGCCTCACCTTAGATGACTACCTTACTATGTCTGGTGGCAGTCGCGAGCGCGGCGATGACTCACGTATTTACGTAATCAAGGCTGATGGTTCAGTGATGATGCCACAAAATAGCTTATGGTTTACCGCCGATACCAACATAGACGCAGGTGATACCGTAATAGTGCCGTTAGATACCGATTACAAAGATAACCTCACTTTGTGGACTCAAGTTACCGGCATCATCTACAACACAGCAGTCGCAATCTCAGCGATATCGGGGTTATAAAGAGTAAATCTGTTAGTGGATGACGGAACGCCCCTTTGGTGCTACGGATAACGGAATGCTGCTTCGCAGCTCACAGAACGGGCATTGCCCTGACGATGAAAGAAGCGTTCAGCTTTTACCGTTATCCGTATTCTGTGAGCGAAGCGTTCCATTTTTTCCCAAGGATTGGATATGAAATTTCAAAAGCTAGAAGTCTGGCAACTTAGTTACCAGTTATCATCTTCTATTTATTTGGCAACAAAAGACCTCCGAGATTGGGGCTTCAAAGATCAGATTACACGCTCAGGCTTGTCAGTCCCCTCAAATATAGCTGAGGGGATCGAGAGGCAAGGAATAAAAGAACAAATTCAATTTTTATATATAGCTAAAGCTTCACTGGCTGAGCGAATGACTCAGTTAATGATAGGACGAGACATTGGTTATCTAGATGCTAGTTTCGTAGACGAAAAGCTACAAATTGCTGAGCGTATATCAGGGATGCTTGCGGGATTAATCAAATCGATTAAAGAGCGAAATTCAGAACGTTGAAACTTAAACTGGAACGTCACTACGTGACTTACGGATAACAGCACGCTGCTTCGCAGCTACGAAACGGGCTTAGCCCTCGCTGTCAACTGTACATCGTCTTCGGTGAACGGAGTATTCAGTCAACGTTTTTCGCTTTGCTTTTGCCGTAAGCGTAGCGTTCCGTAATCCGTGATCGTTTTTTATGCAATCCGTAAGCGAAGCGTTCTGTAGTGACGAAGTCACGTTCCGTTAACCGTATTCGAAAACTCAAATGATGAGATAATTTTTAAATGTCTATAGAAGTTACCAAATATCAACAAGACTCCGAATTTACCTCACGCGCAAGCGAAGATGAGATTGATTTGAGGGAGTTATTTGCCGTCATCTGGCAAGGCAAGTGGCTCATCATTGCCATAACCACTTTGTTTGCCATTGGCTCAGTTCTCTTCGCCTTAAGTCAGCCCAATATCTATAAATCAGAAGCACTACTAGCGCCAGCCTCTACGGATCAAAACGGTGGCGGTGGCTTGGCGGCCCTTGCTGGCCAATTTGGCGGCCTTGCCAGTATGGCGGGCATCAACCTCGGTGGCGCTGGCGGCGCTGATAAAACCCAGCTCGCTATCGAAGTGATAAAGTCGCGCCAATTTACCAGCGACTTTATTCAAAAACATGACATTTTAGCGGATGTGATGGCGGCTAAAAACTGGGACATGGCAAATGATAAAGTCATTTATGATGCCGATGATTATCGAGTAGATACGAAAGAGTGGATAAGACAGGCAGATGCGCCTTTTAAATCACAACCATCAATGCAAGAAGCATACAAGGAGTTCAAAAAAATCATTGCAGTCAATGCCGCCAAAGACACTGGGATGGTGACTATATCTATCGAGCATGTCTCCCCTGCCATTGCCCAGCAGTGGGTGACTTGGCTTGTTGAAGACATCAACAAAGTGATGAAAGAGCGTGATGTGCTTGAGGCCATGCGCAGCACGGAGTTTTTAAACAAGCAAATAGCGCTAACTAACGTCGCCGATATACGCACTATGTTATATAAGCTGATTGAAGAGCAAGCCAAGACGATAATGTTTGCCGAAGTGCGTGATGAATACGTATTTAAAACTATCGATCCGGCATTAGTTCAAGAAGAGAAAGCCAAACCTAAGCGTGCATTAATAGTTGCGTTAGGCACTATGATTGGTGGAATGCTAGGCGTGATGTTAGTTCTTATTAGGTATTTTGTTAAAAAATAACTACTAAATTACCCTATAAAGTAAAAACTGTTGATGCTGGTATGCTTTATTTTTATAGGTGCATTTTAACCGTTTAATATAATAGCAATCTCTAAAATTACTACTGAACTTTACTTCTAGTGGTGTAAATATAAACAGGCTTTTGAGAAATTAAATGTTTTATAAAAATGATGAATTTAAAGCGATAAAAGTTACCAATCGTTTCAAGTCACGAAGTGAAGCGCTTAAGCAAAAAGTCATTTATGTGTATTGCCCTACAGAGATGGAGAAAATATTAGGTCAAATAGTAGATGATTTTTCATTTGATATGATGATAAATGATTATACAATTACAAATCTAAATAAGAAGGTTGTTTGTCATTATAATGCCAGTGATTTAACCAAGGAACAGCGACATTATTTGGTTGTAGCAACAGAATTAGGTGCTTGGGTTGAACCTCTTGTGAGTTACCTTGATTCAAGACTCGGTTATACAGAAGTAAGATTATTACACAGTAGTTATTTTTTACATCAAAAAGCTTTCTCAATCTTATCCACAAAGCGAACCCAATATGCGAAACGTTCCGTTGATTTTTTTTCGGCACTGTTATTATCACTTGTCGCATTGCCAATTGGCTTGCTTACAGCACTCGCTATCAAATTAGAGACTCCAGGTCCTGTTTTTTATAAGCAAAAGCGAACAGGACAATATAACGAAGAGTTTGAGGTCATCAAATTCCGTTCTATGGGTAATGATGCTGAAAAATTAGGCGCACAATGGGCTTCTAAACATGACGCTCGGGTGACTAAAGTGGGTAATTTTATTCGGAAAACCCGTATTGATGAATTACCTCAAATTATCAATATTATAAAAGGTGAGATGTCTATTGTCGGACCACGGCCTGAAAGGGAAGTGTTTATTGAAGGACTTGAAAAAGAAATTCCTTATTATCGATTTAGACACGCAGTAAAGCCAGGTGTAACTGGATTAGCCCAAGTTAGTTATCCTTATGGTGCTTCTATAGAAGATGCTGTTTGGAAGCATAAATATGATATTTACTATATTAAACATCACAGCGCCTGGCTTGATGTTAAGATTTTGTTTAAAACAGTTAAGGTTGTGCTATTTGGCATGGGTCGTTGAATTTAATTAGCCTAGAAGAGATATATTGTGAAAATTCTTATTACAGGTGGTGCAGGGTTTATTGGTTCTGCAGTTGTTCGTTACATTATTGAAAACACTCAAGACAGTGTTATCAATGTCGATAAACTCACTTATGCAGGTAATCTCGAATCGCTAGCAACAGTTAACGACAATTCTCGTTACCATTTTGAACAGGTTGATATTTGCGATCATGCAGAGTTAAATCGTGTATTTGCTACATATCAACCAGATGCTGTAATGCACTTAGCAGCAGAAAGCCACGTTGATCGCTCAATTACTGGCCCGTCTGATTTTATTCAAACCAATATTGTTGGTACATATACCTTACTTGAGGCAACGAGAGAATATTGGAATACACTAACGCTAGAAGCTAAATTGGCATTTCGCTTTCATCATATTTCAACCGATGAAGTGTATGGTGATCTCCCTCATCCAGATGAGGTTTCGGCAACAACTAATTTGCCTTTGTTCACTGAAACAACTGCTTATGCCCCCAGCAGCCCATACTCAGCGTCTAAAGCATCAAGCGATCATTTAGTCAGAGCATGGCACCGTACCTACGGTTTACCAACCGTTGTGACTAACTGCTCTAACAACTACGGTCCTTATCATTTTCCTGAGAAGTTAATCCCATTAGTGATTTTAAATGCCTTAGAAGGCAAGCCATTACCTATTTACGGTAAAGGAGATCAAATTCGTGATTGGTTATATGTAGAAGATCATGCGCGTGCACTTTATAAAGTAGTAACAGAAGGTAAAGTCGGTGAGACCTATAATATAGGCGGACATAACGAAAAACAAAACTTAGAAGTGGTTAAAACAATTTGTTCAATTTTAGATATTTTAGTACCAAAAGAAACTATGTATAGCGAACAAATCACTTATGTTACCGATAGGCCTGGACATGACAGACGTTATGCAATTGACGCTCGAAAAATTCAGAATGAGCTCAGTTGGGTGCCAGAGGAAACTTTCGAAACGGGTCTTAAGAAGACGATTGAGTGGTATTTGGCTAACCAAGTGTGGTGTCAGCACGTACAAGATGGCAGTTACCAACGTGAGCGTCTAGGTATTAACGCATAGATTGCAGCAATATGCAGTTAAGCTAGTGGGTAACATTATTATTTTTATGATTCGGTTTAGCATATACCGTAATCCATATTCGAGGTTTTATGAAAGGCATTATCTTAGCCGGTGGTTCAGGTACAAGACTACATCCAATAACAAAAGGCGTATCAAAGCAATTACTGCCTATTTATGACAAACCGATGATTTATTACCCATTATCGGTATTAATGTTGGCTGGAATTAACGAGATTCTCATTATTACCACGCCAGAAGAACAAGATGGGTTCATCCGTTTATTAGGTGATGGCAGCCAGTTTGGTATCAACCTTACTTATGAAGTTCAACCATCTCCAGACGGCCTTGCTCAAGCATTTATTATAGGTGAATCATTCATTGGTTCGGATGATGTCTGCTTGGCATTGGGCGACAACATCTTCTTTGGCCAAGCATTTGGTAAACAATTAAAGCATGCAGTTCAAAACCTATCTGGAGCAACGGTATTTGGTTACCAAGTCATGGATCCAGAACGTTTTGGTGTCGTAGAGTTTGATGAAAACTTTAAAGCGTTATCAATAGAAGAAAAGCCGATAGCACCTAAATCAAACTGGGCTGTTACAGGGCTATATTTCTACAATAACTCTGTTATTGATATTGCAAAAAACGTTAAACCATCTGTACGTGGTGAGCTTGAAATTACTTGTGTTAACCAAGCATATTTAGATCAAGGTAACTTAAACGTTGAGCAATTAGGACGTGGTTTTGCATGGTTAGACACTGGTACACATGACTCATTGTTAGAAGCGTCACAATTTGTTCAGACGGTTGAAAAAAGACAAGGTTTCAAAATTGCTTGTTTAGAAGAAATAGCCTTGTTACAGGGCTGGTTAACAAAGCTGCAAGTGCGCGACATTGCGCAAACCTTAGCTAAAACCGGTTATGGTCAATATTTATTGAACATTACTAAATAATTTCAAAAAGTAACCAATATGAATATTATTAAAACAAAAATTAAAGATTTGTTAATTATCGAACCCAAAGTATTCGGTGACGATAGAGGTTTCTTCTATGAAACATTTCAAGCTGAACGTTATAAAGCTGCAGGAATAGATGCTGACTTTGTCCAAGATAACCGTTCACGTTCAAGCCAAGGTGTTTTAAGAGGTTTGCATTTTCAAAAAACGAAACCTCAAGGGAAATTAGTCACGGTAACAGATGGTGAAGTTTTTGATGTTGCGGTTGATTTACGCCCAGGCTCTGAAACATTCGGACAACATGAAGCGATAATATTAACTGGACAAAATAAGTTACAGTTTTATGTGCCTCCAGGTTTTGCTCATGGTTTTTGTGTACTCAGTGAAACTGCCGACTTCCAATATAAATGCACAGATTACTATGATCCATCAGACGAAAGTGGTTTATTGTGGAACGATCCAAGCCTGCAAATACAATGGCCATTAAGCGAACCACTATTATCTGCTAAAGACAATATTCAGCCTACGTTAGAGGCAATTAAAGATAAAATTATTAATGGGTGGGGGCAATAAATGGCGCTTTATACCGTATTTGGTGGCCGAGGTTTTATTGGTTCAGAAATCGTCAATCAACTTCAAGCCCAAGGACATAGTACCTTTGTACCTGCAAGAGATGACACTAGTGTGTTCGAGCGCGATTTAGGAATTATTTTATACTGCGCCGGCAACGGCGACTGTAAAAATACCCCATTTTCTGTATTAGAAGCCAATGTGAGTCTATTAGCCCAACTATTACAGCATGCAAAGTTTGAACGTTTACTCTATGTATCTTCAACTCGAGTATACATGAATCAAGCATTAGCTAATGAACAAGTAAACCTAACGGTATGTGTCAATGATAACCGTCGTCTATTCAATTTAACTAAGTTAGTCGCAGAAGAGTTATGCCTTAAAAGCGGTCGAAATGTCTGTATTGTTAGGCCAAGTAATGTTTATGGCGTTGCCTTAAATAGTCCGTTATTTTTACCCGCCATTACTCGTAATGCGATAAACCATGGCAAAGTCGACATGTATATCGCAAAAGATTATGCCAAAGATTATGTTTCAGTAAAAGATGTTGCTTCTAGCTGTATCGAAATTGCGTCAACCGATCAATGTCATAATCAGATCATTAATGTAGCAGCAGGTTATAACATAACGGCAAAGCAAATTGCTGATGTGTTACAAGAATATACGCAATGCGAAATTATCTGGCATGAAATAGATTTCCCAAATGAGTCATTTCCTACAACAGAGCTAACATCAATAAAGAACATTATCCCAAGTTATCACCCTAAAAATGTATTAGTCGATTTACAAGAAATGATTACCGAGTTTAAACAAGTGTTAAGAACCAATTAATGAGCGGGTTTAATCGTTTATTAAAAAACTCTTTGGCTAATATAATCAATGGTTTTTCAAATGTTATCTTAGGCATTGTAATATCGCCATTTTTGATAAACATATTAAGTTTGGATGAGTTTTCAGTTTGGTCTATTTGTCTTCAAGCTGGAATTGCGGTTAGTATTTTTGGTGTAGCAGGACAAATAACCATAGGTCGCTTTACATCTCAGTTCAAGTTTAACAATGATGAGCGAGGGTTAAATCACGTTATTAACAACTACTTCAATATTACTCTCTATATTTTTATCTTTTTCTTACTCGTGCTTTCTGTTGTTCTTATTAATTTTGAATCAATATTCACGAGTATTCCAAATGAGATAATTTTTGAATCAAAAATAGCATTCTTACTGGTTTTTGGAACATTTTCTCTCGGTATATTTGCGACGGTTTTCATTGGTTATTTCATTGGAATTGAGAAGAACCATGTCACGGCAAATATTAATCTAATATCCAGAGTGTTTATTGGTATCACAGTAGTATCTTTAGCCGACTATGGCTTAATTGCTATTGCGTCAAGTTATTTTGTGATTAATGTGTTTTCATATTTGTTTATGTACAAACAGTTTCGTGCTTTTGAAAAACATCATTTTTCATTTGGTTTTCAAGGTAAAATCGATGAGCTTATTAAGTTCTTCGGTGGGCTAACTATTTGGAATATTGCTCAGTTTCTTATATCAGGGATCGGCATTTTTGTTGTTTCCATTTATGACTTTGAAAATCTCCCCTATTTTGTATTAGCAATGACCATGATGAATGCAATCGTTGGTCTGTTAGGTGCGATTGTAAACCCGATTATTCAACCAATAGTAAAGTTGAATGAGGCAGATAATAAAAAAGGCGTTGATGAACTTGTAATATCGTTATCAATGATATTTTCATTGACGATATTTTTGGGCGTTAACATTTCCAGTTATATTTCTTTGCCAATACTTCAGCTTTGGGTTGGCGACAGTAATGGTGAGCTAGCTAATAACTACTTCAATTATTTACTAGTCGCATTTGCCATTAGAATGGTGATTGCACCTTACGGTATGAAGTTAGTTGCTAATGCTCAGCAATTAAAAATTGCTCACTTCCCTGTTTTTGAAGGCGTGTTGAATTTTTTACTATCAATGCTGCTCGTAAAGGAATTTGGGGCTATCGGTATAGCATATTCAACAATACTGTCTGCATTAGTTATTATGTTGGTGTATACAATAAAATACTCAAAAGAAACTATTTTAGATAAAAGTGCTTTAATTATATTTTTGTCATTTCTGCTAATACCTTCAATAGCTGTAATCTCAATTTTCTCCTTTGATTATGTAAGTGATGCTAATCGCATCTATCTGCAATTAGCACAAGTTGTTGTATTTATTGCTACTGGGTTCTATCTGAGTAAATGTTTTGTGAAAGTTAAAGGTATTGTTAATGAAACTAAAGCAATTAGTTAGAGATTTTTTAGTTGTATTAAAGTCTAATTATTATAAAAAGTTAAATAAAAGTTCTATTTTTGCGGACAAGACAATACTTTTTAAAAAAATAGATATATCTCATTCATCAATAGGGAAATACACTTACTTTGCTGGTAAGGGAACTGTGAGCAACGCAATAATTGGTAGTTATTGCTCTATTGCCGATGGCGTTAAAATTGGCATTGGATTACACCCGCTTGATTGGGTTTCTACACATCCATCAACTTTTTCTAGCAATACTATTTTTCCTTATAGACATTTTTCAAGATCAAAACCATTTATTGAATCAGAAACCGTCACTATAGGTAACGATGTATGGATTGGATTAAATGCAATCATTTTGGATGGTGTCGTTGTAGGGAATGGTGCTGTTATTGCTGCCGGTTCTATCGTTACTAAGAATGTTGATGACTACGCTATAGTCGCCGGAGTACCTGCAAAGATAATTAAGTATCGAACTCAACCTGAATTGACTAATATTCCGTGGTGGGAACTCGATGATACTAGCTTGAATGAATATTTATCCAAGGTTGATGATTCACATGTATGAGTTTATTTATAAAGTAAATCGTCGTATTTACTTATTATTTTGGAACATTCTATTTCAAGGCGATTTTAAGTCATTTGGTAAAAAAACGACTATTTATAAGCCTAGAAATATTCAAGGTGCAAAATATATCGATTTAGGTTGTAGAACATCATTTATGCCTGATGCTTGGTTACTAGCGCTTAAAATTGATGATAATGATCCGCAGTTAATCATCTCAAATGATTGTTATATTGGCCATTATGTTCATATTGTTTCAGTAAGAAAAGTCATCATTGAAGATGCCGTTTTAGTTGCTGATAAAGTTTATATTTCAGATAATTTACACGACTTCGATTCAATATCCTTACCGATAATTCATCAACCCGTTAAATACCACCGTGATGTGCTTATTAAATCAGGGGCTTGGATCGGTGAAAATGTATGTATTATTGGTGCTTGTATCGGTAAAAATTCAGTTATCGCAGCAAACTCTGTCGTCACAAAAGATGTACCAGATTACTGTGTAGTCGCTGGTGCGCCAGCCAGAATAATCAAACGTTATTGTCATGAAAGCCAGACTTGGGAAAAAGTTAACCATGAATCAACATAAAAAACTGGGGCTAGTAACAGTATTATATAATTCTCCAGATGTCTTAAGTGACTTTTTCATCAGTATTTCATTGCAAGAGTATACTAACTTCCATCTTTTTATTGTTGATAATAGCTCAACACCCGAATCTTTAAACTTATGTAAAACGCTATCGACTAAATATTCGATACCTGCATCATTTATTGATAATAAAGGAAAGAATCTAGGCGTTGCAGCGGGTAATAATCAAGGTATTGAACAAGCTTTAATTGAAAATTGTGATGTAGTTACTCTGATTAATAACGATCTAATCTTTTTAGATACTAAGGTATTTAGCCGTATTTATGAAAGCTTAAATACAGGTGAGAAGCTAGTAAGTCCGTTAATTTTAGATTATCCAGCTGGAATGATTTGGTATGCAGGAGGCTATTTTGATGAGCTCCGAGGTGTTGCTCCACATATTAATGCAGGAAATGCACCATTCTCACCTAGTAATTATCGAAAATATTATTCATATGCTCCAACGTGTTTCTTAGCAATAGACAAACAAGTGTTCGATGAAGTTGGCTTAATGGATGAAGACTACTTTGTTTATTATGACGATACTGACTTCTTATATCGCTGTAGTAGTAAAGGATTATATGTTTACCTAAATACAGATGCAGTAATTAGTCATAAAGTTAGCTCTTCTACTGGTGGAGATTTATCAACTTTCGGGGTTTATTATTTAACCCGGAATCGTTTGTTTTTTATTCGAAAAAATCTTAAATTTCCATATAGATTTGTTAGTATATTTTATACTTTATTATCTAGAACCATTAAGGCTTTATTATCAAAGAGAAATTTTAGGAATGCATTTTTTAGAGGGATGTACGATGGGTTAAAAGGTATAAAGTAAGGATGACACTTTATTATTTATTGTTTTTATATATTCCTATGTTTTTCTTTCCTTTGTGTAAAGATGGTGCGCTAAAGTTTTTTAAGTTAATTTTAGTTTTTTTATATTCATTTTATATTCTTTTTCACTTAAATTCGGGCCCTGATCATGTGATATATCAGTGGGCATACGAACAAGATACCTTTACGTTATTTGAACCACTTTATTTACTGTTGATGTATCTTGCGAACAGTTTTGGATTCGAATACTTTGGTTTTTTAATTTTTCTAAAATTTATAAATATAATACTTTTTTCAGTGTTTTTGTTTAATTCTGACAAGTATACAGTTTTGTTTTTTTTGTGTTTTTATATCCCAATATCATTTATAACTTTCGAGTTGAACTTATTGAGACAATCTTTAGCAATTCATTTTAGCTTATTGTTTTATACTACATTTAGAAAAGGTTGTATTAAACTTTCTATTTTTTTTGTAATTCTAGCTATTTTGTCTCATATCTCTAGCCTTTTATTGTTGCTGCTTTATATTTGGAAAGTCAATAAGGTTTTCTTGTTATTTTTTGTTGTAATAGTTGTGTCTATAGCTCTTCCTTTATTGACGAGTAAGTTCTTCGATTATTATCATTTAGGAGGTTTTGAGTTAAGAAGTGGTGTTTTTGTTATTCAGTTAGCGGTTCTTTTGATTTTACCATTTATCTTATATAAATTTTCAGGTGATTACACAGCATTGTTTTTATATTTTTTCATTTGTTTATTAAGCTTTGCACCTGTAATGGTGAGGCTTTATCCCTTGGCTTTAGTACTAGTAATGCCTTTCGTTTACTTAAGGTTTAAAGATAAATATTTGATATATATTTTATTGGTTGCTTCTTTCTCTTTATGCACCTTAAAAATAGGACTTTTAATTTCTGCAGATCAATCCGCTATAAAAGAGGGCGTTTATGAAAAAGGTTATCAATAAAAATTCAGTTGCTTTCATCTCTATGTCAGGTCGTGATTCTGCTATGTGGTTTTCTTATGCTGGTTTATATGAAGCATTTAAAGAAGATAATGTGGATGCTACGTTCTACTTCCCTAAAGATGCGACTGTTGAATTAGATGGGAACTATAACGGAAATACTTTTTTTTATAAAATGTCTTCTCCTGTAAAAAGTCTTATTTCAATTGCAAAACTAGCTTTGTATATTAGAAGAAATCATCTATCTGTATTTATATTCTCCCAAGGAATATTTTCCGCTTTATTCACATTACTTATGAGTAAAAAAGTTGAAGTTAATTGTTGGGGGCATGAATTAGAGTCTCGTATCAATAGGGCTGGTTTCTTTAGAGGAGTAAATTATTATATTTCAGATTTAATAATGTCTTTTAAAGTGAAACAAGTCGTAGTTTCTTCTGAATCTCTAATTCGTTCAGCTAAAAAAATTTATAAATGTGCCAACGTTATATACGCACCATTACCCCTTTCTGCAGATTTTTATACTATTAGTAATGCCTTAAGTAAGAATTTTGTTAAGGCAAAGCCAATAAGAATATTTTTCTTCGGTAGTATCACTCAGTATAAAGGATTATCAGTACTTGAAAAAACTTTTGAGAAATTAAGTGATTCTGTTATCGAGCTGTCAATCTTTGGGAGAGGTGATTTAAAATCCTGTGCCCCATTATTATATCAACGTTATTGCAACGCCCGTAATGTTAAATGGGTCAATGATTTTGTTACTTCAGAGGCTGTTGCGGCAGAACTGACACAGTCTGATTTTATGTATGTCATGTATGATAATGTCACTGCAACATCGCAGATTGATATTGCTAACTCACTTGGGGTGCCTGTATTAGTTTCAGATTTACCATTTTTTGTATCGAAAGTGAGTAATGGCATTAATGGTTATGTTTTAAATCATTCAGAATTAACAAAATTTATTTCAAAGTACATAGAAAGTAACGATTGTATTGATAGGAGAACCGTTTTTGAGGCGTTCAATATTTCAGGTGTTAACCATGTTTGTGTTAATGCTTTTTTAGATTCTCGTATTGTGTTTTTAAAGGGGTAAGTATGTTCAAACATTATGGCTACTTTGGTATTTTGTCATTAGCTTATGAGAAAGTATTAACCTATTTTCTGTTCAAACAAGCCAAAATAATTCGTCGTCCGTTCGAATGTCGTGGTAAGCAAAATATGCGGATAGGAAAGGGTTTTGCAAGCGGTCGTTATTGTCGTTTCGAAGCGCATGGCCAACATGGTGAAATTAATATAGCTATTGGTAACAATTGTCAGGTGAATGACTCTGTGCACATCGCGGCCCTGAAAAGTGTCAGTATTGCCGACAATGTGTTAATCGCCAGTCGAGTGTTTATTACCGATCTCAATCATGGTAGTTACGGCGGGGACTTGCATTCAGACCCTCTATCAATATGCAAAGACAGACCATTAACAGGTACGCCCGTCGTAATAGAGCAAAATGTATGGTTAGGTGAAGGAGTGGTTGTTTTACCCGGTGTAACCATTGGCCAAGGTGCAATCATTGGCGCTAATGCTGTGGTATCTAAAAATGTACCGGCATTCTCAATTGCAGTAGGTAATCCTGCCAAAGTAATTAAAACCTATAACTTCGAGCAAAAAAAGTGGCTAGCAATTCATGGGTAACAACGACCACGCAGTATTAATTTGTCCCGCATTTTTCGACTATAAAGTACTGATAGAAAATCAACTAACAAAGTATTTTACCTCTGTACACTCTTTTTCCGACAGACCACTATGTTCTTCTATTGGTAAAGCGTTAATTAAATATAACGTGGCTAACTACAATCACTTTATTTCGCGTCAATATAGCCAACAACTACTCGAAAAAATCACCCCGTTAATACACGATATAACCACCGTTATTATTGTCAAAGGTACATGTATTTCATCGCTTTTAATACAGGGGATTAAGAGATTAAATCCAAAAGTCCGAGTGGTTGTATATTGTTGGGATTCTATAGCTAACTCAAATGGATTTGTTCAATTAGCTGCGGTAGCAGATAAGGCTATGTCATTCGACTTTGCCGATTGCCAGCAACATCAATTAGAGTATGTGCCATTATTTTATCCAGATGATAACACTCGCAGCGCAGCATCAAACAAATCAGCCCACAGCTATCAATACAGTTTTATTGGCAGTTATCACGGCGACAGAGCAAAGCTGTTATATAAGCTGATCAATAATGAACAAACTCACTCTGCTTCGTCATTTATCAAAATATACTTTCAAAGCAAAATACAATACTGCGTATTTTATTTACTTGATCCCTATGTAAGAAAATGTCCTAAAGAATGGATTACATTCGATATTATAGATAGAGATACAATGAACGATATTTTTTCTGATAGTCGTTATATTATCGACATACACCATAAAGGACAGTCGGGTTTAACCATGCGCACATGGGAAACATTGAGCCTTGATTACAACTTGCTGACAACAAATCAATACGTGTTATTACACCAACCAATAGCAGCCATCGACATTCTCGATCGCACCAATGGAACCGTGTGGAGCAACGAGAAAAAACAACAATTTGTTAAGCAACTTACCGTTGGCAATATATCAACAACACCTCTTTCTTTGTCCCATTGGTTGGACGCACTTTTAAAATAGTATTGGCGGCATTATGACAATTACACCTATTATTATGGCTGGCGGTTCTGGTACACGTTTATGGCCGCTTTCACGCGGTAATTACCCTAAGCAATTTTTAACGTTAAGTGGTGAGCAAACAATGCTACAAAACACTATCACACGTTTAAAAGGGCTGGAACATACGCCAGCAATGCTAATCTGTAATGAAGAACATCGTTTTATTGCAGCAGAACAAATTAGGCAGCTTGGGATTGAACATAGCGGAATATTTTTAGAACCAGCAGGTCGAAATACTGCACCAGCCATTGCATTAGCAGCATTTAAAGCCACAGAGCACGGCCAAGACCCGTTATTGTTAGTCTTGGCTGCAGACCATGTTATTGATGACGTAAGTGCATTTCAACAAAGTGTCGCTAAAGCGGCTGAGCTCGCGATACAAGATAAGCTGGTTACGTTTGGTATTGTTGGTAATAAACCTGAAACTGGCTACGGTTACATTAAGCGTGGCCAGCAATTTCAAAGCGGTTTTGTTGTCGACAGTTTTGTTGAAAAACCGGATCTCGTCACAGCGCAACAATATATTCAAAGCGGTGAATATTATTGGAACAGCGGCATGTTTTTATTTAAAGCTAGCCGTTACTTAACCGAGCTTAAAGCGTTTCGACCAGACATTTATGCTGCCTGCGAATCAGCCATGCAAGTACAAAATAATGATCTGGACTTTATTCGTGTCGACAAAGCCGCGTTTGAAGCTTGTCCAGATGAATCCATTGACTATGCAGTAATGGAGCAAACTCAAGATGCTGTCGTTGTACCTATGGATGCAGGTTGGAGCGACGTAGGTGGTTTTGCGGCATTATGGGATGTATCTGCAAAAGACAACAATGGCAATGTGTTCAAAGGCGATGTTAAAGCTGTTGATACTAATAACACCTTAGTTTTTAGTGAAGATAAATTAGTTGCCACCGTTGGTGTTGAAAATTTAGTCATAGTTAACACCAAAGATGCGGTTCTTGTTGCTCATAAAGACAATTCTCAGCAAGTTAAAGACATAGTTAATCAACTTAAAGCTGAAAATCGCAGTGAAGTTACATTCCATCGTGAAGTGTATCGTCCCTGGGGTAAGTATGACTCAATCGATAATGGTGAGCGGTTTCAAGTTAAACGCATAACTGTTAAGCCTGGTGCTAAATTGTCAGTGCAAATGCATCACCATAGAGCTGAACATTGGATTGTAGTAACAGGCACAGCCAAAGTGACTAATGGTGATAAAACTATATTGCTGACTGAAAATCAATCTACTTATATTCCCGTTGGTGTTATTCATGCATTAGAAAACCCTGGAAAAGTAGACCTAGAGCTTATTGAAGTACAATCAGGCTCGTACCTTGGGGAAGACGATATTGTTCGTTTTGAAGATCGTTATGGCAGAATTGAAGGGAAATAACGCATGTTAACTAGTCATTTAGTTTTAGCTAATTCAGGGGTTGCTTTTGGTACTAGCGGTGCACGAGGACTTGTTACCGATTTTACCGCTGATGTTTGTGCTGCGTTTACACTGTCTTTTTTAGCAGTAATGAAGTCCTCCTTTAAGGTTAATACTATTGCCTTAGCGATAGATAATAGACCTAGTAGTATAAACATGGCTAAAGCCTGTGTTAGTGCGGCTAATTTAATTGGCATAGAAGTTATTTATTATGGAGTGCTCCCTACCCCAGCTTTAGCTTTTAAGTCAATGGCGCTTGCTATTCCAGCCATTATGGTAACGGGAAGTCATATTCCTTTTGATCGTAATGGGCTTAAGTTTTACCGTCCTGATGGTGAAATAACTAAGGCCGATGAACTGGCAATTCTCAGTACTGAAACGGCATTTTCCCCCCTAACAGATTTAGCCGATTTAACGGTTGATGCTTCAGCTGCGACAGATTATTGCCTGCGTTATGTTTCACTGTTTGATAAAGACTTATTAAAAGGTAAGCATATTGGTATTTATGAGCATTCAAGTGCTGGTAGGGATCTCTATGCTGCTTTATTTCAAAGCCTTGGCGCCCAGGTAACATCCCTAGAAAGAAGTGATGAGTTTGTTCCTATCGATACAGAAGCTGTATCAGACGATGATGTGCGAAAGGCGTTGTTATGGTCTAAAGAGTTTGGTTTTGATGCTATTTTTTCTACTGATGGTGACGGCGATAGACCTTTGATTGCAGATGAAAATGGTCAATGGTTACGGGGTGATATTCTAGGGTTGTTATGTGCTCAATCGTTAGGCATAGAAGCCTTGGCGGTTCCTGTTAGTTGCAATACAGCAATCGAGGCTAGTGGGTATTTTAAAAATGTTAGTCGCACAAAGATTGGCTCTCCTTACGTGATTGCTGAGTTTGATAAGCTTAAACAAAAATACCAGAGAGTTGCGGGTTTTGAGGCTAATGGTGGTTTTTTATTAGGCTCTAACATTATGGTTAAAGGTAAGCCTTTAACCGCATTACCAACCCGTGATGCGGTGTTACCAGTCTTAGCGGTATTAGCCTTATCAAAAACAACAGGTATTGCTGCTCAAGTAGCAAATTTACCGCAACGTTATACTCATAGCGACCGATTAAAAGATTTTCCAACCGACAAAAGCAAAGCAATCATTGCAAGGGTGCATGCTTCACCTCAAGAGTTACTTACGATATTGGGCGTTAATGCTGATAAGCTTGTTAATGTCAATGCAACCGATGGCCTGCGGCTAACCTTAGCAAGCGGATTAATTATTCATTTACGCCCATCGGGTAATGCACCTGAGTTTCGTTGTTATGTCGAGGCTGAAAGTGTATTGGAATCTAGACGATTTGTATGTAAGGCTTTAAAAGCCTTGGAATCTATAAAGTTAAATGTTTAAATAATCTATCTATTGAAAATCATGCCTAAAGTAATTATCTTAGCTCAACGCATTGATCATGAACAAAATGACTATAACGAAATACTCCAGTATTTACATGAGCATAATTTAAAGTCAAAACTAATTTTAGTTGGGCCAGTCCCTCAATGGCAGTTATCATTGCTAAGCGACATTTTAATCCTGATGAAATTAGGTTTTTTGATGTATCATTTGTCAATGCCGTGTTTAAAGTAAATCGTAATTTACATATTAAATATGAAAATTCTGACATTGAATATATTTCTATAATAGACCCGTTATGTGACAAGAGAGGCTGTCTTGCTAAAGTCGATAATAAAAATACTCCTTTAGTATGGGATTATGGACATTTATCACTCGAAGGTTCTAAATATATTGTAGAAAATATAATAAAAGATAAAGTCCATAGTTATTTGTAACTTTTCTAATATCACCTTTAAGTTTCATTTATTCATGTCTTTTTTTGTACCATAGCGCGTATCAACGATTAGTAAATGGTTTTTTAACGGCTTAGGCCGGTGCAAGCTTTAACGCGTTATTTGCTTTAAGTGACTAATTTTATCTTCTTATATTTTTTAGGTGCCGTTTTGTGCACAACAAATTGATAATTGACATCTTATAAAAAAATTATCTTGTTAGTGCGTAGTTGAATTTTACTGTTTTTAGGGATGTAATTTTAGGTCTCATTTTATTATTAAGGTTTTTTTATGAAAGTCGTTATTCCTGTTGCTGGTCTTGGCACCCGTATGTTACCGGCAACAAAGGCCATACCTAAAGAGATGCCGCCGTTAGTCGATAAGCCGCTTATTCAATATATCGTTAATGAGTGTGTGGCAGCGGGTGTGAAAGAGATTGTATTAGTGACCCATGCCAGCAAAAATGCTATCGAGAACCATTTTGATACTTCCTATGAGCTTGAATCGACTCTTGAGAAGCGGGTAAAGCGGCAGTTATTGGATGAAGTGCAAGCTATTTGTCCTAAAGATGTGACCATAATGCATGTGCGCCAGGGTGAGGCTAAGGGGTTAGGGCATGCGGTGTTATGTGCTAAGCCTTGTATTGGCAATAATCCGTTTGCTGTCGTCTTGCCCGATGTAATTTTAGATGAATACACTGCCAACCAAAAAACTGAAAATCTAGCGGCCATGATAGCGCGCTTCAAATCCACTTTAGCCAGCCAGATCATGGTGACGGCAGTACCCGAATCTGAAGTCAATAAATACGGCATAGCCGATTGCGGTGGTGTTGAGATTGCCCCTGGTGATTCTGCAAAAATCAAAGCCATGGTAGAAAAACCTGCCATTGATGAGGCACCATCGAATCTTGCAGTGGTTGGCCGTTATGTATTGTCTGAAAAGATTTGGGATTTATTGGCAAAAACCCCAGCGGGCGCCGGCGATGAAATTCAATTAACCGATGCTATCGATATGCTGATCGAACAAGATACGGTTGAAGCTTTTAATATGACGGGTAAATCACACGATTGTGGCGACAAACTCGGTTATATGGCGGCATTTGTTGAATATGGTTTGCGTGACGCTAAGCTGGGCGCTGCTTTTCGTGATCGCATTGCTAGCGTAATGGGTATAAGTAAAAGCTGAGATAGAGCGCCTACGGCTGCGAGGGCGGACTTCGTCCAGCGTAAATAGATAACGGAACGCTGCGCTTACGGAAGACGGAACACTGCGTTTACCGAAATCCGTATTCTGTAGCCCGCAGGGCGTTCCGTAGTCGCAAAGCGGCGTTCGTATTTGCTGATAATGGAACGCTGCGCTTACGGATAGCAGAAAAAGCAGAAGACTGAAATCCGTATTCTGTAAGCCCAAAGGGCGTTCGTCTTAAGGCTGTGCTAACGGCAAATCAACAATAGATAATGGAATTTATGAGTATTTTAGTCACAGGTGGTGCGGGTTATATAGGCTCGCACACTATTTTAGAAATGTTAGCCGTCGGTTTAGATATCATTATCCTCGATAACTTATCTAACTCTAGCCTCGAATCGATCAACCGCGTTGAAGCTCTAGCGGGGAAAAAGGTCACTTTCTATCAAGGTGATATTTTAGATAAAGCTTGCTTACGTGACATCTTTACTAACAATACCATAGAGGCGGTGATCCACTTTGCTGGCCTTAAAGCCGTGGGTGAATCTGTTGAGCAACCATTACGTTATTATGAAAATAATGTCACTGGTAGCTTAACTCTATGCCAAGTGATGGCAGAATTTGGTGTTAAAAACCTAGTATTTAGCTCATCGGCGACTGTGTATGGCGATCCTGCGGCTTTGCCTATCACTGAGGATTTCCCGACCAGTGCGACCAATCCTTACGGGCAATCAAAACTCATGGTCGAGCACATGCTAGCAGATCTTGTTAAAGCAGACCTAAGTTGGAATATTGCCTGTTTACGTTATTTTAATCCAGTCGGTGCTCATGAAAGTGGCCTAATTGGCGAAGATCCTAACGGTATTCCAAACAACTTATTGCCTTTTATTGCCCAGGTGGCAGTCGGTAAGCGTAGCCATGTGAATGTGTTTGGCAATGACTATGACACCCACGATGGCACTGGGGTACGTGATTATATTCATGTAGTTGATTTAGCCTTAGGTCATATCAAGGCATTAGAGAAAATCACTAAAGGCTCCGGCTTTGTGACTTACAACTTAGGCACAGGTCAAGGCTATAGCGTACTTGAAATGATTAATGCTTTCGAAAAGGCTTGTGGCAAAAAGCTTGCCTATGAAGTGGTTGAGCGCCGAGCAGGTGACATCGCCGCTTGTTATGCAGAACCTAACAAAGCCCTAAATGAACTTGGTTGGCAAGCGACCCATTCTTTGAGCGATATGGTTAATAGCAGTTGGAAATGGCAAAGCCAAAATCCTAATGGGTATAAATAAAGAGCAGGGCGACCTTCGGCCTTCTAGGACGCTTCGCTGCTAGAGACTAGGACGGACTTCGTCCTGCGAGGACGCTGCGCTGCTAGGACCTAGAATCTAGAATCTAGCAGTCGCGAAGCGACGCCCTCCGGCGAGCTTGCGAGTTCCTAGGATCTTCTTTATTAGAACGCTGTGCTTCTAGGACCGAGGGCGGACTTCGTCCTGCGAGGGCGCTTCGCTTCTAGAATCTATAACGGAACGCTTTGCTCACGGAATACGGAACGCTGCGCTTACAGATAACGGAATACTTCGTTTACCGTAAACTGTATTCTGTAAGCCCGTAGGGCGTTCGTTTTTTATAACCTTTTTGAATACATTATGCCAACATCAGATAAAATTTTAGACCACATAGTCAAGCAGGCTGTAACAGATGACGATATAGCCATCATTTGGTTATATGGCTCTAGAGCCAAAGGCACTGCTACACAGCATAGTGACTTCGATATTGCGATTGCATTTAACAATTTTAATTTGAGTCCTTTTGATAGAGCTATTCGTCCCCATGAGTATGCTCTGCAATGGAATAGTGAGTTAAATTTGCCTGAAAAAACGATTTCAGTGGTTGATATTAATACTATCCCTAGCTATCTAGCAGTCAATGTCATTGAGTATGGTAAGGTGTTGCTGAATAAGAATATTTCAAGGGAAATGAAAGAGCGTCAAAGGATTTATAGTCAGTTTGAATACGAAACCATAGCGCATTCTAAAGGGGATGAGGGTATATGAATGAAGCAGATGAAGGTTTATCCCTTTATTTAATGGAAGTGAAAAATCATTTAAATGAATACCGCCAAGAACTCGATGAGCTCGCATTGTTGTCCACAATAACTGGCAGGGATTACCGCGCTGCTGAACGCTGTACTGGTCAACCCAAATTGGACACTTTTAGTTGAGAATTTTCAAATTCTACAGGTGACAGATCACCATTAGCAGAATGAAGTCGCTCCAAGTTGTAATATTTCATGTAAGCAGTCACATCTTG
>NZ_JACJDV010000110.1 GCF_014163735.1 Shewanella sp. SR44-3
ATTCTGTAACGCCACGAAGCCAGCCACCTTACTGTTTATTAAGCTATCCTATTTACTTCCAAAATCAAAACTCTTGGACAACAAATCAGCCCAGCCAACGTAAAACAATAACATAGTGCACTTTCGAGATGCGCTCAAGCAAGATGGTGAGTGTTTGTTGCTAGAATGCCGATATGTCATAAATTCATAGGGCTGACTAGTTAAACTAGCTGATTGCATTCACAAAAAGTGATTTTAGGCCACTATGCCCCAACCCATGTTTGTTGGAGTGTGAAAGATAAAATTGCCATCGCAGGCACCAGACTCAGTAAAATATTAAGCCCGCCTCTTTATAAACATCAGGGCAGTACAACCGCTTTTAGCAGTAAATGAGTCGCATCAATAACAATGGCAGGAGTAAAGCAGTTGAACTAAAAGCTAAGGCCAACAAGATTCGATGAGCAGACAATTGTTTTGACTCACCGAGACATCCATATATGGCACCTTA
>NZ_JACJDV010000111.1 GCF_014163735.1 Shewanella sp. SR44-3
GTTATGTGTTTCTATAGTTGAGAGTCATGGAAGAAAAGTACGTACCAAACGAAGTACCTTTGTATGATCGTATTAAAAACATTTTTTTATCCGTTGCTATGGCAATATTTGGAACAATGGGGTTAATAGAGAATGATCTTGCAGTTTCGGTTTGCCGTCGTTGCGAAGAAGTCTACCACTTCAGTGGTATGGCAGCCGTTATAATGTATATAGCGCTAATGACAATGTGTGTGTCATTTGTATCTGAAGTTATTGACCATTATGACAAAAGAAATAATGAACATGTGTATCACAAAATATCAAATTGGACTTTATTGCCAAGTATGGGCTTATTTGCCCTAGCATTTTACGTCCAGTTTTCAAACACATAACTAATAAGGATAGGCCGCGCGAAGCCGCGTCCTTATCCCAAGTGTTGAACAAGCCCGAGCTCACGATAAGTTGTACCTTTAATAGTAAATAGCAGATCGAGAATACGATCTGTTT
>NZ_JACJDV010000112.1 GCF_014163735.1 Shewanella sp. SR44-3
ATCTAAATCAAGTAGTTCAGCCTGTATTCTTCGTTTGCCATACGTCGAGTGTGAGTCAGAGAAAGCTTGCTCTATTAATTGTATCTGAGCCTGTTTTTCAACGCTTTTGGGGATCGGTTTGTAATAGAGACTACAGCAACTGATCTCGAATACTCGGCACAATTCACTCATTCTAAAGCCTGGGTTTGCTTTCTTTACTTCGCGCATCATTTTAAGTTTTGATTGTCTCGAATGAAGAAAGCTGCAGCCTTTTTTAAGATATCATTATCCCTCATGGCTTGTTTTAATTGGGCTTCTAGAAGCTGTATTCTTCGTTGGTCTTCAGTTAATGCTTTGGCATTTTCTGGAGTTTTACCTGCTAATTCAGCTTGATACTGTACTTTCCATCTAGACACCGCAGATTTACCTGCACCTGACATATCTTCAATTTGCTTGTTGGTGTAACCCTGTTCGACCATCAGCTTGGCATATTCTAATTTTTGAA
>NZ_JACJDV010000113.1 GCF_014163735.1 Shewanella sp. SR44-3
GTGCTCAGTATCGACATTTATCAAGCTAACCGCTGGTCTGATGTTGAGGTAATAAGCCATTGGCATCAATTATTTAAGGGCACTGATATAACCCAAAAGTTTGCTCAGGGTGAAACGCTTGAGGATTATGAACAGTTGCAGCTTAGTCACACGGTTGCTTTATATCGAAGCCGTTTAAGTGACATTTCTTGGTTCATGCGCTGTCTTAATGAGCCGATTGCACGGCAAGCAAATCAAGAGGATAACTGTACAGGCCGCTTCTGGGAAGGGCGTTTTAAGTCGCAGGCCCTGCTAGATGAGGCTGCAGTGTTAGCCTGTATGGCCTATGTCGATCTCAATCCAATTAGGGCCAAGATGGCAAGTACCCCTGAGCAATCAGACCACACCAGTATCCAGCTGCGGATTCAGGCGGCTTTAAAAGGTGAGCAACCTAACAGCTTATTACCTTTCATTGGCAACGAGCGAAA
>NZ_JACJDV010000114.1 GCF_014163735.1 Shewanella sp. SR44-3
GTAAGCGTCTGGGCAACTACACCTATCTTTTAAAATTCCATGGTAACAGGCTGTCTATATCCGGTGCTGGTTGGCACAGTTCATTAAGGCAAGCCATGATGTAATCAAATGGGACTAAGCCATTGACCTTTGCGGTTTCGACAATACTGTAAAGCGTGGCACTGGCATGAGCCCCATTAGCTGTCTGACTGAATAACCAATTTTTGCGGCCTATCACAAACGGTTTTACTGCTCGCTCTGCACGATTGTTATCAATACTCAGTCTGCCATCATCAACATAACGAATGAGTTTGTGCCATTGATTTGCCAGGTAATTAGCCGCCTCAATCAGTTTGGTATTACCCACTAAATTCGGTTGGTTTTGCTCAAGCCATGCTTTTAGCTTGTCCAGTATAGGCACACTGACTGCTTGTCTTGTCGTGTATTTATCATCCGCACTTTTATCTTTAAC
>NZ_JACJDV010000115.1 GCF_014163735.1 Shewanella sp. SR44-3
TACATACAGTCGAGAATATACGAGTACCTTCTAAGAAGGTGTTATACCAAATATTTTCTTACCAAGGCGGTAAGTGGCGACGTTTAGTTCACTAAACGAGTCACTTTCCAACGCAGGAAAGGAAAAATTTTGGTGGGTCAGAGTGGACTTGAACCACCGACCTCACCCTTATCAGGGGTGCGCTCTAACCAGCTGAGCTACAGACCCATTTATACTTGCATCTTATTTATCGCATATCGCAGTAAACAAGAGTACGTCGTCTAAATAGAGACGCATATTCTCTTTCTTTCTATCAAGTAATCTGTGTGAACACTCAAGGTGATTGCTCACTTTCAGGTATGAGTTAGTCGTATAGGTAAGGAGGTGATCCAGCCCCAGGTTCCCCTAGGGCTACCTTGTTACGACTTCACCCCAGTCATGAACCACAAAGTGGTGAGCGTCCTCCCGAAG
>NZ_JACJDV010000116.1 GCF_014163735.1 Shewanella sp. SR44-3
GACATCGTTAGCTCAAATGCTTGTTACTAGCTCGCCAACGCTTTTCGCAAGTTACTACGTCCTTCATCGCCTCTGACTGCCAAGGCATCCACCGTATACGCTTGGTCACTTAACCATACAACCCAGATAGGTTTCATCTTTTCGCTTGTTATTCATCACGCTGTCGTTATTGTGAACCTCATTCGTCAGTCATGTAGCGCTGCTACACTCCTTTCTCATTCGCTCCACGGCTTAGACACCGTATCGAATAACTGCGCTTACGTTATCGAGATAAAGTAAGAAAAACACTGAGTCATACGTTCACTCAATAAAGAGTGAGACCAGCTTGGTTTTTACTTGTCTCACCTCCGGGTAGGAAGTGGACACGCCTTAGTTTTAAAAATATTCAAGACACTTAATAAAGTGTTTTGAGAACTCATATTCGTGTTTGCACACAA
>NZ_JACJDV010000117.1 GCF_014163735.1 Shewanella sp. SR44-3
TAGCAAGCTACTTTCCCGCTGCCGCTCGACTTGCATGTGTTAGGCCTGCCGCCAGCGTTCAATCTGAGCCATGATCAAACTCTTCAATTAAAGTTTTTTTGAAGCTTTCTATTAGGAAAGACTTCAGCTCAATGAATTCTGATTGCTTTATTAACCGAAGTTAACAAAGTCTTTTGTACATATGTGCTTCTTTGAATTTACTTTCTCGAAAGAAAGTAGAAACCAAAGTTGCTATGGACAAACATAGTTGCATTGAGTTTAAATTTTTTGATTATCTAAAGCAGTTAAACTGATTTAAATAATTGTCGAATAACTCAATACCTGTGAGTGTCCACACAGATTACTTGATAAATTTTTAAAGAACTTGATGTCGATTTTTCAGACATCGCCGTTAGACGCTAGGTCGTTGGCTTGGGCTGCGTATTTTACG
>NZ_JACJDV010000118.1 GCF_014163735.1 Shewanella sp. SR44-3
TGTCTGGAAACCATAGAGCTGTGGCACCACCTGATCCCATTCCGAACTCAGAAGTGAAACACAGTATCGCCGATGGTAGTGTGGGGTCTCCCCATGCGAGAGTAGGTCATTTCCAGGCGCCAAACGATGCTTGAAAGAGCAAGTCTCCTGATACTGACATGTCAGCGACTTAAAAAGAATTTAGCATGCAGCGCAAGCAAATTGCTAAAGGAGCGGTAGTTCAGTTGGTTAGAATACCGGCCTGTCACGCCGGGGGTCGCGGGTTCGAGTCCCGTCCGCTCCGCCAACTATAGAGAAAAGCCTCATCGAAAGATGAGGCTTTTTTCGTTTTAAATGAAAATGCAAAAGAAGAGCGGTAGTTCAGTTGGACCAATAATGTTCCAGACATTGTTTTGCATTCACCCCATCCATGGGGAT
>NZ_JACJDV010000119.1 GCF_014163735.1 Shewanella sp. SR44-3
TGCTGATTGATGTCACGGTAGCTCATGCCCATGCTGAACATTGACAGCACTTTGCGGTCAATTTCATCGGTGAGCGTGGTTTGGTTCTTCTTGATGAGCTGAGGTTCAAAGGAGCCATTTCTATCGCGAGGCGTGTCTAGCTCAAAGCTGCCTGAGGGATGCTTAATCGTTTTAGCCGTCTTACCATTCTTGCGGTTAGGTTGCTCATCATGAGCCAAGTGCTGCTCGAGTTCGGCTTGAAGGGCCGCTTCGGTAAGTTGTTTAATCAAGGGGCCAAGAATACTGTCTTTGCCTGTGAGATTTTTACCCGCTTGAAGATCTTTAAGGGCTTGTTCAAAGTTAAAAGGTTGAGTCATGTGTCATTCCTGTTTTTGTACAGTTTACTGAAATGACACAGAATTATGAACGCTACC
>NZ_JACJDV010000011.1 GCF_014163735.1 Shewanella sp. SR44-3
GCAACCAATTACTAATAACTAATAACTAATAACTAATAACTAATAATGAGTCCACCATGTACGATCCCTTAATCAATGCCAATCCCGCCGGCCAGCCCCAAGCCAATAGCTATTGGGCCAGCACTATTGCACTCCCCGCCTTATTGCCTTCGTTAACTGGGACACAGCGCACTCAGGTGGCCATTATTGGCGGCGGCTACACTGGACTAATGACAGCCTATTACCTTGCCAGTGAGTTTAATATTGACTGCCATGTACTAGAAGCCAACAGAGTGGGCTTTGGGGCCAGCGCCCGCAATGCAGGCTTTGTACTCAAAGGCTCAGGCCGCTTAGGTTATGCCGATATGGCAAAGCGCTGGAATTTAGATACTGCCAAGGGGATTTATCAAGAATTCAGTGAGGCCGTGTCGCGGGTCGATGGCCTCATTAAGCAACATGGAATTGACTGCGAACCTCAAGAGCAAGGCTATTTAAAAGTGGCCCACAATGCCAAGGCCATGGAAAAGCTCCAAGGCGCCAGTGAGTTTATTCTCAAACATTTTGGCGATGGCGCCGAGTTTATCTCGGGGCAAGCGTTTTGCGAGCGCTATATGAACCACAGCCAAGCCTTCGGCGCCCTGCGCTTAAAAGATGGCTTTGGCTTAAATCCACTCAAACTGCTGTTAGGCTATAAAGATGCCGTGCTGCGCCAAGGCGTGACCATAAACGAGCAATCCTGCGTGCTTGATTGGATAGAAGAAGATGGCAAACACAGACTCATCACAGACAAAGGTGAGTTGATTGCCAATCAAGTGATTTGCGCTGGTAATGCCTACACCCCAAAGCGTTTTAATCAGCGTATCGACAATAAATTCTTGCCGATTTTAAGCAATGTGATAGTCACAGAGCCCCTTTCAGCGGATGAATTGGCAAGCGCTGGACTCAACACCCATCAAGTGACCATGGATACCCGCATCCTTAAATATTATTACCGCTTGCTGCCAGATAATCGCATTCTGTTTGGTGGTCGCGGCGCCGTGTGGGGTAAAGATGGCGCCAACCCAATTTACGGTCAAAGATTAAAACAGGCATTAGATAAGTGCTTTCCAACACTCAAACACAAGGCTGTCGCCTACAACTGGACCGGCTGGATAGCCGCAGCCATGGACGATATGCCCCATGTGTATGCCAAAAATGGCGTGGGTTATAGCCTAGGTTACTGCGGCGCTGGGGTGTCCTTTAGCGCCCAGGCAGGCTTTCGTCTCGCTCAAATGATGGCAGGGAAAACTGCACCAGCCCTACCCCTTTATCAAGCCCCGCTACCCGTGATGCCCTTCGCACAGGCCAGACGCTTAGGCCAATGGGGCTATTACCATTACGGCTGGCTTAAAGACAAACTCGGCTAGGCTTAGCTTGGGCATTTAACATTTAGCTGAATACAAATAAAAAGCCTCGCCAGTGAATACCTGCGAGGCTTTTTAGATCACTTAGGATAAGCAACATCAAAGCGAATTTAGACAAAAAGAGCTAGAAAATTTGTTCTGAACAATTAAATCTCAAAAAGTGAATCACTGAAACTCCTGCGTACAGGCTTGCCATTAAAGGTCTGTCTTAGGTTACTCACGTAAACAAGGGCACACTTGGGATAAGGACGCGACTACGCGCAGCCTATCCTTAATTATCTATGAGCTTTCTCTGATGGCTGCTAACAGCTTTCTTGAACCTACAATTGCTCCTGACTGCATTTTTACAGTAATACTTAAGGCTGGATGCAAAATTCCTACAAGTTCTGAAGCATAAATAGAAACCAAATTATGACCTTCTGAGACCATAGGCTGAGCATGTTCTGTAAAAACCAATACGGTTGGAGTATTACCATCCGGCTCTGTTACCACAAGAGGCGCAAAAGCATTTGGGTTTTCATGAGTGGCAATATTTAACTTAACTTCTGAGTCTAAAAATGCATTCCAAAAATCAATTTCAGAACCACCATGACTCATTTTATCGAAATAAAATTGTGCGGACATAAATTTTCTATTTAACTCATAACGATTCAGGTTTGCAGTGAGGAGTCTTTTTCTCCGAATCTGCAATACATGCTGGTTAAGTTGCTGAACCACGATGCTTACCAGGCTTTTGGAGTAGTAAGTTATCATGTTCATGATTTCTACACCGTTCTAATAGCATTTCGATCATCGGAGCTGATTTAGGAAAAGTTGAATATAACTCATTAGTTATTTCATAATATTCTTCATAGTCCACCATATGATTTGAGACTGGGAATGACAAATAATATTTTCCCGAATCCGTTTCCTGACCAATTGAATATCGTTTTTCTAAATTTGTATGAGTATCATTAAATGTCATAAGCAACTCAACAGCGTATTAACGCGAATTTCGGAAAACATCCTAAGCCCCCCTTAACACCCGACTCTTTTACGCTAAAATTATTATTAATTTTAACAAGTTACAAGCTAACGTGAAACTTATCAATCCCACAAGTGTTGAATACCTTTTATTAAAACGAAGTAAGAATTTAGAGTGTCAACAATTGCTAGCACTTCACAAGGCGACTGAATACATATCGTTATTTTTCAAAATCATACATTACAAGTCTAATTAAACAAAGCGTTTCTACGCCTAAAAAATTTACATAATGAGAAGCAAGGCTAATCATTAACCAAACTCGTTTTTGGACAAAAGTAAGCAAGAAATTTGTTCTGAACTTGCCTGGAAAAGCCAGTTGCTGAAGGCTTGAAACCTGTCACTGAAATTTCTGTATACCGGCGCGCCATGGCCCATTTCTGTCATAAAAAAGTCTCGACGACACGCAGCAAGTCCGTCCTTGGCTCTTGATTTAAACTAAAGTCGGTCCCCCCGTCTGATGTGAAAGGACTCACGAATGCCGTGATGGCATGGTCAATGATGTTCCCGACATCATAATGACATTCCCCACATGGATGTTGTTGGAATGCTGTTGTTTTCCCCTCTTGGCCACATCTGACTAAATGAACTGGGGAGTGGAACCCTGCGACTTTGATCCAAACGAAGTTTTGACATCTTGCTAACTGGCTTTGGAGCAAAAACTTATCAGAATTTAATCATCATGCACATGCAGGAGCATGCTGACTTTTTTATCTAAATGGCAACTCCGATGCTAATGGGAAGGTATTAGGCAGCAGGAAGACTGCCCCTAAACCCATAGCGGCATATTGTGAGTGGAAAAGAGTCGCCGCCACTCTTGTTTTTTAGCCTGTCATCCCCATATCTGTGTAATCTACCAACTTTACCTAGCTGCAACGGCTGACTTTTTTAAGCCTGATGTTCAAATGCTTGAGCCGTTGATGTTTACCTAAGAGGAATTAACGTGACCACTATCGTATCAGTACGCCGCAATAACCAAGTCGTCATCGCAGGTGATGGCCAAGTCTCCCTTGGCAACACGGTAATGAAAGGCAATGCCCGTAAAGTGCGCCGTCTGTACCACAATAAGGTATTAGCAGGTTTCGCTGGCGGCACCGCAGATGCATTCACTCTGTTCGAGCGCTTCGAAGCTAAGCTTGAAATGCACCAAGGTCATTTACTGAAATCGGCGGTGGAACTGGCCAAAGATTGGCGCACCGACAAGATGCTGCGCAAGCTCGAAGCCATGCTAGTGGTTGCCGACACTGAAGCCTCGCTTATCATCACAGGTAATGGTGATGTGGTGCAGCCAGAACACGACCTTATCGCCATAGGTTCAGGCGGTAATTATGCCCAAGCCGCGGCGCTGGCGTTATTGCAAAACACCGAATTAAGCGCGCAAGAGATTGCCGATAAGTCGCTGACTATCGCAGGCGATATTTGCGTTTTCACCAATCAATTCAAAACCATCGAACAGCTTGATTATTAAGTCGAGCCAGAGGAATACTTATGTCTGAGATGACGCCTAGAGAAATCGTCCACGAGCTCGATGCCCATATCATAGGCCAAAATAAAGCCAAGCGCGCGGTCGCGGTGGCGCTGCGTAATCGCTGGCGCAGAATGCAGCTAGCCCCTGATTTACGCCAAGAAGTCACCCCCAAAAATATCCTGATGATAGGCCCAACGGGTGTGGGTAAGACAGAAATAGCCCGTCGCCTCGCTAAACTTGCTAACGCGCCTTTTATCAAGGTTGAAGCCACTAAATTCACCGAAGTGGGCTATGTGGGTAAGGAAGTCGAGCAGATCATTCGCGATCTCACCGACTCGGCCGTAAAGATGACCCGCGAGCAGCAGATGAAAAAATGCCGTCACCGCGCCGAAGAATTGGCCGAAGAGCGCATCTTAGATGCCCTACTGCCAAAAGCTAAAGAAGACTGGGACAGCGAAAAGAAAGACGATTCAGGCACTAGACAGATTTTTCGCAAGAAACTCCGTGAAGGTCAGCTAGACGATAAAGAAATCGACATCGATATCGCCGCGCCGCAAATTGGCGTTGAAATTATGGCGCCTCCTGGCATGGAAGAAATGACCAATCAGTTACAAGGGTTATTCCAAAACCTAGGTCAGAGCACTTCTAAGCGTAAGAAACTTAAGATTAAAGATGCCTTTAAGCAATTGATTGAAGATGAAGCGGCCAAGCTTGTAAATCAAGAAGATCTTAAAGAGCAGGCCATAGATCTGGTTGAACAAAACGGCATCGTCTTCTTGGATGAAATCGACAAAATTTGTAAGCGCGGCGAAACCTCAGGCCCAGATGTCTCCCGTGAAGGGGTGCAACGTGATCTACTGCCATTGGTTGAAGGCTGTACGGTAAGCACAAAACACGGCATGGTGAAAACCGACCATATTCTGTTTATCGCCTCTGGTGCATTCCAGATGTCAAAACCCTCTGATTTAATTCCTGAATTACAAGGGCGTCTGCCCATTCGGGTGGAGCTTGATGCGCTTTCCGCCAATGACTTTAAACGCATTTTAACCGAACCCAATGCCTCATTAACCGAGCAATATATTGCGCTTATGGCCACTGAAGGCGTAACCATCTCTTTCCTTGAATCAGGGATTGATAAGCTTGCAGAAGCGGCTTGGCAAGTGAATGAACGCACTGAAAACATTGGTGCCCGCCGCTTGCATACCGTGATGGAAAAGTTGATGGAAGACATCTCTTTCGATGCTTCAGATAAGTCTGGCAGCGCCTTTGTTATCGATGCTGACTATGTCACCGAGCACTTAGATACCTTAGTGCAAGATGAAGACTTGAGCCGCTTTATTCTGTAATGCTAGGTGCTAGCAGACTATGACAACAAGCAGAGTACATTTGAAAAAGCAAAGTGGTGTTAAGCCGCTTTGCTTTTTCTATAATGAATTAATCATGCCACACTAACCAGGAGCCCTGCGTGAATACACATATTCCCAAGGTGGTTGGCCTTAAACTTAAACGCCAATCTAGGTTGCTTCAGGTCAATTTCGATGACAACCAAAGCCTTGACATAAGTTGTGAGTTACTTAGGGTCTATTCCCCATCGGCAGAAGTGCAGCAGCATGGCAGCCCTGTATTGGTCACTCATAAGAAAAACGTCAATATCAAGGCCATAGAAGCCGTGGGCAATTATGCGGTAAAACTCGTGTTCGATGATGGCCACGATACAGGCATTTACAGCTGGGAAGTGCTCTATCGCCTTGGCAGTCAACAAACACAGCTGTGGCAAGACTATCTTGCCCGCCTTAAAGCCGAACACGGCTCACGTGAAGGGCTTATACCAATCACATTAATTATTTGATCTATCAGAGCGCCTCAAGCTTTTCAATTCAAGGCGCATTAATGCAGTAAGGGTTATTCCCTTTCAAACCTCATTCTTACACAGGAATGCAACGATGAAGTGGAACGCTTGAGACGCTGCCAAGAGGCGGGTTTCAAAGGGGATTTCTCTGCGTTGAAGACTTTTGACATAGCACCACTATGCCTTCAAGCCTCCGCCTTGATTAATCTCCTTTGAATTCCCGCTGAATGACCAAATAATTAATACGATTGGTATTATCCCCATGGCGGTTCAATACCGCTAATGTGGTAGAGTTGGCTTCAGCGTTATTTTAACCATCACCAAAACAAACAAGGTATTGCAATGAACCCGATTATTGCCATTTTGAAAGAACACAATGTCAGCGACGCTAGCATTAATCAACTATTCCAAACCCTGACTGAAAATCCACTCATGGCGATGAACGCCATTACTCAGTTAGGGATCCCTGCGGAAAAACTACAGCAATTAATGGCCCTAGTGATGCAAAATCCAGGATTAATCAAGGAAGCCGTACTCGAACTTGGGCTGGATTTCTCTAAAGTCGAAGCGGCCAAGGCCCAGTTACAAAAGTAACTGCTGTGCTCAAGCTGTAACAAAATGGCCAGTCACTTAAGGGTACTGGCCATTTTGTTAGCTATCTTTCCACAGGCAAAATTACTTGAGATCAAGTTTCTCAATATAGAGAATAATTTCACCCACTTTAACACCAAATTTAGTCATATCCGTCTTGTTGAATAAACGTTTATCATCAAGTAAATACATCCAATCATCTAAGCGTAGCTGGTAACTGCTACCGTCGACCTCGATATTCATCTCGTATTGCCAAAATAGTGCTGAACCCTGAGTGCGGCCTTGGGCTGTACCCACAATATCGCTGGCGGTGCCGCTATAAGTATTATTAGCTTCGCGCACTAGTTGCCATATTCTCGTGGTTTTTTCACCATCATCGAATACAAACCATTCTTTTATTTCGCCTTTATCGCCCTCCCAATGGGCTATTAAGTCAACCTCAAAACGGCGCAATAGCTTACCACTGCGATCGAATACCATGCCGTAAGCTTTGAGCTTACCTTCAAAAAATTGCTCGAGTTTTAATTGCGGAGAGGTGTTTTTATAGTCATCTAAACCCGCAGAACCACAGGCGCTAAGTAGCAGTAAGATACTTAATAACATTATTTTTTTCATGATGTTAACCCTAACAATTGCGCCCTAAGTTGCGGCTGAGAAGTCTTTTTTGACAGCCAAATTGACAGAAATGCCCTGCCAAAATCACCATCTTCGACCTTGCCTATGGCGTATTCGCCGAAATAGAAATGGCTTTCCCCTGTCGTTGTGACAACAAGAGTTAATACATCTCCTGGGACCACATCTGGCCAAATGTGCCTTAAGGAGACTAACCAGCGCTCAATACTGGCCTGATCATAGTCCAAATGGCGCCATTGCTCTTCAGTGGCATCAAGTAAATCTTGCTTATCTATTTGCTTAAAATACTCAATTCGTAAGGCTTTATCTTTGCTTTGAGCCAAATAAGCATCAGCATCTAGCTTAACTGCTGCCATTAAACTCGCATCTTGGCTATAAAGTTCGGCGCGATATAAACGCCAAAATAAAAAGCTCATTTCACCAGCCCCCAACTTATGCATACCATCAACAACTGCGGCCGGCGCGATTGGGCTAAAGACAATAAATAACAATAGATATTTATACATAAACACCTCTATACGCAGTCTTATGGGTTAACAATCTTGGTGTAATATCGCCTGGCGGCAATAAATAAGGCTTGGCAGTAATAAGCCCCAGATACAGAGCAATATGCATAATAACAAGGGAGTCGCTAAATTAGTCTGCAAGGCACCAGCTTCTATACCCGCCCAATAACTGCCTGCACCACCCAGTGCTCCTAACACTCCCTGCATGCCTAAATGCACTCTGGTTAGCCATAACAAACTGTGATTGAGACTCAGAATGAAAAAACACCACAGTAATAATAAATACGTAGGAAACAACCCAGTTGCGCCACTGAATACCCCAAAATGCATTTGCAGCTTATCGGCACAAACACCTATGGGCACTAAGATAAGCAACTTTGCATCGGCTTTGACCGTAGGGGATAAGTAGAAATGCAGTGCCAAGAGCAGTGTCATAATCCAGCTGGCGACACTGGGGTAAAGTACGGCACTAAACCAAGCTGCTTGAAAGAGTATGAGATTTATCAGCCAAAATTTTTGCATATCTCTCCCTCATACTCAGTGCTGGCAACCAAGCCTAATAATTGATAATCGCGGCGTCACCTCGGCCTACAAAACGAGGTTTTCTAGCAACAAGATGGTGAGTACTTATCACTCTTTCCAAAAATGCCCCTTCACAATAACTGAAATAAAACAGCCATAAGCGCTTAAACTCTTCGCTATAACCTAACCCCTTAAGCTCATCCCAGCTGTGCTCAAAGGCTAGTCGCCAGTCATTCAAGGTGCGGGCGTAATGAAGGCCAATATCTTGAACCTCATCAATAACAAGATCTGTTCTCTGAGCAAGCTGAGCTGTCATCACAGCGATTGAAGGCAGGCAGCCGCCAGGGAAGATGTATTTTTGAATAAAATCGACCCCTTTACGGTACTTTTCATAACGGCCATCAGCGATGGTGATGGCTTGGATTAACATTTTCCCATCAGCTTTAAGTCGCTGTGAACAGATTTCGAAGAAGCTAGCCATATATTCATGCCCCACAGCCTCGATCATTTCTATGGATACCAACTTATCGTATTGGCCTGTGAGCTTGCGATAATCCTGTTTCAACAAGGTGATTTTATCGCTCAAGCCCAAAGCGATAACCTGCTGCTGAGCAAAGCTAAATTGAGCCTCTGAAATAGTTGTAGTGGTGACATGGCAGCCATATTCCTGTGCCATAAAAATTGCCAAGCCGCCCCAGCCTGTACCAATTTCCAGTACATGTTGCCCCTGTGTCAATTCAAGGCGCTCACAGATCACACGCATCTTATTCTGCTGGGCTTGACCCAAGGACTGAGCTTGCTCGCTATAAATAGCGCAAGAATACAGCATGCTGTTATCTAGAAAGCGCTCATACAATTCATTGCCTATATCATAATGAGCTAAAATATTTCGCTTAGAACCTTGTTCCGTATTGATATTTTTTCGCTTTAACAAGAGGTTTTTTAATTTAGCTAACCACTGCATTTTACTTTCTAATGCATCGAGTTGAGCTTGATTTATGGCCATCACTTGCACTAAGCGGGTTAAATTTGGACTGGTCCATTTACCATCAAGAAAAGCTTCAGCAGCACCAATGCTGCCAGCAGTGATCAAGTCCCGATAAAAACTAGCATCATGAACGACCAACTGCCCGGTCAGTGGGGCATCTCTTTGACCATGAACGCTGTGGGCTGCACCCTCAATAAGCTCAATGCTAGCACCTTGGATTTTATTCAATAAACTCAGCACCAAACTACGATAGTTATTTTTAGTCTCAACTGAGGAATAACTCGCTTGTCGGTCTAATTTAGTGGTGGATTTTGCAAACTCTTCCATCTCAACCTCACTGTTAATTTATTACCTAACCTCACCACACAATTATGATTTTTTACTCGCCTTGGGATGGGCAATAAAAGGCACTCGTTTTAGCCATAATTTTAATGCTTGCCAGTAAATCCCCACCAGCATGCTCACCGTCATGGCAGGGCTCAGTAACCAAGTGGTGCATAAGTTCCTTGGGGTTATTGGCCGTTTCGTTAATGCTAGTGTTGCATCAAATACTTTAATATCTTTATGATTTTCAATATGAACCATAACCTGGTCCGCTGGCGGGTGAATACGCCAGTGGTAGTCCATATCTAAATCCATAAAAGGTGACACATGAAAAGCTTTCTTCAGCTTCATCTGTGTCCCTAAGGTTAATAAATAATAATGCCTTTGCTGCCAAGGTGTATTGCTCACCTCAGCCAGCATGTATTGACACTCATCTTTATCGTCATAACAAAAAAACAAGTTTATCGGGCTAAAATACAGCCCCATGCACCGGCACTGAGCCAACAAAAAGACTCTACCACTGGACTGCCACTCTCCCCCTAAGGAGTTCACTTTATTGCCAATACGTTGCTTTAAGCTGCCAGGTTCACTGCTAAGGTAATCTTTTTCATAAAATCGGATCGGGTTAAACCAGCGACGACCAAAAATAATACTGCGCCTTAGAATAGTGGGCAGGCCCTCCCCTTTGGATGAAGTATCAACACTGCGCGGGTGCTCAAGGTTTAGTTCATCAAGATCTAGCCCCATCATGTAAAGCGGGTAGCTAAACCTATGGCCAATGGCCCCAAAACGGCGATGGCGCACCTTGCCAAGATAGATGCCACTGCGCTCCTCGACTGCGCCCTGCTTCACCCTAGAAGATTGACTCATCACAGGCTTTGACCGAATCTGCGGGTCACATCTAGGGCACTGCGAACGCCATCCTCATGAAAACCGCTATACCAATAGGCACCGACAAAGTGACAAGCTCTTTTGCCACATATCAATGACCGCTCTTGCTGAGCGGCCACACTGACCTCATTAAGTACTGGATGATGATAAACAAAACGCCTTAACACCTGAGTTGGATCAATTTTATCGCCTTGATTCAAGGTGACGCAAAAAGTAGTATCGCTTTGAATATTTTGTAAAATATTCATGTTATAAGTCACGCTTGCAGGCCGAAACTGGCTATCATCTAGATGGTAATTCCAACTGGCCCAAGCCAATTTCCTGTCTGGCAATACACTAACATCCGTGTGTAATACCACCTCATTAGGACTATAAGGTATGCTGCTCAATATCCGTGATTCATCTAGGCTAGGGTCGGCAAGTAAACCCAAAGCTTCGTCGGAATGACAGGCAAAAATCACCTCATCGAAACGCTGGCTCTGACCATTATCAAAATGAATCAGCACGCCATCCTCGATTCGACTGACTGAGCCGATATCGACACTTGTCTGCACAGGTTTTGTCAGTGCAGCTAAGATAGCTTCTACGTATGAGCGCGACCCTTTGGGCACCACTTTCCATTGAGGCCTATCACTAATATTAAGCAAACCGTGGTGATAGAAAAATTGGATGAAAAACTTAAGCTCAAATTGCTTCATATCAGATAAGCTGGTGGACCAAATTGCCGCCCCCATTGGCAGAATATAATGCTGACAAAAAAAATCAGAAAATTGATGCTGACGTAAAAAGTGGCCTAAATTTGCGTCTGGATTAATATTACCCGCATAAAAATCACGCTTACACAGGCGATTAAACTTAAGTATTTCGCCAATTAAGCGCCAAAATTTAAGACTAAACAGATTTCGGCGCTGAGCAAATAAGGCATTAATACCGTGGCCATTGTATTCGAACCCCGTCTGAGCATTGTGCACGCTAAAACTCATTTCAGTATCTTGCCCTGCAATGCCTAAGCGTTCCAATAAGCGATTAAAATAAGGGTAGGTTCTGTCGTTAAAGACGATAAAACCTGTATCTATGGCGTAGGTTTGCCCCTGATGCTCAATATCCACTGTCGCCGTATGCCCACCGACGTAATCATTTTTTTCAAATACTGTAATCTGGTGGGTTTTATCCAATAAATAAGCACAAGTTAACCCAGAAATCCCTGAGCCTATGATGGCAATTTTTTTCATGAAGACATCCTTAAGGCCAATCGGCGCCAAAGCCCCTGAGGCAATACAGCTAAGCTTCTAATGATAAATATAAATAACTTCGGAAAGGCAATCTCACTTTGACCCTTTTCCAGCCCGAGAATAATATTTGTCGCCGCCTGCTCACTGGTGATTATCATAGGCATAGTAAAACGATTTCGCTTAGTGAGCGGCGTATCAACAAACCCGGGGTGAACCACAGTGACACTAATGTTGTGTTTAGCTAAATCTATCGCTAAGGTGCGACCAAGATAAGTCAGTGCGGCTTTGGATGCCCCATAAGCCTCGGCTCTGGATAGGGGCAGATATTGAGCGCTAGAACTGATTAATACCAAACGCCCTGTGGGCTTAATATTGGCTAACCAGGCTTGTAGGCAATAACCCACTGAAACCAGATTAATATTAATGATTTTCTCGAAACGCTTAGCATCAAAAGCCAAGGCGTCATCTATATATTCACAGTCACCTGCATTTAAGATCAATAAATCAAGCTGTCCTTGGGCTAACGTCAAAGCAGGGTAAGAGTCAAAATCAGTTAAATCGAAACACAAATATTCGATACCTACAGCCATAGCGCTGAGCTCAATCAGCTTTTGCTCATTACGACCACAGGCAATCACTTGGTGGCCAGCCTGGGCATAGGCTAAGGTTAATGCTTTTCCGATCCCCGATGTCGCCCCAGTTATCATAATGCGCATCTATTGGCCCGCCCGCTGTTTAATGTATTTAATCACAGTACCTAGCAAAGGAACTTGCTCGTAAAGCATAGCCCCAAGGTCAAAGTAGTCTCTATGATAAATGACTCGTTGATCTTGCATCTTTAATTGTGAGTGCCCGTCGAGCTTAATGGGCTTTCCCCCCGCTAATGCAGTATGACGCAAGGTCATGGTCCAATAGACTGCCGCTTGTGTGGGAGCCTCCAAGACTTCTTCTATCACAAAATCACAACTTATAACTTGTTGATACATCTGTTCAAAATAGCCCAATAAGGCTGCAATCCCCTCCACCTTGTGCATAGGATCAACAAACACAACCTCTGTATGATAAATACTGCTCAAGGATGCCAAATTGTCTGTACCCAGCGTACTGTAAACAGTAATAAATCTGCTCAACCAAGGTGCTTGTGCCATAGAGATATCGTCCTATTGTGTAGATGCCCTATCAGGGAAAATGACATCAAGTTGAGATTATTAAAGCAATACGTTCGCCATCTGGATTAAGATCAATTTATTTTTAAGAATCACAAAATCATATTAATCAGGGTAATTTATAACCTTGCAGCCATAGCTTTGGGTGATAGGCTCGAGGGTTTGATACTAAGGAAGCTGCGGGTGAACGATAGGCCAGCCAAACCCCAGCCTCCAAAGGTAGCAGGCTAGGATTGGGACCCTGTCTCAATTCGATAAGGCTTTAGTAGATGAACTTGCCGATAGGATTAAGTAATTGGCTCATTCCTTGAGTGAAACGTATGGCATCACTGGAAACCGTCAAACACACACAGCCTGCCGTGGTCACCGGCTGATGGGTATGCTTACCATCGAGCCAGATAAAATCCCCTTGATGGTACTGGCCCATTTCATCTTCAAAGCTGCCTTGCAGTAATAAGGTAATTTCAAACCCTTGATGTGTATGGCAAGGAACACTGCCACCGGGGGCAATATAAAGTAGACTCATACGCCTTTCATCATCTTGCACATCCAGCCGTGCTCTAGACAGTTTTCCTAGGCCTTGCCACTCTTTCAATGCCACAGATTTAATCGCTCTTGGTAAAGGGATCCGCAGCTTTCCAATGGCGATTTCTGTCACGGTTTGAGGCAAAGACATCTGTGTATCGATATCAGATTCAGTGATGGCTTCTATCATAGACATAGCATGGTCAATATCAAAGTTATCGGTTTGACTACTCTGACTTAGGCTATCCGCCAAAGGCTCAAATTCCAATGCTGCAGCTTGCTCAGTTAATACTTGTACCTGCTGACGGCATTGGCGGCAAAAATCCATATGACTGGCAATCATTATGCTAATCGAGGCCGGTAGCTCACCTGCGACAAAATCAACCAATATAGAAGTATTTGGATGGTGGTTAATCATGATAGTCATCTCCCATTTGCTGCCTAAGCTTGGCCAGAGCAAGCCTTAAACGCGATTTAATTGTGCCTAAAGGCACCTCAAGCTGCTGGGCCAGTTGTTCTTGGGATAAAGATTGATAATAAACGCCTTTAACCACGGTTTGCTGTAGTGCTGGCAGGCTATTTATATGGGTTAACATATGTTTTTCCATCAAGTGATCTTTAAAGCTCACTGACTCAGTAATAGCTTCATCTTGAGCTTGATCTACAGGCCAAATATCGTCACCTAATAATTGCTCATTCTTGGTTTTTATTCGTCGTAACATATCAAAGCAAGCGTTACGCATCACAGTGTAAACCCAAGTTGTCGCTGCGCCTTTGTCACCATCATAAAGATGCGCTTTACGCCATACATTGCTCATGGTCTCTTGAAGTAGCTCATTGGCTTTGTCATGACAGCCAAGACGCTGTAATCCAAATCCCTTAATTTTGGGTGCAAAGAATTGAAACAGCGCAGTAAAAGCCTGTTTGTCCCTTTTTTCTGCGACTAAAACCAGCCAAGTATACAGCTGCGCTGACACCTGTAGCTCAGTAGGGTTAGTGATAATTAAGCCATCCTTATTGGGAGCGCTATTATTCATGCTGCTACTCATCATGTTTTGCATCATTTATCCATTAACAGCTGCACTAGGTATAGCAATACGCAGTTTAGCGTCAAAAAGATCAATTATTATTTTCAGCCCCTAGTACCAAGGTATACAAGAAGGTTTGGCTATGCTCTAAGGTCATGGGCTTAATAAACTTTTCTTTTTCGTTCAAAGATAAAGGCAGTATTTCTAAAAAGCGAGCACAAACCCATTGAGGCGATGAAAAATATGTCTGTGGATAAATTTGAGTGAGCTGGGTATGTTCTGAAAAAATGTTTTTCAATACTCTGGTTAACGACAGCATTCGAGCATCAATCTGCTGTTGCTCAGCAGTCTGACTTTTCACTTTACTGACGGGCTTTTCAAGCTGAGCCCAGTGAGGTTTATATTGAGTTTGAGCCACAAGTAAACCATCTCTTCTGGGCTTAACATCCTCTAAAGTAACTAAGTGTAGCCCTTGCACATCAACCACAAGCACACCATCATCTCCTGAGTGGAAATCTATTACCTCCACCCTAGTTCCCCAAGTCGGCAAGCCTGTTTTTAAGGTTTTATCAAAACAGGCAATCGCGAATCCTCCTCCCTTGCTAGAGCCAGATATCATTGATAAATACCTAGGTTCAAAAATTCGCAGCCGAGTGTTCCCTGAAGGTAATAAAAATAATGGTAGAGGAAATACGCCTAAGCTGGTTGGACAATTCTGCTCTAATGCTGCAGCATTATTTAGCAAGCTTTGAGCTGCTAGCTGTAAATCAGGAAATGTCATTTTTGCCCCTCCAATAATGTGCCTCAATCTTCTATGTGTGACAAATGCAGCACACAGTCATGCTGAATAACCAATACGCATTAGCAATAAACTCAGATCACTTTTCACTATATTTACCCTTAGTTGTTAGCAGATGTGGAACACTGACCTTAACTGGACTAGGCTATTAAAAACCTTGTTCACGCGCGGTTAGGTGAGCATGACGCTTTACCAGCCTTTATTATCAATAGCTCGCTCAACCCACTGCTACTATTAAAAATTATAGGAGGGTGCAACAGACAGCGACTAGCGGGAGTTATTATGTGAATAAAGATGAATATCAAAGCTTAAGTAGTTTTATAGACCTATTAATCGATGCTGTGTGTGTCGTGGATAAGACTGGGCGATTTGAATTTGTTAGTGCCAGTGCTGAACGTATTTTCGGTTATCGTTCAGAAGAAATGATCGGCATGAAAGTACTAGATTTAGTCTTTCCTGCCGATAGAAAGCGCACCTTAGCAGCAGCAATAAGCATAATGCAGGGTAATGAGAATACTCATTTTGAAAACCGTTATGTGCGTAAAGATGGTCAAGTAGTTGATATTTTATGGTCAGCGCGCTGGTCAGATAAACATCAGCAAAGAATTGCGATAGCACGAGATATCAGTAGTAGAAAAAATATCGAGCGCCGCCAAGCAGCACTTTACGCCATATCAGAAGCCACACATCTTGCTGAAGATCTGCTCACTCTCTACCAAGGTATACATAATATTATTGCACAATTACTGCCAGCAACTAATTTCGCTATCGCCTCTTATGAACCCAAGACTAACCAGTTGAGCTTTCTTTATAAAACTCACGGCAATCCAATCGGCTCTCTTAATGACAATGCTTTAACGCCGCGGAGAGGAAAAACACAAAATTCAAACCTAATTAGCCATTCCAACACAGCTCAAAACCACGATGAGCAAGATGAAATAATCTTCTGTCATCATGTTATTCATAGCGCTAAACCTGTACTTATCAAGCTGAATTCAATGGAAAAGTACCCAGAAGAAATTCGTCAAATTCTCACTAACAGCCAGTCCAGTTGGCTTGGGCTCCCTTTAAAACAACAACACGATATTATCGGTGTATTGATAATGCACAGTGATGTTTGCGATCCTGAATATACCATTCAAGATCAAGAGTTAATGGGATTCGTATCCACTCAAATCGCTACCGCTATTGAACGCAAGCAGATGCTCACTCGATTAAAGCACCTTGCCCTGTATGACCAACTCACCCAGCTTCCTAATCGGGCGCTGTTTGATGATCGAATTAAAAATGCCCTAACCCATGCAAAACGTGGGGGCCATAGCATATCGCTGCTGTTCCTAGACTTAGATAAGTTTAAAGCCGTGAATGACACTTGCGGTCATCAAATTGGCGACGCTTTACTGCAAATGACGGCTCAGCGCATTTTACATTGCGTTCGTGAAACCGATACAGTGTCTCGATTTGGTGGCGATGAATTTGTGATCTTACTCGATGATGCAGGTTCCAGAGACAATATTTTAAAAATTGCCCAAGCAATACTCAATGCCCTTAATATGCCTTTTCAATTGGCAGGACAATCTTTGCATATAGTTCCCAGTATAGGGATCGCCCTATACCCGCAGCATGGCATGGATGAAAAGCAGTTATTAGCCAGCTCCGATAGCGCCATGTATCAAGCAAAAAGCAAAGGCGGTAATCGCATTGAGGTTAGTAGTTAGTTAGTTAGTTAGTTAGTTGCCTGTGATTAGCTGGAGTGTGGTTAGAAATGCCTAGCCAGAAATTCATCGCTATAAATATGTGAATAACAGTCAACGCGCTAATAAACAAAAATGCCAGCATTGCTGCTGGCATTTTTTATTTCAAACTGACTTAATCAATCAAGCCACTCATCAAATTAGACTGCTGATTGGAAAATCACGCTGTCGGCTTTCTTAGTGTAAGAAGCAATTTGGTCGAAGTTCAAATAACGGTAAGTATCAGCTGCGGTGGCATCCAATTCTTTAGCGTATGTTTGATACTCTTCTGGCGATGGCAGGCGGCCTAATAAGGCTGCTACTGCGGCAAGCTCAGCCGAAGCCAAGTATACGTTTGCACCAGTACCTAAACGGTTAGGGAAGTTACGCGTAGAAGTCGATACTACAGTCGCGCCCTCTGCAACACGTGCTTGGTTACCCATACATAGAGAACAACCTGGGATCTCGATACGTGCACCAACACGGCCAAAGATTGAGTAGTAACCTTCTTCAGTTAACTGATCTTTGTCCATCTTAGTTGGCGGCGCAATCCACAAACGTGTTGGCAGCGTCTTAGCAAACTTGTCTAACATCTTACCGGTCGCACGGAAGTGGCCTATGTTAGTCATACAAGACCCAACAAACACTTCGTCAATCTTAGTTTGTGCAACGCTTGATAACAGTACTGCATCATCAGGATCGTTCGGCGCACAAAGGATTGGCTCTTTGATTTCGTTCAGGTCGATTTCGATAATTTCAGCGTATTCAGCGTCTTTATCAGCTTCCATTAATACTGGATTAGCTAACCATTCTTGCATCGCAGTGACGCGGCGCTCAATAGTACGACGATCGCCATAACCTTCGCTTATCATCCACTTTAACATTACTATGTTAGAGTTTAGATATTCAATGATTGGCTCTTTGTCTAGCTTGATAGTACAACCAGCCGCACTACGCTCAGCTGATGCATCAGAAAGCTCGAACGCTTGCTCAACTTTAAGTTTTTCAAGACCTTCGATTTCTAATACGCGGCCAGAGAAAGCGTTAATTTTGCCTTTCTTCTCAACCGTTAATAGCCCCATTTCAATGGCTTTAAGCGGGATAGCATGTACCAAGTCACGCAGCGTGATACCTGGCTGCATTTCACCTTTAAAGCGCACTAATACAGATTCAGGCATATCAAGTGGCATAACGCCAGTTGCTGCAGCAAATGCTACTAGGCCAGAACCTGCAGGGAAAGACACACCAATTGGGAAACGCGTATGTGAGTCACCACCCGTACCTACAGTATCAGGCAGTAGCATACGGTTTAACCAAGAGTGAATAACACCATCACCAGGGCGCAGTGAAACACCACCACGGTTCATGATGAAATCAGGCAGTGTGTGGTGAGTGTCAACATCAACTGGCTTTGGATAAGCCGCGGTGTGACAGAATGACTGCATGGTTAAATCGGCGCTGAAACCTAAACAAGCTAAATCTTTTAGCTCATCACGGGTCATAGGACCGGTAGTGTCTTGTGAACCCACAGAAGTCATCTTAGGTTCACAGTATTGGCCTGGACGAACACCGGCTACGCCGCATGCTTTACCCACCATCTTCTGAACTAAAGTGTAACCTTTACCTGTATCGGCAACGTCTTGTGAACGTACGAATACTTTAGATACGTCTAAGCCTAAGGTTTCACGAGCGCGATCTGTAAGACCACGGCCAATGATCAATGGAATACGGCCACCGGCGCGTACTTCATCTAACAAGACTTCGGTTTTTAACTCGAACGTAGAGATGACTTCATCAGAGCCTGCACGTTTAACAGCGCCTTCGTATGGATAAATGTCGATAACATCGCCAGTTTCCATTTTATCTACGTTAAGCTCGATAGGTAGTGCGCCAGCATCTTCCATGGTATTGAAGAAGATTGGGGCAATTTTATTACCTAAACAGAAACCACCAGCACGCTTATTAGGTACATAAGGAATGTCATCACCCATGAACCATAACACTGAGTTAGTGGCAGACTTACGTGAAGAACCAGTACCCACAACGTCACCCACGTACACTAGTGGATGACCTTTGCCTTTAAGGGCTTCGATTTCTTTAATTGGACCCACAACGCCTGGCTCATCTGGAACGATACCGTCACGCGCGTTTTTAAGCATAGCTAAGGCATGCAAAGGGATATCTGGACGAGACCATGCGTCTGGCGCAGGTGACAAGTCATCAGTGTTGGTTTCGCCAGCCACTTTAAATACGGTTAGAGTAACCTTGTCGGCTAATTTAGGACGGTTTAAGAACCAGTCTGCATTGGCCCAAGATTCAACCACTTGTTTAGCTTGAGCGTTACCCGCCTGCATTTTCTCAACCACGTCGTGGTAAGAATCAAACATCAACAAGGTGTTTGATAATGCTTTGACTGCTAATGGCGCCAGTGCTGGGTTTTCTAATTGAGCGATCAATGGATCTATGTTGTAACCGCCTTGCATAGTGCCAAGCAATTCAACAGCGCGTTCGCTGCTTAGGATAGACGATGACACCGAGCCTTTAGCTACAGCATCAAGAAAAGCCGCTTTAACATAAGCGGCTTCATCTACACCTGGTGGGATACGATTTTCGAGCAAGTCGAGGATGAATGCCTCTTCACCTGCTGGAGGTGTTTCAACTAACTTAACCAGTTCAGCCACTTGTTGTGCATCTAATGGCTTAGGGACAACGCCCTCTGCGGCACGTTCTGCGACGTGTTTACGATATGCTTCTAGCACGGCAACATTCCTCTTTGTTTAACGCCTCACAGCAAAACTGCACGCCATAATGATAAGGGCTAACAATTCCACGGGTTCGGGCCTGAAATCCGATATTCAGTATACTACAGCTTTGAAAAAGTATGAATCGGCTCACACTGTTAGCCTGATTAAATCTGGACTTATTTGTACGGCCTATGTCAATTTAGACCTTAGTGCTGAAGATTAAAACTAGACCTTAGTTTGAATCTTGATATTTTTAAATTTAAAGCAATGACTTACATACCTAGCAGCGATTAAAATATCTCCAGTACGACTTAACCTTTTAAGAAATATTTTTTTATAAAAAAATAACCACTTAGGACTAAAAAGGTAGATTAACTAACAAAAATAGCTAAATAAACCTAATTTGATACCTAAGTGTCAACCACTGGTAGTCACACTTAAGGAGCCTAAATGCTAACCACTCAAATTCATGGGGTTATTTTCGATATGGATGGTGTCTTGATTGACTCTGAACCCGCTTGGCAAACAGCTGAGCACTTAGTGATGACTGAATTGGGCGTTCCTTTAAGCTTTGAAGATACCGAACAAACCACCGGGCTTAGGATCGATCAGGTAGTGCACTACTGGTATGCCCGCCACCCTTGGTGCTCGGCAAATGACTACGATAATCTTGCTGTAGCAAACAAGATAGTCAGCCAAGTAGTCAATGAAATTAGCGCACAGGGCCAGCCTATGGCTGGAGTTATTGAAGCCCTTAATGCCTGCCAACAGCTTGGACTTAAAATCGGTCTAGCTACTTCATCATCCAGTGCCATAATTACTGCGGTAATGAATAAGCTTAACATCGCCGATTACTTTGAGGCGCGCTGCTCGGCTGAGCACTTAAGCTATGGCAAGCCTCACCCTGAGGTGTATTTAAATTGCGCTAACGCCCTAGGTTTAGCACCATCGAACTGCCTAGCGGTGGAGGATTCATTCAACGGTCTTATTGCCGCCCGCGCCGCCACTATGCAGACTGTGATTATCCCAGCCCCTAATCAAGCCACTCAAGCCCGCTGGGCTGCGGCTCACCATCAGCTCAAGGATTTAACTCAATTGGCAGGATTATTGGAACAATTTAGAGAGTAAGCTCTTGTATTAGTATTGAATTAATGATGTATTTAAATAGATTAACAGCCTTTAAAAAATGGGCCTGTGAATTTTTCACTGGCCCATTTTATGACTTACTAGTGTGTTTTAAGTCGGAAAGCCCTTAGAAATTCTTACCGATAAATAGATAAAAGGCTTTCTCGCCATTGTCGCTTAAGCCAAAACCTAATGCGGCGGGGCCCCAGGTGGTGTCTGTGCCTAAGTATAAACTGCCAGAGTAAATAAGATCATCTAAATCAACCAGTTCTCTGTCATACCAGGCATTACCGCCTTCTAAACTCATCCCTATATACAAAGGTAGATCAGTGATCAACACATCGCGGCCCAAATCATATTGGTAAATAAAGGCACCAAAGACTTTATGAGCTCCCACTAAAGCATGTTTATGAAAGCCTGACAGATTCAAGAAGCCACCGAGTTCAGATAACTGCAAAGTGTAGTTACCATCATTTTCTACCGTGGCTAGAGCCATTTTACCCACGATAGCATGATGGCCAAGCTTCAATGCGCCTTTCCAATCGGCTTCGATTTGCCAGTTTAAATCACCATTATTAGTTAGATCTATACCTTTAAAGTCCTCATCCCTTAAGTAAGCATTCAAACTAAAACGATTGCCTTCAGTGGGGAAGCTAATGCTATTCAAAGTGTCATAGGTAAGCTTAAAGTAGCCCCCTACAGAAGAGTAATCTAAATTGCGCATACTAATGGCATCGTTAGTAAGCTCTCCTGTTTCAGCCACTATTCCCAACTCTACAACACCAGCATCAGAGTAGTTATAACCTATGCCAAAATCGAAGCGACTCGCGTCTTTCTCGAATTTTAAATTACGGCCTTGATCATCATAGATATCATTTTTCCGACTCTCGTATTGATATCGATTTCGGCTGTAAAACTTTTGATCTCTATCTAAGGGTTGATAAAACTCAGTGGCCACTAATTGCTTATAACCTAGCTCTAACTCGTTACGCCACTCGCCATCGTTGTCAGTTAAATCAGTCATGGTATAGGCAAGGGAAATCGCCACCACTGAGTCCAAGGTAAAGTCATCTTCCCAATTAAAGCCCGCCTGTAGATAATTTGGCCCCCAAGATTTAGCTTTAGTCTTTAGAGTCAGCACCCTCCCGGCCTTAGTATCATCAAACTCAGCATCGACACGCTCGAATTTATTCAGCGAATAAACCCGCTTTAACGCTGCATCTAGGGTTTCCTTGGTCACCACATCACCCGGCTTTAAATCAAATTTTTCTTTCAATAAGCTTTCGCTCACCTTAGATTGATTATCAAACTTCACTGCAGTTAGCGGACGGTGGATCTGATTTAGCCACTTATGACTCTTACGCTTCTTATTGTTTTGATAGGTGGTAAACTCAGCATCCGTGACACTTAACCTTGATAAGGTCGTTACTTGGAACGTCGCGGCTTGCTCACCTAAGCTCATAGCTAAACCCATAATGCTAAAATCTGTGGTGCTTAAACTATCAATGGCAGGGCGAATAATAATGTCATTATCAGTCAATAAGGCTTTTTGCCGGGCACTGCTAGCATTGGTCAAAAAGTTCGACAATTGCTCCAGAACGGCGATGGTGCTATCTAGCTGCTCATGCCTTGCCAGTGGAGAGCCAATATCCACCGCAATAATAATATCAGCGCCCATGGCCTTAACCACATCCACTGGCATATTGTTGGCAATGCCGCCGTCAATCAATAAGCGACCATTAATTTTGGCCGGTTGCAAAGCCCCTGGTACTGTGGCTGAAGCCTGCATGGCTTGCACTATGCTGCCACTACTTAAAACAACCGCCTCACTAGTAACAAGATCTGTCGCCACCGCGCGATAGGGAATTGCCAACTCATCAAAGTCACCAAACTGTTCCACTAGATCCGTTGAATACTGCAATAACTGAGACATAGTTTGTCCCTGCAGTAGGCCTGTTGGACCTTTGAGCTGACCTTGGCTGTAACCTAAGCTGATGGGGATATTAAATTGATCTCGTTGCTGTTTATCTCGATAAGATAACTGCTCACGGGGAATCGTATCCGAGAAGCCTTTAGACCAATCAGAACTCAGCATGATAGCTTCAATTTCACTGGCGCTATAGCCTAAGGCATACATGCCTGCTACATAGGCACCAATACTGGTGCCGGCAATGTAATCAACAGGGATATTGTTGGCTTCTAATACCTTTAACACTCCAATATGTGCTGCACCTTTGGCGCCGCCACCGCTGAGCACCAGCCCTACTGTGGGCCGTTCTTTGGCAAAGAGGACTGAGGAAAAAATGCAACTAACAATAACAAGGGGAAAACGCCAACTCATGAAATTTCCTAAAGAAAATGGGCAAAACATGTATATTTTAGCAAACAAAAAACCACTTAGATAACTATTCCAGATCCAGAGGCTCCAGACTCAGAAATTTTTCTAATTCCACCCTAGGCATGGGCTTAGCAAAATAATAACCCTGGATAAGATAACAGCCACGGCTAAACACTTGCTCTAACTGCTCATGGGTTTCAACTCCTTCAGCCACCACTTCAAGTTTTAAGTTACGCGCTAGCTCCACAATACTGCTGACAATTGCTTGATCGGCTTTATTAACGCCAATATCAATCAAGAAGGAGCGGTCGATCTTAAGGCAATCCACCTCAAAATGCCGTAAATAAGCGAGCGATGAGTAGCCAGTGCCAAAATCATCAATAGAGACTTTTATTCCCATAGCTTTAAGCTTACGCAAATGCGCATTAGCAATATGCAGTTCTTTCATCAACACGCCTTCGGTAATTTCTACCGTTAATAGGTGTGCTGGCATGCCTGTATCAGCCAAAATATCTTTTAAGCCATCAATAAAGTCCACCTGCCTAAAACTAACCGCCGACACATTCACTGATAATTTATAGGACTGATTAAACTCTTTATACCAGCGAGCACCATCTAAGCACGCTTGCCTAAATACCCAGTTATCAATATCAATAATTAAGCCACAAGACTCGGCAACTTTGATGAAAATATCTGGCCTAATAAAACCATCCGTTGGGTGTTCCCAGCGGATCAAGGCCTCAACCCCCACCACTCTATCTTGATGTAAGATGTCCACTTGCGGCTGATAGTTAAGGATAAATTCTTGGCGCTCAATGGCTTTGCGTAAGTCAGCCTCAAGCTTCAAATGGTACAGCGCCTCAGCATTGCGCTCTGCTGAATAATATTGAAAATTACCACGCCCCTCTTCTTTAGCATGATACATGGCCAAATCAGCATTTTTTATTAGGGTTTCAGGCTGTTGGCTATCATCTGGCCACAAGCTAATACCAATACTGGTTGAGATAAAAAACTCTTTCCCCTGCAGCTTGAAAGGCCTTTCTATCTCAGCGAGTAATCTTTCTGCCATGTGGTTAATCACATCTAAATCATGGGCATCGCGCAGTAAAATAACAAACTCATCACCACCAAATCGGCACAGCACATGCTCTTCAGTTAAGCACGACTGTAAACGCTTGGCCGCCTCAACTAAGAGTGCATCTCCCATACTGTGACCATAAGAATCATTAACGTGCTTAAAACGATCCAGATCAAGAAAGAATAATGCTAACTTCTCACTATTAAAGTCTGCCACTGTGGTAATTTGGGTCAATCTACGGGTAAACATGGCCCTATTAGTTAGACCTGTTAATACATCATTATTGGCTAAATACCTTAAGGTGGATTCGCTTTGTTTACGCTCACTGATGTCAGAAAACACCACCACGTAATGCTTAACTAAACCTTTATTTGATTGCATAGCTGAAATATTCATCCACGCAGGGCACTGCTCTCCATCTTGGCGCACCAGCTCACGCTCTCCGGTCCACGATGTTCCACGCGCTAACAAGGCTTCAACACTAACACCGGCATTATTATCGCTAATCAGTTCTGTTAACCTAACCCCTGATAACTGCTCAGGTTTTGTCGCAAAAATGAGGCTGGCGGCAGAGTTACTGATGATAATCTTTTCTTCACTATCTAAAATCAGCATACCTTCGGTCGTATGTTCAAATGCTTGAGCCAGTAGGTTAATTTCACTTTCTAACTCTTTCTGCAAGGTAATATCACTATAAATACCTGCAACTCGCTCTATGGCACCAGAGATAGGATCATGCTCAATCACTCGGCCTCTGATCCGAATCCAGCCCCAAGAACCATCTTCTCTATAATAACGGTACTGGGACTCAAACATTTCCCCTCTATCTTGCAGTAGTGCTTCCCACTCAGCACGCACTCTTTCTCTGTCATCTTCATGAATAGGTAAATCAGTTAATGCATATTCAACATGGATTTGCTTACCTAGCAGACCACCTTTATTTTCAAGGTATAATAATTTGGTGGCACTACGCCATTCCCATAAATCGGAATCACTTCCTCGCAAAGATTGCCTTAATCTATCGTCACTTTCTAACAAAGCAATATTCATTTTTCTAAAACGATAAACTTGCAATTGGCGATACCAAAGTAAAGACATTAATGAGGCCAAGGTCACCACAATAACAAGCCATTTAAACCAAGAGGCATGCCACCAAACTTGCCCTACATTAAATTCAAACCTATAAGGTACTAAGGTCCACAAACCATTTTTTTTATGCTGTAATTCAAGTACGTAATGACCTGCACTTAAGCCTGAGACATTAATTTGAGCTTGGCCGTCTAAAGCAAGAAAATGACCATCAGGATCCGCATTTTCTAATAAGCGATATTGAAGATTCAAAGGGCTATCATCTAAATAATCTGAACTGGTTATTTGAAAGCTCAGTAAACTCGCACCAGGCTCAACCCATTTAAGCTCTTCAGGTAATAAATAAGTTTTCACTACATCATCGTGATATACAGACACTGATTCGAGAAAGATTTGGCTATCATCGAAGCGATTTTCTAATCTATCGACATCCAGCAACATAGCACCATCTGGTGTGCCTAAATACAAGCCTTTATCTTGCCGGTAAAATAACGCGCCTTCGTTGAACTCATCAGAAATAAAGCCATCATTCTCATCAAATGCAGTCACTTTCCCTGTGGCAATATTTTGCTTCACTAAAATTGAAGAGCAAGCAATAAAGTTTGCATCTTGAGTATGTTGCAAAGAAAGAATCGCACCACAATCTAACGCCCAGGCATCCGAAAGTGAGTGTACTGCATCTGTTTTTGAGTGATATTCAAAGAGACCTTGCTGGATAGAAGCAAACCAAATAATGCCCGGTGAGACCTCAAGTAACTGTCCGATATGAGATGGATTACTGTTGGGAAATAATGCCAATTTTGAGTGATATTTACCCTGGTTATCTAAGTAACCAAAAATTTGATTCCCAGAGACCCACAATCGTCCAAGACTGTCCATTAACGTTGCAAAAACAACCACTTTAATGGGTGGGTTATCACCTAAATCTAAAGGGTATAATTTCGGCTCTAGCATTCCTGCTTGCCAATAAAAAAGACCTCTATTCGTGCCAATCCATATTTTGCCTGAGCCTGGTTTTTCCAGCTCTAAACTCAAGATCGTTTTTCCCCTCAATGATTCTTGTCCACCAGTCCATTGAGAGAAAGTCATACTTGCATTGGTATGCTTATTAACAACAAATAAGCCATTGCTGCTTCCAAGCAAGAGATGATCTTGATCTAAACTGATTAGCTTATAAATGCTGTCATTGAGCTCTATTCCTTTGGGGGTAATACTACTCGCCTGCTGTAGCGTCTCATCAACTTTAACTAGGCTACCATCAGTACCAAACCACACGTTATTGCCTTCAGAATAGATAGACCAAACCATTTCACTGTCTAAGGCAAATTTTGAAGCTTTACTGTAGGTTTCAATTAAAAACTCAGTTTCAGGTGCCAATAATGCTAAGCCATCACCTGAACCACCCACCCAAATCAAGCCATTTGGATCGATATTCATATCATGAATATAATCGATCTTAGCCTCTCTTTTAAGATCTTCCTCATAGATCGTAAGCTCGTTAGTTTCTGGTTTAAAAAGGATTAAGCCTTTTCTGCTAGCAATCCATAAATGCCCTTTACTGTCTTCTACCATGCGACTGAGATTATGGCGAATATGAGTTTGTGCCACAAAACGCGACACTTTCATGTCGTACTCAAATAACCCATTACTGGACAAAACCCAGAGTCTTTTTCTGCTATCGACAAAAGTGCCTCTTATAGCACCATAACTTTCTTTCCATGGTAGCTCTGCCAGCAAAGCCCCCTCAAAGGTTCTAAACTCAATAGCATAAGCACTGGAAAATAAAAATTTATCATCAACCTTAGTGATGTATCGCCAGCTCTGCATAGCGCTGAGCTTATCTTGATGAATGAGCTTAAGCCCTAACGTTTCTGCATTAAGCTCATATACTCGTCCCGAGTAAGTTAGTAACAACAGCTGCTTATTTTCCAGCTTGACCGTGGCTCGCACGCCGTCATCTTCAAACACCTCAGTGCCCACAGCTAGGCCAAATTTGATAAAAGAATTACTTGGAATGTTATAAAGATAAACTTGAGTTTGAGTGCTGACTAATAGATGGTTGTTATCAATGTTTTCAACTAAGTTAATGTAACTATCAAATAGCTCACCAGTCTGAGCCATTTTATCAATCCGCCTCACCTTGGTATTACTTACACGATAGAGCCCTTGTTGAGTACCAAGCCAAACAAAACCATGCCCACCAAACGTGATGTCATTAATAGTCACATTCCCTAAACCATCTCGAGCATTAAATACTCTAGAGACTAACTCCTGAGATCCTACTGGTGCAGCACTTAATAAGCTGGCTAACATAAAAAATAAAAAAGGTCTTAACATATAAGACATAGGCTAGATACTCGATGATAGGTCAATGTGGCTCAGCAATGGGCTTTAACTGTCTTCATCCTTGATGACTTATTACAATATTTAACGTTTCACAGCCAAATATAACACCAGCTATGAATTTTAGGACAAAAAAAAGCACCCCGAAGGATGCTTTTTTAAAATCTAATCAATTACTTCTTCTTTTTTGCCTTAGGATTAGGCAAGTCAGTAATTGAACCTTCATACATCTCAGCCGCTAGGCCTACAGATTCATGTAAGGTTGGGTGAGCATGGATGGTTAAGGCTAAGTCTTCAGCATCACAACCCATTTCGATTGCTAAACCAATTTCGCCTAATAGCTCGCCACCGTTAACACCAACAATAGCCCCACCGATAACGCGATGAGTTTCTTTGTCGAAAATTAACTTAGTCATGCCTTCACTGCAATCAGATGCGATTGCACGGCCACTTGCAGCCCATGGGAAAGTCGCTGTTTCATAAGCAATACCTTGCTCTTTAGCTTCTTTCTCAGTAAGACCAACCCAAGCGACTTCTGGGTCTGTATAAGCAATCGATGGGATAACTTTTGGATCAAAGTAATGCTTCATGCCAGAAATCACTTCTGCGGCCACATGGCCTTCATGCACACCTTTATGAGCAAGCATAGGTTGACCCACGATATCACCGATAGCGTAAATGTGCGGCACGTTGGTACGTAACTGCTTATCTACATTAATGAAACCACGCTCATCAACTGCAACACCTGCTTTCTCAGCTTCAAGTAACTTACCGTTTGGCGTGCGGCCAATAGCCACTAATACCGCATCGTAACGTACTGGCTCAGCCGGTGCATTTTTACCTTCCATAGTAACGTAGATACCATCTTCTTTGGCTTCTACTGCTGTTACCTTGGTTTCTAGCATAAGATTAAATTTCTCTTTAATCTTCTTAGTAAACACGCGAATAACGTCTTTATCTGCAGCTGGGATCACTTGGTCAAACATTTCAACCACGTCGATTTTACTGCCAAGTGATGCGTATACTGTGCCCATTTCTAGACCAATAATACCGCCACCCATGACTAACATGCTGCCTGGTACTTCTTTTAGTTCTAAGGCGTCAGTCGAATCCCAAATACGTGGATCTTCATGGGGAATGAAAGGTAGCTTGATTGGGCGAGAACCGGCAGCAATAATCGCTTGCTCGAAAGTCACCACTGTTACAGTGCCATCTTCAGCAGTCACTTCTAAAGTGTTAGGGCCAGTAAATTTACCGAAACCATTAACTACATTAACTTTACGCATTTTAGACATGCCGCCTAATCCGCCAGTTAACTGACCAATCACTTTCTCTTTAAAGCCACGTAACTTGTCTAAATCTATTTTAGGCTCACCAAACACTACGCCATGAGCAGCAACAGCTTTAGCTTCTTCAATCACTTTAGCTACGTGTAGCAATGCCTTTGAAGGGATACAACCAACGTTTAAGCAAACACCACCTAAGGTGCTGAAACGCTCAACTATGATAGTTTCTAAGCCTAGGTCAGCTGCACGAAATGCCGCAGAATAACCTGCAGGGCCTGCGCCTAAAACGACGACTTGAGTTTTGATTTCGTTACTCATGATTTCCTCTAATCTTTTTCATTCCGTTTGGAAGACGGATCGGCCCAAATGTCGATATCGCCAGTTTGAGATTTGTGTCTCAGTTCCAATTTCCTTTTCAACTTAGGTCAAAAAATTGGGATGGGCGCATTTTATACTCTAATCAACTGCTTTGAAACCGATCACAATAAAAAGGTCGCTCATAATGAGCGACCTTAATCTTTACAAAATCAATGTACGGATATCGGATAGGATCCCGGACAAGGTCACACTGAAACGTGCAGCCATGGCGCCATCGATCACTCGGTGATCGTATGACAAGGACAATGGCAACATTAACTTAGGTTCAAACTCTTTACCATTCCACTTAGGCTTAATTTCAGATTTAGACACACCTAAAATTGCCACGTCTGGGTAGTTAACGATTGGGGTAAATGCTGTACCACCAATACCGCCTAGACTTGAAATCGTAAAGCAGCTGCCTTGCATGTCTGCAGCTTTTAGCTTGCCATCACGGGCACGGATAGAAATATCCGTCAGCTCACGAGAAAGCTCGACTATGCCTTTCTTATCAACATCACGTACTACAGGCACCATCAGACCATTTGGGGTATCAACCGCAACACCAATATGGAAATACTTCTTCTGAATAAGTGATTCGCCATCGCTGCTTAAGCTTGAGTTAAACACTGGGAACTCAGCTAAGGCTTTAGCCACCGCTTTCATCATAAACACCAAAGGCGTTATTTTGTAGTCGGCTTTCTTCTTGGCAGCGACATCATTTTGCTGCTTACGGAAGGCTTCAAGCTCAGTGATATCAGCTTCATCGAACTGAGTCACATGAGGGATAGTGACCCAATTACGGTGCAAGTTAGGGCCTGAAATCTTCTGAATACGGCTCAGAGGCACTTCTTCCACTTCACCAAACTTGCTGAAATCAACCTTAGGTGCTGCAATCACTTGCAAACCACCTTCGCCACCCGCAACAGAAGATGCAGCATTGGCTTTAGGACGAGATAACTCGTACTTCACATAAGCTTGTACGTCTTCTTTTACAATCCGAGACTTACGGCCAGTCCCTGTCACTTGAGTTAAATCAACCCCGAATTCACGGGCTAAACGGCGCACTGCAGGTGAAGCATGCACCGCGCCCGTGGCATTTGGCGTTGCTGCACTTGGATGATGCGGTACTGGTGGCGCTTGCGGGCGACTAACAGGCATTGGCGCTGGTTCGCTTGCAGGCGCAGCTACAGGAGCAGGCGCACTTGCCACTGGAGCGACAGGCGCAGCTTCGCCGGCAACTTCCAGCATAATCACGAGTGAGCCTTCAGAAACTTTATCACCTAAGGCGACTTTCACTTCTTTAACCACACCGGCTTTCGGTGAAGGTACGTCCATGGTAGCTTTATCTGTTTCTAAGGTGATTAAGCCCGTATCGACTTCAATCACATCACCCACAGCCACTAGCACTTCGATAATAGACACATCGGTGTCACCGCCAATGTCTGGCACTTTCACTTCAATAATTGCAGGCGCTGAAGCAACTTGAGGCGCTGCCACTGGAGCAACTGGTGCCGGAGCTGCAGCAGCTTGCACTGGCGCCTCTGTTTTAGGTGCTACAGGAGCCTGGGCAGAAACCGCCGCTTCACCAGCAACTTCTAGCATAGCAATCAACATGCCTTCAGATATTTTATCGCCGACCGCAACATTGAGCTGGGCAAGCTTGCCAGCAAACGGTGCTGGAATGTCCATGGTTGCCTTGTCAGTTTCTACCGTGATGATAGAGGCTTCTTTTTCAAGCATGTCACCGACAGCGACGCAGATTTCAATAATCTGTACATCATCAGCATCCAGATTAGGAACCAAAACTTCTTTTAATTCAGCCATCTTGAATTCCCCTTATGCGTACTGTGGATTGATCTTGTCAACGTCAATACCGTATTCCTTGATGGCTTGAGTCAGCACATCTTTAGAAAGCTCTTTGCGCTCAACTAATGAGCTTAGGGCGGCGATGACGATAAACTTTGCATCCACTTCAAAGTGATGACGTAAGTTAGCGCGGCTATCACTGCGGCCGAAACCGTCAGTACCCAGTACCTTGTAGTCTGTTGGCATAAAGGCGCGTAACTGTTCACAGTAAAGCTTCATGTAATCTGTGGCGGCAATGGCTGGTGCATCGCTGCTGATCACTTGACTGATATAAGCTTGCTTTGGTGTTTCGCTTGGGTGCAGCATGTTCCAGCGCTCAGCCGCTTGGCCGTCACGAGTTAACTCGTTAAAGCTGGTGACACTGAATACATCTGAACTAATGCCAAAGTCTTTCGCTAGTGCAACTGCGGCTTTACGCACTTCTTCTAAGATAGTGCCACAACCCATTAGCTGAACCTTGCCCTTACCAGAGCCTGCGACAGTTTCAAGTTTGTAGATACCTTTAACTATGCCTTCTTCCGCGCCTTCTGGCATGGCTGGCTGAACGTAGTTCTCGTTCATTGTGGTCAAGTAGTAGAAGATATCTTCTTGGCCTTCACCGTACATGCGGCGAATACCATCTTGTACCACGACTGCAATTTCATAACCGTAAGTCGGGTCGTAAGACACACAGTTTGGAATGGTGTTAGCCAAAATGTGGCTGTGACCATCTTGATGTTGCAAGCCTTCACCGTTCAAAGTTGTACGGCCAGACGTGCCGCCCACTAAGAAACCGCGCGCACGCATGTCGCCCGCAGCCCACGCCATATCACCAATACGTTGGAAACCAAACATAGAGTAATAGATGTAGAAAGGGATCATCGGCATGTCGTTCACCGAGTAGCTCGTTGCTGCCGATACCCAAGAAGACATAGCACCTAACTCGTTGATACCTTCTTGCAGTACTTGACCGGTTTTATCTTCACGGTAGTAAGCCACTTGATCAGAATCTTGCGGAATATACTTTTGCCCTTCGTGAGCATAAATGCCTACCTGACGGAACAAGCCTTCCATACCAAAGGTACGGGCTTCATCAGGAATAATCGGTACGATTTTCTTACCGATTTGCTTGTCTTTAAGCAGTGCGGTTAATACGCGCACAAACGCCATAGTCGATGAAATTTCACGGCCGTTTGAGCCTTGTAAAATTGAATCGAAAATCTTTAAGCTTGGTACTTGGATTTCTTCGCTGAACTTTTCACGGCGCTGAGGTAAGAAACCCTTTAACGCTTCACGGCGCTCTTTTAGGTACTTAACTTCATCAGACTCTGGGCCTGGATGATAGAAAGGCATTTCTTCTAACTTGTCATCCGGGATTGGGATGTTGAAGCGGTCACGGAAGTAACGAATAGCACCGATTTCCATCTTCTTGACGTTATGGGCAATGTTTTTGCCTTCGCCAGCATCACCTAAGCCATAACCTTTAACGGTTTTAGCCAGAATAACCGTTGGACGACCTTTAGTTTTTTGCGCGTGCTCAAGGGCGGCGTAAATCTTAACTGGGTCATGACCACCACGGTTTAAGCGCCAAATGTCATCATCTGACATGTTAGCCACCATTTCTGCGGTTTCTGGATACTTACCGAAGAAATGCTCACGGGTGTAAGCGCCGCCTTTGGCTTTACAGTTCTGGTATTCACCGTCGACGGTTTCTTCCATTAACTGCAATAACTTGCCGCTGGTGTCACGGGCCAATAATGGATCCCAGTAACGGCCCCAAATAACCTTAACCACTTCCCAGCCTGCGCCGCGGAATTCACCTTCAAGTTCTTGGATAATTTTACCGTTACCACGAACAGGACCATCAAGACGCTGTAAATTACAGTTAACAATAAAGACTAAGTTATCTAATTCTTCACGGGCAGCAAGACCAATGGCGCCTAAGGCTTCTGGCTCATCACACTCGCCATCACCTAAGAAACAGTAAACCGTTTGCTCAGAGCAATCTTTAATACCGCGATCTGTTAGGTACTTTAAGAAACGCGCTTGATAAATAGCCTGAATTGGGCCAAGACCCATAGATACCGTTGGGAACTGCCAGTAGTTAGGCATCAACTTTGGATGCGGATATGAAGACAGACCTTTGCCATCCACTTCTTGACGGAAATTTGCTAACTGATCTTCAGTTAAACGGCCTTCTAAGAAAGAGCGCGCATAAATACCTGGAGCAATATGACCTTGGAAATAAACCAAGTCGCCGCCGTCTTTTTCATTCGGTGCACGGAAGAAGTGGTTAAAACACACATCATAAATCGTGGCACTTGAAGAGAAGCTGGAGATATGGCCGCCAAGCTCTAAATCTTTTTTCGAACCACGTAATACCATAGCTAAGGCGTTCCAACGAATGATAGCGCGAATACGGCGCTCCATTTCTTGGTTACCTGGCATGTGCGGCTCTTGGCCTGCGGGAATGGTATTCAAATAAGCAGTGGTGGCGTTATAAGGTAAGTGAGTACCATTACGACGGGCTTTGTCGATGAGTTTTTCTAACAAATAGTGTGCACGCTCTGGCCCTTCTTGCTCCAAAACAGCTTGCAGCGCATCAACCCACTCTTGGGTTTCTGATGGGTCTAGATCGTGTAGCATATCTTCAGACATGTCGCAGTCCTTCTCTAATATACAAAGGTAATGTATGGCTATTCTTCGGCAAAATTAATTGTTAAATCATATTTTTAAAACAAATTATTAAACAATTATAATTAAATGCCGCTCTTTAAACGTCGCAGACTACGCTGCAATCTACTATCTTCTTCCCGCACTGCCAGCATGATCTCTTCAATGTAACTTAAATGTTCATTGGAGGCTTCGCGGGCGGCATCAGGATCACGGCGAACTATGGCAGCAAGCAAGGCTCGTCTGTGTTCGTTTGCCATTTTGGAGGCTTCTTCGCGTCGGCTTAGAAGCTCCAGATTCTGGGCCACATTTTTATGCAGCACAGGGGTTAAACTGAGAACAAGATGCAACATGGCCACGTTATGTGAAGCTTCTGCAACCGCGCGATAAAAGCGCACAATCGCATCGGCCTGTTGCTCTATCTCGGTGGCTTTTTCAACTTCTAGAATGCAATTCTGAATATTTTGCATATCTGCATCATTGCCACGAAGCGCAGCAAAATACGCCATCATACCCTCGGTAGCATGGCGAAACTCCAGCAAGTCATACTGGCTTTCCGAATCATTGTGCATCAGCTCAACGATAGGATCGGCAAGGCTCTGCCACAGTTGTTCCTTAACATAAGTGCCCCCGCCTTGACGGCGCATTAGCAGGCCTTTGGCCTCTAATTTTTGAATCGCCTCACGCAAAGAAGGCCGTGACACTTCAAATTGCACCGCGAGTTCGCGTTCTGGGGGGAGTTTCTGACCTGGCTGTAAGCTGCCCTCGAGGATCATACGTTCGAGTTGCTCCATGATCACATCAGAAATCTTTGGCTGGGTAATCTTGCTATATGCCATTTGGCCCTCAATCATCCTGTCAATTGGTCTTACCAATTTATATGAGAGCGCGCACTTTATCAAATCCGCCAAACCCTGTCTAGAGAGACCAAGCTCACAAATTAGCGAATAACAGTGCTACAAAGCGCAAACCAACAGCATAGACGAAAAAACGCCTTAAGGGGTCAGACCATTTGACAAAAAAGTGAGAAATCAACCTTATCACGGAGAGAAAGTGGCAAAGATGCCAATAACAATGGGACTAATCTGGGGGGACTTAATAATACAAATACTAAATGAGAGCCAACTCGCGTCGCTCTCATTTAGTATTCTTGGTTCACTTACGTGCTAAATTCGGGTCAGCTTAATTCACTACACCAAAAATAGTCAGCACAGACAGCACTGTCAGCAATAGAATAAAGTTACGCTTACTCAGCTCAAGCAACGCCAAGGTCTCCCGCACACTTAAAGGCGCAGTTGTTGATCGGCTATTAGCTAGGCTGTCATCGGCCATCATTTCAGACACTATACTCGCCTCAGAAGCTAAGGCCGTTTCAGTGATCAAGGTTTTAGCCCTGCTGTGCCATTGCAATGAAAGCTTACGCCAAATAATCAATCCTGAAGAAAACTGGCCGCTCAACACAAAGCCAAAACTAAAAATACGACTAGGTATCCAATCCAAGAGCTTTTGCACTTCTTGTACTAAGGGCATTTCAATATAACTGGCGTCCTCAGCCTTATCATTAACGGCATCACTCGTCACAAGCTTAGACTCAACAATACCTTGCTGCGCTAATGCTTGTTTAGCAACTTGGCAGCGCTGTAATTGATTGCTCAAGCTTAATTCTCTTTGGCTGTAATAGCGCACAGTGCAATACAGCACAGCACCCACAGGCCCTAAGAAAATAAGGAATAAGGCCACGGCGCCATAATAGCGATAATTAATCCAAGCTGATATCTGACCGACTTTAGCACCTAAGTCTTGCTCGTCCACAGCATCGAGACATTCACAACAATCGAGCTCACTGGCATAGCGAAAACTTGCTTGTACATCACCACGACACGCGGCCTGAATATATTTTTTAAAGGTATCTCTAAGGTTTTGATGACTGAAACAAATCACCGAAATAAAAATCCACACTAGCAGATTGAATAAACCAAAAAATAAGCCATCGAGTAAATACAAGCACAATGCCAATACCATGGCTGGCAGAGCCATAGCGAGCAGAGCACCACTAGTCGAGCCTAACGACTCACTGTCCCATAAACGTTTATGGTAGCCCTGCATCAGAGAGTCAAATTGCCATAAATCTGGTAATAGGCGTAAACGCTCAACTAAGATGGCCATAAGCAGTGAAAAAAGTGCCATATTAAGATTTTCCTAATCCAAGACAAAGGTTATAAAGAATCACGAGTAATAGCGCAGATTAAAACATCGCTACTGGCGATTGTAATGCGCTTCGATAAGTTACCCAGTCAAAACTTTCGCCGGGATCAGTCTTACGCCCTGGAGCAATATCGCAGTGACCGATAATTCTATCAGGACTAATCATAGGGTATTCAGTCATTAACACCAAGCTTAAGGCGATTAAGCACTGATATTGCGCCTGAGTATAAGGTGTTGAATCTGTGCCTTCGAGCTCGATGCCAATGGCGAAGTCGTTGCAATTTTGCCGCCCTGCAAATTCAGAAACCCCTGCATGCCAGGCCCTATCGTCACAGCTTACATACTGCACTAATTCACCATCACGGCGAATTAAAAAATGCGCCGAGACCCTTACCCCTTTAAGTTCAGCAAAGCTGGCATCGGCATCAATGGCAAGGCATCCTTGAAACAATTGATCAATATAAGGCTGACCAAATTCCCCCGCCGGCAGACTAATATTATGAATAACTAATAGGCTAACCTCTAACCCTGGTCGCTCATTAAAATGTGGCGACAAACACTGCCGCGCCCCCTGCACCCAGCCTAATTCAATACTTAAGCTACCATTCATTTTATCTCTCGCTTCAATGCTGACTCTTTTATGCTGATGTTTACCTAATTAATACTTTTCTTGATTGGTATAACCCTAAACTCAAAACAGAACCCTAGCCATGATTTAACCCTGTAGACACTTGATTCTCATGCGCCTAAAAATCCAAATTGCCACTCAATTTAACAGCTATCTTACTGACAAAAAACTACTTAGCCCCAAATACAAGTATGTTAATCTATTGGACATTAAATAGAATCCCCCATGACTTCAACATCTGTCATCACCTATGTCTGCCTAAATGGCAAACAAAGGTTGTCAGACTCAGCCTGTAGCAAGGAATTTTTATGCTAGAAAATGACATTCGCCACGCAGTAAAAACCGCCCTCAATGAAGACTTAGGCCATACAGAACATCAAAGTGTCGCCGCCATGCTCAATGCTGATATTACTGCCATGCTAATCCCAGTGGACAAACACGTTCAAGGCTCACTTATCACCCGTGAAGACGGTGTTTTCTGTGGTAAAGCATGGGCTGAGCAAGTATTTAATCAACTCGGCGGTCAAGTCGTATTGCATTGGCATGTGGATGACGGCGATTTAGTTGTCGCCAACCAAGTACTGTGTGAACTTGCAGGCCCTGCACGGGTTATTTTAACCGGCGAGCGCACTGCAATGAACTTTATTCAGACGCTCTCAGGAGTCGCCACCTTAACCAAACATTATGTGGATAAGCTTGCAGGCACTCACACTCGACTGCTCGATACCCGTAAAACGATCCCTGGACTGCGTACCGCGCAAAAATACGCCGTGACTTGTGGTGGTGGTAAAAATCATCGCATTGGATTATTTGATGCGTTTCTGATTAAAGAAAACCACATTATGGCCTGTGGCGGTATTGCAGAAGCAATTCAAGCGGCGCGAAAACTACATAATGATAAACCGGTAGAGGTTGAAGTCGAATCCATCGATGAGCTAAAAGCAGCCCTTGATGGCAATTGTGACATCATAATGCTAGATAATTTTGATATCACCATGATGTTTGAAGCTGTGGCAATCAATAATGCTTATAAAGACAACGGCGCCGGTGCCAAGCTAGAAGTGTCTGGCAATGTCACCTTAGACACCTTAGCTGACTTTGCAAAAACAGGGGTTGATTTCATCTCCGTTGGCGCGCTAACCAAACATGTTAAAGCATTGGATTTATCGCTACGATTAAAACAATAGCATCCGAGTGCTCCATCATTGATGAAAGTGAGCAAAAATTAAGCTTCTTATAGGAAAGTAACCACACCAAACTGGCTTTTGACTAGCGTCAATATTCAGGCATTAACCGTCAAAAGCCAAATAAACATCAAGGCCTACTTTAAAGTCAAAAAATTGTTATAACTTGTTGCTATAAAAAGATAGTAACTCACAATGTTTAAATGTTTTTTACATTTAATACCTTGCTGCTATTTCAATTTCGGAAACTTTATACTAACTTTTATCGCAGGCGAGATGGCCTTTCGGCCAAACTGTACATAAAGAAATAAGGCGACAATTAGCAGTAAGTAGCACTAATTCATGACAATGAATAGTGAAGTTAAATGCCATTGTTTCATCACAGCTTTGCCGAAACGACAAACGAAAGAAGCCAGTTTACCTCACTAACGTGATAGACAACTGAATCTAAACCACCACGTTAACGTGGCCATTATGTAACTTTTAAATTTGAGACTGCAGGCAGAATACAGGATGTAATGATAAGTGTAAGGATAGGGCTGCCAGGCAGACTCGATGGAGATAGCAAGATGAAATCTATTAAGCAAATGAAAAACGCAAAAGGCTTCACTCTAATCGAATTGATGATCGTTGTTGCGATCATCGGCATCTTGGCAGCAATCGCATTACCAGCTTATAAAGATTATGTTGGTTCTGCTCACGGCGGCGCAGCAATGAAAGGCGTCTCAGCTTTTACAACTAAAGCTGTTACATGCGTACAATCAGGCATAGCTTGTGCATCCATAAATGGTGAGATACCAACTGGCACTAATGCGACTAAAGGCATTGCTAAAACTGCAGATATGTCGCAAGGCACTGGTGCAAAAGTGTCATTTAGTGATGGCACTTGTTATGTTGAAGCTGACATTGCGGGTACAGGTATAGTAACTTACACTTCAGGTCTAGCGGCTTCAGCCACTGGTTCTACAGCAGCACTTTGTAAAGAAGGTGCAGGGCTGTAGTATCTTAGTCAATATAATTGGAAAGCTTGAACTAGTTGTTCAAGCTTTTTACTTTTTGCGAAATTTTTTACCGAACTAGTTCATTTAAATGGGAATCTTTGATGCCCTCAACCGCGCTTCATCTCGGCCTCTCCACTTTATTTATTCGCAAGGGTCTCCTTAGCGAAGAAATCATGACTTCTGCTATTGCCGAATCTCGCAAGAACAAACACTCTCTAGTAGCAACCCTAATTAACGGCAAGCACTTATCCGCCCGTGAAATTGCCGAGCTGTGCCATGAAGAGTACGCCACTCCGCTGTTAGATTTAGCCGAATTCGATGTGGCCGCCATAGCAGATGACTTATTAAATAAAAAACTCATTGCTAAACATCAATGTCTGCCGCTATTTAAGCGCGGTAATCGCCTCTATATTGCTACATCTGACCCCACCAACATCACCGCATTAGAAGACTTTCAATTTAGCCTAGGCCTGCACGCCGAAGCTATTCTGGTGGAAGAAGATAAGCTGGCTAAAGCCCTTGAGAAAATCGCTGAAGATGACATTACTGGGCTAGATTTAGGCGGCATGGATGAAGCCGCACTTGCTGGTATAGAAATCACAGATACCGATAACCGCCATGAAGAACAAGGCGGTGAAAGCAGTGATGATGCACCAATTGTGATTTATATTAATAAAATCCTTACCGATGCTATCCGCAAAGGCGCTTCCGATCTCCATTTTGAGCCCTACGAGAAGCGCTACCGCATTCGTTTTCGCATTGATGGCATACTCCATGAAGTGTCCGAGCCACCGGTTGCGCTTTCGGGGCGTATCTCAGCCCGCTTAAAGGTGATGTCAAAACTTGATATTGCCGAGCGGCGCGTACCACAAGATGGCCGGATTAAAATGAAGCTATCCCGCACTAAATCTATTGATTTCCGTGTTAGCACCTTACCCACTATTTGGGGTGAGAAAATTGTAATGCGCATTTTGGACTCTTCATCGGCGCAGTTAGGTATCGAAAAGCTAGGTTATGAGGCCGATCAACGTGAGCTTTACGAAGAAATGCTCGCCAAACCTCAGGGAATGATTTTAGTCACAGGCCCTACGGGCTCAGGTAAAACCGTCTCCTTGTACACAGGTCTTAATATTCTCAATACCGAAGAGCGCAATATTTCTACCGCGGAAGACCCGGTTGAAATTAACCTTGAAGGAGTTAACCAGGTCCACATTAATTTAAAAGCTGGCCTGACCTTCGCTTCAGCACTGCGCTCTTTTTTACGTCAAGATCCTGATGTCGTCATGGTGGGTGAAATACGTGACCTAGAAACTGCAGAAATCGCCATTAAAGCGGCGCAAACCGGTCACTTAGTGCTATCGACCTTGCATACTAACTCAGCAGCAGAGACCCTAACCCGTTTAATTAACATGGGCGTGCCTGGTTATAATATCGCCAGTTCAGTTAACTTAATTATTGCCCAGCGTCTCGCGAGGCGTTTGTGTCCAGAATGCAAACAAGCTGAAGAAGTTCCAACCGCCGAGCTGCAACGCTTAGGGTTTCAACAAGCAGATATAGATAAAGGTTTCACCGTATTTAAGCCCGTTGGCTGTGAGTTTTGCTCCGGCGGCTATAAAGGCCGCTTAGGTGTATACGAAGTGATGAAGATGTCTGATGAAATAGCTCGCACTATTATGGAAGGTGGCAATTCATTACAAATAGCCCGTCAAGCTAAAGAGCAAGGCATGCGTGATTTACGCCAATCTGGGCTATTAAAGGTCATTCAAGGCTTAAGCAGTATCGCAGAGATTAATCGCATCACCAGCTCCTAGATTAATGACCTTTATTATTAGGCCTGCAGGCTTGCCCGCTGATCGACACTCTATTCAATTCATCATTTTTTAAGCATATTTATTGAGCATCATAGTTAGTTCTTAGCGCTTAGCTAAGATAAATTATCCAGCGCAACATCTTCAGGCCGTTAATTTTAATGCTATCTTAACTTAACCACTTTTCTCGTTATATTTACTTCAAGGAGCGGCTTTATGGCGACTGCCAGTATAAGAAAAAAGCCTGCAAACAAGAAAAACTCACAGAAGCATCACCCTAAGGTATTTACTTTCCAGTGGAAGGGGCTCAATCGTGATGGTCAAAAAACGGCAGGGGAACTTCGCGGCACTAGTATCAGTGAAATAAAAAGCGTATTAAAATCCCAAGGTGTTACACCTAAGCGCGTTAGTAAAAAATCTGAACCCTTATTTAAATTATTTGAGCCCACAATTAATGCCATGGACATCACCATGATGACAAGGCAAGTGGCCACCATGTTGGCAGCTGGCGTGCCACTTGTTACCACTCTAGAGCTTCTAGGTCGTGGCCATGAAAAACCTAAAATGCGTGAATTATTGGGAGTGATAATTAACGATGTGCAATCGGGGATCCCACTATCGAACGCCTTAAGGCCCCACAGGCGCTATTTTGATGATCTTTATGTAGATTTAGTCGCTGCTGGTGAGCATTCTGGAGCGTTAGATCTAGTATTCGATCGCATTGCTATTTATAAAGAAAAAGCCGAGGCATTAAAATCTAAAATTAAAAAAGCCATGTTTTATCCAGCCGCTGTGGTTGTGGTTGCAGTATTAGTGACAGTGTTATTACTTCTCTTTGTGGTGCCACAATTTGAAGATATTTTTGCAGGTTTTGGTGCAGAGCTTCCGGCTTTCACTCAATTAGTTCTGGGTATATCCCGCGCTTTACAGGCCTCTTGGCATGTTATCTTCGCTGCCATAGGTTTAGCGATTTTCCTATTTGTAAGGGCTCACAGAAACTCGCAGAGAGTGCGTGATAGCGTAGATGAGCTGGTGCTTAAAGTCCCAGCCATAGGGGATATTTTACATAAAGGTGCCATGGCGCGCTTTGCCCGCACGTTAGCCACCACCTTTGCGGCTGGTGTCCCCTTGATCGATGGTCTAGAATCTGCAGCTGGTGCTTCTGGAAACGCCGTTTATCGCAAAGCCTTGCTTAAAGTTAAGCAAGAGGTGACTTCTGGCATGCAAATGAATGTCGCCATGCGTACTACTAACCTTTTCCCAGATATGTTGATCCAAATGGTGATGATAGGTGAAGAGTCAGGCTCATTAGACAACATGCTCAATAAGGTTGCTAATATCTACGAAATGCAAGTAGACGATGCTGTAGATGGGCTTTCTAGCCTGATAGAACCAGTAATGATGGTGGTGATCGGCACCCTAGTAGGTGGACTTATTGTCGCCATGTACTTACCTATTTTCCAGATGGGTAAAATTGTCAGCTAACCCTGATTAACCAATATAATTATTTTATAACAACAAAAAAGACTAATCATCAATGAGTGAATTTATTGCCCTTATGGGCCAGTATCCAATAATGTTTATTAGTATCAGCTTTATCTTCGCGGCCACTATTGGCAGTTTTCTCAATGTGGTCATTCACCGTATGCCGGTAATGATGAAGCGGGAATGGCAAGCAGAATGCAATCAATACCTGCAAGAGTACCATCAAGACATAGTTAAAGATGTGGGTATAAAGCGTTTAGAAAAACCTATAGATAACTTTCCAACACGCTACAACTTAGTCATACCTAACTCTTGCTGCCCTAAATGTAATGCAGCTATCAAGCCTTGGCATAATCTACCTATTTTGGGCTGGTGCTTACTTAAGGGAAAATGCGCTAACTGCAACGAAAGCATATCCGCCCGCTACCCTATCATTGAACTAGTCACTGGCATTATGATCGCCACCTTAGCTTGGCATTTCGGCCCTTCAAGTCAGTTCCTATTTGCATCCTTACTAACATTCGTGTTGATAGCGCTCACAGGAATAGATCTCGATGAAATGCTATTGCCCGATCAGCTTACTATGCCACTACTCTGGTTAGGTATACTGGTTAATTTACAGGGACTATTCACCAGCCCAACAGATGCCATCATAGGTGCGATAGCCGGCTATATGAGCCTATGGTCGGTGTTTTGGCTATTTAAGCTAGCCACAGGTAAGGAAGGCATGGGCTACGGTGATTTCAAGCTACTCGCAGTATTTGGAGCCTGGCTTGGTTGGCAGATGCTGCCCTTGATAATATTGCTATCTTCATTGGTCGGCGCCATTGTCGGGATTGGGCTTATTGTGAGCAAAAAACTCAATCAAGGTAACCCAATTCCCTTTGGTCCTTATATCGCAATGGCAGGTTGGATAGCCTTGATTTGCGGTCATGACATTATCAATTGGTATTTAGGCACTTTACTGTAATGAACAAAAAATTCATCGTTGGCCTCACTGGCGGCATAGGCAGTGGCAAAACCACTGTCTCAGACATGTTTAAAGCACTAGGAATCGCCATAGTCGATGCCGATATTGCCGCCCGCACTGTTGTTGCTGCAGAGAGTGATGGCATCAAGGCCATAACCAAACATTTTGGCGAGCGAATGTTACAACCCAACGGCGAACTTAACAGGGCCGCACTTAGACAAGAGATATTCGACCATCCCGAACAAAGAGAATGGCTCAATAACTTGCTCCACCCCATGATTCGTCAGCTCATGCTTTCTCAAATTGAACAAGCACAATCTGACTATGTCATTCTGGTTGCGCCCTTGCTATTTGAAAATGAGTTAGATAGTTTAGTCAACACCTGTTTAGTGGTGGATATTTCACCACCGCTACAAATATCTCGAACCGTACACCGAGATAATGTCGAGGCCACGCAAGTTCAAAAAATTATCGCCAGCCAAATGAGTCGTGAACAGCGGCTTGCTAAAGCCAATAAGGTTATTGAGAATACTGGCGACTTAAACAGCTTATACCAATCAGTACTCGGGTTACATCAGGAATATTTAACCCAAGCACGTTCAATTAAAATGGAGTTTTAAGTACCACAATGGAATCGCTGATTTTTGAGCACCCCTTAAATGAAAAAGTACGCAGTTATCTGCGTTTAGAGTACCTTGCTCAACAATTAGCCCATTGCATTCATTCAGATCAGCAGCATCACGGCTTCTATCCGCTATTCGCACTATGTGAAATGACAGATAGATGCGATTTTAAGTCTGAAATACTCAAAGATTTAGATAAACAGATTATGGTGTTAAATAAATGGCAAGAATTACCCCAAGCCGACACCCAACAAATTAATGCATTGAAAGCTAGGCTGAATCAAGCCAAGGAGCCACTGCAACAGCCTGAACGTATCGGGATTGCGCTTAAGCAAGATAAGTTTATTTGTGCCCTTAAGCAAAAGTTTGCCATGCTCGGAGCTTGTTGTAACTTTGATTTACCTCAGCTCCATTGTTGGCTAGCTAAGCCTTGGGTTAATAGGCAACAAGATTTAAGCACCTGGTTAGCTCATTTTCATGCTCTATTAGAGCCAGTTTGCTTATTACTAGAACTTAGCCGCAGCACCGCCGAGTTTGTCCCTGCTACGGCTCAGGCAGGCTTCTACCAGCAAGACTGCAATCAAATTCTATCCTTCGTCAGGGTTAAACTCCCTACTGATAGCCAGTGCTACCCAACTATTAGTGGCCACCGAAATCGTTTCGCTATCCATTTTGTTGATTTTGAACAACAAAAGCATTCAGATAAAAGTATCCAATTCATGCTGGCTACCTGTAGCTCCAACCATTAAAATACCCTTAACTTGCTTATCAAAGAAACCTAATCTTATGTCATTAGTTGTCAACTGCCCCATCTGCCAAACATCGGTCCAATGGACTGACGATGCTAAATTCAAACCTTTTTGCAGTGACCGCTGCAAACTTATCGACTTAGGTGATTGGGCCTCAGAAAAGCACGTGATCCCGGTTAAATCTCCATTTGAAGCAGGGCTTCTAGATCCAGACTCACTGGACGATGCGGGCTTCGAGGAAGAAGACTTTTTTAAGGAATAATTCAAATTATGAAGCGAATTCATGTTGCCGTAGGCATCATTATTAACCCGCAGCAGCAAATATTGCTCGCTAAGCGGCATGGTCACCTACATCAAGGTGGAAAATGGGAGTTCCCTGGTGGTAAAGTCGAAGCTGATGAAACCGTCACCCAAGCCTTGATCCGCGAATTGAAAGAAGAAGTAGGCTTATCAGTCACAGCAAGCGCAGCATTTATGACCATCAGCCATGATTACCCAGATAAACAAGTCTTACTCGATATACATTTAGTCCAAGATTTTAGTGGCGAAGCGATTGGCGTTGAAGGCCAGCAGATAGTCTGGGTCGACCAAGCACAACTAAAAGATTATGAGTTTCCCGAAGCCAACCTGCCTATCTTAGAAAAAATATACCAAGAACTCGGCTAGTACCATCAGCAAACTGAATCCAAGCCCCCCCTAGTGAGTGACGTTTATGTTTAGTCGGCTGCTTGGGTAAAGAGCTAGGATTCGAACCTCTGATCCTCTGCCTTATTTTACTGAAGCTAAAATGTAAAAAAGCCACTCTGGTCAGTGACGTTTATGTTTGGTCGGCTGCTTGGGTAAAGAGCTAGGATTCGAACCTCTGATCCTCTGCCTTATTTTACTGAAGCTTAAATGTAAAAAAGCCACTCTGATGAGTGGCTTTTTATGTTTGGTCGGCTGCTTGCGTAAAGAGCTAGGATTCGAACCTCTGATCCTCTACCTTATTTTACTGAAGCTAAAATGTAAAAAAGCCACTCTGATGAGTGGCTTTTTATGTTTGGTCGGTGATAGAGGATTCGAACCTCTGACCCTCTGCTCCCAAAGCAGATGCGCTACCGGGCTGCGCTAATCACCGAAAATCTTTCTTTTTTAAGAAAAAAGGTTTCGACTAAAATCGAAACCAAAAATGTGGTCGGTGATAGAGGATTCGAACCTCTGACCCTCTGCTCCCAAAGCAGATGCGCTACCGGGCTGCGCTAATCACCGAAAATCTGTTCAATTATCTAAGCTTGCTGAGGGTAACCCTCTGCTCCACCCTTTCAAAGGGCCGTGATACGCTATAAAATCGCGCTAATCACCGAAAATCTTGTAAAACAAATTCTGTAAGTTTGAATGGGGTGACTGATGGGGCTCGAACCCACGACAACCGGAATCACAATCCGGGACTCTACCAACTGAGCTACAATCACCACTGCTTTCAAACTGTATCACTTAAGATACTTGCTAACTTCTACTAACTTCTAGACATGCATTCAACAGAATGGTGCGCCCAGAAGGATTCGAACCTTCGGCCTCACCCTCCGGAGGGGTGCGCTCTATCCAGCTGAGCTATGGGCGCCCGCCTTGGTTAGCGCCGCATATACTAGGGTTAAAACGGCCTCACGTCTACACTTGTTTTATCTTTTTTTTACTGTTTGCTTAAGTTTTGACTGATATTGCTATTTTTCATACAAAAAGAAGCCTTTACCCTATTGGAACAAGGTAGGAAGTATGTTAAAAATATGATCTGGGATAAAACTACATTAGAACGTTAAGGCTAAGTGGGAATTAAGAATATGGATATCGCTCCCTCCTTTATATCATCTGATATCGAGCACTTGCAAAAAAGAGTCATTCGACTAAAGCGCTTGGCGAGGAAATATAAGCGGGCCGAGATCATTCAAAATGCGTTATTGGAAATTTCCAATATTGCCACCAAAGCCGCATCCTTAGATTTATTTTATCAAGGTGTGCATCTGCACCTTAAAAAACTTATCCCAGCAGATAACTTCTTTATTGCCAGTCGAGATGCCAACACAGGCCTCATTAGTTTGCCTTTTTTTGCCGACGAAAAAGACCCTCATCCCAGTGAACTTTACCCTGATGAAGAGATTTCATCCATCATTGAACGCGGGATTACAGGCTACGTACTTAAGACTGGGGTTCCGCTACTTTGCGATACAGCTCAATTTGATCAACTGATTGCCACTGGAGCTATTGATGATCTGGGTTCCCCCTCTCACCAGTGGCTCGGCGTGCCTATTAAACGAAATAATATCAGTATCGGCGTATTAGTCGTACAAAGCTATCATCCAGACATCACCTATGGCGAGCTTGAGCTCGAATTAATGGGCTTTATTTGCCACCATATTTCAGGAGTGATGGAGCGCTTAAAGCATAATGAACAACTTGAACAAGCCATCACCCAGCGCACCAAAGAACTCAGTCATGCTTATGAGACAGTAAAACAAGAAATTAAAGAGCGCGTTAGAGCTGAGCGCTTGCAAAAAGCTTTATTTGAAATTGCTGACTTAACCGCCTCTAATGCTGACCAAAATAGCTTTTATGTGCAGCTACATCAAGTAATTAGCCAACTGATTCCGGCGCAAAACTGTTTTATAGCTTTGATAAATAAAGAAGATGCTTCACTATCATTTCCGTTTTATGTATCTCAGATGAATTTAACTTATCCTGCATCAAGACCAATGCAGGATGGCTTAACCGAATATATTTTAGCGACCAAGCAGCCTAAGCTCTTAAGCCAAAAAGACATTCAAACCTTAATAGATCAAGATGAAATCTATGCCATCGCCCCAAGCCTAAATCAAACTCATGCTATGCATCAGTGGATTGGTATTCCATTATTTATCCACGGCAGTATTGCCGGTGCCTTAACCATTTATAGCATCAGCCAAGATCAGAACTATCAACCTAAAGATCTTGAGCTACTCAACTTTGTCTCTTTACACATAGCCAACGCCATTGAGCGAAAAATGGCTGTTGAGGTTTTAAAGCGCAGTCACGATGAACTAGAAGACAAGGTTATTCAGCGAACCCAAGCATTGGCGGAATTGAATGACAATCTACAACAAGAAATTATGCAGCGGCGTAAAATTGAAGCCCAATTGCTACACGATGCCAAACATGATGGCTTAACGGGCCTACCTAATCGTAGTTTCTGCATGGAGCGGTTAGCCCAAGCGATTAAGCATTGTCGCCGTCACAGCCAAGATCAGTTTGCTTTATTGTTTATCGACTTAGATAGGTTTAAGCAAATTAATGACACCTTCGGCCATCTCGAAGGTGATAAATTTTTAATCGAGACTGCGCGGCGCTTAAAATCCTGTATACGCGAAAATGACACTTTAGCCCGCTTAGGTGGTGATGAGTTTGTTATCTTGCTCGATACCATCCAAGGCACCCAAGATGCATTGGATGTCGGTGATCGTATTTTGCATCAGGTATCCCAACCCTATAAGTTAGGCAAACAAGACTTTATTTCCGGCGCCAGTATCGGCATTGCATTCAGTGGCAGCCATAAAGACGAAACCAGTGAATCTTTGCTTAAAGACGCTGATGCCGCCATGTATCAAGCCAAATCGAAAGGCAAAGGCTGCTATGTTATTTTTGATAGCCAAATCGACAAGCGTGCAAAACAAGCCGCCGAGATGAAAAAAGCCTTTAAACGCGCTCTATTACAGCAAGAAATCACCATCAGTTATGCGCCTGTGATGAACTTCAATGATTTATCTATCATCGCCTTAGAGCCACAAGCAACTTGGAAACATCCTGATGGCAGTCTTAAAACTCATAATCAACTTAAATTATTGGCCGAACAATGCCAGCTAATCATTCATTTCGATGCCTATATTTTCGATCATCTCAACCATCATTATGCTGCGCTGACCGAGCAATTTAGCAGTAAAATTTGCATTCATCTATCGGTTTCAAGCCAGCATATTAAACATAAACATGGCCTAAGGAATTTAAAGCGCACCCTTAAAAAGAGCCAGCTAGATCTCAGTAATATCTGGGTGTTTTTCCATGAAAAATCCTTCGTCCAAGACACAGAAAACCATATCAGCGCCTTCCAGCATTTATCGCAGATGACAGTGAATATAGGTATGAACGGTTATGGCACAGGTTACAGCTCATTGAGTAGTCTAAGCTTATTGCCTATCAGTGCCTTAAAACTCGATAGCAATATCAGTAAGCATTTAGTCAATGAGCAGCAATTGCAACTCACTAAAGCCTATCAGCTCGCGGCTACGTCATTAGGGGTCGATATGTTCGTTGAAGGGGTGGATACAATGCAGCAAAAACGTCAACTCAGCCAATTAGGCTACCAGCAAGGCCAAGGTAAGACCTTCGAAAAAAAACACCTTCACTACATTAAAGTACAAAAAAACTGCGCCTAATCGCTGCTGCCGACTAAATCAGTGCTCTTAAACAATGAGAACGGCTTCCTTAGGAGCCATCACTTCTCCGGCTCTACTTGTCGGCGCCACACTACTTCTTAAACATGTCACGCAAATTGGCGATATGTGACTTGCCTGTCTCTTGCCTCTGCTCTTCTGTTTGTACTGGTTTACGGTTTTCCCAAATCAAGTCATCTTGAGGTAACTCAAGTAAGAAGCGGCTAGGCTCACAGCGCATGGTTTCACCGAATTGACGCCGCTCACGACACAAGGTAAACCACAGTTCTCTCTGAGCACGAGTAATACCCACATAGGCAAGACGGCGCTCTTCGTCGACGTTATCTTCATCTATGCTGACCTGATGAGGCAAGATACGCTCCTCTGTGCCCACCATAAACACAAAGGGATACTCCAAACCTTTAGAGGCATGTAAGGTCATTAGCTGCACCTGATCGCCGCCCTCGTCTTCGCTGTTGCGCTCCATCATGTCGCGAAGCGTCAAACGGGTTACCACTTCTGGCAGCGTCATAGGTTCATCCAGCTCATCCCCTTGCAGCATCTCTGTCACCCAGCGGTATAGCTCAGAGATGTTCTTCATTCGCATCTCCGCCGCTTTGGCGCTATTACTGGTCTCGTAGAGGTAATCTTCGTAATTGATTTTACGAATGAGCTGCTTAATGGCATCCACTGGCTCACCGCGAGTGGCTATCTCGCCGGTTTCAACAATAAAACGGCCAAATTGATAAAGAGCCGCAGTCGCCGCTGGCGCTAAATGATGATTAAGCTCTCCTTCAAAAATCGCCGAAAATAGCGAAATATGCTTTTCATTGGCGAAACTGCCCAAGCGCTCAAGGGAGGCTGGGCCTATGCCGCGCTTAGGTAAATTCACCACTCGCAAAAAGGCGTTGTCGTCATCGGGATTCACCACAAGCTTAAGGTAAGCCATGATGTCTTTAATCTCGGCGCGAGCAAAAAATGAGGTGCCACCACTGATTTTATAGGGAATACGGTTAGTCATCATAGCTCGCTCTAGCAAGCGTGATTGATGATTACCACGATAGAGGATCGCATAATCGCCAAACTGGGTACGGCCAACAAATTTGTGCCTAACAATTTCTGCGACTACTCGCTCGGCTTCTTGCTCCTCGTTGGCGGCAATTAACACCCTGAGCGGCTCGCCATAAGCAAGCTCACTAAATAAAGCTTTGTCATACACGTGAGGATTATTAGCAATTAAGATGTTAGCGGCGCGCAGAATACGTTGGCTGGAGCGATAATTTTGCTCTAATTTAATCAATTTAAGTGCCGGGAAGTCTTTACCCAGCAGTACCAAGTTTTGCGGCTTAGCACCGCGCCAGGAATAGATGGACTGATCGTCATCCCCTACCACAGTAAATCGTGAACGCTCGCCCACTAAGAGTTTGACTAACTCATATTGGCTGGTATTGGTATCTTGATATTCGTCCACCAGCAGGTATTGAATCCGAGTCTGCCAGCGAGTGCGCACCTCTTCATTGTGCCTAAGTAACAAGGTGGGAAGCAGGATCAAATCATCAAAATCTAAGGCGTTATAGGCTTTCATCTGCTGGGCATATTTTTGATACAAGAAGCTAAATAACTGGCTCTGTTCATCCTTAGCAAGCTTACGAGCTTGAGCTGGAATAACCAGATCGCCTTTCCAATTAGAAATGGCACCGGCGAGGGCTTTGAGTAAGTCTTTATCGCCGTCAAACTCATCTTCGGTGAGATCTTTTAGTAAAGCCAAAGTGTCTTGATCGTCAAATAATGAAAAACCCGCCTTCAACCCTAATACCTTGTATTCACGTTTAATGATCTCAAGCCCCAAGGTATGAAAGGTAGAGATCCACAGACCGCGCGCTTCTTTGCGCCCCATGGACTGAGCCACACGCTCTTTCATTTCACGGGCGGCTTTATTGGTAAAAGTTACCGCGGCGATGTTTCTTGCCTTGTAGCCACATTTTTCTACCAGATAAGCAATCTTATTGATAATAACCCGCGTCTTGCCACTGCCGGCACCAGCCAGCACTAGGCAAGGACCAGAGACATAATGGACGGCATCGTTTTGGGCGGGGTTAAGTTTCATTGAAAAAGTGCATCCTTAAAGCGCGTGGGAGCTGGATCATAGCAGAATGGCTTTATATAGCGTAAGGTTTTTACCCAAAGCGCTATTATCGACATGAGTATTAGAGTGAAGCTTTTTCTCAAGAGCCGGCTCGGTTACACTAATTAAAATTGTTATGGAATAATGACTATGTTTAACCCAAAGAAAATCGAAGATGTTGCCAAGCAGCTCAGTGATAACTTACCTAGCGGACTTAAACAGTTTGCCGGCGAATTTGAAGAGCGCAGCAAGCAAATACTGCAAAATCAATTAATGAAGTTAGATTTTGTCTCTCGGGAAGAATTTGAAGTACAGCAGCACGTGCTGCTAAAAAACCGCGAAAAGCTAGAAGCCTTGCAAGCGCAAGTTAATGAATTAGAAAAGAAGTTAGCCGAACAGGCTTAAGCGTCTTGGGCGGGGGCTAGAAAGCCATCCGCCCAAGCCATCTTCAGCCCAGCATTTTGATGATTTGAGCCATTAACTGATTAGCTCATCACCTCTTCCAGCGCCTTTAAGCAAAGCGCCACGTTTTCACGGCGGGCGCCAAAGCCCATCAAACCAATGCGCCAGGCTTTACCCGCTAACGCCCCAAGGCCTGCGCCAATTTCTAAATTGTATTCTTCAAGTAACTGAGTGCGCACTAAAGCATCATCAATGCCTTGAGGTAAATACACAGCATTAAGCTGAGGTAATCTGTGCTCGGCTGCTACCACGAACTTAAGCCCTAATTTTTCAAGCCCTGCAGCTAAGATTAGGTGCATTTTTTTATGCCTTGCCCAAGCATTCTCTAAACCTTCTAAAGCCAATAAACGAAACGCTTCATGCAAGGCATACAGCGCATTTACAGGCGCCGTATGGTGATAACTGCGCTTAAGCCCACTGTCTTTATTACCCCAATAGCCCATCACTAAGGATTGATCTAAAAACCAGCTCTGCACAGGGGTTTTGCGATTTTTAAGCTTCTCCACTGCCTTTGGCGAGAATGACACTGGCGATAAACCGGGAACACAGGAAAGACATTTCTGACTGCCAGAATAGATGGCATCTATGCCCCACTCATCCACTAATAGCTCAACACCACCTAATGAGGTCACTGCATCCACTATGCTAAGGCAATCATGCTGTTGCGCTAAGCGGCATAGGGTTTTGGCATCCGATAACGCCCCGGTTGAGGTTTCTGCGTGAACAAAAGCTAAAAACTTAGCATCGGGATTGGCCTTAAGCGCCGCTTCCACCGCTTTTGGGCACACTGGCTCACCCCACTCGTTATCCACCACCACGGCAACAGCGCCGACACGCTCAACATTTTGGCGCATACGCTCGCCAAATACGCCATTGCGGCACACAATCACTTTCTCGCCCGGCTCAACCAGATTCACAAAGCAGGCTTCCATCCCCGCGCTACCAGGGGCAGAAATTGCCAGCGTCATTTCATTCTTAGTCTGAAACGCGTATTGAATTAAGCTTTTAAGCTCATCCATCATGCCGACAAATAGGGGATCTAAATGCCCTATGGTCGGCCTAGCTTGGGCTGCCAGTACCTCAGGATACACATCAGAAGGACCGGGCCCCATCAAAATGCGGCGCGGCGGGGTAAATGAATTGACTGTAGGGGCTGATATCATCTGAGCTTTCCTTATGGATCTAGTTATCATCTAGTTATATAGCTGTAGGGCCGAACAAAAAATAGAGTATTCACTCTTTCTTACTTCAAACTATCACACTCAAGTGGTTATTTATACGCCAAAATAGGGTGTTTTGGCACCGAGAATAAGTTTGAAGGCTGAGGTGGCATAACTTCATAGAAGCTGGCATCAAGCTTTAAGACATTTAGATGTTTTTTAAATAAGCTTAATTGGCGATCTCGGCCATTGTGCTAATGTCCCGAGTGACGACGTCCCTTCTCAAGTAAGAAGATTTCCTTGTGGGCTCGGGCGCAGCATCCCTGCTGCCTAACTCAATACAACAACTCGAGCCATTTAGCCCCATACCCTCTCATTAGTATCTGAGTTATTTTTAAGATCACGCAAACAACACCTAATCTCAATAGGTGAGGCATGACGCTTCACCACGAGAAAGGCGAGACGACCGTCCATCCCATGGACGGGATGTTCGAGCCCTCAGGGATGGCTTTTGATTTAACAAAAAGGCGCATGTCGACGAGACTTTTTATGAAAAAAATGAGCCATGGCAAGCCCGTACGATTGAGTTTCAGCATACACTTTTTTGACACAGCGAATTTCGAGTGCAAGTAGAGATGAACCTAGCAGCCTTATGCCTTAGCTTGCTAGGTTCACCACCTTACAGCTTTCACTCACTCCATGCTCACAAACTTACACCGCCGGCGTATTCAAAAATAACTGGTACGCTGGACTGTGGGTTTCTTCTTGATAGACAAAACCAAGCTCGGTTAAAAAGCGCGCAAAGGGTAAGGCATCGCTGGCTGGTACTTCAAAGCCTGCTAACACCCGTCCAAACGCGGCGCCATGGTTGCGATAGTGGAATAAGCTGATGTTCCACTGGCTTTGCAAGGTGGTTAGAAACTTAAGCAAGGCGCCGGGGTGCTCTGGGAATTCGAAGCTAAATAAGCGCTCTTGCAGAGGCTCGGGTGGACGACCACCCACCATGTAGCGCACGTGCAGTTTTGCGGTTTCATCTTGTGATAAGTCTTGGACTTCAAACCCTTGCGACTCAAGGGTTTTGATAATCTCAGCCAGCTCCTCGGCGCCATTGCTTAAGCGAATACCCGCAAACACCATAGCTTGATCCCGGCCACTAAAACGGTAATTAAACTCTGTCATCACCCGCTTATTTAATAGCTCGCAAAATCGCAGAAAACTGCCGGGTTTTTCTGGCACCTTGACTGCTAAAATCGCTTCTTTTTGCTCGCCGAGTTCGCAGCGCTCAGACACATAACGCAGGCTATGAAAGTTCACATTAGCGCCACTTAAAATAGCCGCCACTTTCTCGCCCTTGCCTGTTTTGCCAAGGTGTTTCTTAAGCCCTGCTAATGCTAGCGCGCCAGCAGGTTCTGCAATAGCGCGGGTATCTTCAAAAATATCCTTGATGGCGGCGCAGATTTCATCTGAACTTACGGTGATGACTTCATCGACGTATTCTTTGGCGAGACGAAAAGGCTCAGCGCCAATGCGCTTTACCGCAACGCCATCGGCAAATAACCCCACTTGGGGTAAAGTCACAGGCTCACCGACTAACAGCGCCGCCTTTAAGCAGGCGGCATCTTCTGGCTCGACGCCAATGATTTTAACCTGTGGCATAACGGCCTTGTAATAAGCGGCGATGCCAGCGATTAAGCCGCCGCCGCCCACTGGAACGTAGACCCTTTCAATGTCGCGCTGCTGCTGTAGCATCTCTTGGGCAATAGTCCCTTGACCTGCGATTACCGCTTCATCATCGAAGGGGGCGATATAAACTCGCCCCTGAGTCTTAGCAAGCTGCATAGCATATTCATTAGCCTGATCAAAACCTTGGCCATAAAGATGCACATTACCGCCAAGGCGCTTCACCGCATCGATTTTAATATCTGGGGTGGTACTTGGCATAACGATAATCGCATCTATGCCGCGACTTGCCGCCGACATGGCCACCCCTTGGGCATGATTCCCCGCAGAGGCGCACACCACACCGCGCTGACATTCATCCGAAGAAAGCTCAGCGATGCGATTGTAGGCGCCGCGCAGCTTAAAAGAATGCACTGGCTGCATGTCCTCGCGCTTTAAAAATACCTGACAGCCTAAACGCGCCGACAGCTTATTAAGGCTAGTGAGCGGCGTGATTTTAACGATGTCGTACACGGAAGACAGCAAGATTTTCTGCAAATAATATTGGGCTAAATCCCGCTGGGTTTCTGATGCTAATGCCAACATGCTAGCCCTCCAACAGAGTGCGATCTCGCACTGCGCCCATGTCGGCGCTGGTTGCGAGTAATGCGTAAGCTTTCAAGGCTAACGACACATACCGCTGGCGGTCAAGCGGTTTCCAGCCGAGTACGCCTTTGGCGTTCATGGCATTACGGCGCGCTTCAAGTTCGCTATCACTGACATTGAGCACTATGGTGCGCGCGGGAATATCAATCATAATTTCATCCCCTTGCTCGATAAGCGCGATAGCGCCTCCAGATGCAGCCTCTGGTGACACATGGCCGATAGATAAGCCCGAAGTGCCGCCCGAAAAACGTCCATCTGTGATTAAGGCGCATTGCGTGCCAAGGCCGCGAGATTTCAAATAAGAGGTGGGATAGAGCATTTCTTGCATGCCGGGGCCGCCTTTAGGGCCTTCGTAGCGAATAACCACTACATCGCCTGCCACTACCTCACCGCCTAAGATGCCTGCTACCGCATCATCTTGGCTCTCATAAACGCGGGCGCGACCCACAAAAGTGAGGTTATCTTCATCCACACCAGCGGTTTTGACGATACAGCCTTTAGGGGCGAGATTGCCCGATAACACAGCAAGGCCGCCTTCTTGACTGAAAGCAAATTCACGGCTGCGAATACAGCCATTTTGCCTGTCATCATCAACGCTCGGCCAGCGGCAGCTCTGACTAAAGGCTTTGGTGGTGGGAATACCCGCAGGGCCTGCACTAAAGAAGCGCTTCACATTTTCATCTTGGGTTTGTACTAAGTCATAGCGCGCCAAAACATGGGATAAATTCTCGCCCAAGTTTGCCGCCACATGGGGCACATCGGTGTGCAGTAAACCAGCCCTATCTAGCTCCCCCAGAATACTCATCACCCCGCCTGCGCGGTGGACATCTTCCATATGATATTTGGGGGTTGAAGGCGCGACTTTACACAGATGGGGCACTTTGCGAGACATACGGTCGATATCCGCCATAGTGAAATCCACTTCCGCCTCTTGAGCGGCGGCCAATAAATGCAACACGGTATTGGACGAGCCACCCATGGCGATATCCAGCGCCATGGCATTTTCGAATGCCTTAAAACTTGCGATACTGCGCGGCAATGCTGTGTCATCATTTTCATGATAATAACGTTGAGTTAACGCCATTACCCTGCGACCCGCCTCTAAAAACAGTTCGCGGCGATCGCTGTGGGTGGCGAGCATCGAGCCGTTACCGGGCAAAGATAAGCCTAGGACCTCTGTGAGACAGTTCATGGAGTTTGCAGTAAACATGCCAGAGCAAGAACCACAAGTTGGGCATGCGCTACGCTCAATCTTGGCGCTGTCTTCTTCACTTACGCGGCTATCGGCGGCGGCGACCATGGCATCGACTAAATCGAGCTTGATGATTTTATCGGAAAGCTTAGTTTTACCCGCTTCCATCGGCCCGCCAGAGACAAACACCACGGGAATATTTAGCCTTAATGCGGCCATTAACATCCCTGGGGTGATTTTGTCGCAGTTAGAAATACACACTAAAGCATCGGCGCAGTGAGCGTTGACCATGTACTCGACGCTGTCGGCGATCAGCTCACGTGACGGCAAGCTATACAGCATGCCGCCATGGCCCATGGCGATGCCATCATCGACGGCTATGGTGTTGAACTCTTTAGAGATACCGCCCGCTTCTGCGATAGCGCTTGCCACTAAGTCGCCCATGTCTTTTAAATGCACATGGCCTGGGACAAACTGAGTATAAGAATTGGCAATGGCGATAATGGGCTTGCCAAAGTCGTTATCTTTCATGCCTGTGGCTCGCCATAGGGCACGAGCGCCTGCCATGTTGCGGCCTTCTGTGCTGGTTGCTGAGCGTAACTTTGGCATGGTGAGATCCTTTTAAAATGTATTAATTTAAATAGTGTTATAAAGCAAAAATAGTGTTTAAGCGTTGGCCGCAAAAGACTGTGTGGGTAAGGCCTGTGTAACTAGGGCCGAATTAAGCGCAAAAGGCGCTGGCATTAGGCGGCACTCGGCAACATCATAGAGCTTGTCTAATTGATTGCTTAATAGCTCAATGGCGCGCTCGGTTTCCACTTCCACCGCTAAGGCTATGCTGGCATCCTCATTAATTTGCATCTGCATATTAGTGACGCTAAAACCGCGGTGACGCATAACACGTAACACTCGCTCAAGCACTTCGGGGCTAGGTTGTAAGGTGAGTTCCAGTGCATGCTTCATGTTTGCTTCTCCATTTGTTCCATCATATCGCTATTACTCGCACCCGGTGGCACTAGTGGCCAGACATTAAAGCTGTCATCGATTGAGACATGCAGCAAATAAGGTCCTTTAGCATTGAGTAAATCCTCTAGCCCTTGTTCCACTTCATCGGCGCGGCGAATATTGCGCCCTGGGATATCAAAGGCTGAGGCCATAAGCACAAAATCTGGGTTGTCCGATAAATCCGTTTCGCTGTACCTTTCTTCAAAGAATAGCTGCTGCCACTGCTTCACCATGCCAAGCTTTTGATTATCTATCAGCAGTATTTTTACCGGCAATTTACGGCGCTTAATCGTGGTGAGCTCCTGCACATTCATCATAAAGGAGCCATCCCCAGACACGGCAACCACAGTGGCATTGGGCCGTGCCACTTGCGCACCGATGGCGGCGGGCAAACCAAAGCCCATGGTGCCAAGGCCTGCACTAGAGAGATGATCTTCAGGGCGGCGAAACCACATGTGCTGGGCCACCCACATCTGATGCTGGCCTACATCACAACTGACCACGCTGTTTTCGGGTAATAAATTCGCCAAGCGGCGCAGCATAGCTGGGGCATAGATAAGATCCTCTGGGTGCTGCCCGCTCGGATACTGATAGTCCCATCGGTGGCGACGCTCAAGTTCATACACGCTCTGCAGCCAAGGATTAATGCACAAAGTTTGCGATAACGCTGGCAGCACTTCACGTAAATCCCCAGCGATGGCGACCTCGGCTTGACGCAACTTGCCAAGCTCAGCGGCATCGATATCTAAATGTATCACCTTGGCATTACAGGCAAAGCTTGCTAAACGCCCTGTGACTCTGTCATCGAAACGGGCCCCCACCACCACCAGCAAGTCACATTCTTGCACCGCAAGATTGGCGGCTTTGGTGCCATGCATTCCCAACATGCCAAGGTAGCCTGGGGTATCGTGGGCGATGGCCCCAAGGCCTTTTAGGGTGGCAACAGATGGCAAGCCAGTGGCCTTGATAAAATCGCGTAACGGCTCAACCGCACCTGCCATACCTACGCCGCCGCCCACATACAAGATGGGCTTTTGGGCCGCAGCCAATAAGGCGCGGGCGGCATCGATATCAACTTGTGCAGCTTTGGGCTCAGGCGTCACGGCAAGTAACGGGGTTTTATATTCAAGCTCGGCGATTTGGATGTCCTTTGGGATATCCACCAGCACTGGGCCTGGGCGACCCGAGGCGGCGATTTCAAAGGCTTGATACAAGGTAGGGATTAAATCTTCAATTTTTGTGACCATAAAACTGTGCTTAGTGCAGGAAAGCGACATGCCTAACACGTCCACTTCTTGAAAGGCATCTGTGCCAATCACAGCGGTAGACACTTGCCCTGTGATGGCCACCATGGGCACAGAATCAAGCAAGGCATCGGCCAAAGAGGTCACAAGATTGGTGGCACCTGGGCCTGAGGTGGCAAAACACACTCCAGTTTTACCGCTGGCTCTGGCATAACCAAGAGCTGCAAAGGCGGCACCTTGTTCATGACGACTCAAGAGGTGCTCCACACCACCGCCATAGAGGGCATCATAAATTGGCATAATTGCGCCGCCCGGGTAGCCAAATACCGTGGTTACGCCGTGGGCAGCCAATACTTTGATCACTGCGTCTGCCCCTCTTAATTTATGCCCTGTTTCCATAATGCTTATCTCTTTTTTGTCATCAGCTTGAACTTGTTAAAGCCCTTTAAACGAAAAAACCCCCGGTCCTTTCGGAGCGGGGGTTTTTGCAATGTTTGATTTTTTAGATCATGTTTATTGCCAAACGCCACCCCCGCTGTGACTTAATAATCACTACGGTAATAATCACGAGGATAATGGCGCTGGCTTGGTTCAACATTAAATTATGGTGTCCTAAAAATATGTTTAGTTAGTTGGTCCGAAGGACGCTGAAAACTGTCCTATAGGGATACCACATTCTGTTTTTAAAAGGCAACACATATTAAAAAATTAATCCAATTAACGACATTTCTCCTTTGATCATTAGCTCGCCGCAATGTCTTTCATTTGGGTCATATAGCCGCGAAGCTTAGCACCAATACGTTCAACGCCAGTGTGACGCACCGCCTGATTGACCTGTATAAGTTTTTGATTATCAACCTTATTACTTATGTTACCTAAGCCTTTACCCAACAGCTCAGCAGGCATGGCATTAACGTAATCCCTAAGTAGCGGTACGGCTGCATGGTTAAATAGATAACAGCCATATTCGGCGGTATCTGAAATCACCACGTTCATCTCATACAGGCGTTTGCGCGCTATGGTGTTGGCAATAAGCGGCGTCTCGTGCAGCGATTCATAATAGGCCGACTCTTCCACTATGCCTGCTGCTACCATGGTATCAAACGCTAACTCAACGCCAGCTTTTATCATGGCCACCAAGAAGATGCCTTTATCAAAGTAATCTTGCTCATCGATGTGTTCGACACTTGTAGGGGCATTCTCAAAGCCTGTGTCCGATGTTTCGGCGCGCCAGCGCAGTAAGTTGGCATCATCATTAGCCCAATCGGCCATCATGTTGCGAGAAAACTCACCGCTGATGATGTCATCCATGTGCTTTTCAAATAACGGCTTAAGTAGTACTTTTAATTCTTCTGCGGTATCGAAGGCTTTGATTTTGGCAGGGTTGGATAACCTGTCCATCATGTGGGTGATGCCGCCATGTTTTAACGCTTCTGTGACTGTCTCCCAGCCTTGTTGAATAAGCTTGGCGGCGTAACCAGGTTCAACGCCGTCACTGAGCATTTTTTCATAACCTAAGATGGCGCCCGTTTGCAGCATGCCGCACAAAATGGTTTGCTCGCCCATGAGATCAGATTTTACTTCCGCCACAAAGGATGACAATAACACCCCAGCTCTGTCACCGCCGGTGGCGCTAGCATAAGCCTTAGCGATGGCAAGCCCGTCACCATTTGGGTCGTTCTCTGGGTGCACTGCAATTAAGGTCGGTACACCAAAACCGCGCTTGTATTCTTCACGAACTTCTGTGCCTGGGCACTTAGGGGCCACCATCACAACAGTTAAATCTTTGCGTACTTGCATGCCTTCTTCGACGATATTAAAGCCGTGGGAATAGGACAAGGTCGCGCCCTGCTTCATCAGGGGCATTATGGTGTTAACCACGTTCGAATGCTGCTTGTCTGGGGTAAGGTTTAGCACCAGATCCGCATCGGGGATAAGCGCTTCAAAGGTGCCCACTCTAAAGCCATTATCTGTGGCTTTTTGCCATGAGGCGCGCTTTTCACTGATGGCGGCACTGCGTAAGGCAAAGGCGATATTAAGGCCTGAATCACGCATATTTAGGCCCTGATTTAGCCCCTGTGCGCCGCAACCTAAGATGACAATATTCCAACCTTTAAGGTGCTCGCAGCCTTGAGCGAACTCGCTCTGATCCATAAAGCGGCACTGTGCCAATTGCGCCAATTGCTGGCGTAAATTTAGTGAATTGAAATAGTTAGCCATCTGCGTCTTCCTCTGATCAAATCTACCCATTCAAACTCGCTCATATTGGCAAGCTTGAAAAATGGAGCCGAGCCATTAACTCAGCCTATGCTCTGACTATAGCCCAAGCTTGTTATTGCTTAAAATGATATAAAAGGAATTTGATGTTGCATTTTTTGCAACCAAAGGCACAATAAAATCTCTTACCTTGTTTGGAATGCTCACCGATGGATATTCGCAGCCTAAAACTCTACCTGCATTTATGCGACAGCTTGCACTTTGCTAAAACTGCCGAGCAGATGCACATGAGCCCTTCAACCTTAAGCCGCACCTTGCAGCGCCTAGAGGATGAAGTGGGTGGTAAGCTTTTTGAGCGTGATAATCGCAGTGTGACCCTTACCCATGCAGGCAAAGAGTTTAAATTATTTGCCGAGCACACCTTAAGCCAATGGCTCAACCTTAAAGGCAAGGTCGACCCACAACAAGCCCAGCTTCATGGTCAGTTAAGCTTGTATTGCTCGGTCACCGCCGCATACAGTCACTTGCCTAAACTGCTGGATCGCTTTCGAAGTATTCACCCCAATGTGGATATCAAGCTCGCCACCGGCGATGCTGCCAATGCCGTGAATGAGCTTAATCGCAATCGCGCTGACATTGCCATCATAGCCCTGCCTGATAACCTCGCCAGCAGCCTGCATTTCACCGCCATTGATAAGGTGCCTTTAAGCCTCATCGCGCCGACAATCACTTGCCCAGTGCAGCAGGAAATTAGCCAGCAAAGCATTGCTTGGCAAGATTTGCCTTATATCGTGCCTGAGCATGGCCCCGGGCGCCAAAGGGCCGATAATTGGTTTAAAGCCATGGGCTTTAAACCCCATATTTATGCTCAAGTGGCCGGCCAAGAAGCCATTGCCTCTATGGTGGCTTTAGGTTGCGGGGTCGCGATTAGCCCAGAGGTGGTCGTTGGGAACAGCCCAGTGCGGGATCGCATTCAAATGTTGGCCTCGCCAATTGCCATTCCTGCTTTTGAGTTAGGATTTTGCTGCAAGAAAAAACGCCTTGAAGAAGCTGTCCTCAAGGCGTTTTTAGCAAGCTGGGCGATAGAATAAAGCTAGGATAGAGAAATGGCTATTTCAGCCTTATTCTTCCTCAAGCTCACCGTCTGGAATGCGGGTTACTAGCAGTTGGTCCACCTTGTAGGAGTCGATATCCACCACTTCAAATTTGTAACCGGCAAAGTTGACAAAATCAGTGCGCTTAGGGATTTTTCTTAGCATGTACATCATAAAACCCGCTATGGTTTCATAGTTCTGATTCTGTGGAAATTCTTCAATGCCAAAGGCGCGCATTACATCAGTTATGGGGGTCACACCGTCCACCAGCCAAGAATTATTGTCCCTAGCAACGATTTGCTCTTCACTCTCATGCAGTGACCAGGCACCCATAACCGCACTTTGTAAATCATTGGTGGTCACTATGCCTACCACTAGGGCGTATTCATTCATCACCACCGCAAAGTCAGCTCTGTTACTCTTAAAGTAATCCATTGATTCTGATAGGCTTAATGTATCTGGAATAATCAAACAGTTATGCACCAAAGAATCATTCATCAGGGTGATTTTCTCACCGTTGATCACTTTTAGCAGCAGCTCTTTCGCATCCACATAGCCTTTGATCATGTCTAACTGACCATCACAGACGAGGAATTTATTGTGAGGATCGACGGTTATCTTACGCTTGATCTCTTCTTCATTATCTTGCATTAAGAAGTAAACCAAACTTTCACGGGCTGTCATGGCTGAGGTGACTGACACAGACTGCATTTCAAACACATTCTCCATCATCTGCTGGCCGCCCTTGTCGAGCACCCCAGCTTCGGTACCAGCACTCATCACGGCATAAATATCATCATGGGTAACTTGGTCGTTACGGGCCGTCGGCACTTGCAGTAATTTAAAAATAAGATTTGCCGTACCATTAAAAAACCACACTAAGGGTTTTAAAAAAGTGATGCAAAAAACAATCGGGGTCACTAAGGTGACGGCCACTTGCTCAGGGATAACCATAGCGATGCGCTTAGGCATTAAGTCGGCGAACAGGATAAACAGCGCGGTAACGAACACAAATGACATCACAAAGCTGGTTTGCCCCAACCACTCTATGCTGAGCCAAGGTTCGAGTAAGTCGTAAAAATACGGCCTGAAGGCAGCTTCGCCCACAATCCCCCCCATGATGGCCACGGCATTAAGGCCGATTTGCACCACAGTAAAAAAACTGCCGGGATGTAGCTGTAATTTAAGGACTTTATCTGCGCGTATATCACCTTCATCAGCCATCTGCTGCAGGCGAATTTTACGGGAAGCCGCAAGGGCAATTTCTGACATGGAGAAAAAACAACTTATTCCAATTAACACTAGAATAATCAACAAACTATCTGTAACACTCATGATACACCTGCATCCACTCCCCAGAGGGAATAGAAAATATAATAGTGCTGACCTAACGGGTTAGGACAAGTCACTTTTGGGGGCTAGCTCAATATTATTTTGTTCAATCTTAGCGTATCAACACAGCCTTTATAGATTAACTGAGTTGATTAAAAACGGCGCAATTATACTCGAGCGCTTTAATAGCGCCTAGCAAAAGTTAGCGCCCTTGCTCACAAGTTCGACCTCTAGCATAGGCTGAGTTCTGCCCATAAATGGCTGCAGCGCGGAATAAGCTGCAGCTATTGGACTAGCCTCAGCTGCGGATAATAACTGCATATCAAACGGCTCTTAACCCGAGTTGAGGTCAAATACCATATTGCTCGCGGTAGGCGCTGACGCTAGCAAGCTCGGCTTCCATGCCAGGTTTTGCCGACAAATACTGGATTAAATCAGCAAGCTTAACGATAGACACTATCTTACAGCCAAAATCTCGCTCAACTTCTTGAATCGCCGATAACTCACCCTTGCCTTTCTCTTGCCTGTCCAACGCAATCAACACCCCAGCCAGCGTTGCTTGATGGGCTTGAATAATATCCATGGACTCACGAATAGCAGTACCTGCAGTAATCACATCATCCACCAGCATGACTCTGCCTGTAAGCTCGCTACCCACTAAGCTGCCGCCCTCACCATGGGTTTTAGCTTCTTTGCGGTTAAAGCAATAAGGCACGTCACGTTGGTGGTGATCGTTAAGCGCCACCGCTGTGGTGGTCGCAATGGGGATGCCCTTATAAGCGGGGCCAAACAACAAGTCGAACTCGATACCCGCATCCATTAAGGCTGCGGCGTAAAAGCGCCCTAGGCGCGCCAAGTCGCCACCTGTATTAAATAAACCGGCATTAAAAAAGTAAGGGCTAGTACGGCCAGACTTTAAGGTGAATTCACCAAATCTTAATACCTTACGCGCTAAAGCGAACTCAATAAACGCTACTTGATACTCTTTCACTCTGACTCCTCACTGTTTCTATTGGCTTTAAAAGGGTAAAAAAAAGGGACCCATAAGGCCCCTAACTACTGATTAATTCAATGCGCTTTTCTGCACATCGACGATCTCACGAATACTGTTTTTCGCCAGACCCAATAACTCGTTTAACTCTTCGTGGCTGAATGGTTCACCCTCTGCAGTGCCCTGCACTTCGATGATTTTACCGGTTTCAGTCATCACCACGTTCATATCCGTTTCAGCAGCGCTGTCTTCTAAATATTCTAAGTCGCTAATGGCTTCGCCTTTATAGATGCCAACACTAACAGCAGCAATTAAGAACTTAAGCGGGTTAGACTTGATAATGTTCTTAGCGCGAGCCCAGTTAAGTGCATCGACCATAGCCACGCAAGCACCGGTAATGGCCGCAGTACGAGTACCACCATCGGCTTGAATGACATCACAATCGATAACGATAGTGTTTTCACCTAGGGCCTTCATGTCAACGGCGGCGCGCAATGAACGGCCGATTAAACGCTGAATTTCCTGAGTACGACCAGACTGCTTACCACGAGCGGCTTCTCTGTCCATACGGCTGTGAGTCGAGCGTGGTAACATGCCATATTCCGCCGTTACCCAACCTTGGCCTTGACCCTTAAGAAAACGCGGTACGCCTTCGGTGAAGCTCGCAGTACAAAGAACCTTAGTCTCACCAAATTCCACCAACACTGAACCTTCAGCATGGGCAGTAAAATTACGAGTAATAGTGATAGGGCGAGTTTGTTCTGGGGTACGTTTACTTGGGCGCATGAAAAGTCCTGTGGGCTGTGTCATATTCTGGGCGCACATTATAGAGCTTAGTGCCGCGATATACCATGTTAGTGGCAAATTCTCTTAACGCCTTAACTCTACAAGGGAAAAAGACTATAATCAGCCCTCACTTACCCATTTGCATCTAGCGCTTAGCATTGCGCCGCCAATCACAGGGATAAACCAATGATCCAAAGTATGACAGCTTATGCTCGTATCGAGCACAAAGCCCAATGGGGCACGGCCTCATGGGAAATTCGTTCAGTCAACCAGCGCTACCTAGAAACTTACCTGCGCCTCCCTGAGCAATTTAGAAGCTTTGAGCCTGTCCTCAGGGATCGTCTGCGTAAACGCCTCAATCGCGGCAAAATCGAAGTCAATCTACGTTATGAGTTAACCGACAATTCCAGCAATGAGTTGCAACTGAATCAACCGCTCGCCAAGCAGCTACTGAATGCCGCCAACTGGCTAAAACAAGAAGCTGGTCAAGGCGAAGTGAGCCTTACAGATATACTGCGTTGGCCCGGTGTGCTCGCCAGCGCCGAGCAAGACATGGATGCCATCGGCGCAGAACTGATGACCGCCTTTGACTCTGCCATAGATCAATTCATCGAAGCTCGCGGCCGTGAAGGCGCAGCCATAAAAGACATGCTGCTCACCCGTTTAGATGGCGTTACAGAGCAAATCGCTGCGGTGCGCACTCACATGCCAACGGTAATGCAATACCAGCGTGACAAGCTCACCAACCGGTTAGCCGAAATTAGCGGTGAGCTAGACCCCGCCCGCATCGAACAAGAAATGGTGCTGTTAGCTCAAAAGCAAGACGTCGCCGAAGAAATGGACCGGCTTGAAGCCCACGTGGTTGAAGCCCGCCGCATCCTCAAAAAAGGCGGCAGCGAAGGTCGCCGTTTAGATTTTATGATGCAAGAATTCAACCGCGAATCAAACACCTTAGCCTCAAAATCCATCAGCACTGAAATCACCGCCGCCGCGGTAGAACTTAAAGTGCTAATCGAGCAAATGAGGGAGCAAATTCAAAATGTTGAGTAATGTTTTAGCGCTCACGCTAGAACATTAACAAGCCTAAAAATCCGATAAAGCCTCAATTTTTGAGGCTTTTTTGTTTCGGTTTGCTGCCATTGCTGTTTATTCGCAGCGTTTTACCTCGAGATGAAAGTAGTTTGTAAATTGCCTCAATTGTCATCAGAGTCGGCATTAAACAACTTACTTGTTGTATCAATTAGAGAATACAACTTAAAGGTTGTTTTATGATTAGAAAAATGACCCTAATCAGCTCACCTTATGAGTTGATTAAACCCCCTATTCGCATCATAGCGTGATGCGAATAATCGCTTTGTTTGAATCAAGAGTTGAATCAAGAGTTGAATCAATAGATGGATAAACAAGGCATCTATCCTGACACAGGGAGAAAAAAAGCCAGTATCAACACTTAGGCAACATAAGTAGCAACACAAGCAGCGCGACCGCTACCCGTCACATTAGCATGCTTGTGCTGTGACTTAGAGAATGGGCTGCTTGGTGAAATCAGACTCAGGTGGACGCAGTACCCGTTATCACTTAAAAGACTAACGAGGGGAATGATGCCATCTGCAAGTGTCGAGGGATACAATGCGTCAAATCAGAAGTGAAATTATGAAGGCGTTCGGAGTTCTGTTAACGCCAAGCAGTGCTAAAACCAACTAAGACGGGAGGTAGCGCACTTTGCAGCAACAGCATAAACCACTGATTTCAAATGAAAATATGTCAAGGCGCAGTTTTTCACATCGAATTCAATTTTCACTAAAACATCAGCTGAAAAACCTATAAAAAACACACTGTGGACTATAATTATACTAACCGCTAAAACGGAGAAATATGATGATGCAGCAGCATTTACCCGCTTTTGACACTCAGTTTAGTTTAGGATTTAGCCCCCATAATTATCCATTTTTAATTGATAATAGTTACGCTAACGACACTTGTGTCAGCTTCTATTTTAAACAAGCTGGCCAATACAACATATTATGGGTAGATCATGAACAGCCGAGCGAGCGCGAAATAGCAGGTGCGCGTTACACTATCGAGTCGGCCACCAATGAAGGCACTGATGAGTATCCGGAAATCTATGCAGGGTCTGAAGCCGTTAGCCTTTTTGAGTGCGAAAAACCTGAACACCTTATCGCTTATCTTAATCAAATATCCTTGTAGTAAACCCACCCACCACATCGCCCTCTGCAACACGCCGTAAACCCATCCATGGGGGCTTGACGAAAACATCCTGTTTTCAACAGTTGCCTATGCCAACATGGCAGGCTCTAGCAGTTTCATCTTAATCAATCCGGAGAATCAACCTCAGTATCATCACCTCTAATGTTTCAAGAAGCCTATGTGACTCATAGTCCGTGGATTTCCTTGTCTATTACGGCGACAATAAAGCATAGATTTTATTGGAGCTAACACCATGTGGGATGATCCATATACAGCAGTGATTGAAGAGACTATTAATGGTTTTGAGGTTTATATCGAACCCAATCCCGACCAATACCGAGGAGGCTATCTTTGGTCAGTCTCCAAAGATGGGGAAGAGTTAGATACAGGCTTGGAGTTCAGCCTTGAACACGCTTTAACCAGTGTAAACCTTTGTATTAACTATTTTGTCCTTGGGAGCGAATAAAACAAACTTAATATCGATAGATCACCATTCAATGATTGATAGCTTTGACATACCTGGTATGATTGCACACAATTATAGTTAGGTTAAGTGCGTTAAATTATGAAAGCTGGTGTTCTTGTTATTGATCTCTTCGCGGGACCTGGCGGACTAGGTGAAGGGATTTCTTCATGTACTGATGAAAAAGGCCATAAGCCATTTCAAATCGGCATATCTGTAGAAAAAGAACCTTCAGCACACAAAACACTTACCACTAGAGCTTTATTTAGAAAGCTTGCTAATAATCCTGCGGCTAAACAACATTATTACGATTATGTTCAAGGTAAAATTAGCCGAGAGCAATTGTTTACTTTCCACCCTGATGAAGCCCAAGCCGCACAGGAAGAAACGCTGGAAGCACCTCGAGCTTTAGGCCAAGACAATGAGTTAATTCATGCTCGAATCAGAGAACTTGTAAGCCAGCATAAAGGGCCAAAAGTCGTGATTGGCGGCCCACCATGTCAAGCCTATTCATTAGCTGGACGCTCAAGAAATGCCGGTATCAAAGACTATAAAGCAGAAAAAGATGAGCGTCATTTTCTGTATATGGAATACTTGAAAGTACTCACTATCGCGCAACCAGACATTTTTGTAATGGAAAATGTTAGAGGTATTTTGTCTGCAAAATTGAATGGTAAAGTGATGTTCCCACAGATACTTAAAGATCTGAGGAACCCTGGGCGGGTAACTAAAATAAAAGATACTGCAAACTATAGAATATATTCTTTAGTCGTTGATGCTGATAATCCCAAAAATCCTCAATACCCTAATTCTGCAGATTTTTTAATTCGATCGGAACAATATGGCATACCTCAAGCGAGACACAGAGTCATTTTGCTTGGTGTGCGTGATGATATTGAGGCGATACCACAAGCCCTAAAGAAAGCTAAAGAAGCTATAACAGTTAAATCGGTACTTGGTGATCTCCCGCCCTTAAGAAGTGGATTTTCCAAGCAAAAAGATGACACAACTCAATGGCAACACACTATCACTAAGCACTCAACGCAACTGATAACATTATTTCAAAAGCACTACCCATTAGAAGCAGTCAAAGCGTTAGATTTGACACCTCTTTCGAATTTACCGCGTTCTTCAACTATCCATGCTGATATTGATAATTGTCAAATCCCTCAACCATTACAAGACTGGCTAATAGATGATGACTTAGGATATGTGCTAAACCATGCAACTCGTGGACATATTGAGGCTGATTTATTGAGATACGCATTTTGTGCTGCACACGCACAATTAAATAATGGAGTATCACCTAAATCACGTGACTTCCCTGAAGAGCTAGCTCCAGAGCATAAAAACTGGACAACTGGCACTCATGCAGATCGTTTCAGGGTTCAATCTGCCAATAAATATGCCACAACTGTAACCAGTCATATCTCGAAAGACGGCCATTATTTTGTGCATTACGATCCAAAGCAATGCCGCAGTTTAACGGTACGTGAAGCCGCAAGATTACAAACATTTCCAGATAATTACATTTTCGAAGGGACAAGAACACAGCAATATGTCCAGGTAGGAAATGCAGTACCGCCGTTTTTGGCGCAGCAAATTGGTGAAGTTGTTTTACAATTATTATCCATTGAATCTTTTTAAAAAGATGGCGGTATATTACTAAAAATTTCACCGCCAATATTTATTACATCATTTACCATTCAAAGCTGTAAAACCTTCTACTTTCAACTTCTTAAGCGCCTCAATCGCAATTTCACATTGCTTTGGTGATGGTATTTTTAAAGGAATTGCTGCACAAATTTCAATAATACTATTCTCCCTGGGTGTGAGCATTCCTCGCTCTTTTGCCCAGCTTTTAGCATCACTCCAAAACTCTTTACCTAGATTAAAAACTTCAAGCTCTACATTTATACTGTCATCTAACGCCTTTTCAGCTTTTACTTCTCTAACTTTTTCATCGGCTAGCTCTGAAGGAATGATTACACTTCTAAAGGTGTCGTTAAGAAGAGATTCACTCTCCGTTAATCTTTGCCAGCAAAGTGGTTTCTTTGCCCATTCACTGAAGTTCCTAATTCCTTCTGGAGGGGTAGTGATAATATTTTGAGCCAACTTTCCAGCTATCAACAATGAGGTTTTTAATGCATCTGGGATTTGTTGCATTTTCCAGATAAGGTCAAGATCTATAACCATAGTTACGCTTTTAGCATCATGTACAAGCTTTGAAATTGCATATGTTACAATATTGGCTCGATAACCACCTTCGTACCATTCCGCTGAAGAAACAAGCTTTTCAGTTTCCCTGAACATGATAGTTTTAGCAATCAACCTCTTAAACCAAACCTCATTAAAAGCAGAACCCTCTTTCCCCCAATTCTTACCTATTTTTTTAGCAAACTCTGAGAAGTTTTTTTGTGCACCAAGGCTTACAATATGGGGACAACACAACCAAGTATTTTCATATTTTGCCAGATCAGTTTTAGTAAAAAACTGTTTCCTTGGGTATTCTTTATCAAATTTTGTGCGTTCAGTTTGCGTTCTTCTACTTCTTTCATCTGCAAATTGGCCTCTAGCTCGCTCATAAAACCATTTTGTTTCTCGATAACTGTCTGAACCTGCGGGGGATAAAATGCGTCGAGATAATTCCTCGATACGTATATGAAATGGGTGATTAGCAAAAAAATCAGCAGCATTTACTTTATTCTGACTGTTTGCATATTCAGATATTCTTGGAACAACTTCTTCAGAACACTCTTTAGGAGTTAGAGTTAACTTCATTTGCACGAATACTTGTTGAATTTGTTCTTTGAGAGTTTTACTCGCTGTATATAAAGACGCGGTAGTCTGGCCACCATTAACTATTTGAAGATTATTAACACTAGTTAATTGATAGCCAGTCTCTGTTTTTTCTATCTCAACACTATCAGCCGTTGCACTTAACCCATTGTTATAAGAAAAAAACATATGAGGTTCATCGCGAATGGTATCCCGTATTCCTTTATTCACTTTCCCCCTAACTTGGAGGAAACTCCTAACATTAGCTTCGAGCAGCCTAGGCCCCCATTTATCATAAATTTCAGCAAGCTGTTTTCCTGGAATGACTGCAAGGTAACTCTCAAGTGCATCGTTACCGCCAGATGCTTTGAGTAAAGGTATACCGCCGCCAAAATCTTCTTTAAAATTAATGACTGTGTCAGCTCTAACTTGCCCTTGCTCCATAAAACGCTTAAGACGCTTAATATCCCAAATGCTTAATGTTATTGGCTTTCCGTCGATAACTTCAAAGTTATCTGCATCTGTTCTTGCTCTATAGTCACCGTTAGAAACGATAATAAATTTAACTTTTTCTACGCTATACCATGTTGCTTTAATTAAATCAGCAAGGCCGAAACCGGGACTAGTTTCCTCAAGCTTATCTCTAAATCGGTCATCTAAACTCGCGTTTAAAAACCTAAAAAGCTTTTGAGATAATTTTTGTGCATGCTCTTTATATAAGGGACGTATTTCTTTATCTAAAGTGAAATCACACAAAATTAAACTAAGGATCCCATCACTTTCTCTAGGGTCTCCCCCATAACCATCAATCTGCGCAATACCACGTGAATATGAACTTTCATGAAAAGCTCTGTTTGCGTTTTCGATTTCCCCCGCTTCACTCAGTAGATCACCTGCTTTTTCAAAGAATGCTTCTACTGTTACTAGGCCCAATGCATCAGCATCGCCTTGCACATCAGCTATAAACTGGAGATTGAATTCTGCTAATTCTGTCATTTCTAAAAGCACTCTCGAATAGATTCAAAAATATTGTTACTCAATTGAAAAGGGGTGCAGGCATCTAAAGATATTGAGTATCTTGCATTTTGCACTCCCAGTGGTAACGGGCAGGGTATCCTTGGAAAACCATCTATCACCTCAAAGTAAGAAGTAGATCGTATCAGCCAACGACGGTCATCGTATTTATTTTGAGGATCATAACCAGTTGAATAAATTACATCTTCCCATTTAGTATAAATATGGTGTTCTTCTTGAAATAAAGAGTCAGTCAAATTTACATAGTCATGAAGTGTAATGCCTTCAGGCACAATGGCAGACTCTACATTTGTCACATTTAGAAAAAGACGCCCACCATCAAAATCTGCTAACTGATCTGCTGATGAAATAGAAACTGAAGGAACTGCAGCACTTCTTCTAGTTTTTACTTCAACACAGCATCCAATAAATTCAAAATCTTTTGGAGCTCCCGAAGGCCCCTTCCAAGCCTCAATCGCCGTATTAGCTCCAAAAGTAACTACTAAATCTCGCAGAAAAGCTAACTCACCAATAAGGCCTCGTTGTTCTTCAACAGAAAGGCCGTCCGAATGTCCAGCTCGCAGAAGGTGGTGCCACCTTTTCGTGCGATGGATGACTCTAGACAATGCTTCATCAAGATTTTTAGCTTCCTCACCTGATTTAACGACATCCCTGCAAAGAGTTTCAAAAAGCTCTGCTTGACTGCTTTCTTTGAGTGCGATTACAAGTGCCAATCGTCCTGATATTATTCTGAAACTAGCAATGATATTTTTGAGTTCAGGAAGCTTAAGCTTACTTTCTGGCTCAGTTGGAAGTCTAAGCATGAGTCCTGGCATTCCGTTTTCAACAACAACCCAGAAAAAATCATAGTGGCCATTGTTATTTACTCTTCTGGCATTACTGGGATCTAAGCCTTTCCAAGGAGAGTTATCCATTTAACTCATCCTCAGCCCCTTCATCAGTGTCGTCCTCACCATAAAGCTCTTTATAGCGCTGAGTGTTAACGATATATGCAACCTTTTCTGAGGCTTTTTTTGAGATAGGTAGGCTAATTCCCCATGCTACAACAGGCTCATTTGGAAGTAATGCAGCTTCCTTATAGTTTTCTTTACCTTTCGGAGCAATTGCCTGTACAAAATGCAAAACAAATAAAGGCTTAGTTCTCACTTGCCGGTATATTGAATCAGGATAATTACTCTTTAAGTTATCCTTTTCATAATTATTTTCAGCAATAAGGGCCATATCAGGATCGACACCAGCTTTTTCGATTCCTCGTGATGCGACCCTCATTTTTTTGCCACTAAAAGACATAAATCCATGTTGCAAATCATCGAGATTAACGGCTCGATTAGTAGGGACTATATTAACTCCGAGAGTTGAGTCTGCCTCTCCCTTTTGTAAACTAGGGATCAATAGGTCCCATGATGCTAATTCATCTTCTTTACGTGCACTAATATAACTCCGTACTGGAGCCGTTGCTGTCATCACACTTTCCGGAACATTACTCCAGCCAACTAGAAAGTCATCGATATAAGTGACAGGTAAATCATGAACCAATAAGCCCCACTGAGTCTTTTTTATGTCAAAGCCATCATGTTTCAATTTTGAAATTAGCACCTTAGCCGCAATTAGGTTCGTATTTAACTCTGCCTTATTTGTATGGACCTTCGCTGTTTCTATAAACTTATTTGATAGCCCTATAAGAGTTGTAACCTCTCTCCCTGCTCCCATCTTATTTTTAGCAGTTACTAATAATGAGGCAGGATGACTGCGAACTGCGAGACCAAAATCTTCAGGCGTTGCTTTAGCCTGTTCCATTAATTTTAGTTCAGCATGAAGCTCTTCTGCTGCGTTAGCTATAAATGCATACCACCCCATCGCGTCATCAGGCATCCAGATACGGCATAGATCTTCGTATCCATTTCTATAGCCGAACCACCGTCCCATCTGCATCAACGTGTCGTACATCATGGTATTACGCAAAAACCATGTGACAGTTAGCCCTTCAAGTGTCAATCCCCTAGATAATGAGAAACCACCTACAGCAATGACAGTTTGCCCTCTTTCACCTGTCTCTGAATAATTTAAATCATTGGCCTTGCTGTTTACTTCAACAACTTTGGCTGACGCTATTGAATCAAAAATTGAACATTGGATATCTGCCCACCTAAATTCGGTATCAGCATACTCTCTATCCCATACATCAAAGATGGCTTTTATTTCAGGATCATTTAATGCATTAGAAGATGAGGAATTCATCCTTAGAGAGTTTTGAATGCGTTCTAGTGCTTCATGAAGTCGATTTCTCAGTTTGCTCTGAACAGCGGTGAATCGGCTAGCATTAACTAGCATGGAACAGTGTGAAGTGGATTGGCCCCTTAAGTTTCTAATTGCACGTGATAAAAGGAAAGCGCGTAATGCAAATAAAAGTGAACTAGGTAATTGAATTAAGTCATGGTCAATCTTATGTTTTATCGGAAAAATATCTTCATTATCAGAAATATCACGTAACCACGTAGGTTCCCCTTCATCAGGTAACCCATCGATAAAGATTTTCTTGTGCCCAAAATAGTTGGTAGGAGCATCTAAGCCGATGATAAAATCTTTAGGAAACAAGTCTTGCTCGTGTATCTCATGGGTTTCATCCGGATCTATGAAGATATTTGCAAAAGGTGTCGCTGTATAACCCACGTAACAACTTCGATGGAACATCTTCAAAAGATCACGTATTTGACCATTAATTTTTGTTACAAGCTGATTACTGTACTTAGTATTAATCGATGCATTATCAGCCTCATCATCAATCAACAACATTGGTTGATCTATCATTTCTCTATCACCGCGAGCACTATTATCCTTGAGCCATTCCAGCAAGTTTTTAAGTGTACTGTGATTTTTCTTTATGACTAAAACAACAGGCACTCTATACGAATCTATTTCGCTGGTATTTGTTGAGGCTGTAGGTTTATTAAAATCTCTTGTAATGTTTGTTAGGCTTACTGGGGTTCGACTTTGATCAAACAAGCCAACACCTATAACATGTTTTGCATTCCCACTTTTCTTATCAGATACCTTGCCTGTATCACGACCAATAAAACCTTCATCAATTCGAGCTTGAGTTTGATTACGTAGGTTATTGTGTATTCCTGCTACAACAATAATAAGGCGGTAACCTGCATCAGCAGCTTTACAAATTAAGCCTGTATAATTTGCAGTTTTTCCACTTTGAACATGGCCAACGACCATCCCTCGTCGATCCCAGGGCGTATGCTCTTTAGGGTTTCCTAAGCGACCAAGTAACTTATCCGTTACGATGTCTGTACCCGTTACTACATCTCTTGGTAAGCCACTTTGCAACAGCAGTTTCTCGTATCTTTTCCAGTAAAATGGTTCAATATTTGATTTTGCATCATCTAACCATGGCTTAAACTCTTTACTATCAACAACTGAACCTAGCCCAACATTAATACCTTGCTTTGATTCGACCTCTCGCGCTATTGATTCAATATCTTCCTCACTAAGAGTAAGGTCAACAATAGCTGCAATTCCTTTTACAAAGCTTCTCAATTCATCTTCTGATTTACGGGGTTGATTAAAGAGCCCAGATTCAACCATGTTTAATACTTGTTGTCTGCTATTCATAAACCTTTTCCTTAAGGTAATTTGTGACTAATCGCTCTGCTACTTCCCAATTCGATTGCAACAAAGGGTAATTTTGAAGTGTGTCTTTAACTCGCTCCCGAGTGATACCGTTAGCCAACAACACTTCCGTGAGATCAATTACGACCTGATTTAAATCTGATTCAGCTGTCTGCAAAGCAACTATTGATTCCGCATTCCCCACCAGCTCGGCATGTAGCGCATCGATAGGTAAGCCTGCAGCGATTAACCGAATACAGCGCTCAAACCCCTCTTTAAACTCAATCGGTAGACATTTTGAATAAGCTTGAAATACTGGGTGGTCTATATTCGGTTTAAAGTGTATTTTTCCTTCTACTTGTACTCTATTCCAAATGGGGTGCATAGTGCTTTCAACCAGTCTTTGACCTCTACTTCGATAAGTCCTTTTCGACGTTCCAACAAAACGCTCAACCACTCGCATAAGTCGCTCTCGCACTAAAGGAGGTAATTGTGCCGATGACTTCTTCACGTCAATTTTCCATTGAGAATCCATTGTATTAGGAATATCGATAGCAATGCGGCTTAATTTCGTTAATTCTGTTTGCTTCGCAAGCCCAAGCCAGCTACCTGCTATTATTAGCCTATTTTCTCGATAGATATATAATCCTTGAGATTTTAGGTGCCCTTCAGGTCCGCCAAGCTCATCCCAATCTGTTTGCGACATTTTTTTGTAATGTGGAATAGTGTAACTACGAATACGTACATCACCGTTAGATAAATGAATTGTATCTTCTGGATCTTTCTGAGTTGCTGGATGAGATGAGGCCGTGGGATCTAAGGGAGTAAGCTGACGAGCATTAAGGCTCAATTGAATTTGCGGTTTATTGCTTTCAAGAAATCGATGAAAAGTAAGTCTTAAATGACGTTCAGCAAGAGAGAATTCTGCATTCATATTCTCGGTTATCTTAGCTACCGAGCCAACTTCTCCGACTAGACGATCTAACTTTTGCCAGACTACAACCGTCCCCTTATCTTCAAGTAAATCATAACCTAATTGATTCTCAAAATGATCAAATACCTCTAAAGTCCATGAGTTTGTTTTAGCGACTAAATCTAAGTCCCACCGGGCACAAGAACTAATACCGTCACGTTTGCTCATTACAGTAAGTGAACGACATTGAGAAAAACTCGCACTTTTTAAACCAAGACCAAATCGTCCAAGTTCAAAAGGTTTCCTCTCAATAGTAGGGCTTTTAGACCCTAACCTCATAGCTTCTAACAACTCTCCTTCAGTCATTCCATGCCCGTTATCCGCAATAATAACCGATGGATTATTAGAAACTGAATCGACAACAAGACGGATACAATTAGCATCAGCAGAAATGGAGTTATCTATTATATCAGCCAACGCAGTTTTAAGGCTGTAGCCAAAGTCTCTATGCCCTTCAATCAGTGATGAAGCATAAGGAGTTGCATCTACGTGGCGAACAGAGTCATATTTGTTTGAGGTCATATCCATTGATTCACAACTTTATTTGCCAGTGTATCTTATGTTTTGCAGCCTATCACCATTGCCTATTATGGCCAACAATTCTTCGTGAGAAATGTAAGCGAACCTATGATTTGCAATACTTTTTACCTCTATTCACAAGAGGAAATCTATAATATATATTCGTAGTAATATTTACTTGTTTAATTCAATCTAAAGTCGACGTGAAAATAACTAAGAAATTACCAAGTTCACAATGCAAATCCCTTTCTTCTATCCTTTCTAAGATCCAATCTTGCACTTCACTCTCTACCCAGGCAACAGCTCTCAAGCCTAGGCTTACAGGCTTTGGAAATTGGTTTTCGGCTATGTAGTTGTAAACGGTTGATCGCCCTAGGCCGGTGCAATCCATCACTGCTTTTAATTTGATTAGCTTTTTGTTAGGTAACATTTCTGAGCTCCTGGTTATTGTCTCATTCAATAACCAGTGCCAGTAATTTTTAACTCGCTGCCGCCTCCTTCAACATCCTTTCACATCAGCCGAGGCTGACGAGCCTTCATGGACGACTTTGGTTTACACAGAAGGCAGCGTGTCGGAGAGACAAGCATCATGGTTAGCCAGTACTACAAGGTTCCTGTTAAACACCTACTTGCTTGAGCTGTTATAGCTAATTGCTAACCCCAAACCCACAAGGCAGACTATGGCTACTTGGTGAGCAGACCATCAGCCTCATGGCCGCTCTTTGGCGTCTGATCTACATGGAAGTGGGAAATGCCATTAAGATAATCGGAACATCATTGACCATGCCATCGCGGCATTTGTGAGTCCTTTCACATCAGACGGGGCTGCCGACTTAAGTTTAAATCAAGTGCCATGAGTTTCTGCAGCACACCTAACAAAACACTTTTACGCGCGTAAAACTGCCACAAATCACACTTTTATGCGCATAAAAGTGCGAGCTTAAACATTTTATGGCGCATAAAAGTGCGAGCTTAAACATTTTATGGCGCATAAAAGTGCGGACTTACACATTTTATTGCGCATAAAAGTGTGGTCATTGCTATACTCTTCGCTATAAATGCACCCTCTCGGTAAAAAGCAAAGATGCAGCGTACGTTATTAGACTCATTGATAGCATGGAAAAATCAGCCTATGCGTAAACCATTGCTGATTGATGGTGCTCGCCAAACGGGTAAAACCTTCTTACTGAAAACGCTTTTCGGTAAAACATTTACCCATGTATTGCGCATAGACTTTCTGGAAAACCCGGCCTACAAAGAAGCCTTCGATGGCTCACTTTCGCCAGATGAGTTATTGATGAACCTTGAGCTTATCACCAACCAATCCTTTAACCCCGAAACAGACTTACTGATTCTGGATGAGATTGGCGAGTGTGAACGCGCTGTTACTTCTCTTAAATATTTTGCAGAAAAAGCACCGACCTACTTTGTTGCAGCAAGCGGCTCAAACATAGGTTTGCTTAACACCTTTCCGGTTGGCAAGGTCGAGCAATACAATTTACGTCCTTTGACCTTCCAAGAATTTATTTATGCATCCAAAGAAGCGCCCTTGATCAAGGCATTTGATACACAAGTGAACTCGCCTGCAGCCCACAGCAAATTAATGGATAAACTCACGGATTATTTTTTTACTGGCGGTATGCCTGAGGCTGTTGCCGCCTGGTATCAATTCAAAGATATCAGCATTTTGGAACGCGTTGAAAAGGTGAATAAAATACATTCTGACTTAGTCGCTGGATACCAACGTGACTTTGGTAAGTATGCCGGTAAAGTGGATGCGACCCTGATAGAATCCGTTTTTAATAGCATCCCAGCGCAGCTTTCTTTGGTGATGGATGATTCTGTTAAACGCTTTAAGTTTAAAAACGTTCACGAGCGTAAATCTCGCTACAGCGATTTTGAAACGGCTATTCACTGGCTAAGATGCTGCCGTTTAGCCCTAGCTAACTACGCCATTGAAGGCACAGCCAAAGCGCCACTTGCCGCCTACAAAAAAGACAATAGGGTTAAGTTGTTTCTGTTTGATGTGGGCTTGCTTAACCATATGCTCCGCTGCAGCTATAAAGAAATAAAGCAACAAAGCTATGAGTACAAGGGCTACATTGCTGAAAACTTTGTCCAACAAGAGCTCACCGCCATGGGCGTTGACCCGAGTTACTCTTGGAATGATGCACGAGCAGAAGTCGAGTTCATTGTCTCAAATGATGAAGGTGCCATTTTCCCAATTGAAGTAAAAAGCGGTAAACGCACGCGCGCTAAATCGCTGGCATCCTATATAGACAAATGTGCACCGAGCAAAACATTCAAACTAACTGGCACCCAGGGTTCTTCAGCATTAGAGCAAACCAATATAGTGATGCCGTTATATTACACCCAATACTTACCTTCAAAATGGTAACTGAAATCTCCATCCTAAATTTAACCAGCCACACAGGGTTAAATTTTCACACAGGCTTTTACATCACTTCAACAATGTTGAAGCTGTGTTCATCGCTTCAGAGGCGGCATTAATGCAAGTTGATGGTATAGGCAAGCAGAAAGCCAAAAAGATCCGTGAAATCCTAACCCACAGCTGAATTAAACAAAAAAAGACGCCGAGGCGTCTTTTTTGTGTTAGGCCTAGGTTATTTTGCTAGCCTTGGCACTTGTTTTACCCAACCTTCTGGTGCAGGGCTGTTACCTTTTTGCAAGTCAGTGTAGAGCTTGTAGATGCGCTGCGTAAACGGGCCAACTTTGCCATCACCCACAGTCACAATACGGCCATCTTCAAAAATGTATGAGCCAACAGCTGATACCACAGCTGCGGTGCCAAAACCGCCGGCCTCAACGATGTCGCCAGACTCAATATCGGCGATAAATTTATCCAACATTACGGTTTCTTGCCTAACTTCACAGCCTAATAAATGCCCGAGCTCGAGCATGGATTTTGAGGTGATTGATTGCAATATGGTATCGGTAAAGCTTGGGATGATCACTGTGCCATCTTTAAGCACGTGAAAGTGATTCATGGCGCCCACTTCTTCAATCTGAGTATTGCTGGCATCAAGATACAATACTTGAGCTGCACCGTATTCGGCGGCGGCTTTACCGGCTCGCAATGACGCCGCATAGTTACCCGCCGCTTTTGAGGCGCCAGTGCCACCCGCTACCGCGCGGTGAAACTTCTTACTGATAAGTAAACGAATAGCATTGTTTACGCCTGTGGCATAGTAAGCGCCGCTTGGGCTCATAATGACGCAGAAGGTGTATTTCTGGCTTGGGCTCACTGACAATCTGTCTTCGGTTGCAAAAATAAATGGCCGAATATACAAACAGGCGCCGTCTTGCTGTGGGAACCACAGTCTATCCACATCGATCAGTGCATTAATTGCCGCCAGTTGCATCTCTTCAGGCAGATTAGGAATACAGACGATATCCGCTGAACGATTCATGCGCTCGGCATTCTTGTTCAATCTAAAAGTATAGATTTCACCGTCTTGATGCATAAAGGCTTTGGCGCCTTCAAAAATGGACTGCCCATAATGCAGCGACATAGCACCAGGCGCCATCTCGAACGGGCCATAAGGCACAATACGCGGATCGCGCCATTCACCGTCACTGTAATCCATCATAAACATGTGATCGGTTCTTAAGCTGCCAAAGCCCAAATTACCTTCTGGAATAAAAGCTTGTGTACGACGCTCTGAAACTGGTTTTAAGTTATATTTTATGTCCATTGCATACCACCTTTAAGTCTATGCTTGCAGCCTATGGAGGCTTGATAATAAAGTCAAGCAATCGGCTTAAAAGCGCGGATTAATAAGCGTCACGCCCAGTGCACAATCTGTTGCCGCTGGTATCTAAATTAAGGCTTAATCGCGGCAATCACGGATATTTCTACCTTATACTCAGGTTCTGCAATGGCGGCCTCAACACAGGCTCGAGCTGGCGCACACCCTTGTGGCACCCAGGCATCCCAAACCAAATTCATCTCATGGTAGTCTTGCATGTCCTTGAGGTAGATGGTGGCCGATAGCATTTGCTCACGGTTACTGCCCGCTTGCAATAATAAGACGTCGACCTCTTCTAGCATGGTGCGTGTTTGCTCAGTAATATCGCTGAACTTATCTTTGGCAACTTGACCACATAAATAGACGCTATTGTTATGGATAACTATGCTGCTCATGCGGGCGCTAACATCAAGACGTTGGATCATGTTTTCTCCAATAAATTCGGTAAATTAACAGTTTGAATTTGAGTCTATCAAATGCTTTGCTATAGACACCAAAGTTTATTCAGCAGATAGGGATATCAAAGTAAGGAAGCAAAAGCCCAGCCCAATATGCATAAAAAATGCGCAAAAAGTCACAACTACGACGCCGAAGGCACTGGCCAGCATCGAAAACACCACTAATTAAGTATTTTATTGAGTTTTTTTTACCTGCAGGCAGCTAAAGGCTATTACTAACGCCTAAGTCACTGTTAAAATCGGCATTCCATCCAGAAACTATAGGACTCCCCATGAGCCTCGAATTACTGTCCCAACTGGAAACCAAAATCCAGGCCACGCTTGAAAACATTGAGCTACTAAAAATGGAGCTTGAAGAAGAAAAGCAAAAGAGCCAAATCTTGGCTGAAAAGAATCAAAAGTTACAACAAGACCTCAACTCTTGGAGTGACAAGGTAAACGGTCTTGTTGGCCTGCTTAACAACGAAATCTAAACCGCACTCGTTTGCTGTTGAGATTCAATTAATGCATTAAGCTCACAAATAGCCTGCTTCACTTTTGGCAGGCTTTTTTTCGGCAGTAAAAAACGGCCTTTCTCAAATTCCAGTCGCCCCAAATCTTGTACCCAGACTACACCCGTTAAAAATATCCGCGCATGCTTTACGATGAGCTTAGGCGCATAAACAGGAAACATCCTCATATAACCTCCGTATCAATATTGTCTGCATTGCTCCCTTGTAGGCTTATTCATCTCTAACCCATTAATTCATCAATGCAGGGCGCAGACAAGCCATTTAAAGGTAACAAGTCAGTTGACTAACATCCTGTTTGACCATGGGGTTTAAGCTAGAGTTCATTTTTAGCGGTATTTTTTGCTCTTTTTATCCTCATAAAAAATAACGTAAAATTGACGCTTGCCAATTTTTTGACACTCTGCTAAATTACACTGGTTACTCAGGGTAAAAACGAGTCATTTGACTCATCTCCGTATTGTCTCTTTTGAGCATACGGTTTTTTTTTGGCTTTTTTTGGCCAACAAAAAAGGCGCCTAGGCGCCTTTAGTGATTCAGTATAGCTGGTTATTTGAGCTTAGCTAAATGATAAGCAATGGCTATCACTTCATCAAAAGATTTAACCGCACCTGTTTCAACACGGTATTTTCCGTTAACCACCAATGATGGTACGCCTGATAATTTTGCATTTTCAGTGTCACGCTTCATTTTTGACATTTGAGCGTTCACCATGAATGAATTGGCCGCAGCATCAAAATCTTTGCCTTCAATGCCATTAGCCACAAACAAGGCGCGCACATCATCGCGATTGACTAAGCGCTTACGCTCGTCATGAATGGCGGTAAATATTGCCGCTTCCATTTTTTCATCTACGTTTAACTGATGAGCAACAGCATAGGCACGAGATAATTCAACACCCATTTCACGACCAATAAACTCAACATGTGATTGGTTAAATGCTACGCCTTCTGGCAGAGTCTGTTTGATCTTTGGCACCACAGTTTTAGAAAAGTTGTAACAGTGGCCGCAAAAAAATGAGAAAAACTCAGTAATTTCAGGTTTTTCTGTAGCAGGGCCCTCGTTAATAACAGTGTAATGTACGCCTTCTTTATAATCGGCGGCCAAGGCTGACAGTGGAGCGAGTAGTAGCGCTGCGGCCATAAGTAATGCTTTTTTCATGTAACTTCCTTCTTTATTCAACGCTAAAATGTCATGGTTTGTTATCTAAGGTCTTTGGAGCTTTCAAGATAAATTTTTCAAACCTTATCATAATCCTAAACTTAAGCTAAGCTCAATCACCAAACATGAAGTAAGTTTAACCAAGTGTTTCTGTCACTAATAAGCTTGCAAACTCAGCGGCGCTTCATTTAAGGCACTTAGCTGCTCTTTAAAGCTCAATGTCTGCTGCTCCCAATACTTTACATCACCAAACCAAGGAAAGTTCATCGGAAAAGCACCATCAGACCAACGCTTTGCAAGCCAGGCATTATAGTGCAGCATTCGTAAAGCTCGCAGCGGCTCAATAAGTGCCAGCTGACGCATATCAAAATCACAAAACTCTTGATAGCCCTCTAGCAGCACATCCAGTTGCAGTAATTGCTGCTGCCTGTCACCGGTTACCATCATCCATAAGTCTTGGATCGCCGGGCCTTGGCGGGCATCATCTAAGTCAACAAACCCTGGGCCATCTGGAGTCCATAGAATATTACCTGGGTGCAAATCACCATGTAACCGTATGGTGTTGAAATTATGCCGCTGCCAAATGGTTTGAGTTTTCGCCAGCACTTGTTCGGCGACGGTAAAAAACGCCTCTGCCATCCCAGCTGACACCATGCCTGATTGGCGTAAATAAGCCAAAGGCTCAACCCCCAAAATCTGTGGATTAAGCCCCTCACGGTGGGCGAACTTCTGCTTTGCGGCGTATTGATGAATACGGCCAACAAAACGCCCCACTGCTTCAAGCTGATCTAGGTTATCCACCTCAAAAGCACGCCCGCCTATGGAGGGAAACAGGGTAAACATAAAGCCTTTGTAATGGTGCAACGACTTGCCATCAAACACACAAGGGGCTGCCACTGGAATATCTTCCGCCGCCAATGCCAGGGCATAATCATGCTCTTCTTGGATTTGCGCTTCACTCCAGCGCTCAGGGCGGTAGTACTTCACCACATAACGCTTGCCATCATCACAACGAAATTGATACACACGGTTTTCGTAGCTATTAAGCGCCAATAAGCCGCTATCAGGATAAATTCCTAGGCTCTCAATGCCATCGAGAATAAGTTCTGGCGTCAATGCTTGAAAATGAAACGCGACATCAGTCATGGGCGCTGATTCCTTGGGTAATTAATGGCTGTAGCAAGCTGGCAAGGTATTGCAATACATCGAACTCGGCGGCATTTTGAGTCGATATCCAGCAGATATCACCGTAAAACTCATAGTTAAGCCACAGCTGCGAACCTTCGAAGTCCAATAGCCATTGGTGTCTATCTGCGCCCCATTGACGCTCGCGAACTTGGCAATCAAGCGCCTTTGCCAAAGGTTCTGCAAACTCTTCGAAAGCTTCAAAGTCAATATCAGCTTCAATAAGCAGACTCAAAGCCTGTTGGTTCAATTGTACGGACGCTAATCTGATCACTTAGCTGGCTTCCTTAATGTCTTTAATATGATATTTATCGCTCAACCGCTTGAGTGCTCGTGGGCTAGCTGCTGCAGGACATAATTAATCCATTGGCCCAATCTGGCGGACGCTTAGCCAACGCCTCATGTTCTGGCTGCTCATCAAATGGACGCTGCAGTAACACATGCAACTGCTCGAGCTTACTGGTATCGCCCTCGTCTTCGATTGCGATAATCGCCTCTTGCGCCAAATAGTTGCGCAAAATGTATTTAGGATTTTCCACTGCACGGGCCTGTTGCCATGCCTCTAGCTCCACCAGTGCACCAACCCTAAACTGATAGTCTTGATACCAACTATCGAAGTTATCTCGCTGACGCATATCATCCCTTAAACGCGAATGAACACTGCTTGGATCTAAATAGGCAAACTGACGCAAGCTATTGGTGTAATCAAGCTGCTCAGACTCCAGTAACCCGGTGAAACGGCCAATTAACTGTAGATCTTGCTTGTCCTGCTCAGTTTTTGCTGCTTGGGTTAATTTATCACTATTGAAATTAAACTCACTCAAGCCAAGTTTGCCGCGCATTAAATGCAAATAATGGCCCACTAACTCGCTCTGATAAGTATTAAGCGCAGCAATCAAATCATCCGAGGGAATGAGCGGTGTGAGTGCCTGAGCCAAACGCTGTAAGTTCCATAAGCCCACGCTTGGCTGCTCGCCAAAGGCGTAGCGCCCTTCTGGATCTGAATGATTGCAAATGAAGTTTTCTTTGAAAGTATCCAAAAACGCAAACGGGCCAAAATCAAAACTGTCACCAAGAATTGACATGTTATCTGTATTCATCACTCCATGAGCGAAGCCTACACTTTGCCAATGGGCGATCATTTTCGCGCTCGCTTTTACCACCTCATAAAACCAGGCTTTATAACCTGCAGCATCCTGGCTGAGATATGGATAATGCTGGGTAAGCGTGAAGTTAACTAACTGGGTTAACTTGTCTTTAGCACCCTTTTCGCTATAGCAAAAATATTCAAAATGACCAAAGCGAATATGACTCTTAGCAAGGCGCACCGTGATTGCAGCTGTCTCTTGGCTTTCACGCCACACGGGTAAATCTGATCCTATGACCGCTAAAGCACGGGTAGTGGGCACATGTAAGCTGGCTAAAGCTTCTGACACTAAAAACTCACGTACAGCGGATCGCATTACAGCGCGGCCATCACCGTGGCGAGAATAGGGTGTTGGACCGCCGCCTTTTAAGGCTAAATCCCATGAGCCAGTAGGACCTTGCGCTTCACCTAAAATTATCGAGCGCCCGTCACCTAATCTAGGGGTATATCCACCAAACTGATGACCACTGTAAACTTGGGCGTAATAGCATGCTTGTGGGTGTTGCGCATTACCAGACAATTGCTGTAACAAGTGATCATCGGGTTTATCTACACCAATCAGGGCCGCCGCATCTTGACTCCAACCAAGCCAATGAGGATTGCTCAGCGGTAAGGGGGCCACCTGGGAGTAAAAACCTTGCAGCTGTTCGAAAAAATCTTGTTTAAACTTCATTATGACTCCCGGTTTGAATCACTTGCTGGCAGTTAAGGCTATTATCCGCCTCAACTAGGCATTCATCGGCACACTGATACACGCCCCTTGGGGCATTCGCCTGTATTAGGGCTAATTTCATCAAGCCCTCAGCCTTATGCTGGCACTGTGCCAAGGTCTGATAATACCCTTGAATGTCTGCAACCACGAGTTTGCTTACTTGAGTCTCGGGTCCCGCGCCTTGAATTGGCGTAAAAAATAGCGTCCACTGTGGCGCTTGCGTGCAAGCGGCGAGCAAAGAGGCGGCGATTAGCCAGGGACTTAAATTCAATAATCTCTTATATCGACTCATAGATTGAACCTCGCGCCTCATCCGATTTCCTTACCCACACAAACTTGCAGCCATAAAAAAGGCGAACTTGAGTTCGCCTTAAACGTTAATCCACAGAGGCAGTCATTGCGGTAATATTCGCAAGCCTGCATTCCATGGCACTATTTTATAGTAATGCAGCCACTTAAGCTTGTGCTTTCAGCTGAGCTTTTTCCACCCGGGCGAGTCGCCCTGCGTAACCTGTTACAGTGCCATCATCGAGCTGATAGGCTATCGCCTGCTGACACACTTTTATCGCTGCTGCAAAATCCTCAACATCATTGAGCAAAGTGGTGAGCTGCATAAAGGCACCGCCTTTCAGATCCACCGATATCTGAGGGTCTTCCTTGAGCTGCTTAAAGAGCGCAAGGTAGTTGTCACTCAGTTTGGCTCCATAGGCACAATAGTCTGATTGCTTACGTAATTTATAACAGTGCGCTATGACCTCTTCCAAACATTTATGAGCTGCAATTACCTCCGTTTGCTCGCCGTAGACGCCCACCAGCTGAATAAAGGTATCGCTGGCCCAGTTACCGCTTAAGCCCGCAATTGGCGTGAAACCGGATGCTGTAGAAGCATTATCGCTATCGCTCAAAGGGCTAGGCTTAAGGCTACCTTTGGACTGAGGTGACGCTGGCTTGGCATTATCAGCCTTTGCAGGCTCGGCATCCATCGTGGCATTAGCTTTTACTTGAGGTGTTTTTACCACTGATGTTTCAACCACTGAAAGCGGCGTAGGCTCTGGACTGACAGGGATTGGCTCTGTTGCGGCTTTATCTTCTACGGAGGAGATTTCTGAGTCACTGCTAGCAGGTTCTTGCCTGCTGTCTTCTATGGCTTTGCCTTCTGGCTCACTGCCAACATCAGCCACATCTGAGGCGCTGTTAGACTCAGGCTTAGCTTTAGATTCGGATTTAGATACGCTTAATTCTGTTTCAGCCGTTTTTTGAGTACGACGATAGAGATAAACGGCAATAATCACCAACACAATCACTAGAACAATTTTCATCTATTTCACCATGCTAATCGTGGGCTCGATAATGAACCTAAGGCAATGCTAAGCAAAGATTCACTTCAGCATCGGCAATGTTAAGCTGCTTTTTTAAGCATACAGTGGTTATTAATAAGCCATTTGGCGGTATAAAATCAAGTATTTATGTTAATTTTGTCATTTAAATCCAAGTTAACTCTCAATCTGCAACCCTTGTCTTACATCACGCTTTCATGAACCGCTATTCCTCAGCGCCCCTTTGGGCTAAGTTTGAGGTAGACTAGCAAGCCTAGGTATCGCCCACAGTAAAGGAGTATTCAATTGTCATTCATGCTTACTAAATCACGCCCACTGGATGGGATAAGCGGCTTTTATCGCGCCCACAAGGCAGAGCTGTTGTCATTGGCACTGCTATTACCATTGGCTGGCGTCAGCCTTAGCGTCAACAGCACCCCCCGGGATCATCAAATCACCATAGATGACTTTTTTGGCCTGTCCACCATGACTCAAAGCCAAATTAGCCCTAATGGTAAACAGTCAGTATGGGTAGAGAGCCGCTGGGATGAAGCCTTAGACAAAGCTCAAACTGAACTGTGGCATATCGATAACAATAGCCGTAAGACAACTCGATTAACCTTTAGTGATGAAAATGAATCCAGCCCAGTGTGGAGCCCAGATAATCGCTACATTTATTTTATCGCCAAAATAGGTGAGAAAGACCCGCTTCATCCGTACCAAGGCATAGCACAGGTGTATCGCATTGCTGCCACTGGCGGTCAGCCTCAGGTCATCACCCGAACCGTCACTGGAGTTAACGCCTTTGAGCTTAATCGAAGCGGTGACAACATTTACTATTCGACCACTAAAGAGATCACTGACAAAGACCAGTTTGCAGCGCTGCGCGCCGAGCACGGCAAGGTAAACTATGCCCACGGAAAGAAAACCACTCACCCTATTTACCGCCTGAACTTACAACATTTCAACCAAGAATTACTGTTAGATGATGACAAAGTAGTGTGGCAATTTAGCGTTAATGATAACGAGACTAAAATCGCTCGGATAACCACCACAGACAACGAGCTTATTTTCCTTGAAGGCCGCTCCCATATCGAAGTGTTCGACATTAAGCAAGGAACAAATACCTCCCTTGCCGATGAACAATGGCGCGGGAAAGCGCCTTCGCCCTATGGCTGGCTACTGGGTTTAGATTGGCATCAAGACAACCAAAGACTGGCGTTTCGGATCGACTTTGACGGTTACCCAGGGCAATTGTTTGTCGCCAATACCGCCAAGCAAGCGCACATCATCCCAGTGACGCCGCCAAATCAAGTCACCTACTTTGGTGATAACCTCCATTGGCGCGGTGATAGCAATGACATCTGCTATCGCGGTGCATACAAGGCCAGGGTCAAACTGTATTGCACAGAAATGAATGGCAGCACCCAAGGCAAAAGCCGTGCAGTCATTGAAGGCGACCTGGTTATCGGCAGCTACAGCTTTACTGATTCAGGCAAACAAGTTGCCGTAAGCCACGACGGCTTAGATCATGTCAGTGACTTGTTTATTGCCGATGCCGATAGCCCAAGAGCCCAACTCAAACGCTTAACCCATATCAACCCACAGATAGACAGCTGGAAACTGCCACAGATTTCCATTGTGAAATGGCAAGCTGCTGATGGCACCCAAGTAGAAGGAATTTTAGAGTTACCCTTTGGTTACACTAAAGCCCAAGGTAAATTACCTTTAGTGGTGCAGTTACATGGCGGCCCCACCGCTGCGACGCCTTATGCGCTGCAGCACAGATCATACGGTCGCAGTACTTTTAGCGCGAACGGCTGGGCGCTATTTTCTCCCAACTACCGTGGTTCTGTCGGCTATGGTGACAAGTTTTTAACTGACTTGATTGGCCGCGAGCACGACATCGAGGTGCAAGATATCCTCGCTGGAGTGGATAAGCTTATCAGCGATGGTCTAGTGGATGCAGAGAAAATGGCAGTCATGGGCTGGAGTAATGGCGGTTACTTAACCAATGCGTTAATCAGCACCACAGATCGTTTTAAGGCGGCAAGTTCTGGTGCTGGGGTGTTCGATCAACGATTGGAATGGATGCTAGAAGACACGCCAGGGCATGTGATTAACTTCATGCAGGGCCTGCCTTGGGAACAAGCAGAAGCTTACACTAAGGCATCGAGCCTTACCCATGCCAATAAAATAACCACCCCAACATTAATTCACATAGGTGAAAATGATGAACGCGTGCCCCTAGGTCATGGACAGGGCTTATACCGTGCATTGAACCATTACCTTAATGTTCCGGTCGAACTCATAGTCTACCCTGGGGAAGGCCATGGCCTCAGCAAATATCAACATCGAAAAACTAAGATGCTATGGGATCAAAAATGGTTTGAGCACTATGTACTTGGTAAAGAGTAAGTGTATTTGGTCATAGAGTAAGCACGGAAACCAGAGTCAGGTTTATTTCATTATGAAAGTGAGAAAATAATGTCAACATTCAAAGCATTACTAATTTCTGCATTCGGTTTATTGTCATTGACATTAACCGCCAATGCCAGCGCCGAGCCTTACAGCAAAGCAATGACGAATTTTAAACAGGCCGCTGAAAGCCAAGCATTTTTTAATACCGCTTATGGCTATGCCATTTTCCCCACAGTGGGTAAAGGCGGCTTTGGCATTGGCGCCGCTTACGGCGAAGGCCGTGTTTATCGCGGCGGCCAGCTCACTGGCGAGTCAACCTTGACCCAAGTGTCCATAGGGTTTCAAATTGGTGGTCAGGCTTACAGTGAAATTATCTTCTTCAAAAATGCTGAGGCGTATAACGCCTTTACTAGCGGCAGTTTTGAGTTCAGCGCTCAAGCGTCAGCAGTAGCGCTTAATGCTGGAGCCAGCGCCCAAGTTGGCACCACGGGGAATTCGGCTAATGCTGGGCAGTCCGGAGGCAATCAATCGACTAAAGCGGCCTATGTTAATGGCATGGCGATATTTACCTCAGCCAAAGGCGGGCTAATGTATGAAGCTGCGATAGCAGGACAATCATTTAGCTTTAAGCCCAAATAAGCTTTAGCCTTAAAACATGGTAATCCTCTGCTTTAAACTCAGGCCAGCCTTAGCGTTAAAGACTGATAAATTAGAACCGTGAGATAAACAAGTTTTACCCTATTGTGAAACTTACCAATAAAAATGGCCCTAGTGCTTACGCGTTAGGGCCATTTTTTATTCATCGAGCGCTCGACTCACTCAATACCCCCAAGGGGCTGCTGGCGTCTCAACGGGTTTGCTCAAATCAAAATCAACCCTAAACTCCCGGTCTTCGCGGCTCAATCTGTAGGTGAATATCCCAGGTGAAATATATAAATGCCACACATTCGTCACTGACTTTTCTAAGCCATTAGCGTTAAAGTTTTCTATGGACTCAGCATCCACGGGAAACGACTGAGCTATAGGACTGCCTAAATCTCCTGCAGGGGTGTCACCACCATAAAACGTCACTGCATCTGGGCTGCCGTCTTGGTGTCTGTGATCATGCTTTAAGCGCAATCCACCCGCTGTTTTAGTGATAACCCAAGTCCGCGAGCTGTCCTCACCCACATGAAAAGGCACTTTAAGTTCAGTATCTGAACATTCACGCACATGCATCACTAATCGCTGCTCACTCATGGCCTTATCGGCGCTATCGTTTGATACCACCTTGCCCACAAATGCCTTACCACAATGGGAGGCTAAGTCTGCAAAAAAATCATCTTGCACTGTCTGCGCACTAACCGCTGAACTCATTAAGGCAAGGGCTCCAATTGAAGTCCAAATTGTGTTATTTACGTTAATGCTTAACTTCATGCTAGTGTTCCATTTTGTTTTTAATCTAATTTTTGGAGAGTATTTGTGCCATTTTTTAGCTTTAATTACAAATTTCAGTGCAAATCTACTTTTCTAACATGCTATCGAACAACTTAGCGGTAAGAGCTAAACTTTAACTTAGCTATTAGTCATGATAGTCATCAAAAAAGGAGCTCTGCTATGTCATTACGTTGGATAGACTCACAAGAAATTGCATTGGCGTTAATCGAACAACACCCTGAAGTAGACCCTACGGCGCTACACTTTCCTGAACTAATGAAATGGATTTTAGCCCTAGAGAATTTCGATGACGACCCTAAGCATTGCGGTGAAAAAGTGTTAGAAGCGGTGCAAATGGCCTGGATGGATGAAGCCGATTAACACGCATTTTGATTATAAATAGAATGATGGATATAAATAGCTATTATTAAAAATAGTGATAGGGGACAGTCATATTGATGACTTTTGTCACTGGCATTTTTGCCAAAAAAATCCACAATAGCTCCCACAAACATAAAAAATACCCAATGAATAAGGAATCACATTATGAACGCAGCAACCTTGGCCCTACTTATTCCCATTTTAGCCATTAGCGGCAGTTTTATTGTTAGCATTATGAAACTCAGAGAAAAACAAATCAGCGCCGAGCACAACAAGCATAATCAAGCCCTGCATGATGAGCTCAATCAATTACGCCAACGTGTGGAAGTGCTAGAACGTCTAGCCACAGATGACAGTTTTCAGCTAAAGCGTGAAATAGAGAGAGTGTAAAATCGATAGAAAGGCTAAGACTTTCTTTTGCTAAACAGCAGAGTCGCCGGCAACATAATGAGTCCATTTAACAGCAGCCCTAAAATCACCCCAAAGCCTAAACCAACAGGATCAAGCGGGATACCCAAGGTAAAGTTTTTACTGGTCTCAATGAGTGCATCATATCGCTTGGGATTAAACATAAAGACTAGCTGCTCAAACAGGTTACCACGGTTAAATGTGTCCATGCCTAAGCTTAACTCGTCGAATAACTCGAGAGTGACCAGTTTCTGTTTGGCATCAGTGTTAACACTAGGTTCATTGAGCTGAAGATGACGCGCTATCATAGCCCTAGCATCAGGAAATTCATGCATCTTAGCCGTCATCTCATAGCCATCAACTTGCCACTTAGTCGCCTGATAAAGCCCAGAGAGATATTGCTGATAATGATCCGCAAGCAGCGGTAACTGCAACGCAAAAATTAAGGCTATGCCAAACACTAATTTATCAATAACGTTTTTAATCACACAACCTTCCTAAGCCCTAAACCCCAATAATAAGTTACGCTCAACTTACTCGCACAGGCCATTACACGCCAAGCCATCACCAATAACAAGTGCATATTCGCAAACATCTAACGGTACCAATCACTTTAACTGTATATGGCCCGTTAATGCTGTTAGGACTCAATGGAAACTCAAATACTAACGGGAAGGTATTGGGTTGGATGGTTCGAGTGCGTTAGCAGCAAGGATGCTGCGCCCGAGCCCATAGGGACATTTGAAACCCCGCCCTTAGTGAGCATCTCAAGCGTCCCACTTATTCGTTGCATTAATTTGAAAAGCTTGAGGTGCTCTGATAGAACACATAATTAATGTGATTGATATAAGTGTAAAATTTTAAAATCGAAGAGGCAAAAAGGCCCCGCATTGCTGCGGGGCCTTTCTGGGGTATGAGGTGAGTTGGCCTATAAGCCGGGTCTTGTCTCTCCGTGAGGAGCGACAGTCATTCATCTAGGCCTGCAATCGCTCACAGGCTCAAGCAACCTACCCGGTTCCAACGCGAGCCACGCATCAGCTTACCTAAGTAAGCACTGGAACCCTATTTGGTCTTGCTCCGGGTGGAGTTTACCTTGCTACGGACTATTGCTAGCCGCACGGTGCGCTCTTACCGCACCCTTTCACCCTTACCATTTAAAGCCGAAGCTTAAAATGGCGGTCTCCTCTCTGCTGCACTTGTCGTCGGTTCACACCGCCCAGGCGTTACCTGGCACCCTGCTCTGTGGAGCCCGGACTTTCCTCCCCGTTCCGAAAAACGCGGCGACTGTCTGGCCAACTCGGCGCGGATTATAGCCCAAGCCTTGGCACAAACCAATCAATTGCTGCGGTAAAGATTATAAATCTATACTTAAACCATATTTATACAGGGCATTTTTCTTCAACCCGTGAATTTGCGCCGCTATCGCTGCGGCTTTCTTCAATGGCAATTCTTCACATAACAAGGTTAACGTGCTTAGCGCTACGGTAGGAATGGCCTCATCATCTTGAGTCACAAAGCCGTGGCACATGAGTACGATTTCACCTTTTTGTTGGTTGGGATCGTGACGGACGATGTCAAGAATTTCCTGAGCAGTGCCTGATAAAAACGTCTCGAAGGTTTTGGTCACTTCGCGGGCCATCACCATTTGCCTGTCTTCACCCAACACTTGCACTATCGAGGCTAAGCTTTGCTCGATGCGATGAGGTGACTCATAAAAAATCAAGGTGCGCGGATCCTCACGCAGGGCTTCGAGTTTGTCGCAGCGACCTTTTTCTTTGGCGGGCAAGAAACCCTCAAAACTGAACCTGTCCGAAGGTAAACCAGATGCACTTAAAGCCGTAATCGCCGCGCATGGGCCAGGCAAGGGAATAACATCAAAGCCTGCTTCACGCACATGCTTGACTAAGTGATAGCCAGGATCTGAAATCAGCGGAGTCCCTGCATCTGAAATTAACGCAATTGACTCACCCGCTTGGAGTTTTTCAACAATCCATTGAGCACGATCACGTTCATTATGGTCATGCAGCGCGATTTTTCGGGTGGCAATACCAAAGTGGCTCAGGAGTTTTCCGCTGTGGCGCGTGTCCTCACAGGCAATCAAGGCGACTTGATTTAGCACCTCAATAGCGCGGGAACTCATGTCAGCAAAATTACCAATTGGAGTGGGAACAACGTACAGTGCGACCCTTTGATCCATATCTTCCTCAATATTCAATATACCCAGACTTTCGCCAAACGTAAGAGCGGGTTAAACTAGTGCCAGCATCTTACCAGAGTAAAGCCAAGTGTTAAAAAGCCCTGTGATAAAAACTATGAATTCAGCAAAAATAATCGGCGCGGTCATCTTCGCCACTGTTTTGTTCGGCTGTGCTTCGCAGACCCAAGTGAAGCAGCCTGTACTCAGCGCCGCTTTAGGTTCGGCAACCCATAAGCCTGCGGCTTATCTTGCTGAGGCCTCTAAGGCTAAACTACCAGAAAAGCGCGATCGCTATCGCTTACTAGCTGCCCATGCCTATATCAATGATGGCAATTACACTGCGGCAGAAAAAGTGCTTAAGATGATGCTCAAAGACCGGGTTCAAGAGCACACTTTATTGGCCGAACACATTTATTTAAGCGCCCGCATTGCTGAGCAAATCGCAGGTAATGAAACTGCACTCGCCCTACTAGATTATCCACCCCATTGGCAATTGCCTCAAAGCCAGAGGATCACTTATCACAGGTATAAGGCAAGACTTTACAAACAAGCCAAGCTCCCTATAGATCAAGTGCGTCAATTAAGTTTATTAAGTACTTTCCTGCCTAGCTTCGAAGCCGCTAAAGTTAGTGATGCCATTTGGAAAATTTTGCAGCCATTGCAAGAAGAAACCGTCAAAGGCTTTGCTAAAGATGCCCTTAACCCTACCTTTGCCGGTTGGTTGCAATTAGCTTACATCGCCAAGCACTATGCGGTTGACCCCAATCAGTTAGTGCTTCATTTAGGTCAGTGGCAGCGCAATAACCCTTACCACACGGCTGCGGTTAAATTGCCGTCAGATCTTGAAAAAGCCCTTAATGCTAAGCCCTTTAGGCCGAAAAATATTGCCGTATTACTGCCGTTAAGTGGCCCACGAGCCGCGGTTGCTGAGCCGATACGTTTAGGTATTTTATCTAGCTACCAATCGCAGTTTGATAGCAAAGCCAGTGTGAATTTTTATGACACTCAACTTGGTATTGAGCAAGCCTATCAGCAAGCTGTAAGTGCTGGCGCTGAGTTTGTCATAGGGCCATTATTGCCTGAAGAAGTCGAGAAGCTGCAAAATCTCAATGATAAGGGCAAGTTGATGTTGCCGCAGCTGTTCTTGAACCAAACTGACAACTTTACCCCTAAAGCCCATCAGTTTTATTTCTCGTTATCGCCCGCTCAAGAAGCCAGTGATGCCGCCCGTAAATTGTTCCAAGATGGCATCAACCTGCCGTTATTATTGGTCAGTAACGACCCTGTGGGCAAACGCATGGCCGAAAGTTTCAATCAAGCATGGTTTGGCTTAACCCAGAACAATGCCGAGATCCATTATTATAACCCTGGCGATCAGATGAAATTGACTGTCCAAGAAGCCTTAGGCGTTAAAGACAGCCAAGCCCGTATCGCCAGAATGAAAGAACTTCTTGGTAGCAAAGTCGAGGCAGATTTTCGTTCACGTCGGGATATTGATGCCATCTACATGGTGTCGCCAGCCCAAGACCTGTCATTGCTTAAAGCTTTCTTGGATGTAAATTTCAGTGTATTTGCCAAGCCTGTGGCGCTGTACACCACCAGTCGCAGTCGCCTTGAAAATGACTCAGGTCAGGCGGTGCAAGAACTCAATAAGCTAATGATTAGCGACATCCCCTGGTTGATGAATGACAGCAGTGAGACTCGCATGGTGAATACACTCTGGTCTCAATGGAGCTACAGCCAAAAGCGCCTTTATATCATGGGTTTTGATGCTTTAGATTTAGTGAATCGTTTAGCTCAAATGCGCGCCTTCCCTGGATTCCAATTTAATGGTCGCAGTGGTGCATTATCGGTGAAACCCAATGGGGTGATTGAGCGTCAGCTTAGCTGGGGACGTTACCAACAAGGAGTACTAACACCTCAATGACCACAGGACAAGAAGCCGAGCAACTGGCTAGAACCTATTTAGAGCAACAGGGTCTAGAGTACGTGGCGCATAATGTGCGCTACCCGTTCGGTGAATTGGACTTAGTGATGCGCGAACAGAAATTTTGGGTATTTGTTGAAGTAAAATTTCGTACAAATTTACAATTTGGCGGTGCATTACAGGCCATCAGGCCTAAACAAATTCAGCGGATCCGCAAAGCTGCTAATCATTACCTGCAGCTTAATAAGATTAATGCCCCGTGTCGGTTTGACGTCCTTGCCATAGATGGCACGCAAATAAACTGGCTACAGGGCTGTTTTTAAAAACTTTATTATGACCTAGACTCAAGCCTGAGTTATGGCATGATAGCAATACTTGACCTTGTAAGGATTTTTTCATGTTAGAACGTATTAAAGACAGCTTTACCGAATCTATTCAGACTAAAATCGATGCGGCCGAGGCACTGCCTGAGTCAATTGAAAAAGCGGCTGAAATGATGGTTCAATGCCTACTTGGCGGTAAGAAAATCCTTGCCTGTGGTAATGGCGGCAGTGCAGGTGATGCTCAGCATTTCTCAGCCGAATTGTTAAACCGCTATGAGATTGAGCGTCCACCGTTACCGGCTATCGCGCTGTCGACCGATACTTCAACCATTACAGCGATTGCCAACGATTACAGCTATGATGAAATTTTCTCTAAGCAAATTTTAGCCTTAGGTCAGCCTGGTGACATTCTATTAGCCATTTCCACCAGCGGTAACTCTGGCAACATTATCAAGGCTATGGAAGCGGCATTAAGTCGTGATATGACTATCGTTGCCCTAACGGGTAAGGATGGCGGCGCGATGGCAGGTCTAATGAGTGCTGGGGATGTTGAGATCCGTGTGCCATCCAACGTGACGGCCCGCATTCAGGAAGTTCACTTATTGGTTATTCACTGCCTATGTGACAACATAGACAGAACTCTATTCCCACAGGATGAAGTCTAATGAGATATACACTAATACTGCTCACCTTAGCCCTGTTACAAGGTTGCGCTGGTGCAGTTGTGCTGGGCGCTGTTAGTGGCGCTAAAATGGCCAACGACGAACGCAGTGTTGGTACTCAGCTCAGTGACACCAATGCCGATTTTGAGATTTCAAGCGCATTATCTAAGCATGCCGATATTAGCAATCAGACTAATATCACCGCTGTGGTGATGAATAACAATGTGCTCTTAATTGGTCAATCGCCTAATTCTATGTTGCGCGACAAGGCGGTTAACACAGTACAAAATTTACAGCTTGGCGGTAAAATCCATAATCAAATCCGCATCGGTAATCCGACCTCTTTTACGACTCGCAGTAATGATACCTGGGTGACCACTAAAGTAAAGGGACGCATGCTCAATGAAAACGGTATAGACGTAACTCGCATTAAAGTGATTACTGAAAACGGTGAAGTCTTTTTATTAGGCTTAGTAGATCGTAAGCAAGCTGACTTAGCAGTGGACATCGCCCGTAACACCGCTGGGGTGCGTAAAGTGGTAAAAGTGTTTGAGTATGTCGACGTAACCCAAGACTAACCTCACAGAGGTAAAAAAGGCCTTTAGTGTGAATTAAAGGCCTTTTTTGTGTCTTTTTTATGCTGTAATGCTACTGCTACACCAGTAAACCTATCTTTTCGTACACCTTCTTCAAGGTGACTTCGGCTCTGGCTTGTGCGCGTTCTGCGCCATCGTGCATGACTTGGTTAAGCAAGTTCTGATCGGCTCTGAATTCGCGGTATCTGGCTTGTAATGGTTCAAGCATAGCCACAACCGCTTCACCTGTGGCACCTTTTAAATGGCCATACATTTTACCTTCAAATTCACTTTCAAGGCTCGCGATAGATTGACCCGTCACCCCAGACATTAAGCTAAGCAAGTTAGATACTCCTGGCTTTTGCTCCATATCAAAGCGTACAACCGGCGGCTCTTCGCTGTCAGTCATGGCCTTTTTCACTTTCTTTAAGATGGCCTTTGGATCTTCTAATAAGCCGATAACGTTATTGCGGTTGTCATCTGACTTTGACATTTTCTTTAACGGATCTTGCAGTGACATTACCTTAGCGCCATGTTCTGGAATAAACGGCTCAGGAATGGTGAAGGTGTCGCCGTAGGCATTGTTAAAGCGACTAGCAATATCGCGAGTCAGCTCTAAATGTTGCTTCTGATCTTGGCCTACGGGTATTTCGTTAGCCTGATACAACAAGATATCCGCCGCCATTAATACTGGATAGCTAAATAAGCCGACGTTGATGTTGCTGGCGTGTTTTTGTGATTTGTCTTTGAACTGAGTCATGCGGTTCAGCTCACCCATCTGGGTGTAACAGTTTAACGCCCAACCCAATTGAGTATGTTGCGGCACCTGAGACTGAATAAATACCGTGCTCTTTTTTGGATCAACGCCGCAAGCTAGGTAGAGAGCCAAGGTGTCTAAGCAGGCTTCACGCAGGGCTTTAGGATCTTGGCGAACAGTTATAGCGTGCAAATCTACTACGCAATAGAGGCAATCGTGAGTGTCTTGCATGGCAACCCACTGACGAAGCGCGCCCATATAATTGCCTATGGTAAGTTCGCCTGATGGCTGCGCGCCGCTTAGTACTATGGGTTTCGACATGGGTCTAATTACTCCGATTAATAAAATTAAGTTTGACGTTCAAATTGATATTACACATTAACAGTAAGCAAGTACTCACAAATTTGTCCAAAGTCATCACAGACAGCATTGGGCTCACTTAAGCTGATATGTTCACCGTAGTTGTAGCCATAGGTCAAGCCTATTGAAGCAACCTTGGCCGCTTTGGCTGCTAAAATATCATTCTTAGAGTCACCAATCATTAATAATTCATCAGGGTGTATCTGCCAAGTTGCCAATACATGCGCTAGCGGCAATGGATCTGGTTTCATTTTCGCTAACGAATCACCGCCGAGCACTAAGCTAAAAAACTCTGTTAGCCCAAATGCCTTAAGCAGTGGCACAGTGAATTTATGTGGTTTATTCGTCACAACGGCTAGCTTAAAGCCAGCCTGAGTTAATGCGCTTAAGGTTGCAATTACATTGGGATAAAGGCGGCTGTGCTTTTCAAGATGAAGCTCATATTGGTGCAGAAAAGGCACCATGGCCTCCCTAAGTTCATCTTCTGATACATCGCGACCCAAGGCGCAATTAAGCGCCCTTTGCATCAATACTTGTGCGCCATTACCCACCCAAGCGCGCACTTGCTCTTGAGTGACGACAGCCAGCCCAAGCTCGATTAAGGTAGCGTTAGCTGCCGCGGCCAAATCTGGCACGCTGTCGATAAGGGTGCCATCTAAATCAAAGGCGATAGCCTTGATTGAATGCCATTTTGTCATAAATAAAGCCTTATACTTTGGCTAACTCGGCGCGCATCTGATCCACCACAACTTTGTAATCTGGTTGGTTAAAGATGGCCGAACCTGCGACAAACATATCGGCACCTGCCGCTGCAATTTCAGCAATGTTGTCCACTTTTACGCCGCCATCGACTTCTAGACGAATATCAAAACCACTGGCATCGATGCGAGCGCGCACTTGGCGAAGCTTGTCTAACGTCGCAGGAATAAAAGATTGGCCGCCAAAACCTGGGTTCACTGACATCAATAAAATAACGTCTAGCTTATCCATCACGTGATCAAGATAATGCAGTGGTGTTGCCGGATTAAATACTAAACCTGCTTTACAGCCTGATTCTTTAATCAGCTGCAAGGTACGGTCGATATGCTCAGAAGCTTCAGGATGAAAGGTAATAATCGAAGCGCCTGCCTTAGCAAAATCAGGAATAATGCGATCTACAGGTTTTACCATAAGGTGTACATCAATATCGGCAGTAATACCGTAATTACGTAATGCAGTGCAGACCATAGGGCCTATGGTTAGATTGGGCACATAATGATTATCCATCACATCAAAATGCACCACATCGGTACCAGCATCTAATACCGCTTTAACATCATCACCTAGACGGGCAAAATCTGCAGATAAAATAGAGGGGGCAATTAAAAATGGGCGCATAGTCTTCTCTAGCAAGTAAAAGGAGGCTTAGTTTACCCTCTGGGAGGCTTAGCCTCTAGCCTAGTAGGCTAAAAATCAGTTTTTTCGCCATCAAAGCGTGAGCCATACAAAACTTTTACACGGTTTATCACTCATATATATTGGCAAGGTTCACTAACAAATCGTATTTTAACTAAATTAAGTTAAAAACAGTGTTCAATATCTAGCCAGCTTTGATATACTCGCCTCTGCTATTGCAGTAATTAGCCAAGGTTAAAAAGCTCAACATGACCTATACAAGGATGCTGAATTAGATGGACTTATCAAACAGAGGCACTCAACAATGAGTAACCAAATTAATATCTTAGCTAAGATTTCTAACAAAAGCAGTCATGCTGCGGGCTTTGCAATTATCAAGCCTATGTTAGCACTTGCCGCTTTAAGCCTTACCCTAGTTGTTACTCACTACAGTTTATCGGTGAAACCCAGCTTAGCCGCAAGCAATGCTTGTCAATGCAGCGAAAATACTAGTTACAATGCTTTGCTCCCCAGTAGCCATCCGAATAATCGCTGTGCCACTGAAAGTACTGATGTTAGCTGGAAGAATTGGCTTACCGGTAAGAGCCGCTCAAATCAGTTCCATTTCTTAGATTTATTAGAGCTACTTCACGGTCATAAGAGCAAGGCCAGTGATGACATCCCTGCCAACACGGATACCCCTCTGTAAATGCGGGTATTGTGGCAAGTATTCACCAGCACTCTCGCCGCCTTTTTCGGGGTACAATCCAATGCTAATCGTCGACGAGACTTTCAAAATCACTCACCGCTTGCCTACATTGCCATGGGCATTATTATGGCGGTAGTATTAGTGTTTTCACTTGTCTTACTGGTTAATCAAGTACTAGCTTAAGGGTAAGTGCTTTTTAACTTAAGCAAGGAGTCACCCACAGTTTCCCTACCAACCTTAAGTTGATCCTATCCTAAGTAACCTGAGATCGGTTTAAGCCATAACAGAAATCGCATTGAAATCGACATCTGTGATATTAAGTTGTGGCTTACTCTCTTTGAGTTGATAGGCAATTAAACCGCCAATCATATTCAGCAT
>NZ_JACJDV010000120.1 GCF_014163735.1 Shewanella sp. SR44-3
CTGGAAATGACCTACTCTCGCATGGGGAGACCCCACACTACCATCGGCGATACTGTGTTTCACTTCTGAGTTCGGAATGGGATCAGGTGGTGCCACAGCTCTATGGTTTCCAGACAAATTTTGTTCTAGGACGTGACACTAGATTATTCATGGTGCTGATACCCAGAATCGAACTGGGGACCTCATCCTTACCAAGGATGCGCTCTACCGACTGAGCCATATCAGCAAAACTCGATATAACAGGTTTCACTTACAGTAAAACTACTCATAAAGAGTAAATTAGGCGCCTGGAAATGACCTACTCTCGCATGGGGAGACCCCACACTACCATCGGCGATACTGTGTTTCACTTCTGAGTTCGGAATGGGATCAGGTGGTGCCACAGCTCTATGGTTTCCAGACAAATTTTGTT
>NZ_JACJDV010000121.1 GCF_014163735.1 Shewanella sp. SR44-3
CAGTAAATGAGTCGCATCAATAACAATGGCAGGAGTAAAGCAGTTGAACTAAAAGCTAAGGCCAACAAGATTCGATGAGCAGACAATTGTTTTGACTCACCGAGACATCCATATATGGCACCTTACCCCTCTTATTTTCTTGTTCATCGAGCGCACTTATTCAAAAAATGTAACAGCCACAACGAGAAGAGTTATGGATGTCCTCATTTACTATATGACCTTATTTTGATTCTTTATCTCGCTCATTTTTCTATTGACTATTCTTCAACTTTAACATCTACAACGCATTTAGAAAATAACGAACTGGTTTTATGGTAACTCGAAATAAAACTGAAATACCTGATTGTGACTTTTTTACCGACATAGGGTAATAACAAAGTAAAAATATCCCCTTCGTAACAGGGTGGCTT
>NZ_JACJDV010000122.1 GCF_014163735.1 Shewanella sp. SR44-3
TACATACAGTCGAGAATATACGAGTACCTTCTAAGAAGGTGTTATACCAAATATTTTCTTACCAAGGCGGTAAGTGGCGACGTTTAGTTCACTAAACGAGTCACTTTCCAACGCAGGAAAGGAAAGATTTTGGTGGGTCAGAGTGGACTTGAACCACCGACCTCACCCTTATCAGGGGTGCGCTCTAACCAGCTGAGCTACAGACCCATTTATACTTGTATCTTATTTATCGCATATCGCAGTAAACAAGAGTACGTCGTCTAAATAGAGACGCATATTCTCTTTCTTTCTATCAAGTAATCTGTGTGAACACTCAAGGCGATTGCTCGCTTTCAGGTATGAGTTAGTCGTATAGGTAAGGAGGTGATCCAGCCCCAGGTTCCCCTAGGGCTACCTTGTTAC
>NZ_JACJDV010000123.1 GCF_014163735.1 Shewanella sp. SR44-3
TCATCGCCTCTGACTGCCAAGGCATCCACCGTATACGCTTGGTCACTTAACCATACAACCCAAATGGGTCTTTCTTGCGCTTGTTACTCATCTTGTTATGCATCGTTTTCAGTGTCACTCCTCAACCATGTAGCGCTGCTACACTCATTCGTCGTTTCACTTCAAGCCTTGCCTAACAAGCGATTAACTGCGCTTAATCTCTTTTATTGCTAAAAGACACTAAGAAAAACATTGGGTCATACGTTCACTCAATAACGAGTGAGACCAGCTTGGTTTTTACTTGTCTCACCTCCGGGTAGGAAGTGGACACGCCTTAGTTTTAAAAATATTCAAGACACTTAATAAAGTGTTTTGAGAACTCATATTCGTGTTTGCACACAA
>NZ_JACJDV010000124.1 GCF_014163735.1 Shewanella sp. SR44-3
AAATTTGTCTGGAAACCATAGAGCTGTGGCACCACCTGATCCCATTCCGAACTCAGAAGTGAAACACAGTATCGCCGATGGTAGTGTGGGGTCTCCCCATGCGAGAGTAGGTCATTTCCAGGCGCTAAATACATAAAAAAGCCATCTGAATAAGATGGCTTTTTTGTATTTTAATTTTTTAAAGCGAACACTTCGAGTTGTAACCATCCCTTATATAGATCATATTTTAAGAGAGTTTTCCTCATTTAATCGTAACCGTCTAGCGAACCACACCTCGCATCATTGATCTGACTATTTGAAAATACCTGCTCAATGATAAATTTGGAGCAGGTGATGAAAACATACAGAACAGCGGCACAGTGGCTCGGTTTACTT
>NZ_JACJDV010000125.1 GCF_014163735.1 Shewanella sp. SR44-3
TCAAATGCTTGTTACTAGCTCGCCAACGCTTTTCGCAAGTTACTACGTCCTTCATCGCCTCTGACTGCCAAGGCATCCACCGTATACGCTTGGTCACTTAACCATACAACCCAAATGGGTCTTTCCTGCGCTTGTTACTCATCTTGTTATGCATCGTTTTCAGTGTCACTCCTCAATCATGTAGCGCTGCTACACTCATTCGTCGTTTCACTTCAAGCCTTGCCTAACAAGCGATTAACTGCGCTTAATCTCTTTTATTGCTAAAAGACACTAAGAAAAACATTGGGTCATACTATGACCAGCTTGGTTTTTACTTGTCTCACCTCCGGGTAGGAAGTGG
>NZ_JACJDV010000126.1 GCF_014163735.1 Shewanella sp. SR44-3
TAACCCCATTGTTCCAAATATTGCCATAGCAACGGATAAAAAAATGTTTTTAATACGATCATACAAAGGTACTTCGTTTGGTACGTACTTTTCTTCCATGACTCTCAACTATAGAAACACATAACGCCCAGCTCACCGCGCGTAGTAATGTTGGCGACTTTACTGCGTGTTTTTGCAGGAAAGGTGCAAACATTACGGAGTCCGGTGGAGCTGTTTGTTGAACGAAGCCGCTTTGCGGCAGTAAAGATAAAGCTCACCGCTATCCACTCATCATAAATACTTACTAGACCCTGCCAATTAGGCATTTATCTAGGAGTATTATCATGAACCCATCCGAGC
>NZ_JACJDV010000127.1 GCF_014163735.1 Shewanella sp. SR44-3
GAGAACTCATATTCGTGTTTGCACACAAATATTATTTTTCGCACTAACTTAATCACACAAACGACAACGAATCATCATTTCTGCGCCTTTTAGTTAGTACTATCAGCTTTCCAAATTGTTAAAGAACAACACTTAACCGGCTCGCGGTGTGTTTCACTCTACCCTTCCAAAGAAGGTTAACAAGTAATCTGTGTGAACACTCAAGGTGATTTCTCACTTTCAGGTATGAGTTAGTCGTATAGGTAAGGAGGTGATCCAGCCCCAGGTTCCCCTAGGGCTACCTTGTTACGACTTCACCCCAGTCATGAACCACAAAGTGGTGAGCGTCCTCCCGAAG
>NZ_JACJDV010000128.1 GCF_014163735.1 Shewanella sp. SR44-3
GCAACAGTCGTGTTATTCGCCGTGCATTCTTTACCAATAAAAAGTCTGCGGTGATGATGCACTGGTTTATTGGGTGAGTCGGGTAAGAATTTTGACCATCGTCGTGCTTGGGTAGAAGCGCAATTGTTTAAATTAGCGGAGGTTTTCGCTATTGATGTGGCTGCTTTTGCACTCTTGTGAATGAGCTGGGAGTAATCACCTTCATGTGGTGCTCAGTATCGACATTTATCAAGCTAACCGCTGGTCTGATGTTGAGGTAATAAGCCATTGGCATCAATTATTTAAGGGCACTGATATAACCCAAAAGTTTGCTCAGGGTGAAACGCTTGAGGA
>NZ_JACJDV010000129.1 GCF_014163735.1 Shewanella sp. SR44-3
ATACTGTGTTTCACTTCTGAGTTCGGAATGGGATCAGGTGGTGCCACAGCTCTATGGTTTCCAGACAAATTTTGTTTATTTAACGCACTCATTTGTGCATTAAATAATAATTCGGAAAGCTGATTGCTCTTTTTGGGAGCTTGAGTTCGCACTTTATTAAGCGCTCTATTTCTATTACTAAGGTCAGTACGACCTCCAGGGACGGAGGAAGTGCTTTAAACGTCAGGAACGTTTCAAGTAAAACCCATCTGGGTTGTATGGTTAAGCCTCACGGGTCATTAGTACAAGTTAGCTCAACGCCTCACAACGCTTACACACCTTGCCTATC
>NZ_JACJDV010000012.1 GCF_014163735.1 Shewanella sp. SR44-3
TCATCATGCATATACACAAACATGCTGATTTTTTTATCTAAATGGCAACACTGAGGCTAATGAGAGGGTGTTGGACTAAATGGCTCGAGTGCGTGAGCAGCAGGGATGCTGCGCCCGAGCCCACAAGGACGTGTTGACGGCGTCAGTCGGGACGTTAGTCCAATGGACGAGTTCACCTTACCGCGAATCACAATACTACAAACAAGCTTTGGGGCAAAAACGCGTTAAACTCCGGCCAAAGTTTATCAATGATCTGCTCAATTAATGCCTGTTGATTAAAGCTAAACGGTAACGCAGAGGCCAATAAGAGGCTGTTGGACTAAATGGCTCGAGTCTATTTCTTGAATGAGGCTGCAGGGATGCTGCGCCCGAGCCCATAGGGGCCTTCTTACCAATAAGAATACGGCGTCACACGAGACGTTAGCCCAATGGTCGAGGTCACCTTGCAACTAATCAATTACTCAAATACTTAGTCCATAATCGAGGCTTGTTTATATAGCCTGGAGTGCATCAAGGCTGATAAAGACTAAGGACAGCAGCATCAAGTTGGGTAGCTGTTTGGCTTTGTAGTTGAGGCTTAATACCACAAGTAGCGCAGCTAGGGTGCACAGTCCCATGTAGATCACACTGCCGTAGGCTACACCTTGAGTGTTGATGCAAAAAGCATAACCCAAACATAAGCTGGTCCAGGCAACAAGGCGAAATAGCTTAGACCCTAATGGTTTGATAGGGCGGGAGAACACCTCTCTGAAATGACCAAACATGGCCAGTGAAAAGCAGCAAAAGCTAAGGTAACAAGCAAGCAGTAGGCTGAGCATGTTATTGACCTCCTGGGCTTGCTGTTTCAATAACAGCATTCGCATCAGTACTAGCATCAGTACTAGCATCAGTACTAGTATCAGTACTTGGCATAACCTGTGTGTTCATGTGAATTGCAGTGCGATTTTTCCTAGGAATAACGGCTTTATCAGTGGCTTTAACTGCGGCTTTGTTGTGGCATTTGATTGCTGCAAAACTCAGTGCGAGAGCGAAAATGAGGCTCATCAGATCGAAACCTACTAACACCCATTGGCCAGTGGCGATATTATCGAACAGGTGTTGGCTTGATGTGAGGCCATTGAGTAGCGGCAGCATGGCAAAGGCCAGTGCAGTGAAGGCAAGCACGGTGCGCCACATTTGAAGCCCTGTGCTGATCAGCGCGCATAAACCAACTACACCTAGTCCGATAAAAAAGCTATCCACTTCTAATTGCGCTCGGCCGTCAAGTTGCGGGGCAAGTAAGCGATTCGCATAGAAAAACGCTGCTGTGCCAAGGGGCAGGCCTGCGATAAAGGTTAAGTTTAACCCTTCAACTAAGCGCAGCCCTAAGCTGGCTTTGTGGCCTTGGGCTATGTTCTTGGCTTGCTTTTGACGGATTTTAACCGCCCAAAGTACAGTACCCGTGGCTATCATGGCGCAGCCCATTAGGCCGCAAATAAAGAATATTATTCTAAGCACGGGCTCAGAGAAGCGTGCGGTATGCAGCGCCATAAAGGTGTCATGGGTTGCCTTGCTGGCTGACACTTGATCAAACGGTTTGCTAATGAGCTCACCAGTAAAGGGATTGAGGATCCAAGGAATGCGTTTATCCGTGACTTCTTTGGCAAGATCGGGGTAGACGTTCACTTTGGCATCTGGGCTTTGGGGCTGGCTGATAACAATCTGCTTGATGGGCTTATGGGCTAAGTGTCGCTCAATTGATGGCAATAGCTGGCTTAATACATAAACTTGGTCCACTTGTTGGCGGTTAAGCTTCGCTGAATTTACATCTTCTGAGCCTAAGTTTATTGGCTCAAAGGTTTGCACTTGCTCGCTGGCGGCTTGGCTTCTGAATGCGCGCACTTTCTCATTGCTATCTTTGCCATCGAAGGCTGTCATTATTCCCCAAGGCATAAACATCATCATAAAGGTCACAAGGCCGGTGTAGGTGATCATTAAGTGATAAGGCAGTGCCAGTACGGCAGTGACATTGTGACCATCGAGCCAAGAACGTGGCCCTTTGTTGACCCTAAAGCTAAAGAAGTCTTTAAAGATACGTTTATGGATAACAATACCGCTGAGTAGCGCCAACAGCATAAATAGACTGCACAGGCCCACCAGCCAGCGGGCGGCAATCACAGGGAGATAGTGTAAGTCGAAATGTAAACGGTAGAAAAAGTCACCCCCACGGGAGCTGCGTTTATCCGTGATAACGGTTTGGTTATCGGCACTCAATATTTCTTCAGTAAAGGTGCCCCTGCGTCTTGGCTCTTTGGCGGCGTCTTGCCAGCCATAACTTAAGTAAGGATGGCGACTGCTGGGCAGCGAAATAAACCAGCTATCGGCATTGGCGGCTTTTTGTTGCAGTAATTGCTGCACTTTATCCAGCTGTGGCTTGAGGTTTTGCGGCGTTTGCTGCTGCAATACTCCTTGATGAAGCTCAGGCGCGGTCCAGATTGAAATATCATGGCGAAAATAGCTTAAGCTGCCAGCATAAAAAATAATTAATAACACCCAGCAGACTAACAGCCCAACCCAAGTGTGCAGCCAAGTCATGGAACGAAAAAAAGTGTCTTTCATAATTAATCTCTTAACTCGTAAATAGGTTAATTAACCTATTTACGAGTCTTTTGTGGTGTTCTAATCGTGATGAATTAATAGCGATGAGCTAATTGTGGTGAACTAGCAGCGCCAAAGCGGAAAAGCTGCCACCAAGCAGCAATACAAGCGCCCAAGCGAGGGCGACCCGCTTAACGCTAAATACCCAGATGGCAAACAGGGCATAGATAATAAAGGCGCTCATCATGGCCACGATGCTGCTGTCTGTGGTGGGCAGGGGTAATGCCACCGCCATGAGGGCGCTGGCAGACGCCGCGACAAAATAACCACCGAAGAGCGCCGCCATGGTGCGCAGCAGCAAGGATAATTGAGAGGAAAACAGCAGTTGCCGCCATGAAATAGACATCAATGACACAGAGCAGGACCTAAGACTAAAAATGACAAGCCGATATTCTACAGCAATGAAATCAATTGAGAACTGTTTTTATTCGTATTACTTGCGTTGAGCGCACTTTATATTACTGTTACTTGGGTTACTTGGGTTACTTGAGTTACTTGAGTTGCATGAGTTGCTTGAGATGTATGGGGCAGTAGGATTTGGAACATCATGATTTAAGGCGTAAACAAAAAGCGCCAGTCTCAAACTTATGTGAGACTGGCGCTTTTGCCGTTAACGGCCGAGTTGCTGGCTTATCACATCGCTCAAGTACTCAGTGAAGTCATGACCGTGATTTTGCAGCATTTTAGGGAACATGGATATAGGGGTTAGCCCAGGGAAGGTATTGATTTCATTTAGTAATATTTCATTATCTTGAGTTAAGAAAAAATCAATACGGGATAAATGGCGCAGCTTCATGCCTTTAAATGCCTTGATGGCATAGTTTTGGATCTGCAGGCTGAGTTCTGGCGACAAATTGCTGGCGACCACATCGGTGCGCGCTTTGGAATCTTTGGCGTATTTTTCATCGAAACTATAAAAGTTATTGGTGTCACAGATGATTTCACCGGGCAAGGTGGCGATGATTTCGCCCTGATATTCATATACTGCCACTTCAAGCTCACGGGCCTTAATGGTTTTTTCTACCACCACATAAGGCGCATAGCCGAAGGCCTCTTCCAGTACCTTAGCGATATTGTCACGTACATCGACCTTGTAGCAGCCCACAGATGAGCCTTGAGAGGCGGCTTTGATAAACACTGAGCCCCAAGTGTCGAAGGCGGCTTGGGTTTGGGCAATGGCGTCTTGGTCAAATTGATGCAAGAAAATGTACGGAGTATTGGGCACACCTAAGGCACTGAACCACATCTTGGCGGTGATCTTATTGAAACAGTTGCTGGATGCTTCAGATTCACAACCAAAATAGGGCAGTTGAATTAAGTTGAAGTAAGACTGAATGTCGCCGGTTTCACCGGGGAACCCGTGAATACAGGGGATGACATAATCCACCGCCCAAGGTGCGATGCTAGCGTCTTCGAAGCGGATCTCGCGGCGATTGGTGAGTGAGCACAAGTCGCCATTTTCTGTATGATAGTGCCCCTGTTTATCTAAGGTGAGTTTAAGCACAGAAAATTGCTCAGATTTGGCTAAGGACGTCTCAAAAAAACGCGCCGACATCAATGAAATATCGTGTTCGGCGCCGCCGCCACCACAAAGTAGCAGCACATTAATCTTAGCCATGATAACTCCTAAAAGTAAAACCTAGGGCCAGAAAAAGCCAAGCTTGGGCCCCTAAAAAAAGTGTGCCTATGATAATGAGCCTATGGCAGCTAAAGCAATAGCGCCGCGTTAAGTTTTCATCAATTATTGCCCGCTTTTTGCAAGAAATATTGAGTCACGTTAACGCTATGGTATTAGGCTTCCCATAAGCGCCGCGCAAGTCCCGAGGCCCTTAAAGTCACTTGGCGGCTGGCTCGCTCAAACACAGGCTGGCTTCCCAAGCAATAAAATTGTGCTTTAGCGCGAGTTATCGCGGTATAGAGCAGTTCTTTAGTGAGCAATTGCCATTGGGCTGTGCTGGGCTTTGGCGGCAGCACAAAGCTCACCTTGGCAAATTCACTGCCCTGACTCTTATGCACTGTCATGGCATAACAAGTATCGTGACTTGGCAGGCGCGCGGGCTGAACCTTAAGCACGCTGCCATCGGCCTTGATAAAGTGTGCCATCAAGCGAGTGGGTTGATCTTTGTCTTGTAAAATCAGCCCGATATCGCCATTGAACAGTCCTAAATTGTAGTCGTTACTGGCGATAATAATGGGCCTTCCAAGATAGAACTCTTGTTTGGGGTCAATAAGTTTGCGCTGTTTTAGGGCTTGGGTCAGGGCTGCATTAATGCCATCGACACCAAACTCACCGGCGCGCATGGCGCATAAAATCCGGTATTGATTAAAGCTGTCGATAATGGTCTTGGGGCTATGAAGCGCACTGGCATCAGTTATCTCAAATTGGCGCTTATTGTCTGCAATTAAGCTTAGATAATCACCATAGGCAGACACGGATAGTGCCAGCAAGGCGTCTTTTCCTTGAGCAGAGTTTGCATCTGTGTGGTGCTCAAACCAGTTAAGCTCCTGATGTTGTTGCTGCCACACTTGCCTGATGGCCTTAATATCGGCGCGATTCACCGCTGCGGCCAAAAGACCAATGCCGGCATCGCCTTTAAATCGGTGGCTGTGAAACAAGATGCACAAGTTATCCCCAAGTCTGGCTTGTGGGTGAATATATCTTGTTAGTTTTTCCCCCGTTAATGCCTCAAGCAATAGCGCTTGTTCATGAGAATAACGCATCTGCCATTGCACCGCACTCGAGGTTGGCGCCTTAAGGCCTGCGCAAATATCCGCTAACACGGCGCCGGCTTCCACTGAGGCCAATTGGTCTTGATCCCCAAGTAAAATCAGCCGCGCATCTTTAGGTAGGGCACTTAACAACTTGTGCATCATAGGTAAATCAACCATGGAGGCTTCATCCACCACCAATAAATCTAGCCTAAGGGGATTATGCTCATCATGCCTAAACTTGTGGGAATGAGGGATAACCCCCAATAAACGGTGCAAGGTCGAGGCCTCTTCTGGAATAAGGCTAAGGGAGTCGATTAACTGCTTAAGGGCTAACTGGCTGCTTGAGTCTGGGCTCACATTCTCAGTGTGGATGTCAGTTTGGTTTTCAGCGTCGGTGTGGTTTTCAGCCATAGTTTGGTTTTCAGCGATAGTATGGTCAAAGTCTAGGCTCATCTGCCCTTGAGCCTGCTTCTTTGGCGGTGAACTTTGCCTAGATATCGTTGAAGCAGGAGAGCTGGCCGTTTGCTTAAGCTTCTGGGATAGAAAGTCATGCAGCTTGGCTTTCGAGTCTTTAATGGATTCACTGAGGCGCGCCGCCGCTTTTCCAGTCGGAGCCACTAATTTAATGTTCATTGCTGACTGAGTTTGCAATAACAGCAGTAACTTAGTCACTGTGGTGGTTTTACCCGTACCAGGGCCGCCGGTGATGACTGCTAAGGCCTTGGTGAGCGCGGTGGCGGTGGCGACTTTTTGCCAGTCTATCTGCGCCTTTTCAGCAGCGGGGAACAGGCAATCCAGTTGCTGACGCACTTGATTAAGCGTGCCTGCATCAAACGCATTGCTAGTCGCTATGAGTTCGGTTTGCGCTAATCGATTGAGTTTATGGGCAACGTGGGTCTCAAAAAAGTGATACTTATTTAAGTAAAGGCAGCCTGTATCTAAGATAAGCGGGGTATTGTCGCCGGCTTGGCCAACGGCGCTAAATTGACTGAGTTGCTGTTCAAGCTCAGTTAAGCTTAAGTTAATGCTGCAAGAGGCGGGAGCGCGGTAGCACTCTTCCATCATAGGGTTAGCTAAATCTATTTGCGACAGCACTAAGCAGCTGTGTTGATTAGATAACTGCCGACTTAACAGCGCGCAGATGAGCATAAATAGCTCAGCTTCTGGATTGTGCTTATCCAAACCTTCAATATCACAAAGGGACAAGGCAAAGTGTCTGTCAAGCGGCGTGAGTAAACGCAGCTCTTGCCAATATTTAAGCCGCTCTCTTAAGCTTGGCATTATTTGAGCCTGAGTGTCGTGGCTTTGGGCAGTTTGAGTCTCTGCTGTTTGGTTCAGTGCAGTCTGCTTCAGTGCTATCTGCTTCAGAGCTATCTGTTTTAGAGCAGTCCGCCCCAATGCTATTGGCGTCAGCGCTATCATAGGCGGCGTTTTTTGCTTGGTCATAGAGTTGAGCCCTTAAGGGGTTTTGCTACCTTAGTTTCACTGCTTGGCATGCTTTGACTGTCAACTTGAGCTTCAATTTTACTTTCGCCGTCACTAAAGAGGCTGTCCAGAGCCTTGATTAAGTCTAGCGATGGGCGATTAAAGAACACTCCCGTGCCTAAGTGTGTTGGGCTCATGCCGCGCAAAAACAAATAAAAACAGCCGCCTATGTGGGTGTCATAGTCATAACTTGGCAAGCGCAATTTAAGGTATCTGTGCAGGGCTAAGGTGTAGATGATGTACTGCAAATGATATTGATGCTCATCCATGGCCTTGGCCATATTAGCCATTTGATAATCCTCAAGGCTATGACCCAAATGATTAGACTTGTAATCGGCGATAAAGAATTGCCCTTGATATTCAAAGGTTAAATCGATAAAACCTTTGAGCATGCCCCTTAAGGTATCAAAGCTTAACTGCGCTTGATAACCATGGGATTGAAGCAGCTTATTGAGGGCAAGGCTGCCAAGGGCCGAAATCGGCAGGTAAAACTCCATTTCCACCTTGATTTTAGAAGGATTAAGCTCGGATAAGCTAAAACGCCTTTGCTGCTGACTTGCTGCAAACTGGGTATTTCGTGGTGTTTGCTCAGGGAGCAGTAGCGGCGTAGTCACTACCTCTTGATACCAAGTGGTTAGTGGCTCAAGCCAAAGCTCTACATCAAAGCCATAGTGCACCATGGCATCCCTAATCGCATCACTCAGCTGGCTTTGATACTGGCTAAAGTCAAAGTTTTCTAACACTAAGTGCATAAAGCTACCGGCATTGGCGCCGCGCTCGAAGCTGAATCTATCCAACGGCACTAATTCATCCTGCGGAGCTGGCTCATATAGGGGCGCAGGCGCTAGTGGCTTATCAGCTAAATGCGCTGACACAGTCTCATGAGCCTCTTGCTCAGTAAAGTGTAGCGTGAGCTCGTCGGTGAATTCTTCATCATCGGCGCCTGGGCTCACTTTTTCGTGGGCTTGATGCTTAACTAAACCTGAATAACTGCCCACACGCCAAGGGGTTTGATAACCGCGAGTTAAGGTTTTTGGGGCTAAGTGATGGTCATTATCGTCATTATTTGCTAACACTTGGGTGTCAGGATTATCACTCACTAAGCTCACTTCGATGGCAGGAATATCAGCGGTTATCGCCTGCACCGCCCCTTGAATAAAACTAAAGTCGACTTTTTTATCCTTGGCGCCAAGTAGATAGCCTATACCGGTTTCTGCCAATTGGCTGCTAACGCCGCCTTTGAGCTGGCGGCATTGATTGGCTATGTATAAATAACAGCGAAACACAGGCCGAGTCAGCGCGACATATAGCAGGCGTAAATCTTCGGCTAAATGGGCTTGCTGATAGCTTTCAAGGCCTTCATCTGTGTCGTGAATATCCCAAATCAATTGACCCTCTTTATGATAAAGAATGGGGCTTGGGCGACGGTTACTGCCCCTTGCTAAGCTCACAAATGGCACAAAGCACACTGGGTATTCTAGGCCCTTACTCTTATGAATCGTGACGATTTGCACTAGGTTTTGCTCACTTTCAAGCCTTAATTGCTGCTCATCTGTGGTATTAGCGGCAATCAGTTGTTGCTCAAACCAATTGATAAGGGCAGCGCTGCCATCGAGCTCAGTGGCTTTTTGTTGCAGTAATTCACACAGATGGCGAAAATCTGTTAGCCTGCGCTCCCCTGAGGCCAGCTCTGATGGCTGAGTTTCATCTTGCTCGGTATCAAACTCAGTTGCCGATGTTGACTGAGGCGCGGCGCTATTGTTGTGTGAATCGTTGTGTGAATCGTTAGCTGAGCCTTTGGCTAAAAAGTCTTTCGTTGAGCCTTTGGCTAAAAATCTTGGGATCAAACCACTCCAATTAGCCAGTGCCAACAGGGCGGGCATCACTCCTTGGCGTTGCCACAATTGGTGCCAATGATAAAATTGGCTGAGCAGTGTCTGACGACTGTCTTCATCCTGATTAAAACTGTGAATTTGCAGCGCATCATAGCCCATCAATTCGGTGGCAAGGCCGGCTCTGAGTAAGCGCTCATCTTTGGGGTTGGCTAATGCCCGCAGCAGTAGCAGTAATTCCCGCGCCTCTAAGGTGTCGAACACGCTATCGCGGCTTAAAAACACCGCCCCTATCTGGCGGGCATTAAGGGCAGCTTTAATCACAGCCGCTTCATTCCTGTCACGAACCAATACCGCGATATCTTTGGCTTTCAAGGGGCGCGGCGGCTTATTGGACTCGCTTAACTGACATTCACCTTGCTGAGATTGTGTCAATAATTGACGGATTTCACTGGCTGCATCGGCGGCTAAGTGCTGCCTTGCTTGGGTCTTGTTAAGCCCAAATTCAGCGTCTTCGGCCAGCAACTTTATTTGCAGCGCAGCCTTTGATATCTGAGCGCCAATCAGTTGTTTCTCTGCCGCCGAGCTAGGGGTTTTTACACTATCAAAAGGGATCGCCTGATTGATAAAGGGATCCTTATGTTGGGCAAATAAGCGATTCACCCCGAGCACCAGATTTTCACTGGAGCGAAAGTTAGTGGCCAAGTTGTAATGGGCCGGGGTCTGGTTTCTTGCTTGAATATAAGTGTGAATATCGGCGCCGCGAAAGGCATAAATCGCCTGTTTGGGATCGCCAATCATCAATAAGCTTAAGCCCGTTTTTGGGCTAGCTTCGAGGTGTTGCTCCTCACTTGACGCCTTGCCATACACTTGGCTGAAAATGTTAAATTGCAGCGGATCGGTATCTTGGAATTCATCGATAAGCGCTACAGGAAAGCGCTGGCCAATGGCGCTTGCCAAGGTATCAGGGTTGGCATCTAAGGCGCTGGCAAGATTTGACAATAAATCATCGGGAGCCATTAAATTACGTTGATGTTTTTGTGCCATAAAGCGCTGTTTAATGCCTTCTTTGGCGCGCAATAAAAACGCCGGAATAAAGTTATTGATAAGAATATTAATCTGATCGAAATGAGCCAGTAACGGCGCCTCAGCAGCACTGGGGATAATCCCACCTTTGTTGAGTTTAAGTTCTGATAACGCCAAACTGCTCAACGCTTTAGTGCTTGGCAATCCATAGTCTGCCATGGCCCAGTGGCTTAATTCATCAAACATTTGTCCAAGCTTGGGGTAGCCATCGCTTTGCTTACCAAAGCGGGTGCCGTTTAGGGGCAAGCTGTGGAGCAAGGCCAAGGTGTTTTCATGCTCGCTTTGCCACAAGAGTTTGAGCCGTGAAAGGCTGGTGGTTAAGCCTTGAGTTAAGGTGTTAAACGATGGAATAGCCCCTAAGGTCTTGGCTTCATTGGGCCCAAGCAACGGGCGTAGTTTACTGGCTAAGGTATCGGGCTCACCAAAGTGTTTGGCGATAATTTCGGCTAAATAGGGGGGCAAGGGATAACAGGTTTCTCGCCAGAAATCTCGCACACTGTGGTGTAAAAATTCGCTGTCATCTAAGGTGAATTCAGATTCAAACAGCAATGAAGATTCAAAGGCTAAATCCGCCAAAATCCGCTGACAAAAACCATGAATAGTAAAAATGGCCGCTTCATCTAAGGATTTAAGGGCTAAATCCAGCCGTTTTAAGGCAATTTGGCGCTCAGATCCTGGAAACGCCTGCTTTAAGGCATTGACAAATTCATCCTCTACGGCCACCCCAAGGAAGCATTTAAACGCCACTTGGATGCGTTTTCGAATTCTATCCCTGAGCTCTTGGGTGGCGGCATTGGTGAAGGTCACCACGAGAATTTGCTCGCAGCCAAGTGGTGGCAGCTCACCATGGCCCAGAAGTAGCCTTAGGTAAAGCCCTGTAATAGTGTAGGTTTTACCGGTTCCGGCACTGGCTTCGATAAGACTTGAGCCTAAAAACGGCAAGGTTAATGCATCCAGTGGGCTGCGGGTTGGGCTAATGCTAGGGCCCTTGCTTAAGTCTGTTTGGCAAGCTTTTGCTTGTTTAACTTCTGCTAGCGCTATTTCAGTTTGTTTTAGCTCAGTCATGGCGCTCCCCTTTGCTTGTAACTGCATCGTCCGCTGTTCTGCCAACACTTTGTTCTACTTCGCTCTTTTCTACAGAGCTATGGCCAACCGCTGCCTGACTGACAAAATCTTCTAACTCACTGAGTTTGCCCTTGTGATACAGGCTCAGCATGGGGCTCAATAATGTGGTGGCGATGGCGCCAAAGCCTGACTCAGTGAAATCTTCAGGAAAGCGAAACAGCCTGTGGTTATGGGGCTCAAAACCTTCCCCTAGCTGATTTTGCTCATCTCGCCACAGTTTTTGCGCGGCGATTAATTTTTCTTGATGACTACCTGGGGTTTCCACATAAGCAAAGGCGGTGCGGGGCATAAAGCACAATGGCCGCGTTTGCCCTTGAATATAGGCCAGAATAAAGGCCTTAAGTTGCGCTGTTGCATGGGCTGGCGTTATTGGTGCAAAGCTATGAAATTGCGCCATATCCAGTAAATAGCTGGTCTGCTGCTGACCACTGGCATTGAGGCATAAATGCCTTAGGTATACCCGCACTAAATCACGGCCGTGGGCGGCGCCGGGTCGATAATTTATCAGCCCCTTGGGCAGGATGTCGTCGATGCGCCCAAGTAGGGTGAGTTTAAGCGGCGCTTGGGCGGCTTTATGGGCGAGCTCTGAGCTGTTTATTAGTGCAGGCTCAAGGCTAATTTCACTCAGCTCAAGGCTGTTCATTGAAGCAGGCTCAAGGCTGTTAGCCAGAACTTGCTCTGGGCTGAAGCTAAATTCCAGTTCAAGATTAAGGCTTCTTGGCTCACATTGCTCGCCGCGCATAAATTGCACCCTGCCAATGAGCGGCGCCATGTCCCTTTGGTACTGACTCAGTAATAGCTCATCAAAGGGTGCCATGGGTAAACTGCCCGCGGCTTTTAGTGCTTGGGTAAGGCTTGCTTCAGGCGTTTTCTTCCTATTCAGGCCATTGTTATCAAGATCATTGTTATTAAGGTCAGAGTTATCAACGTCAGGTGCTAATATTTTATCTAACAGTTTCGCCTGTAACAGGTAGCGCTCCAGCGCATTCAGGCTAAAAGGCTCATCGTTGTCATCGGCTTGAATGTCTAAGGATAAATCCACTTTTAGGCTGCGATTAAAGAAAAACTGGCTGGGATTTCTGAAAAATCTCAGTAGGGCAGATAGCTCAAGCTCAGCATCCGTTGCGGCAAATACCGCTTTTTCCTCCAAATCACTGTGCCATTGCGGCCATAAGCTGTCTGCTAATATTGACTGAGGCAGGCTTTGGTTTGGCCCTAAAAAACGCCCAGAACTATTCATAACCCAAGTGTTAGCTGAGGTTTCAGCAGAGGCTGGCGCAGTGGTTGTGTTATTAGCTGGCGTGCTCGGCGGGCACCACTGGCTGTGATAACTCTGCTGCAGGGCAATGCCTAGGGCTTGATTGTCTCTAAACAGCTTTGGATCGAAAGGCTGTAACGGCTGCGCCTGAATAAGCCGTGCGAGCAGGGCATCATCACAAGGTTTGCTCAAGGCAAGGATTTGCTCTTCATTAAGTTTGCTGAGCTGCGCTTTCATCTCTGGGGTTAGGTAGCAAAGCTGACAATATTCAATGAGCTCTGAGACTAACATCGAGGGAATACGCTCACTATTATCCCGTTCACTCTGGCCGATATAACTGATGTACAGCTGCTCTCGGGCGGAGAGTAGGGCTTCGAGAAATAAGTATCTGTCATCGGCGCGCCGCGAGCGATCACCTTTTTTAGCGCCAAAGTGGGCCATTAAATCAAAGCCCACTGGGTGCTGTACCCTAGGGTAATCGCCATCATTCATGCCCAGTAAACACACCATGTTAAAGGGGATTGAGCGCATCGGCATTAAGGTGCAAAAATTGACGCTTCCTGCAAGGTAGCGCTGACCCACGCGAGACTCGCTTAAGCGTTGGTTAAACCAGATTTTAAGCACTTCAATATCCAGCATACCTTGATGGCCGGCGCCTTTTAGTTCCTCGCTTAATTTGGCAATAGCTTCATTAATGGCTTGAATTTCTTCCCGCTCATCGTCATCGGCCTCGAACATGTCTTGAAGCAAGGTTTGCAGCTCAAACAGGCGTTGATGAGTGGCGCTAGAGGCGGCAAACAGGGCGCGATAATCATCTAAGGTTTCAAGGAAATTCATTAGCTTGCCAAGGGCCTGAGCCGATTGCCCTTCAAGACCTGGCACTAATAAGGTGTCTTGATACAGGGGCGCTGCATCATTAAAGGCGTAACCTAGAATTAACCTTCGAATGCCAAAAGCCCAAGAGTTTTGCTCAAACGCCGGCAAGTTTAAGGCGGCGCGGCTGTGCTCATCTCGGCCCCAACGGACATTGGCCTCATCTAGCCAGAGGCGAATTTGATTAAGCTCATCATCGCTGAGTTTAAAGCGCCTTAAAATGGCGGGGACCTCTAAAATCCCCATGATTTCAGTTAAGGCAAAGCGGCTCTGATTAATGTTTAATAAGCTTAAAAAACTATTGATAAGCGGCGACTCTGCCGCTGCGCCGCGATCGGCGATGGCATAGGGAATATAACTATTGCCTTGTTGGCCCGCGCCATCAATCCCAGACGCTTCGGCATTGGCGGTGCCAAACACCGCATCAATATAGGGGGCGTAGGCGGCCACATCTGGCATCATGACCACTATGTCTTTGGGATGCAGCTGCGGGTGGCGGCTCAGCATGGCCAATAAGTGATTGTGTAACGTTTCAACTTCTCTTAAGGGACTGTGACAGGTGCGGATGGTGATAGAGTCATCGTCTGGCTGTAACAGGCGGCGCTCTGGAATATTGTTATACAGCGCTGCATCTGGTCCTAGGCTTACGCCTAAGGTTTCCATTTGCAAAATGTCATACTGCACCCCATGAAGTAACTTGGCGTTTTGCGACGTACTTATTTGGCTTAGATGAGCTGAACTTGGCACGCTAGGATTAATATCCCAAGGTTTGACATAACAGTCATAGCCAAAATCTGTGTGCTCGCTTGGCAAGGCGAGCATCAGATCCAGTAACTCACGGCCAAGCTTACCGTTATTGGCAAGTAGCGGGTTGCCCACCTCAAGGCTTGACTCCCAATCCTGTGGAAGCTGTTTTTTATCTGCGTATTGCAGTGCCATGCGGGCGCGGGTTTTGGGATCTATGATATCCCCCCAATAATGCTCACAAGGGCTTAAGGCCAGCATAATCACTGGAATGCGCCCTGCCAGTTGATGCAGGATTTCTAAGGTTTGTGGCGGCATGGAGGAAATGCCAAACACAAATAGCCTTTGGGGCAGGTTGGCGACAGAGCTTTGCTCATCGGCTAAGGCTTCAAGCAATGACTCATGTAAGTTAGCCCTGTGATAGGGACTGGCGCCCAGTTCATCGCGGTTATAGTCGATAAGTGCGCGCCACAATTTGGGCTGCCATAACTGGCTGTCATCGAGTTTGAGTTTATTATCTAATGAAGTCAGTGGTTTATTTTGCTCCCAAGCTAAGATCCACTCGGGGCGATAGACCAAGTATTGGTCAAAAATATCGGCGATGCGGCTGCATAGTTGATAACGCTTGATGGCATCTTGCGCCGCCGATAAAGCAATGGCTTGGGATCTTGAGTCAGGCGCTGCTGCGGCTTGCTCTGGTTTTAATTCAGGAGCTAGCTCAGTGGCCAGCTCAGTAGTTAAATTCTCAGCAGATAAATAGGTCGCCAAAGGGGCAAAGTCAGCATCGTCCAGTAGGCGCGGCAATAAGTCCATCAACTTCCAGGTCATGGCAGGCTTTGTGAAGGCGTTATCCTTGGGGACGTCGGGCAGCAGGGTGTGGCAAAGTTGCCAAATAAAGCTTGAGGGCAGCGGGAATTCAAGGGCGGCAGCTATGCCATTATGGCGAGCGACTTCGAGCCTAAGCCAAGTGGACATGCCCGGGCTTTGCACTAGCACATGCTCACTGGCCAGCAGGTTTGTCTCATCTAATGGGGTTGCCAGCAGTTTGGCTAATTGTTCAGATAATACTTCCATCTGATTGGATTGAATTAACGTGAGCATGGTGCATCCAGTTAGCCGAAAAATTAAGTTGGCTTTATTCTATGTGGTTGACTTATAAGGTTCAATCTTAAAGGCGTGATAACCCGTATTAATGGAGAGGTTAGTTAACTAAAAGCCCAAATCTTAGCTTGCGGTACAGGGCGTGAAAGCGTTTTTGCTTAAGTCTGCGCTGTTTTGGCGGCAAGTCTTGATATTTAAGTGCAATATAAAGCGCATTGAAACCGGCAAACTGTTTGGCAAGCTTGGGGTTGACTTGAGTTAGCTTAGGGGCAATTTCTGCGGCAAAGCGCTGCGGCGGAGCCATCGGCGTAATAGGAGCCATCGGCGTAATAGGAGCCATTGGCGTAATAGGAGTCATTGGCGCTATAGGAGCAATTGGCGCAATAGGTGCCAATGGCGCTTGGGAATTAACTTGAGCTTTAGTCTCGACAAGTCCTTTGTTAATCAGCCGCTGACAAATACTGAGGTAGCGCCGATTAAGTTTATCTTCAAAGGAGAAATGCAATAACCCAGCAGAATAAGCGATGAGAAGCAAGATGACACTACTTAGCCCTAAGATAATCATCGCCAGCTGACTTAGGCTGATATCGCCAAAAAGCTTGTCTAACACTTGCTGCTTTTTAGTCTCATCAAAGCCTAAGACCCACAGACTCCAGTAATAATCTAGACTTGCCATTTTATACCTAAGGTCATTCAACCAAGGCGTGTGCTTAAAGCGTAGGCTGGTAAACAGTGTGTCCGATAAGTAGCTAGAGGCACCATCAAAGCTTGCATCAAAACCATCGAGAATTCGCTCTGGAGCTATCATGGCGGTGGGATCAAACCGCTGCCAACCTTGGCCCTCAAGCCAGACTTCGGCCCAAGCATGAGCCATGTATTGATACACACTGTAATAACCCGCCTCGGGGTTATATTCGCCGCCTTGATAGCCCGCCACTACGCGGGCGGGAAGCCCAGTCGCCCTTGCCATATAAACCAGCGCCGAGGCGTAGTGGGCGCAAAATCCCGCTTTATTGTTAAACAAAAAATCATCCACTTGCTGCTTGCCAAGGGGAGGCGGGGATAAGGTATAAAAGAAGGCTTGGCGATTAAAATAGCTCATCATGGCGGCGAGCCTGTCACTGGGCTTGGGATAATCGAGCTTAAACTGCGCCGCTAACGCTAAGGTTTGTGGATTTAATCCTTTAGGCAATTGCAGGCTGATGGAGGCGATGGTTTTAGATAATTCTCTGTCCATCACGGCATTGGGGTAGGACACCACAGCATAACTAAAGCGCTGGGTGATGTCGTTTAAGGCGTAGAGACGATGATCCGGTAGCATGGTGAGTTTAGGATCGTCACTGGTGGCGACATCTAAGCCATAGAGCCATTTTTGATAACTTGGCTCACTGATGATGTTATAAGCTATTGATTTGTTATTGTGCCCTTGAAGATCAGGCGTTGATTGCGTGGGTTTAATTTGCCTGACTAATGTTTGAATAGTTAAGGTTTGTATGGCTTGCATACTGGGGTGTTGGCGCCAAGTTTCACCGTCATATTCATCTAACACTAAGGTGCGCCAATACAAATCCTGATTGGCGAGTCGGCCTTGGGACTTGCTATCAAAACCCACCCTAAAGGCCAGTTCAGCCGAGCGGGTGAGTTTACTGATATCCCCAAACGCCATTTCGTTACTCAGGCCGGTTCTGGCATTGTCCATACTGGGCATTAGCCACAAGGGGGGCAATCTTGGAAATACCACGAACAGTATTAATGCCAGTGGCAAGCTTTGAGCGAGCAGCTTAAGACTGAACTTGAACTGAGAAAGATTGAGCAGGCTAGATTTGGATCTAGTTATTCTTACATTGCCGCGGCTCTCGGGGAGGGTTTCCATCGCTGGCTGACTTTGCTCTTGATACAGGCTGATAAGCACGCAAGTGTTGATGGTGCTCACTAACAGCAAATGCAAGGTATTGAGGATTGAGTTGTATTCTAACAGGCTAAAGCCAATCAGGAAGTAGCCCACGAGCACTAAGACTTTAACGTCACGGACTTGCCGCATCTCTATGTATTTAAGTGCATAACCCAGCAGTAATAGGTTGACCAATGCATTGAGGGCGCCAATTTGGCTGGCGACTAAGCCTAAGGTGGTGGCGGCGCCAATGGCGAGCGAGGTTACCAGAAGTTTAGGCGGCGCTGCAACGCGGCCAAAATAAATCCCCACTCGCCATAAAAAGCAAATAGCGCAAATGCCTATGCTCCAAGGCATGATTTTATCAAACAGTGGACTCAAGATGGCAATATTGGTCAGCAGCAGCCAGAAAAGGGTGGATCTGCCGATATGGCTATCAAAATTATCCTGCATGGGAAGCTTCCTCATCGCGACCACTTTTAGTTTGGAATAGGGCGATGGCTTGCTGACAAGTGATCCTGTGACTGTCGCCAATGTTTTGCTCGATGGTGTGAGCGTTATCGAGCACCACACCAAAAACTTGCTGACGCCTGCTCAGTTCATCCACCTGCCAGGCGAGTTTACTGAGCCTTTCTTCAATATCGTGCCCGGTAATATTAGCCAGCAGTAGCCAAAGAGGCTTACCTTGAGGCTGAGAAAATGTTTTTGTTAACAATCCCTTGCCTTGAGCCCACTGTTTCCATGCCACTTGCTTTAATGACTCCCCAGGCACATAAGCCCTAAGCTCATTAAATTCACTGACACCGGCGCGCTGCAGGCCATGCTCATCCTCTTGGGCTTCTTTGTCAGCTGCACTTAAGATGATTTCATAGGGCTTAGGTTTGGCAAAAATAATTTGTTGTAAATCTAAATCCACATAGGACCAAGTGCGGCATAAGCCTAATGGGAAATAGGATTCAACTGTGATGCGCCCAGGATTTAACCTGCCTCGCTGGCAGTTATCTAAAGGCACATAAGTTAGCTGTTCATTGATGACGTGTTTGACCCTGACATGGTGTTGATTGGCAAATCGCAGGCAAATTTGCTGGTGGCGATTATCCCTAGAGCCATGTGGGTTACTTTGACTTGCCGCAAGTCCTAGGTCGTGATGACTCAATTCCACCGCAAAACTTGCCGTACCACCGGCATAAATCTGTGGATTTTTTATGGCGCTTAATCTAAGTCCTGCCAAATTTTTGTAACTGTAGATAATGCAGGTTTGAAATAGGCTTGCCAGTAATAGGCTCAGACCGATGATGAGATTGTTCTGGTAGTTAGTGCCAAACAAATACAGCAATAAAATAAGCCCAATCCAAGCTAGGCCGAAGGCGCTGGGGAGGATAAAAATACTTTTATGGCTTAGGGTGAACTGGCGACTTGCTGGAATGCGTTTTGCGAGCCACTTTTGCCAGCGAAGGCGTAATTTCTTGGGAATGGCCTTAAGGGTAAGTCGCATTAATAGCGTCTGCCGCGGCGCTGCTAATTGAGTTTTTAATTGAGCATCAGGAGCAGGCTTAGAATGTATCATGTTTTCGCTCCTTGCTGTTGTGGGCTATAGCGCTGCTTGAACATCGCTACATTCTTAACATGCCAGTTAACTCATTGCCTTAACTTACAGGCTTAACGTACAGGGTTAGGTTATGGGGTTGACGCTGGCGAGTATAATGTCGGCTAAGGTTTGGCCGATGGCCAAGTGACTGGTGCGAATTCTATGCTCGGCGACGGCGCTAAACACAGCTTGAATGTCTTCTGGCAATAAATAGTTGCGTTCATCGATATAAGCCCAAGCTTTAGCGGCTTGCAGTAAGGCAAGGCTGGCTCTAGGTGATAACCCAGTGGTATCGGCGTGCTGTCGAGAATAATCAACCAAGGCAATCAAGTAGTTGAGTAGCGCATCTGAGGCGCTCACTTTACTGACCTCTACTTGCAATGCCTGCAGCTCATCAGGGGTTATGCAGGAGGGCAAGTCTTGGGCTTTTAGGGCCTTACCTTTTAGCATGTTCAGCTGCGCCTCATGGCTTGGGTAGCCTAAAGAAATCCTCATCATAAATCTGTCTAATTGAGATTCAGGTAGAGGAAAAGTACCTGATTGCTCGGTGGGGTTTTGGCTTGCTACCACAAAAAATGGTGCGGGCAGAGGATAGGTGACACCATCTAAGGTGATTTGTTGCTCGGCCATGGCTTCAAGCAAGGCGCTTTGGGTCTTGGGGCTGGCGCGGTTGATTTCATCGGCCAACAACATTTGGTTAAATACCGGCCCTTTATGAAACACAAATTGGTGCTGCGCTTTATCGAAAATGGATACCCCTAGGATGTCCGCTGGCAGCATGTCACTGGTAAATTGAATGCGCTGATAGCTCATGCCTAAGGTACTTGCTAGGGCTTGAGATAAGCTGGTTTTACCCATGCCCGGCAAATCTTCAATAAGTAAATGGCCGCGGCCCAAGATACAGGCAAACGCCAACTTGATTTGCTCTGGCTTGCCGAGTAACACTTGTTCAAGCTGAGTTAAAATCCGTGACACCTGGCCTGTTAATGGGGATTTGTGGTTATCGCTCTGCTGGGATTGAATCGTCGGTTGCATCACGGCAAACCCCCTGTAGTGATTTAATTTATGCCTTGAGATAAGCGTTTTGAAATAAACACCTTGATATAAAAAAGGGCATTTTCATGCCCTTAAATAATGATGACTCCCTTACCGCAGTGGTTGCCTTGTCTTGTATTCGCTCACTTAGCTTTAATAAGTAAGCTTAATAAGCAAAGTTACGCTCATAGGGAGTAAACATACCCGCATCAGGTGAATGGGACTGCTGATAAATCATTCGATAACTTAACACCGCCTGCACATATTCACGGGTTTCGGTATAAGGTATGGTCTCGATAAAACTCATCACATCCAATTGACCTTTAGAATCAGCTAACCAACGTTTTACCCTGTGAGGTCCAGCGTTATAAGCTGCGGTAGCCAGTACTCGATTGCCGTTAAATTGTTTTAAAATTTGGCTGTAATAGGCGCTACCTAACATGATGTTATTGTCGGCGCGGTATAAATCGTTAGGCTTATTATAGAGTAAACGGTATTTTCGGGCGGTTTCTTTCGCTGTCGCTGGCATCAGTTGCATCATACCGCGAGCACCCACACCTGAGGTCGCAAAGCGATGAAACGCACTTTCACGGCGAGAAATGGCACGAATTTCATCGATATTCACCCCAAAATGCTTACTGGCTTTCTCGAATGATTTTTGCGCCGCTAACGGGAAGCGTAAGTTAAGAGCATTCCACTGCTCACCTTGAATGCTGGCCTCAACACTGAAGTTATACCAGCCATTTTCTAATGCCAATAAACCGTATTCAGCTTTGGTTTGATTGTCATGGCGTCTCAGTAAGTAAATCCACTCAGTGCGAGCATCATGAGGGCGTTTAATGGCCAATAGCTCAGTGACCCTTGCAAGGCCTGAGTCTTGATTTAATTTGGTTTTTAGCTCATCTGAAAATACCAAACCCGCATCGTTCATGCTTAAAGGGGCATTCAATGATTGGGCGGCGTAGAAGCCATAGAAGTTACGTTCTTGGCTTAAGGTGCTGGCCTGTGATTGTGCAAGGTTTGGGTTGGTTTTTCCTGTAATACGGATTTGCCAATATTGCCAACGAGGATCGGCTTTACCCTTAGGGCTGAGTTGAGCTAAATACTTTTCCACTGTGGCATCATCTTTTTCACCTATGGCCCAGCGCATGCGCATGCCAAAGAGTTCATCAGATTTAAGCTTTGGCAACATGGTATCAATATGGTTGCGCTGTTTTTCGACTTTAAAAATCAAGGCGCGGCGCACTAAAAAGTGATTTAGACTGGCATCTTGCTCTGCGCCAAAACGATGGGCCTTGTGGTATTTTTTATATAATTTAATCGCTTGATTAATATTGGACAAGGCAAGTTTTCTTAACCCAGCATCGACAATGTCACCGTAGATAGTGGCATTATTACTGAATCTTTGGGTGTGCCTTAAGCTGTTGGGATCTTTATACACTGAGACTAATAACTTAGCCTCGGCTTTATGGCGGGTAATTTTTTGCGCCAAATAGTTCACTAAACCATACTGGCCGGCATTGAAACTGAGCAATAACCGAGACCAGATCATCCCTTGGCTGCGATGGCCTGCTTTACTCCAAAGTGCAAATAAAGGGTCGCACTCAGCAGGGCGGGATTTGCCATAAAGCCATAGCGCTTGAGTCGCTTCAAAGGCGGCGGTTTTATTTCCCTGATGGTAATTGGCCAGCTGATAAAAGCATTGCAAGCGCACATCATTAGGTCGCTCAGGCGCAACGGCAAGAAAGTCACCCCAGCGCTTAGCTTTACCTGCGGTAAGTAAATAGCGATAACGGGCGGAGTTATATAAAGGCGTGCCCGCGAAGGCTTCTATGTCTTTGGCGGCCTGTTTACCGGGTAACTTGATAATATCGGCCATGGTTGCGTTGTAGTCTAGATAGACTGCCAGTGGATAACCATTGAGTTTAGATCTTAAGGTGCGATATTTAGCATACTGTTTGTTGTCGAGGGCGCGGCTGGCGTCCAAATAGGTTTGCTGGTCCTGAGTATAGGCACTCAAGCTTTGAGAGAAAAACATCAGCGCCAGGCTGGCTGCCGTTAAACAAGATGTCATTAGTGTTTTGTGCATTTAATCGAGAATCTCCGCCTCAGTATGCTATTGTTATATATGACGTTATCAAAGCGTAACGACTGTTTTGTTAACGCTGTTATCTGTTTTAAATCTCTGTACTTAGTTTCTATATTTGTCGCTGTATTTAATTACTCTACTACAGTGCTTTTTCTTTTTAGTGCGTATGCTATTTATAGCACAGCTATCAATGAGGTTAGCGTGTTTAAGTGCAGTGCTAGCTAGTCACTGCACTTAATCTTGTTTGGGCAGCATGAGGTTCATTGTGCTCTTCATCTTGGTTCTCATTTTGACTTTCATCCAAATGACCATTGAGGGCTAAATTGATTTTTTGTTTATCCAGCTGTTTACTGGTGTCGACCCCCAGTTTCTGCATTAAATGCGCTTGCCTAACTAAGTTCCCTTTGCCAGAGGACAGTTTACCCATGGCGCTTTGATAGCTTTTTTCAGCCCCCTCTAATGCACGGCCCACTTTGTCCATGTCTTCGATGAAACCGCAAAATTTATCGTACATTTTTGCGGCTTGTCTGGCGATGGTTTGGGCATTTTGATTTTGATATTCATAACGCCAAATGTTGTTGATGGTGCGTAGCGCCACCAACAAATTGGTGGGACTGACCAACATAATATTTTGCTCTAACGCATAGTTAATGATGCTGGGATCATGCTCGATAGCGAGCAGGAAAGCAGGCTCGATGGGAATAAACATCAATACATAATCAAGGCTCTTAAGGCCATGGAGTTTATGATAATCCTTTTGGCTCAAGCCTTTGATATGCTGCCTGATGGAAATAACGTGCTCTTTCAGTGCTTGCTGTTTTTGCTCGTCATCACTGCTATTAAAGTAACGCTCGTAAGCGATGAGTGACATTTTGGCATCAATAACCACGTCTTTTTGCTCAGGCAAATGCACTATCACATCGGGTTTGAAGCGTTTGCCGTTATCATCTTTTAACTCTTGTTGAGTCTGGTACTCGTGACCTTCGCGCAGACCACTTTCTTGCAGCACCCGCTCTAGAATGACTTCACCCCAGTTGCCCTGTTGCTTGTTGTCGCCTTTAAGGGCGTTAGTCAGGTTGATGGCATCTTGACTCATTTTCATGTTGAGTTCATGAAGATGATTTAATTGGTGTTTTAATGCGCTGCGTTCAGATTGCTCATGGGTGTAAGATTCATTGATCTGCTGTCTAAACCCTTCTAATTGCTGTTTTAGAGGTCCCAATACCCCATCAATTTGACTGACGTTTTGTTGCTTAAAGTTTTCGCTACGCTCTTCAAATATCCGATTAGCCAAGTTTTCAAACTGTGTGGTTAACCTCGTTTCGGCAGTTTCAAGTAAGCGGATTTTGTCCTGCAAAGCTTCTTGTTCGGTGCGGCTTTTGATTAAAATGGTTTGCTGCATGGCATTGGATTTAGATAATGCCAGTTGGGACTCCATTAGCTTTCGCTGGGTGTCGCTGAGTTGCAGTTCAAGGCTAGTGGCACGTTCGGCCTGAGACTCGACTTTTGACACTTGAGCGATAAGCAGCTCAATTTTTGACTGGGCATGTTTTATCATGTCGTCTTTATCGTCGATAAGATCTTGCTGATGGGCGGTTACAGCTGCTGCGGCATCACTGACTTGCTTATTGGTGAGTTCTTGAGCGATTTTAACTTGTTCCCAGCGCTGGCGTGTCAGCCGTTGGTTTAATAAGGCGCCAATAAGTAACGCAAGCAATGCAACGGCGCAAAGAATAATCAGCTGAGGTAAAGATAAGGCTGTCAGTTGAGTGGGAAAAGGCATGAAAGGTAACTCAAGGAAAATAATAGCCTAGAGTCGCATGTGCCGCGGGTTGCTGCAAGTCTGAGGTGCTGGATTTAAGCTGCAATTGCTTAATGAATGAGCAAAATACTGTGAATTGATCTAGTTTTATCATCACGATGGTGTTTTTTAGCTTTAATTGCAATATTTTTAGCTTTCCCCATGTCTATTCAATTATCAACAATGCGCGATACTTATTTTTTACTGCGATGTGATTAGCAAAATCATTGACAAAATAACAGAAGTAACAAGAGGTTTTTATGAGTCAGAAATCATCATTTATTCAAGGCATAAAAAAAACTGCCTCTTGGGCATTACCGGACAATCAAGTGACTCCAGAAGCTGTGTTTAATGACAGGCGTAATATTGTGAAAGCTTTGGGCTTTGGTGGATTAGGTGCGCTGGGGGCGAGTCTGTCGCCATCGGCTCAAGCGGGGTTGTTTGATGTATTTACAGACAAACCTAAGGGTGAATTTGTGCGTTCTGCACTTAAATTTTCTCGGCCTCAAGGGTTTATGCTTGATGAAGGATTAACCCCTGAAGATAAAGTGACCCGCCATAATAATTTTTATGAGTTTGGCACCAGTAAACAAGATCCCTTTGAGAATGCACAGCAGCTGAATGTCGACCCTTGGAGCTTGACAATAGATGGGCTTGTTGATAATCCCATCACTTTAAACCTTGAAGATTTAACGCGGTTATTTCCATTAGAAGAACGCACTTATCGGTTACGCTGTGTTGAAGCTTGGTCCATGGTGATACCTTGGGTTGGCTTTAGTTTAGCGGACTTACTGGCCAAGGTTGGGGTTAAGTCCAGTGCCACTCATGTGGCGTTTGAAACCTTGCATGATCCTGAGCAAATGCCTGGGCAAAAGAGCCGCTTAGTGGGAGGCGGAATACATTACCCTTATGTGGAGGGGCTGACTTTAGCTGAAGCCATGAATCCACTACCTTTTATGGCTGTGGGACTTTATGGCAAGACATTACCACCACAAAATGGTGCGCCTATTCGCTTAGTCGTGCCTTGGAAGTATGGCTTTAAGAGCATTAAATCTATTGTTCGCATTCGATTATTAGACAGAGAACCACCAACCAGTTGGAATCAACTGGCGAATAATGAGTACGGTTTTTATGCCAATGTGAACCCAGATGTGGCTCACCCACGTTGGTCACAAGCCAGTGAGCGCAGGATAGGTGAAGGCGGGCTATTCTCAGCGAAACGTATCCCCACTCAAATGTTTAATGGTTATGGCGATGAGGTCGCATATTTGTATCGAGGCATAGATCTAAAGAGGTTTTATTAATGCGCTTAACCTCTGGCAATCTGGTGTGGCTTAAAGTGGCGCTGCATTTACTTTGCTTATTACCCCTAATGTATTTAGTGCTGTTGGTGTTGACTGATAACGCTGGGGGCGATCCTGTGCAGTACATTATTCATTACACGGGTATGGGCGCTATTAATGCGCTGATTGTGACCCTGTTGGTATCACCTTTGGCTAAGCGGTTTAAACAAGGCTTGTTATTGCAGACTCGGCGTTTATTGGGGCTTTATGTACTGGCTTACGCCATGCTGCACCTGAGCGCATTTATCAGTTTAGATTTACTGTTTGCTTGGGAATTGTTGTTTGAAGAAATCCTTAAACGGCCATATATCTTGGTGGGAGCCAGCTGTTTAGTGTTACTGCTGGTGCTCGGGTTGACCTCATTCCAGCGGGTGAAACGTAACATGGGCAAACGCTGGCAGTTACTGCACAATTGGGTGTATCTTGCTGCTGTTTTAGCGCCAATTCACTTTTATTGGTCGGTGAAGTCTGAAATTATTGAACCTGGAATTTACCTGTTAATCTTTGCTTCTTTGCTGCTGTTACGCCGTAAAGCGCTGACTAAACATCTGCGCTTGAGCTAGATTGGGGTTAATTTAGGCTTTTTCTAATAAAGGTAAATGATACTTTTCAAATAGTTTTACCACAGAGGTTTGGTGCAAGGGTTTGATGATATAGCCTTTTGCACCGGCTTCTATGGCTTGGCGTACGGTATTCTTATTTTTATTACCAGTGAGCATTATGATGGGGGTTTTTTTGTTCAGGTTTGCCGTTGTTCTTATTTGGTCGAGAATATACAGCCCATTGGTATCGGGTAAATTAATGTCCATTAACACTAAGTCGTATTCACGGCTGCTTAAGCAGGCAAAGGCGCGCCGTCCTGTTTCTGCACTATCAAATTCCAGTTTGTAATTACCCAGTAATACTTGGGTTAAGTGCAGGCTAATTTCATCATCTTCAATGATGAGTACTTTAGGGATCTTCTCTTTTACTACAGGTTTTGTGGCAATTGGGGCCTCAGCGTGAGTCCTATCAAGTGCAGGTGCCACTTTAGTGACTGACTTTTCTGCAGCGGCAGAAGCGGCCCGTTTAATCTCGATATCAGGTAATTCAGTTTCATCGGAAAACAGCATGTTTTCGGCACTAAAGCTACTTTGGGCATCACTGACAACTTGTTCTAATAGTTGTATCGCCTTATTTTGAATTTTAAGCAGTTCGGGGCGTATTTCATCGGATTTAATTGCCGACAAGGTTTTTTTAAGCATCTCCATGTCAAGCTTAACGGTTTGATGTTTTTGAATTCTGTCGGCTGCTGCATCTAAGGCTTTGTCAATTTGACTTAAGCTATTCTCAAAATCTTTTTTCATCGACTCCTTGCGTTCAATACCCTTGGCGATGATTTCCTTGGCAGCATCGTTATAGTTTTTCTTGTATTGTAGAAAGTCGGTTTTGTGTGTTGTGCCCTCAGTTAAGCCCACTTTTTTTAGCAAATGCTGACAGATAACCACAGGGCGATGTAATTCGTATAGGGGCCGTGCAACAAGGTAGTCATCGATAATGCCACTGCAATAGGCTTCATAGGCATCTTTTTCATCGTGTCTTGAAATCACTCCTACCACGCAATGCTCGCAAATTTTACCGCCTTGGACTTCATCTAGGGCTTGATAGTAAGTGGCTAAAGATTCTTGCAGGGTTTCGCAAGAGACGAAGATGACCTTAGGGGCCAGATCTCTTAATGCTTCACTGACACTATTAATCTTGTCTACGACCAAGACTTTGGCAAAATTGCGGGAGATTATATTGATTAGTAGAGCGTCATTCTCCTTAGATTGGCTGAACATGATAATGTTTGATACTAGACTACTTTTTGCCATATTGACCCTTCCTTGCGACTAGGTATGCCAATAGACGTTCAATTTCCCGCTCAACATGTTGCCATAATTGATGAGCCTCGACTAAATCCACCTGATTGTTGCCAGTGTTATTTTCGAGTTTTTGGCAGGCATCACTCAAGGCTTGTGCGCCAATATAGAGGGCGCTACTTTTGATGGTGTGAACTGATGAGTGAACGCTGTTAAAATCATGATCCATAAACGCCTGCTGCAAGGCTTGATGACGCTGCTCTAGGTTGCCCAAAAATTGGGTTAAGAAATCATCGATTTCTTCATCACTGATATCGCCGACGAACTTATAGATAACCTTGATATCCATGGGTGCTGGCTGTTCTTGAGTTGTTGATTGGCTATTCAAAGGGTGAATAGCAGGGCTTTTATTGACTCTCGATTCCTGGCTATCAATAAGGTATTCATTAACTTGCTCTTCATCGTCATTGAAGGTGTCGATGAAGATGTCATCTCTGTCGGTAAAATCATGCTCCAAACCATCTAGGTTATTTAATGGATCATCCTGTTCTTGATGTTCTTCTAAGAATAAATTTAAATCGCAAAGGTATTTTTGCAAGACTGGTAAAGACAATGGTTTGATAAATATTTGATTCACTTGCGCTTTACTGCACGCTTGCTGACACTCAGAGGATTTGTCAGCCGTTAGCACTATCACTTGTGTAGGAATTCTAAACTCTGTTTCTTCGATATAGCGTATGGTTTGCGTCAGTTCAGCGCCAGTTAAATGGGGCATCTGATAGTCAGAGATGATTAAATTATAATTGTGTTGCTGGAATTGAATGATAGCTTTTTCGGGATCATCACAAAAGGTTGCCTGTACGCCAATGGACGCCAGTTGATGTTCCAAGACAAAAATATTATCAGCATTATCCTCTACAACTAATGCATTAATCCTATTCAAATTGTTTTGATCACCTTGGCGCTTTGTATCAAGTTTGTTGTTGCCGTTGCTAGTGTCTTTCACTAATTCTAATAACTGCTCCAACCTTAAGGGCATCAAGGATATTTGTTTAATATTGGTTTGGTTCGCACTAAAGTCGCCATCTTGAATGAGCAGGGCTTTACGTTGGGGCATACTGAGCAAATGTTGAAATAAGTTTTTGTCTTTAAGCTGACTATTACAAAATTTAAGATCCGCTTGATGAGGGTCAAATAATATCACCGCATCGGGTTCATTAAGCTCGAGCAAACTGTAAGAGGACACATAATGCAGATTAAATCCGATGGCATCTGCATAGCGCTGTAAGGTGTAGGACAATTTGGGATGATTAGTGAAGATGTTAAGATCAGCACGGCTTAATCCTTTAAGGGGGTTTTTCTGACTGACTTGAGTTTTCTGTGAATTAGTGAATGGAATTTTAACTATAAAATAGAAGGTTGCGCCGTGGTTGACTTCACTTTCAACTTTTAATTCAGAATGCATTAAATGACATATTTTTTGACAAATATTGAGGCCAAGGCCGGTACCACCAAACTTCCTAAAGGTTTCGTCATCGGCCTGCATAAAGCCTTGGAAGATTTTGTGCTGTTGCTCTGCCGTCAAACCAATACCGTTATCGCACACGGAAAATTTAAGGGTTTGCGATGTTGCTGTGCTACTGAGCGCTTCAAGTTTTAACAGCACCGATGGGGTTTCTGAAGTATTAAATTTAATCGCGTTACTGATAAGGTTATGCAAAATTTGCGTTATCCGCACATCATCATAATGCAGCAACTTTTCCAGTTTAGGGTCGACATAGAGCTCAAGCCAGACGCCTCTTTGTTGAGCTTGCACCGCAAAAGTTGATAGCACGTCTTCACACAACAACCTTAAGTCCACATCTACGGTGGAAAGGTTGACTTTCTCGGCTTCAAATTTAGTGTAATCCAGCACATCATTGAGTAAATTCAATAAATGGTTAGCACTGCGGCTTGCCACCTGAAGGTGTTTGTTGTCTTGATAGCGTTCATCCCTGAGGGTGAGTTCGAGTAGGCCGATAATTGCGTTAAGTGGGGTACGGATTTCATGACCCATGGCTGCCATGAATTGACTCTTAGCAGCGCTAACTTCAACAGATTTAAGCCAAGTCTTTTCTAATTTATCATGTAATTGAGTGATATTGGTTTCATCGAGTAATAAGCAAATTCGTTCATTATCATCGGTAAATCTGTCGCGATATTCTAAGGTGAATCCCGACTGGCTGGTGAAGCTGAAGTTGATCAAAGTGTTGGCTTTAAGCTTTCTTTTATACCAACGTTTAATGGCGATAATTTTTCTTTCATCGGACTTAAATTCAACGGCCAGTATTTGGCTGACTAATTCAAAGGCCTTAATACCTATCAGCAGCTGATGATCAAGATAGGGAAAAATTTTGTAAAACTGTTGGTTACATAACTCAATTCTATTATGTGCATTAACTATTACCATGCCTTCGGATAATTGATTCACGGCATTGAGCAAATAGCTGTATTTGTGCATCACGCCAGTATTTTTGTTATTAGAACCAGTCATAGGGTGCCATACAATCAGCCAAAATTGTTGTTGATTAAGCCGCACAGATTCAATGCATAAAAAGATCGCTTGTTCTTCATGGGTTAAGCTCAGCTCAACCCTTTGATTGATGGTGAGTTGCTTTAATGACTGTTGTACTTTACTGATGTTATTGGCGGAAAACAGTTGCTCGAATTGATTTTGAATATTAAGTGATGCGGTAAGCTGTGGGTGGTTTGAACTGACAAGCATGAGTTCATTATCAATTAAGGCATAGTAATTAAAATCATGCTGCACTGTGGTTTTAGCTGGTGTTGCAGCTTTGGGTCTGGAGATACAATTGCAACAGACTAAATGCGTGCCATCATCAAGAGCGATTAAAGACAGGCTGACACGGGAGGTTTGGGTGTAATAAGAGCTGGTTTTATGCCCTAAGGATAAGAAAGGGACTAAGTGCTCAATAATTTGTTGTTTATGAGCCATAAGATCGCCATCAGACTCAAATAGCACATTTTGTGCTAGACAAAGTCCTTGCCGCGACAGCAGCAAGCTTGGGCTATTGATATGGGCGATTTCATTAACCAATCTGGGTCATTCCTATTAGGCATATTACTAATAAAAATAGCAGCCTTTTTAAATATTTCCGTAGTAATTAACAAAAGTTATTAAACAAAAGTTATTAAACAACATTAGTCGTCGCTTAACCAGTTATTCATACCCCTGTCGTTAAAGTGTCATTTCCTACTGTTTAACTTGTGTGGCATTGAGCCCTGCTAGCGCGGCAAAGGCCAACAATACCAAAAATAACCACATAGGATGACAAGATGAATACAGTAAGGAACAAGTCTGCAATGGCTACGGAGACAATGAAGGCACTGGCATTGGCAAGTTTATTGTTGGCCCCCAGTATCGCCATGGCTGATACGGATGTGTATTTCACCAATAACTCCCCTAAGCAGTTGAGCATTAGCATCGACCACAGTGGCAGCGATCATTTAGTCAAAGGTGATGAATGGTTGCAACATGCCAATCATATTGGCCCCTGGGAAACCAAGATGCTACTGAGTGTTAATCGTTGGGAAGGGGTTAAATCTGGTCAAAATTATCGTTTTACGACTCACCTAACAGACAGCGAAGGGGAGGTGGTGCAGTTGCATCAGGATATTCAAGGGCATTGGTATAACTCTACGCTAAAGCATGGTTTAAGTTATGAAGGTCAAGCATTGCAATGGCACCAGGACAGAAATATTCATCGTTATCAGCAAGTGGGTATGGCGAATAATGGGATCCGCTCATCAATGAATAACGCTGAGGTTGCGGTAAAATCGAGCAGCACTCCCAGGTATGATGATCTCTATTATGCGTTCACTCCTGATCAGGACTTAGCTGGGGCACCCGCGGCGAATAGTCTAAAAGTCATGACTTACAACATTTGGGCCTTACCTGTGATTGCTTCTTACATCAATGAGCGACTGGCATTGTTGCCAGAGAAAATGCGTGGCCATGATGTTGTTATGCTTCAAGAAGTGTTTGCTCCTGGTCGCGGTGCATTCTTGCGGGCATTGGCAGAGGAATATCCTTATCAAACCAGAATGTTAGATAAGTCTGGTATTAATATTTATGATGGCGGCGTGATGATAGTGAGCCGCTATCCCATAGTGGCGCAGGCTCAGTTTGTGTATCCCGATTGCAGTGGTACAGATTGTTTTGCTGATAAAGGCATTAATTATGCGCAAGTTATCAAACAAGGCGAGGCCTATCATGTTTTTGCGACTCACGCAGCTTCCTTTGATACCGATGTGGCTAGAAGCAACCGCCAGAAACAGTTCAAACAAATGCGCCAATTTGCGCATTCATTAGCGATACCCACAGATGAAACCGTTATCTACGGTGGTGATTTCAACGTTAATAAACGCAAATTTGAGGGCGATTATCAGCAAATGTTTGCCAATTTGAAAGCCAAGCAGCCGAGTTATTTAGGTTACACAGAATCTACGTTCGACCCTCGCATTAATGAGTTTGCTGGCACGGCTTTATCGGGTGGTGAGAACATTGAATATCTGGATTATGTCGTTATCAGTGATGAGTATGCTAAGACTGAAGGCAATGACAATGATGTTAAAGTGCCCCGCAGTTCTGCCACCAGTTTATGGCAGAAATGGAACTTATCGGATCACTTTCCCGTTGTTAGCACTGTCACGCCACTGACCGCATCAGGGCGTTAATCGGCAAGCTTATAGGGCAGAAGTTGCGAATGATGGCGGAGTCAGCTCAATTAAGGCATTCATTAAAGGTGCGGTGAGCATTGCCGCACCGTTTAGCCTAAATGTCGTCATGAGAAGGGCTGTCATTCAAAGTGTCGTCATCAGATATTCAAGTGTGAATTGTGGTCGGAGGGGAAATGAAACACAGGCTGACACTAGGCTTATTGGTCGTGGGTTTTATCTTAATGGCCGTGATGGGGCTTGTAGACGTTAAGCCGCCTAACATTGCGCCGAGTAAAGCCGTTGAGCGCATTGCGCTTAATACTACTAGCGCACAAGAGGGTGACCTTGTAATTGTGCCTGTAAAGGCGATACAAAACACCGTCATCACAGCGCCAAAACAAGCGGCCCATGACTGGTTAGATGAGCCATTCATCACCAGGATAGCTCAAGATAAAGGCCAAAGGTTGCAGCAAGTATTGAGCGACTTTTGGCGATTATGCCAGCAAGAAGCTGAGTGTGATGAGCGCTTGCAAGTACTCAGTCAGCATCTGATTGATGAGCGTTTTGACTTATTGCGCAGTTATCCAATTAAATTGGCACAATTGCAGGAATTACTGGGGAATGAGTTAATGCCGCATCAAGTCTCTCTAGAGGATAAGGTTGTTCGAATTCAAGCTCTTCAAGCTCAAGTTTGGGGGACGGCTGCTGCCTTGCTGTATTTTGATGAATATCAGCAATATCAATTTAAGTTGAATGCAGAGGCACTTATGGATATTCAAGATCCGCAGACCTTAGTGCAAGCGCTGACTGCTCTTGTAAAAGATGGGCCAATCGGCAATGAGAGTGGCCGTGACAAACATAGTCAGGATACGCTGGGGGTGACGCAATATGAAACCGCCCTAGGGTTAATTCCGCAAGATCTCAATGAAGCCGATTATCAACAGGTGAGCGCGGCTTTGGCTGAGCAGTTTTTGAATGCTTCGCAGCAAAATGAGATCAAGCAGCGTCAACAGCAAGTGGAGAGCCAAGAATACCAAGTACAAGATTACCAGCAAGGGTTAGCGGCCTTGTATGCAAGGCTTGAAACACAAAGGGCGTCAGAGCTTGCACATTTATCTAACGAGGCGTGGCAAGACTACAGTAGACAGCAAAAGGCTCAATTCAGGACGAACTTTTTTGCGAGTACTCCTTAGGGAGTGTGTAGTAAATGGAAATATAACCAAAAAAGGCGCTCGAGATGAGCGCCTTAGGATTACCTAGATTTTGATATTTTTTATAAAAAGATTTATTAGAAAAAGCCCAGTGGATTGACATCATAACTGATGAGTAAGTTTTTGGTGTTTTGATAATGGTTGAGCATCATCTTGTGATTCTCGCGGCCAATACCTGACTTTTTATAACCACCAAACGCTGCGTGAGCAGGATAAGCATGGTAGCAATTTATCCATACCCGGCCGGCTTGAATACCTCGTCCCATCCGCTGTGCGCGGTTCATGTCGCGAGTCCATAGCCCTGCGCCTAGACCATATTCAGTGTCGTTGGCAAGTTCCAATGCTTGCGCTTCATCTTTGAAGGTGGTGACGGCGATAACGGGGCCAAAAATTTCTTCTTGGAATATCCGCATCTTGTTATGGCCTTTTAAGATGGTGGGATTAATGTAGAACCCTTGAGACTGACTGCCGCTTTGTTGCAGTAAATCCCCCCCTAATAACACTTGGGCACCTTCATTTTTACCTATTTCTAAGTAACTTAAGATTTTATCAAATTGCTTTTTTGAGGCTTGAGCGCCCACTTGGGTGTCGGTATCCAGCGGATCCCCTTGCTTGATGGTTTTTGCCCTTTGGATGACTTTTTCGATAAATTTATCATAGATGCTTTCTTGCACTAGCACTCTAGATGGGCAAGTACAGACTTCACCTTGGTTGAAAAACGCCAACAGCATGCCTTCGATAGCTTTATCTAAGTAGCTGTCTTCGTGATCGAGTACATCTGCAAAATAGATGTTGGGTGATTTACCGCCAAGTTCAACCGTTGAGGGAATAAGTGAGTCAGCGGCGCACTTGAGCACATGCTGACCAATTGCCGTGGAGCCGGTGAAGGCTAATTTGGCAATGCGTTTGCTGGTGGCTAGGGCTTGGCCTGCTTCAGTGCCATAACCATTGACCACATTTAATACGCCTGCGGGCAATAAATCTTCGATAAGCTCTAGCAGCACTAATATAGATGCGGGAGTTTGCTCAGCAGGTTTTAATACTATGCAGTTACCCGCAGCAAGCGCAGGGGCAATTTTCCATGCCGCCATTAGCAGCGGGAAGTTCCAAGGGATAATTTGCGCAACCACGCCTAATGGCTCAGGAAAGTGATAAGCCACAGTGTTCATATCAAGTTCTGCTGCACTGCCTTCTTGAGCGCGAATGACGCCAGCAAAGTAACGGAAATGATCAACAAACAAAGGCAAGTCGGCATTTAAGGTTTCACGCACTGCTTTGCCGTTTTCCCATGTTTCTGCAACGGCTAAATATTCAATGTTTTGCTCGACTCTGTCGGCAATTTTAAGCAGTAGGTTTGAGCGTTCAGTGACGCTGGTTTTCCCCCAAGTTTCAAAGGCTTTATGGGCAGCATCTAGGGCCAGTTCAATATCACGGCTATCAGAGCGGGGCACTTGGCAGAAAAATTCACCATTAACCGGTGATCCATTATCAAAATACTTGCCGCCAACGGGAGGCTGCCATTTGCCGCCGATAAAGTTATTGTACAGCGGCTTGAAATTCATAATTGCACCTGTGGTGCCTGGTTGTGAATAGATCATAAAAATTCCTTGTTGTTGTGGCTATTTTTATTGTATTGGTCTTGTTAGGATTACAAGGACTAGGCCAAGTAGGTCTTTTGTTTCGGAATAATTTTAATCTACTGATAAATCATGGTTTTAATGTGTTTATCAATAATGACTTGTGTTTGAGCATCTAAATTAAATTTGCTGCTCTGTAGTTACACTGTTCAGTAATGGCACGGATGAGTGTGCCAAAATGGAGCATAAGCATGGCAGCTAAAACACCGTCTTTAGTACAAGATGCATCCCATTGGTTGAGCGATTCTTGGCAGCGCAGCACGTTAGCTGGCCTGCATCAGACCCAGGATCCAGAACATTACAAACTGGATAATGCCAGCCTGCAGCAAAAGCAAGCCAATCATAGTATGCTTATTGGTTTAGTGGAGTCGCAAGCGCTGCCCTTGTTTCATCAGGTGATGGCCCACAGTCAGAGCCGGCTGATTCTGTCTGACAGTGAAGGCTATGTGCTTAAGCATTGGGGCTTGGCAAAATATTCGGATAAGCTGGCGAACATTGCCTTAGATGAAGGGGTGAATTGGCTTGAAGATCATAAGGGCACCAATGCCATCGGCACAGCCCTTAAGGCTAAGCAGCTCGTGTCTGTGATTGGCGATCAGCATTTTTTTGCCAAGCACAGGTTTATGAGTTGCACCGCCAGCCCAATTTTTTCACCCTCGGGGGAATTAATCGCCACACTAGACATTACCAGCGAACAACAAGTTCATAGCCAGCAAACCTTACTCTTGATTTCCAGCCTAGCCCAATTGATTGAAACCGCCTTGTTGTGTCAGCTCCCATATAGCCATTACCGCATTGACTTAGCCGCCCAGCCGCACTTATTTGGCTCCTTGTGGCAAGGTATCGCGGTAGCTGACAGCAAGGGTAAATTACTGGGCTTTAATCCCATGGCGCAGCATTTATTGCAGCACATGAAAGTGGGTGATGATTTGGCTGAGCATATTGGCGATAGCTGGAAACAAGACCGCCACTCTCAGCACCAGATGCTGCACCTAAAAACCCAATCATTAAAAGACCGCGCCCCTTCGGTGACGGTGAATAAGCTTGGGCTTAAATTTAAAGACCCTCAATTAGAGCAAGCTTGGATACAGGCCAATAAAGTCTTGAGCCGGCAGATCCCTTTGCTCATCTGCGGCGAAACTGGGGTTGGCAAAGAGCATTTTGTTAAGCAGCTCCACAGCCAAAGTGATCGTCACGATAAACCCCTAGTGGCGATAAACTGCGCCGCCATTCCTCATGACTTAGTTGAGGCTGAACTGTTTGGCTATCAAGCTGGGGCTTACACTGGGGCTAATCGACATGGGTTTATGGGTAAAATTCGTCAGGCGGATCAGGGGTTTTTATTCCTCGATGAAATAGGCGACATGCCGATGGCGGTGCAAACTCGATTGCTACGGGTATTACAGGAGCGTGAAGTGGTGCCCATTGGCGCAAATCAAGCCATAGCCGTTGATATTCAATTGGTGGCAGCAAGTCATGCCGATTTGCAGGCTAAAGTGGCAAGCGGGGAGTTTAGGCAAGATTTGTACTATCGCTTAAGTGGCTTACAGGTCAATTTACCGCCGCTGCGTGACAGGCAAGATAAAGCGAGGATCATCGATAAACTCCATGTTAAATACTGCACGGATAAGCAAGTCATGTGTGGTGAGCTGCTTGAGTTGTTACTGGGCTATGCATGGCCCGGGAATCTACGCGAGCTTGATAACTTGATGCAGGTGGCCTGCCTGATGTCAGAAGGCTTGCCCATGTTGACCCTACAATCTATGCCTGTGCAGCTGCAAACTCAATTAGTCTCTGAGCGTCAGTCTTCATCAATGATGACGAATAGCAATCATGATGCATCGATACACACTGATGCTTTGTTGCCCCAAGCCAAGTCGCTTTTTTCGCCGCCATTTTCTGCTGGCAAGAGCTTAGCTCAGCAAATTGATGTTGAAGTGATGGCGGCATTATCAGGGTGCAGTGGCAATGTGAGCCAGTGCGCTAAGCACTTGGGAATAAGCCGTAACACGTTATACCGAAAGCTGAGAAAGCTTGGCATGAGGTGATAAACGACTTTTATTCGATGAATTGATAACGAAATAAAGATTGCTGTAAAATCGAGAGACAAAAAAGCCTCGAAATTGACATCAAGTCAACAACGAGGCTTTTTCATTAAATGTGGTCGGGATAACAGGATTTGAACCTGTGATCTCTTGTCCCCCAGACAAGCGCCTTACCGGACTAGGCCATATCCCGAAATGTCATTGAGATAAAGGGGGGCTTCTCAACGAGCAAGCACTTTATCAATTGAGGTGATTGGCTGCAAGCACTTAATGTTATACGCACTATCAACTGCTTAGAATCTGCTCGATAGCTGCAACGTTCTAGGCTACATTTATTGATTATATAAACGTCGCCCTTCACGCATCACTTGAATAAGCTCTGGCGCACTCATTTTTTTGTCTAAGCGCTTAGTAAACTGACTGTTATAGATACGGTATTTACCGTGTCTATCTAGCACAGTGATTTCATTTTTTTGATAGATAGCAAAGATTTGGCTATCACCAATATAAATCCAGCTCTCTTTACTTGGCTCAAGTAGGCCGCGTCCTGCGCTGTAATCTGCCATGGGGTTTTCACAGCCTAGCACTTGGGTCATCAAAGTGGGCACTATGCCGTAATGACTGGTGCGATACTTAACTTTAGCGGCAGGTGAATTTGGCTGGTGAATAATCAAAGGAACCTTGACGCTTGCAGGGGATAAATCCCGTTTAACGGCATCGCTATTGGTATTGAATATTTGCCCATGGGTGCCAGTTATCAGCACTATAGTGTCGTTATCGACTTGCGTCAGTATTTGCTGCAACTGCTTATCAATAAAGTTCAGTGATTGACGATACTGATTAAACAGTACTTTTTCAGCGGCTTTGAGCTCAAACGGTGGCTTGACGGTTTCTATGCCTAAAAAGCCAATGGGGGTATCGTATTCTTTGGGTGCAGTGAGATTGACTAAGGCAAACCAAGGCGCTGTTTGCGCAGAGGGGAGCGCCTTGCTTTGCAGCCATGAGGTTAAGTTTGCAACAGTGGCAAGATCCGCCGCCGCGCCGCCATCAAGGCGTGAACTGGCGTTAAGCTCGAAGCCATCAAACATGCTGTTTATTAACGCATTTTGGCGGATGACTTCTGGCATAAATAACCCTAGTTGGTAACCTGACTTTAACAACTCATCGGTCATCACTGGGCGTTTATTGTGAAATTCTTGGCGGTCGCTGTAGCTAGATTGCAGACCATAAAGCAGTGAAAACATGCCAGTCCTAAACTGATTCCCACCGCTGTAATGTTGACTAAACTCTTGATTCTGTTTTTGGTATCGAGTTAAGAATGGCATGGTTTTGTCATCAATCATGTCGGCTCTTAAGCTGTCTATGCTGATGAGTAATATATTACTCTGGCTCGCAATACTGCATTGTAGCGCTGCAATGGGGTAAGTTAACTTGGCACTGCCAGAGGTGACTTTATCACTTAATAATGGGTCGAGATCTTTTGTGCCTTCAATGCCATGGCTTTCCATAAAGCTGCGGGCAGTGGCTGGGTATGATAGCGGGTAAGCATCATCAAATCGGGTGATATCTGTGATGTCGGCGGCATCGGCCCAGATGTGAGTTAAGTGGCTAGACACAAAACACAAGCCGATAAATAACACAACTTTATGGCCGAACTGTTTTTTCTGAATTTTCTCGATGCGCTTCCAAATAAAGTTCGCCGCGGTTAATTCAATGATCACGATCCCGATAGGGGTCACAATATAAGAGGTTCCATGGAGCAGGGCATTAAGATCGGCCCAGGCTAAATCGAAGGCGAAAGGACTTAGGTGAATGCCGTAGTCATCATAAATAACTGTGTCATACAACAAGATGCACAGGCTTAAACTGGCGACTATGGCCGCTAAACCGCGCAAAATTTTCGAATAAGGCAGCAATAAGGTCACGGGGAACAGGAAAACCAAATAGACAATAAAGGCGAGAAAGCTGAACTGACTTAAGGTATTGACGACTAAATAGCCCCAACCAAGCACGGTTTCTGGGTAGCCAAGGCTGGATAGGTAGCGGGCACCTACTATCATGGCGAGTAAGCCATTAAAGAAGGCGAACCAGTGACCCCAATTGATAAGCCGAGACACCTTGTCACGACTCATTTGCTCTTTACGCTCGCTCATACTAGCTTGTTTTCCTGTCGTTATCTTAGCCAAAGTCTAATGAATGATACTTAAATGAACATCTAAACAATGGCTAAGCAATACGGGCAAAGTGCGGTATTAATCTACTTTACTGATTTTACTAGGGCTTTTGCAAATTGTTCTGCCACAGTCTGGCGAGACTCGCTCGGCACTTTTTTCTCTAAAAGGTGAGTTACGCAGTTGCCTAATACCATTAAGCTTAGGTCTGTCGGGGCTTGATGCTTGCTTAGCACAGCAAGTAACTCACTGATTAATGCTTCAACTTGGGTATTAGTGTATTTTGATTGGATAGCCATAATTAAAAAATGTTCACAATGAAATGAATTAGCGGCATATAATAACGGATTTCCACCAGTATCACTATCAGGGCTTATGAGTATTAATATAGAACAAGCAATTATTCACGAGATTTCTCAGGATAGTCAGGGACAACTGCGTTGTCGTCTCCGTCCTCAACCTTTGTTGAACAGCCAAGCCGTTGAGGCCATGCTGGAGGAATTACATCAAACTTACTCAGGTAAAGCTGGCAAAGGCTTTGGCTTTTTTGGCACCCAAGGTGAAGACGGTGAAGCAAACCCTGCCTTTGCAGATGGCTTAGGCCAATATCGCAGTGGCGATTTGGGTTTTGTCGACTTTACTGGTCTTGCTAGTAAGTTACTCCAAGAAGAGCTGGCTAAATATGATTTCAGCCAAGGTGGTTTCTTGCTGATGTCATGTTACACCAGCATGACGAGTGATTATTTATTTGTGGCATTACTCAGTGCAAAGTCGTCGATGACAGTGCTTGATGATATGGAGCTGTCACAAAATAACCACTTAGATCTCAACAATATTCAGCTTGCGGCGCGTATTGACTTGACTGAATGGCAAGCGGATAAAGATTCTCGTAAATACATTTCGTTTATTCGCGGACGCGCTGGGCGCAAAGTTGCCGATTTCTTTTTAGATTTTATGGGCTGCGTTGAAGGGGTGAACATCAAGGCGCAAAATAAAACCTTGATGCATGCGGTAGAAGATTTTGTCTCTGGCAGTGAACTGACCAAAGACGAGCGTCAGCAATGCCGTGACAAAGTGTTTGATTATTGCAGCGAACGCGCCGGCGTTGGCGCTGATATCGAACTTAAAGATCTTGCCGATGAACTCGCCGATAGTGGCATGGATTCCTTCTATGATTTTGCAAGTTCTGGCACCTATGAGCTCGATGAAGAGTTCCCAGCGGACAAAGCAAGCCTTAGACAACTTAAAAAGTTCTCCGGCACTGGCGGCGGCGTGACCTTAAGTTTTGACGGTGGTCATTTAGGTGAACGGGTAATTTATGATCCAATATCAGACACTATCCTGATAAAAGGCGTGCCCGCTAATTTGAAAGATCAATTAGACAGACGCTTAAAAAGTTAATTAAACATATCATGATGGCACCATCTTGTGATTGTTTAAGCCGGACAAATGCCCTAAGGGGCATTTTTATTTATGATTTATGTAGAGCAGAGTCGATCTTTTAAGGTCGTTTTACTCTTTGTTGAGATGCACTTGGCTAAGTGATAGCGGCTTAGATTACTAGATTGCAATCCAGTCGCTGCGATTAAAATATTTTTATCCTGAACAAAATTCAACCAGAAAAGATCAGCAGGCCCTGGTGCATAATGGGGATTTTTTGCTGTTCATTCCCTATGAATTGAGTAAACTAGCGCCAAAATTGGCCTATATATAGGTTAAACTTCTCTATGACTGCTTGGGGGGCATATGATCACTGCATATAGCTATCAAGAACGACAACTTACGATTACCGAATTGTCGGTAGACCATGTCTTACCCAAGGACATGATTTGGCTTGACCTTTATAAGCCGAATGATGAAGAGCGTGAATGGTTAAGTCATATTTCGGTTGAAGAAGTGCCCGACGAAGATGACATTAACGAAATTGAAGCCTCGGCGCGTTTTTATCAAAATAATGATGGTCTGCACATCAACTCTCTATTCCCTCAACGGGTGGGCCAAGATGTTCGCGGCGTTAACGTGTCATTCAATTTACGTGAAACCTTTTTATTGACCATAAGAGAAGAAGATGTAGGTCTTATTCGCTTGTTGCGTAACTATTTGCGCCTTGGCCGGTTAGAGATCAGTACCCCTCAGGGATTGTTGATTGAATTATTCAATCTCAAAGTCGACTACTTATCTGATTTAATTGAAGATGTCTATACTGTACTGGATAATGTCAGTGAGCGAGTATTTGAAAACGATGAGCTGGACAGGGTATTTAAGCTCATCACATTACAGGAAGATTCCAACGGGAAAATCCGCTTAAGTCTACTGGATACTCAGCGCTCATTGCGTTACATGCAGCGTTATTACCGTGAGCAGCTCAGTGATGCTAACATGAAAGATTTACGTGAAATGCTGTCGGATATTGAATCACTCATGCCCCACAGCCAGTTTATCTTTGATAAATTAAACTTTTTGCTTGATGCTGCCATGGGCTTTAGTGGTTTACAGCAGAATAAAATCATTAAAATCTTCTCAGTTGCAGCAGTGGTGTTTATGCCGCCAACCTTGATAGCCAGTAGTTATGGGATGAACTTTGGCGCCATGCCTGAGCTTGCTTGGCAGTTTGGTTATCCAATGGCCATAGTGATGATGATAGCCAGCGCCGCTGGAACTTATTTATTCTTTAAACGCAAAGGTTGGTTATAAGCCTTGGTTATATTTGAACGGTGACATCAAAGGTTAACCTTTGATGTCACCGTTCAAATTAGCTTTCGTTACCAATAGCGTAGCTTACTTTTTCTCTTGGATTTAAGTATTTAAATATTTTTTCAGGCAAGGCCGCTGGAGGTAAACAGCGTACAATTTTGATGCCTTCTTTTTCTAAATCAATAATCGGCGCTTGATCTTTAGGCACTTGGGGATCGTAAACCATGATCCGCGGGAATAAGATGTTTTTCAAGTTTACCGACATCACTAAGCCAAATTGACCTGATGAGAGTTCAATAATGCACCCCGGTGGATAAATCCCTAAGGTTTTAATCATTTTGCCCACGTACTCTTTATTCAGCTTAGTGCTGTAATTTTTATAAAGATAACTTAAAGCGGCAAAAGGTGTTTTGGCCTTTGACTGTAAGCTGCCGTTACACAGGTTGTCGTACTCATTAACCACAGCGATAAGTTGAGATAAATTATCAAGCTGAGCTGCTTTTAAGCCTTGAGGTGAACCTGAGCCATCAAGATATTCATGGTGATTGGCAATTAAGGGTTTGGCCGCTTCAGGGAAGTTATCAGCTAATTTTAAGAAGTTAATACTCATTAGCGGGTGCTGTTTAATGAAGTTTATTTCAGGAACACTCAAAGGAGTACGTTTATTTAAGATGTTACTGGGAACTTTAAGTTTACCTACATCGTGAAACAATGCGCCTATACCTATAAGTTCTATTTCTTCCCTAGACCAGCCCAAACCCTTGCCCAACAGCATACATAACGTTGAGACATTCAGTGAGTGATAATAAATGCCATCCTCTGGTTTAGCATCACCCATTAAATGCAGCACTAAATTATCTGAATTAAGCAGTAAATCAGTTAAATTATGGATCAGATCTTTGGCATCATTTACGGCATTTAAGGGACGACTGCCAAGTTTTGATACGACAGAGTGCATCATAGCCACAGAACGTTGAAACTGCCTTTCTGTCTTGTTAATCCCCCGGCGTAGCTGCTGTTGCTTATCTATGCTGTCTTGCTTGTGAACTTCCATTTCATTTTTAAGCAGCATCATATCATCTGAGTCGGCTGCTACTGGCATGTCATCGAGGTCGACACTATTCTCTTCAACCGCTTCTGGAGCCAGAGGTTGAACTTCGCTTTTTTCTTGATTGAAAAATACTTCAGTTATACCTAAATGTTTTATTAACTCAATTTGAGCGGCATCTTTAATCTTAAAACTACTGAATAAAAAAGGATGATCTTTCCAAGACACAGGAAGGCTGATGAAAGTGCCTACTTGGAGTTGATCAACTGAAATTTTAAGATTTTTAGTCATAGAACCATTTAATTCATTAGCGGTTGCTAAAAAGTTACAATTATCAACAAATGTGTAATAACAAGGCTTTACATCACCAATGTTACCGTGGCAGCATGTTACCACTCTCCTTAGAAAAAATAATTAAATTATATGGATTTTATTGAAGTCTACCCCAACGCCATGAGTGATGAACTATGCGACCGCTTGATTGAAGCCTTTGAGCGTCACCCTAGTGTTAAGCCTGGGTGCACGGGTAATGGGGTCGATCTTGAGAAAAAAATTAGCCAAGATTTAATGTTAGATTCTCACCCTGAGTTAGATTCATTAAAAAATGAATTGTTAGCCACCACACTCAAACATAGTGTAGCGTATTTTAAGCAGTATTCGTTGGCCTTAATGGGGGCGGTTTCAGTGGCTGTTGCTGATGAAAATGGCCAGTCTGCCACCTTAACACCCACCAACTTTGATATTTTAGGTGAGCCTAGGGCTGAAGCGATTGTTAAGTATCTATTTAGAAGTGGGACTGTAAATATACAGCGTTATCAACAAGGCAAGGGCGGTTACCCCCATTGGCACTCTGAGCAATTTCCTCAAGCTGGACATAATGAGGCATTACACAGAGTGGTGTTGTATATGTTCTATTTAAATGATGTGGTCGAGGGCGGTGAAACCGAGTTCTTCTATCAACAACGTAAAATATCTCCTAAAAAAGGTACCTTAGTGATAGCGCCAGCAGGATTTACTCATAGCCACAGGGGCAATACTCCTCTGAGTGGTGATAAATACATTGCCACCTCTTGGGTGATGTTTAATCGCGCTGAGCAGCTGTATAATTTGTCATAATGATTTTATACATCGCTTGGTATTAGGCATTTGTACTTAACATAAAAAAGACGCCGCGGCGTCTTTTTTATTGTTTAAGAAAAACGCTAATCAGCGGGTTTTCTTAGGGTTAAGCACTTGCTCTTCAAAACTCTTAGCAGCTTTTCCTGCTTGAGAGTCATCAAAAATCCCTTGATTAAACTCACCTTCTGACTTTGCAATGATCACTGTTGCAACTGTGTCACCGGTAACATTGACGGCGGTGCGGAGCATATCTAATAATCTATCGACACCAATAATTAAGGCAATGCCTTCAACCGGTAAACCCACTTGATTAAGCACCATGGCAAGCATAATAAGCCCGACACCAGGAACACCAGCCGTGCCTATTGAGGCTAAGGTTGCCGTGACCACTACAGTCACATAATCCATTAAACTGAGTTCAATACCAAATACTTGAGCGATAAATACAGTCGCTACCCCTTGCATAATGGCTGTGCCATCCATGTTTAAGGTTGCGCCAAGGGGCAAGGTAAAGGAGGCTATTTTATTATCAACCCCCATGCGATGCTCGCTAGTTTCTATAGTCACAGGCAAAGTGGCATTAGAGCTTGCGGTGCTAAAAGCAAACAATTGCACATCACGCATTTTGCGAAGAAACATCAAGGGACTTAAGCCTGAGAAGATTTTTAATAAGCTTGGGTACACTATGAGTGCTTGAATAAATAACACCAGTACCACGAGGAAGAAGTATTTTAATACACTACCAAAGGTTTCTAATCCTAAGGTCAAGCTGAGTTTTGCCATTAATGCAAAGACGCCATAAGGTGCCAGTTGCATAATTAAGGTCACGACTCGCATGATGACTTCGTTGAGGTCGTCAAAAAATGCCGCCACTCTTAATCCACGCTCACCAATATGAGAAATCGCGAAACCAAAAATCACCGCGAATATGATGATCTGCAGCATATTGCCTTCACTTAAGGCTTGCATTGGGTTAGTGGGGACGATGTTAATAATTACTTCAGCCAGACTTGGGGCCTCTTTAACCACGTATTCCATTTGGCTTGATGCTAATGAGGCATTACCTGGGTGAACTAAAATCGCCGCAGTGATGGCAATGGTTAACGCAATCGCAGTGGTAAATAAATAAAACGCTATGGTTTTACCCCCTAAACGCCCCAATTTTGATGGGTCGCTTAATGAACAGGTGCCGCAAACCAGTGATATAAATACCAGTGGTACCACGAGCATTTTTAAACTGGCAATAAAAATGGTACCGACTACGTGTAAAAAACCATCAGTGATGTAGTCTTGCACCCATTCAGCGCTAGGAAAGAGGTTACGTAATAATAGACCAATAATGATCCCCGCTCCCATACCGATCAATATTTTACTTGTTAGCCCAAGTTTGTTGATTTTTATCACTCTGAATCCTTTTTTAATTATGATTTTTCAGTCATGCCTTTAGCTTAGTGAAGCCTAGCAGGAAACCTTATTTGATGAAATGCACAATAAAGCTAAACTTCTGATATTTATTCAAGATAAATACAGAAGTTGTCGAAAAGTTACATGAAATTTGTGCAATGTTAACCTATATATAATGAAGTATCATTTTTGAATATAAAAATACAATAGGGAGCCTGACCAATGAAGTCAGCTTATAAAGTTTATCTAGCACTATTGTTCTTGTGTTTATTTTCAGCTTGCGGCGGTGGAGGTAGCATTACAGATTCAGGTAATGGCGGAGTAACAACTCCCGCTGTAACCAGTGTGACATTAACGTCCAGTATTGATGAAGTGACCGCCACAGCACCAAGCATAATTACTGCGACGGTTACTGACACAGTGAAAGGGCCTTTAGCTGGGGAGTTTATTACTTTTACATTAAAAGATCCGCTATCAGGCACCTTTGATCCAGTATCAGGCACAGCGCGCACCAATGCTCAAGGTATAGCGACCGTCAAACTTGCTACAGCCAATAAAGCTGGCGCCAGTTTAGTGACCGCAAGCCTTGAGACTGGTGAGTCAGGCACGGTTGCTGTCAGTATGAAAGGTGATGGCGGCCAAGCCGCTGGTGGTGCACAAGTGGGATTAGTGTTAACAAATACCACAGGCCAAGCACTTCAATCAATTACCACCCTAACCCCAGGAAAATTAACCGCGACAGTTAACGGTTTAAGCAAGCCCGCGATTGTCACTTTTGCCAGTCCCATAGGTGATTTACCGATAAAAACTGCGGTGACAGATGCTGATGGTAAAGCCAGTGTGGATATTTATGCAGGCAGCTCTTTAGGGGCGGGGGAAGCAACAGCGTCATTGTCAACGGGTGAAATTGGTAAAGTGATTGTCGTGGTGGGGGCCACGAATGTGGTTATGGGCAGCGGCACACCTTTTGTATCGGGTAGAGCATCTGTGAGTGTCGAAGATTTAACTGCTGGCGGTACAGCAACTATTTCGGTGCTTATTCAAGATGACAAAGGCAATGCTTATACGCAGCCAGTCGATGTCAATTTCTCATCTACCTGCGCCACCAAAAATCCTGCGCAAGCGGCGATTAGCTCACCAGTGTCATCGGTTAATGGTGTTGCCACGACCACTTATCTTGCTCAGGGCTGTGTCGGTGCTGACCAAATCAACGTTACCGCTAATGCCGGCGGCATCAGCCTTTCTGCTAGTGGTACTTTAAATGTTCTTCAAGCCAGTGTTGGCAGTATTGTATTTCTTTCTGCACAACCTCAAAATATCAGTATTTTAGGTACTGGCGGCACTGAATCGTCAGTGGTTAAATTTAAGGTGTTAGATAAAAACAGTAATGTAGTCAGTAATCAAAGTGTGAGCTTTTCCCTTAATACCACAGTGGGCGGGATAAGCTTAGATCCCGTTGTTGCAACGACCAATAGTGAAGGGGTTGTGCAGACAGTGGTTCGCACCGGCACAGTCGCCACCTCTGTACGCGTAACCGGTGTGGTGGATGGCTCGTCACCGCTGATTTCAAGTCAATCCAGTCAGTTGATTGTTTCGACTGGTATTCCTGATCAAGACAGTTTCTCTCTTTCTGCTGAGTTTTTAAATGCCGAAGGCTGGGATCAGGAAAATACTGTGGTTAAAGTCACGGCTCGTCTCGCTGATGCCTTTAATAACCCAGTCCCCAATGGTACCACTGTGTCTTTTACCACTGAAGGCGGTGCTATTGAGGATGCCTGCCAAACAGTGAACGGCGCCTGTAGCGTCAATTGGACCAGTCAGCAACCCAGACCAGAAGGTGAAGTGATCATAGATGGTACGGGGGCCATGATACGTAACCCAAGTGCAGTACTCAGCTACGACGCTTCAGTGGGGCGTTATGGCAATATTTATGGTCAACGTTACGGCGGTCGAGCAACGATTACAGCAACCGCCATTGGTGAAGAATCTTTCCCTGATCTTAATGGTAACGGCCGCTTCGATGCCTCTGAATTAAACGCCTTTTTGACCGAAAAAGACGTCAGTGGTAAATCCTTTGATTTAGCCGATGCCTTTACTGATTACAATGAAGATGGCCTGTTTAATCCCCAGCAAACCGGCGGGCAAATAGGCGGTAATTTAGAGGAGTTGGTGGATTTTAATACTAATGGGGTATTTGATGCCGCAGACAGTAAATATAATGGTGTGCTTTGTTCCTCGACTTTTCATGCAGGCTGTGCTGACGGGGTTAGTGATTCTCAGTCATTGTATGTTAGAGCGAGCCTAGTCATGGTGATGTCAGGCAGTACAGCTTATGCCACAAGGGGCAGTGATATATTGATCTCTGATCATACGGGTATACATTCTGGCGGCAGCATAACCATCTTAGGTAAAGGTGCAGCTTCGGTATTGTTTACGATTTCAGATTTACATAATCAACAGATGCCAGCAGGGTCTAAAGTCAGGTTTAAAACCAGTGCAGGTTCGGTTGTTAGTTCAACTGAGCTAATTTGGCCAAGTTCAAATTATAATGGTGGCCGTGAGTTCAGTGCGACCCTCAAAGGGGAAGATGAGCCAAATTCTGGGGTCTTTATTGTTGAAGTTGAGGCACCAAATGGCTTAGTGACTCAAGTTGTATCCATAGGTGTAAGTATTATTTAATACGCTATGATAGAAAACAATAAGGGCGCCGATTGGCGCCCTTATTGTTTTCATTATTCACTTAGTTTGAGTTATTTCTGGAATTGATACACGCTGCCAAGCTTTAATATTTGGGTTAGTTCATCGAGCGCCGTGCGTGATTCAACAATCAACTGAGGATCGGCTAAATCTTTTACCGATAAGCTGTCGCGGTAATGTTTCTCAACCCAAGTATTCAAACGGCCGAAGAGGGCATCATTCATTAAGGTGTCTTGATTCACGGCGGCTAGCTCTTGATCGTTTAGCGCCACTCTAAGACGCAAGCACGCAGGACCGCCGCCATTTTGCATGCTTTGCTTAACGTCAAAATAGCGCACTTGTTTAATCGGGGTGCCTAAGGTCACAAGCTCATTAAGGTAGGCAAATACCGCTGGGTTTTCTTGGCAATCCGTTGGCGCAATGATGGTCATCTCGCCATTTGGCAAGGTGATGATTTGGGTGTTGAATAAATAACTTCTTACTGCATCGTCGATGGATACTTGTGAGGTGGCCACTTTCACGAAATGCATGTCGGTATTCATTTTTCGGCGAATTTCGTCAAATTTGGCATCGGTATTTAAAAAGGCTTGCTCGTGATAGAACAGTACATTCTGGTTACCTACTGAAATCACGTCGTTATGGAACACACCTTGATCGATAACATCAGGGTTTTGTTGCATAAACACTGTGCTTTCATCTTCTAGCTGATGCAAGCGTGCTATGGCTTGTGAGGCCTCCAAAGTTTGACGTGCTGGGTATTTTTTCGGCTTAGGGGCATTAGGGTTAGTGGCCTCTTGTCCATAAACAAATAATTCAACCCCAGAATGACCGTATTCACTGCATAAACGCGTGTGGTTTGCCGCGCCTTCATCACCAAAATGAGCATGCTCTGGTAAGTGAGTGTGATGTTGGAAGTGGTGCGGGTCTTTAAACGTCGAGCGTAAAATATTGGCCGTGGTGATGGGTTCTATGCTGCGGTGCAGTTTGTCGACCAAGTTTGCTGGGGTGAAATGAACTTTGCCATCACGGGTATCGGCGCTTGGTGACACTGTGGCTGCATTGGCTGTCCACATGCTTGAGGCACTGCAACAGGCGTTAAGTAATGCAGGAGCCTGCTTAGCCGCTTTTTGGATAACTTCAGCATCAGAGCCTGAAAAACCAATTCGACGTAATGTGTAAAGGTCAGGGCGCTCTTGTGGGGCCAATACGCCTTGAACCATGCCTAAGTCTGCTAAAGCCTTGGCTTTTTGTAGTCCTTGTTTGGCTGCTGCTTTTGGGTTTGCCGTTTGCGCCGCGTTATTATAGGAGGCGACGTTGCCAAAGGATAAGCCTGCGTAGTTATGAGTCGGGCCGACGAGACCATCGAAATTAGCTTCAAAGTGCTTCATTATCTATCCTATTAAAGAGGGCGTTGGTTATTATTAATTTTTGTCATTTGCCTGCCAGTATACCTGTGCTTTTCAAGGGCACAAGTGAGACCTAATAAGGCAATAAAGGGCAAAAGTGATTAAAAATGCAAGAGTTTGCTTAAGGGCTGTCTAATAATGAGATTTTAGCCTAATAAAACGCAAGAATATTTTTTGATTTATTTATATTGCTCAAAAAATGGCTAATAGAGCACTTAAAAGCGGTATTAACTTGAAACTATCGCCGCAACACTCTATATATGGAAACAATTTTCTATCTGTTTGAGACTTTTGGCGCAAATAAAACTATGGGTAAATCGCTAGTTATTGTCGAATCGCCGGCCAAGGCCAAGACTATTAATAAATATCTTGGTAAAGAATTCATCGTAAAGTCCAGTGTGGGTCACATACGTGATCTACCGACTTCATCCACCTCTGACGGCAGTGCCAGCACCAAAACGGCTGCAGAAGTCAGAAAGATGTCACCTGAAGATAAAGCCGCATACAAGCTTATTCGTGATAAGCAGGCGTTAGTTTCCCGTATGGGCATCAACCCAGAAAAAGGCTGGGCGGCAAAGTACCAAATATTGCCGGGCAAAGAAAAAGTGGTGAAAGAGCTTAAGGCATTAGCCGAGTCCGCTGACCAAATATATCTCGCAACCGATTTGGACCGTGAAGGGGAAGCCATCGCCTGGCATTTACAGGAGATCATAGGTGGTGATGCTTCGCGGTATCAACGAGTTGTGTTTAATGAGATCACCAAGAGTGCTATCCAAGATGCCTTTAGTCAGCCGTCAAGCTTAGATACCAATATGGTTAATGCTCAGCAGGCGCGTCGATTCCTCGACCGTGTTGTGGGCTTTATGGTGTCACCACTGTTGTGGAAAAAAGTGGCCCGTGGTCTATCTGCCGGCCGAGTGCAGTCGGTTGCCGTGCGTTTAGTGGTTGAAAGAGAAAGTGAAATCAAAGCATTTGTGCCAGAAGAGTTTTGGGATATCAATGCCGAGCTTAATACTGCCACCAACCAAGCCCTTAAAATGCAAGTGGCTAAGTACCTAGGCGATAACTTTAATCCCGTCAATAAAGCCCAAGCTGAGCAGGCGGTTGAGCAATTAACCAACGCCAGTTACTCAGTGAGTGCCAGGGAAGACAAAGCCACTTCAAGCAAACCTTCAGCGCCTTACATTACTTCAACCCTGCAACAAGCGGCCAGTACTCGCTTGGGCTTTGGGGTGAAAAAGACCATGATGATGGCGCAGCGTCTATATGAAGCTGGCCACATTACCTATATGCGTACTGATTCGACCAACTTGAGTCAGGAAGCGGTGGACAATGTCCGTGAGATGATTGCCGCAGACTTTGGCACTAAGTACCTTCCTACTGATCCCATTCGCTATGGCAGCAAAGAAGGTGCTCAAGAAGCTCACGAAGCTATACGTCCATCAAACGTACAGGTGCAATCTGCGAGCTTAACCGACATGGAGCGTGATGCTCAGCGTCTGTACGAGCTTATCTGGCGTCAATTTGTGGCCTGTCAGATGACACCTGCTCAATACGATGCAACGCGCCTCACGGTTAAAGCTGGTGATTATGAGCTTAAAGCCAGCGGCCGCACTTTGCGATTCGATGGTTGGACTCGTGCTCAGCCGCCTATGGGTAAGAAGAATGAAGAAGACAACACCTTACCTCATGTGGATAAGGGCGAGTCACTGACATTGACAACTTTAGCGCCTAAACAGCACTTTACTAAGCCGCCAGCTCGTTATGGTGAAGCCTCATTGGTAAAAGAGCTTGAAAAGCGCGGCATTGGTCGTCCATCTACTTATGCAACGATTATTTCAACCATTCAAGACCGTGGTTACGTAAAAGTCGAAAACCGCCGTTTCTTTGCCGAGAAAATGGGTGAAATTGTCAGTGACCGTTTAGTCGGCAGCTTTAAAGAGCTGATGAGCTACGATTTCACCGCTAGCATGGAGCAAACTTTAGATGATGTTGCTCAAGGTAAGCAGGAATGGAAAAACGTCCTAGATGGTTTCTACGGTGACTTTACTAAGCAACTAGAAAAAGCAGAGCTTGACCCTGAAGAGGGCGGCATGCACCTCAATCAAATGGTGCTCACCGATGCGATTAGTTGCCCAACCTGTGAACGTCCTATGGGCATTCGTACCGGTACTACAGGGGTGTTCTTAGGCTGCTCAGGTTATGCTTTACCGCCAAAAGAGCGCTGTAAGACTACGATGAACTTAACCCCGGGGGAAGAGGCTGTCAGCGATGCTGAAGATGCTGAAACCGATGCGCTGCGTGCTAAACATCGTTGTGGCAAATGTGGCACAGCCATGGACAGTTACTTAATTGATGAAAAACGTAAGCTGCATGTTTGCGGTAACAATCCAAGCTGTGACGGTTACGAAGTCGAAGCGGGTCAATTTAAGATTAAAGGCTATGAAGGTCCATTAATTGAATGCGATCGCTGCGGTAACGACATGGAGCTAAAAAACGGCCGTTTTGGTAAATATTTTGGCTGTACCAACAGTGAGTGTAAAAATACCCGTAAACTGCTAAGAAGTGGTGAAGCTGCGCCGCCTAAAGAAGATCCTATCTTCTTACCTGAGCTTAAATGCACCAAGTCCGATGCTCATTTTGTGTTACGTGATGGCGCAGCCGGCATCTTTATGGCTGCCAGCACTTTCCCTAAATCTCGGGAAACGCGGGCGCCATTAGTGGAGGAGTTGGTTAAGTATCGCGAGCAGCTATGGCCTAAGTATCAGTATCTTGCCGATGCACCGGTTGAAGATGATGACGGCAATAAAGCCGCGGTGAAGTTTAGCCGCAAGACCAAAGAGCAATACGTGGCCACAGAAGTGGACGGTAAAGCAACCGGTTGGACTGCTAAATATCACGGCGGCAAATGGTTGGTTGAACAAACCAAGAAAAAAGCCAAGAGCTAAATTAAGCTTCCCTATTAAAACGCTACTTAATGTAGCGTTTTTTTTAAGGTATTTTTTAAGAGTAATAAACTGAAAATACATACTTTAGTTTACAAGTACGCGGTCAATTACACTTTTGGCTAGTGGCTAAAATAGTCTTTAGTTGTTAATTTGTCTGGTAAGCTCTGTTTTGGAAAGATGAGGCTACAAACTTGCCTTTAAGCAGAGTGAGATGGGTCGGGCTGTCATATAAAGCCGCTATCTTAATGCTTTGCCGCTTATGCACCTAACAACTGATCCTTCTTATGCTAGCGCAACTAGATAATGAGACTCAGATTAAATGCCATTGTCCTAGTGGCATTTAACAAAAGTGCGTACGCATAAAAACAATCACATGGAGTGTAATTGATGTTTAAAATTGTAAATTGGATGCTGGTTTCACGCTCGCAGTTACTCACAGATTTATTGGAGTGCCGCTGGCCGCAGGAGTTTTTAATCAAGCTCACCCATGCAAGCCCTGGTACGTTAGCCGCCAAGCTTGAAAGTCATAATGTGAGTGTAGTGGTGTTTGATTTAGCGACCGTAGATCTGCAGCAAAGCTATCAGTTGCAACGTCTTATCGAGCGCGAATACAGCACAGTCAAAACCGTGTTTCTAAATTTTCCTCGGCAAATCGATGCGAAATTTTTGATCCATCCAGCAACCAGTGTCGGGGTGTTTTACCTTGATTCAGGGATAAGCGAAATAAGCAGTGGCTTGAATGATATTTTAAAAGGCCGCAGTGTTATGCCTTTTGAGCTGCATCAGTCCATGCTACATGATGACGCTGAAGATGATACCGATAGCCTTACCATCAGGGAGCGTGAAGTGTTGCAAGCCCTGTTGTCAGGCAGTACTAATTTGGATATTGCCAATCAGCTGTTTGTCAGTGAAAGCACGATTAAAACCCATCTCTACCGAGCTTTTAGAAAAATCGGTGTGTCGAGTCGTGGTCAGGCTATTGCTTGGGCTCAGACTCATATGCATGAAGTGAGGTGTTGATTTAGCCTATTGGCGTTAATGGTTACTTGTTAATAGCTATGAGATCCAAAAATGCCAGCAAACTTATTTGCTGGCATTTTTTATGGCTCACAATAACCAATAATATAAAAGGATAGTTACTTCAGTATTTTTATCAGTAGCTTAACCATAATTTTGCCGCATCAGGGTCGCTAATGCGCAGTGCTACAGTATCGAGCATGGGGGCTTGCAGCGCCAGTTGACCTTGCATCAACACATCGCGTCTAAACCAGTGCAGGGTTAAGTACTCACCCAGTTGATAATCTTGTAGTTGTTTTTCAAATTCTGGGGTGACTTTTAGTCCATCGCAGCTAATAAGAACGTCGCCAGCGCTAAGTCCTGCATCATGGGCTGGGCTGCCTTGATTCACGCTGATAATAGTTAATCCTGCAGCGTCAGCTTTATACTTGGCGCCAAAGCCAATCTGGTAACCTTTAGGTTTGCCGTCATTTAAACTGTCTCCTATATCGCTGCCGCCTTCACTGGCGCGCAGCGTCATCTCAACGCCGACTTTGGCCAGTAACGGCTCAAGGGGTAAATCTTCTGTGTTGTCTAAATAGCTGAAAAGCTCATCACAGTTACGATTAAGTAATTGCTCAACAATTTCTTGATGTGAGCCTTCATGGGTACCCATGCCGGTTAAGCCGTAGCGCTGCCATAATTGTTGCATTAGATCGTCTAAGGAATATTGCCCTTTGGATCCGATGCGCAGGGTTAAATCCAGCATCAGCGCGAACAGCGCGCCCTTGGTGTAATAACTCACAATGGCGTTGGCGGCATTTTCATCTTGTTTATAGAATTTGGTCCAAGCATTAAAACTGGATGCTTTTAAACTTTGCTTAAAGCGTCCTTGGCCGCGATACACTCGGGTCATGGTGGCGCTGAGTAACTCAAGGTAACTGTTAGCATCTATGCAGCCTGCGCGGTAGGTAATAAAATCATCAAAATAGGAGGTAATACCTTCATAGGCCCACAGCTGATTGGTGTAGCTTTCTTGGCTTAAATCGAAGGGAATAAACTCCTTTGGCAAGATACGCTTGACGTTCCAACTGTGAAAATACTCGTGACTGCAAAGGGATAGATAGGTGCGGTAATCTTTATTCACTTTAGCATCGAGACTTTGAGGAAGATCTTTGCGTGAGCACATTAATGCTGTGGACGCCTTGTGTTCGAGGCCGCCAAAACCATTATCAAGCACGCGTGTCATAAATACATAGCGCTCAAAGGGCGCTTGGCCGCCAAAGAGATTTATTTGGTATTCACAAATGGCTTTTAGATCTTGGCAAAGTCTTGGCATATTGACGCGACTTGCACCGCTTAACACCACATCATGGGTTACGCCGCAGGCATCAAATTGGCCTATGGTGAGCTGACCCATTTCCACCGGATGATCAATTAAGTCTTGATAGTTTTCGGCGCAAAAATCACCAAAGCCAAATTCATCGCCGCTTGTGCGCTTAAGGCTGGTAGCCAGTTGCCAGTCTTGCAGTGTCGCGTCTTGGGGTTTGGCAATAGTGACAGTACTTGGGGCGGCTTCTTTGCCTTTGACACTTAGAAATACACTGCTGCCATTAAAAAAACCATGGCTCATATCAAGGTGAGCTGAGCGCACCGATAAATCCCAAGCATAGACTTGATAGCTTAGGGTTAACTTAGGGCTGGTATTCGCTGCACGCCAGCGCTGCTTATCTAGTTGAGTGAGTGCTATGGCTTGGTTGTTATCATCAAAAGCATTTATCTCAATGATGTTTCTGGCAAAGTCTCTGATCATGTAACTGCCGGGCAGCCAAGCTGGCAGGCTAAACTCTTGGGTGTTATGGGCATTGTCTAAGGTGAGAGTGACGTGGAAAAGATGCGCCTTAGGATCGAGAGGGACAATATGATAATGCATGAAAAAATCCAAAATAGGGCTTAAGTAACACAGCCAAACAGAATAGGTGGTTACATGCTGCCAAAAATGCACTCAGTAGGCAATGCTAACTGAGTGCTGGGATTAGAATTATCCATTACCCATGGTCGTTTTATGTATATAATCATCAAGATTAAATCGGTTCAATCTAAGATTGAAACCTATCATGGATAAGCATAGGAGCCACATCATGGCCGAAGAAACCCTGTTTAGTAAAATCATTCGTCGTGAAATTCCAGCTGATATTTTATATCAAGATGATTTAGTCACCGCATTTCGCGATATTCAGCCCAAAGCCCCGACCCATATTTTGATCATTCCCAATCACCTTATTGCCACAGCAAATGATGTTAAGTCATCGGATGAATTGGCTTTAGGGCGCATGTTCACAGTGGCGGCAAAGCTTGCTTCTGAAGCGGGTATTGCCAAAGATGGCTATCGACTCATCATGAATTGCAATCAGCATGGCGGCCAAGAGGTGTACCATATCCATATGCATTTAGTCGGCGGCAAGCCTTTAGGGCCAATGTTGTCGGTATAGTCTGAAATGTATTGCCTTGTGACCATAGTAAAATGAGCCTAGCGTTATGCCAAATACCATGAAGATAAATAGTGATTTTTTTCCCTTGACCGAGCTTGCTACCCGCTTTGTTGACCAACTTGCCCAGTGCCGCCGCTTAGGGATTAAAGTTCATGAGGCAAGCGAGCATCACGTGTTATTAGAATTGCCCTATAGCCAAGATATTATCGGCTATCCAGATACAGGGGTGATACACGGCGGCGTCATCACCACCTTAATTGATACTGGTTGCGGTACGGCGGTGGTGTGCGCCATTTTAAAGAAATTCCAGTCATTAGAGATTTCACCTACTCTGGATTTGCGGGTAGATTACATGAAACCTGCCGAGCCCCATAAATCAGTTTTTGCTTTTGCTGAGTGTTATAAGTTGTCGTCAAGTGTCGCTTTTACCCGCGCTATCGCCTATCAAGACAGCATAGATGAGCCAATTGCTCACGCGGTAGGATCTTTTATGCGCATTAGCCCAGAGATGGTGGGGGAAACCTTTAGGCAAGCATTAATGGGGAATTTACCTCAAGCGAATACAGCGGAGACTAAGGCTGATGAGTGATACACAAGATCTTGATGTGCAAGATGTGGTAAAGCGCGCCATTGAGCTTAATGATTACAGTTATTTATTAGCCAAAGTGCCTTACTCACAGTTTATTGGCATGGCGGTTGACCGTTTTGGTGATGAAATGGTGTTTAAATTACCCGCCAAAGACGACAACATAGGCAACCCTATTTTGCCCGCTATCCATGGTGGGGTGATTGCAGGCTTTATGGAAATGTCTGCCATTGTCCAGTTAATGGTGTTTATGCAGGCGAAAAAGGTGCCTAAAATTGTCGATTTTTCAATTGATTATTTAAGGGCTGGTCTACATCAAGATACCTTTGCCGAGTGTAAAATTACTCGCCAAGGACGGCGCGTTGCCAATGTGAGTATTAATTGTTGGCAAACGAACCGTAAACAACTTATCGCAACGGCAAGAGCCCATTTTTTAGTTGAATAACAGCAGTTATTATTTTTCTAACGGTTTTGCGCTAAGCCATTTGGTTTTATTTCGTTTTGTTTTAAGCAGAGTAGGAGCAGGTGATGATAAAAAAGTTAACTCAACAGCTTATCTTTCCAGTCAGTTTAATGTTCACTGCAGCCCTAACACTCAGTGGTTGTGCAAATACTACCGCTGGCGTTGGGGCAAGTTCATCTGGGCAAACCCGAATTGATTCAAATAGCCTTAGCCGTGATGTGAAAATTGAACAAATCATCAGTCGCCGCCTCGGGGATTTACTCCAAGGTACAGCGGTATTGGTGAGCCAAGGCGCTTATGATGTTCAGCTGCAATATAAATTTACCTGGTTTGATCTTGATGGCATAAGCGTGGACGATGAAGGCAATAGCTGGAAGTCACTTACCTTACATGGCCATGAGAATAAACACATTCAAGCATTAGCACCGAACCCTATGGCGTCGAGTTTTGAAATATATGTAAGGAAAAGTCACTCAAATTAGCAGTATAAGGTTAAAGAATGTGACAAGTATCTGTGTCGCACTTAAGTCTTATCGTTTATAATCCTTAGCGCCAAGGGGTGTTAGCGCAATTTGCTCTGACTGAGATATCGTTTGATGAACCCTTAGAACCTGATCCGGCTAATACCGGCGTAGGAATGGGCTTATTATTCGCGCACTTCTTATTCGCTTATCCATGCCGGATCTCAAACTATACATTTGAGGTCCTATGTCAGCTCCAATTTGCTTGTCCTTACCCGTAAAATCTACCTTAACCTTAGCCATCATGGCAGTGCTAAGTGCACCTGCTGCTGCCAAAACGGCAGACATTGAACGCCGCGCCGCAGACAGTGAAAAAATGGAGGTCATAGTCGTTAATGCTGATTTCAGTGGTATTAATCTCGATAAGATGCCTTCTAGCGTTACCGTTATTGATGCCCAGCAGCTCGAAGATGAAGGGGCGCAACATTTTGAAGATGTGCTTAACAGCATTGCCAACTTTAACTGGTCTGGTGGCAGCTCTCGTCCTAAGTATTTTCAAATTCGCGGGGTTGGCGAGCAAGAAGAGTATAAAGGCGCCCCCAATTCATCCGTCGGTTTTATCATGGATGACATAGATTTATCTGGTCTTGGCAGTATCGCTAGCATGTACGATATGCAGCAGGTGGAGATACTTCGCGGCCCCCAAGGCACACAATATGGCGCCAATGCGCTAGCCGGGCTTATTTATCTTAAAAGTAATGATCCAAGTCAAGAGTCAGAGCAGGGGGCGGAGGTCAGTGTTGGCGATGATAACCTCACCACTTTTGCAGGTTTTAGCTCAGGGCCTGTGACGGATTCTGGCGCACTTTTGTACCGTGTGTCAGTTGAAAAACACAATCAAGACGGCTTTAAAGATAACCAGTATCTGGGCCGCTCAGACACCAATGAGCGTGATGAATTTAACGCACGCGCTAAACTGCGTTGGTACGCTACCGATGCACTGCAATTAGATTTAACCTTACTTCACGCTGATTTTGATAACGGTTATGATGCTTGGACTTTAGACAATAATGGCCGTAACACCACCTCAGACTTACCGGGCATAGATAGTCAGCAAACCACAGGCGCAGGTTTTAAAGCCATTTACAGCGGCGCTGAGCAATTTGAGCTGACATCCTTAACCTCTTTTGCCAATACTGAGCATCAGCATGCCTATGACGGTGACTGGTCGAACCCTATTTATTGGGCCAGTAAAGATTGTGGTGGTGATGCGTGTGAGTATGATTACACTTGGGATAAACAAGGTGACAGACAAACCTGGACCCAAGAGCTCAGAGTAAACTCTACCGATGCGGGTAAGATTTTTTCAGGCAGCACAGATTGGCTAGTGGGGGCTTATGCGCGCTCACTGAGTGAAGATAATGATCTGTATTCTGAATACAACACTTGGCCTGATGAAGTACTTCAGTCTGAGTACGATGCTAAAAACTATGCTGTTTTTGCACAAATTGATGCGGATTTAGGCCATAGCTATTTATTGTCAACAGGATTGAGAGTGGAGCGCCGCAATAGCGACTACAGCGACACCAATGGCGACAATTTTACCCCGTCAGAGACCATGTGGGGTGGCCATATCGCTTTATCTAAAGTATTGAGTCCAGAACATACGGGTTACGGCCGTATTGCTAGAGGTTATAAGGCTGGTGGTTTTAACATGTTGGAACCGAGTCTACCGTCAGAGTTTGATGATAAAAAAGAGTTCGGGACAGAGACTTTATATAATTATGAAGTCGGTCTTAAATCCAGCTATTTGGATGGTCAATTGACATCAAAATTAGCATTGTTTTTAATGAACAGAATTGATCAGCAAGTAGCTGCATCATTGCAGACAGAAGTTATAGATAGTAATGGTGAAGTGAAACGCCCATTTGCTCTTTTTACTGAAAATGCAGGAAACTCAAGGGGTTATGGCGCAGAATTAGATGTTAAATGGTATGCCACTGAGAATATTCAATTTTATTCAAGTTTAGGCTGGTTAGAAACGGCCTATGGTGATTATCAATATAAAGATAAATATGGTGCAGTGATCGATTTAGAGGGCCGCGATTTAGCCCACTCTCCTAAATTAACCTACAGCGCAGGGATGACCTATCTGACTGATAGCGGCTGGTTTGCGAACCTTAATGCTAGCGGAAAGAGCGAGTTTTATTACTCTGATAGTAATGAATCAAAATCCGATCCTTACGCGATTGTTAATGCCAGAGTCGGTTATGAGACCCAAACTTGGTCAGCCTATTTATGGGGCCGCAATTTATTTGATGAAGACTATGGCGTGCGCGGCTTTTATTTCGGTAATGAGCCGGATCTTGATTGGACACCAAAGCAATACATCCGTTTTGGCGATCCGCGTCAGTTAGGGGTTACCTTATCCGTTAAATTTATGTAGTCCAAAGGGTAGGCGCTTTAGGGAGCCTACCCTTGTTTGGAAATCTAGACTTTGAAAGTCAGTGTTTGGCAATTCACACCAAACCAGAGGAGAAAGACAATGAAACTCACAGTTGAAATTAGCATGTACCCTTTAAAAGAGAATTACATCGAGCCCATCCAATGGTTTATTGATCGCCTTGATGGCTACCAAAATATAAATAGGGTCACTAATGCCATGGCGACTCAAGTGTGCGGTGAGTTCACAGATGTGATGACTATGCTCAATACTGAGATGCAGGCCGCCCAGCAAACTTGGGGTAAAGCGGTGTTTGTGTGTAAGTTTATTTGTGATGAGCTAGATCTTAGCCATAAGCAGTAATCTCATTCATAAGCCTGGTTATAAACAGGATCAACATTCAGAAAACCGTAAACGAGGAGAATAAGCGTGTTTGAAGCCATAAATGTCGCCATATCAGAAGTGTCCATGATGACCTATTGGGAATTGTTTGCGGTTATTTTGGCTGTGGTTTATCTGCTACTGGCCATGAAAGCCAATATTTGGTGCTGGCTTGCCGCTTTTGTCAGTACAGCGATTTATACTGTGCTGTTTTGGAAAGTATCGTTATTGATGGAATCAGTGCTGAATATTTATTACATGGGCATGGCGCTCTATGGTTATTGGCTGTGGCAGCAAGATGGTCACAAACTCGGCCCCACAAATGGCGCTTCCTCAAGCCATATCGGACCTATGGTGTTAAGTTGGTCTTTTCAAACTCATGTAAAGCTTATTGCAGTAACCGCCTTGATTTCAGTGGGAGTCGGATATTTGATGGCGAATTACACTCAAGCTTCATTTCCTTATTTAGATGCCGCTACCACTTGCTTTGCGGTGATGACCACCTATTTGGTGGCTAAAAAAGTATTAGAAAATTGGCTCTATTGGATAGTGATAGACTTAGTATCGATTTATCTTTATTTCCAAAAAGGCTTAATGCTAACCACGGGCCTATTTATGGCGTATGTGTTGATGGCAGCTATGGGTTACCTTATGTGGCGCAAACGCTTAGAAAATCAAACTCAAGCAGCAACTTTGGCTACCCATTAGCCATGAGAAGCCACTGGCAAGCGCCCAATGCGTTATTGGGGGCAGAAGTCCTCAATGCCTTACCCAAGTGGCTGCAACAGGCATTAGAAGATAACAGTGCTCAGGCAATGGCGTTATCTGAAGGGCTCAGTAATGATAATTATCGTCTTTGCGGCTCACAAGGTGATTGGGTATTAAGGGTTAACCGTCAGCAAAGTGTGTGGTGTGATCGCCAGCAAGAACTGGCAAATTGGCGTTGTGCGGCCAAGGCAGGGCTTGCGCCAGGGTTAATCTGGCACAGTGATGATAATACTTTTTATCTTAGCCAGTTTATTATACAAGCTAAGCCTTGGTCTGCCCTCATGGGGCCTCAGGCTCAGAATAACAGCCAAGATTTATTCATGGCTGAGCATAAGCATTTGGCATGTTCATCACTGTTGGATGAAAACAAACCCATAGGGTTGCTGATGGATTTACTGCGGCCCTTGAGCCAGCTGCCCGTTCCTGATGTTGCCTTAACGCCCAGAGTCCAGTGGCAAGATTATTTCACCCGCTTAACCGCGATAACGGTTGATACTCGGCACGTGCCAACCTCTGCGTGGCAACAGGCTTTTGAGCAGCTGAGCGGATTAAGCGTGCAGATTGAACTCTGGTTAACGCAGCTTGAGTCTTGTTTAGTGGCTAATCAATATTGTCACCGAGATCTTAATCCCAGCAATTTATTGCTGGTGGGCGATAGGCTGCAATGTATTGATTTTGAATATGCCACCGCCAGTCATCCGCTATTTGAGCTGGCAAGCGTTATCGCAACCCATCAGCTCACTCCCTTTCAAGTCAGTAGCCTGACGCAGCAATATTTAGCCTTTAATCCTAATGTTAATCAATCTGGGCTTGAGGCTATGCCGGCGGCAATGAACTGCTATTGGTTATGCTGCGCCGCTTGGGCGTTATTAATGGCCGCAGAGCGCTTTTACTCTGTGCCGCCAGCGTTTACGACAAAAAAAGTGACCACAAACTCCAGCCAAAGCCTCCAAACCTACCTTACTTATTTCAAGGAATATCAACAACTCATTACAATTTAGTGTTAGCTAATGAATACCATAGGCTTGTTATGTTGCAGATGTGTTATATGATGGCGAGCATTATTGATGCTATTTAAGGGACATACACCTTGTTTAAAAAAACCATGGTTTGGCTAAGCGCTTTGTTGCTGCTAACGGCGTGTTCCACAAAAATGAGTTATTACTTTCTCGATTGGGCCATCGAGTGGGAAATAGAAGAGTATGTAACTCTTAATAAGCCGCAACAGAAGCAGTTTGAGGTTATGCTTGATAAGTTTTTAATTTGGCATAAACAAGTAGAGTTGCCGAAATACAGCAGTCAATTGCATGAACTCTTAACCCAACTACAGCAAGGTACACTGACTCCTTCGCAGTGGGTGATCCAAGTGCAGCAGGCTAAGGGCCACTGGTTCCGTATTTTCCATTTTTTGTTGCCCGATCTTATCCCGTTAATTGCTTCTCTGGACGATGAGCAAGTCAAAGGCATCATGAAACAGCTAAGAAAAGAAGAGCAAGAACTCAGTGATGAGTATGCGGGCAAGACAAACGCACAATTGCTTGATGAATCCAATGAACGTTTATTCGAGCAGGCCGATGATTGGCTTGGAAGTGTCAGTGATGCACAAAAATCCTTGATAGAGGCTCGCAATAGTCAAAGGTTGGCCACCTTAGATATGTGGCTCGAGTATCGCCATGAATGGCTAAGGCAATTTGAGCAGGCCCTAAGTCAGCGAGATAACAGTCAGTTACTCACACAGTCGCTCACCTTGTTAATGACCCAGCCCGATGACTTAAAATCTGCCAGCTATCAACAAAATATTGCCCAAAACTCTGAAAATTTTGGTTCGCTGATTGTAGAACTGAGCCATACGTTGAGCGATAAACAGCGAAAAAGATTCAATAAAAAGCTTAACGCGCTGATTGTTGATCTTAATGAAATTAGCCTAGACTAAATTTGACTTGGCCTTTATTGAACTTGTACTCGTCTCTTTATGGCGCTATTGCGCCCAGTCTCGCTAGCATCAACTGATGATTTTTATATTCAGATGAAAGAAAGTTCAGTTTCATTGGGTCTATTTGAGCAATAACGAGGATAAGGGCACTAAAATGCAGATAGTTGTTGAGTTTTATAAAGGCTTTTTAGCCACGATTAAACAGTTGGAAGGGTTGGCACCCCTCACCTTACGTTTGTATTTAGCGCCGGTGTTAATGCAGGCAGGTTACAATAAAATCAGTCACTTTGAAGATACCGCCGCTTGGTTTGGCAATCCAGATTGGGGCTTAGGTTTGCCTATGCCTGAAGTCATGGCGGCCTTAGCTTCAGGTACTGAGCTTATGGGCGGGGCTATGCTGCTAGTTGGTTTGGCCACTCGACTGGTGGCTATCCCTATGATGGTTACCATGTTGGTTGCCGCTTTTGCCGTGCATTGGCCTAATGGATGGTTAGCGATTGCTGATGGCAGCTCTTGGCTTGCCAATGACAGGGTTATAGAAGCGGGCGAAAAGCTTGCTGCTGCAAAAAGTATTTTACAGCAGCATGGTAATTATGAATGGTTAACCAGCTCAGGTAACTTTGTGATTTTAAATAATGGTATTGAGTTTGCCATCACTTATTTCATTATGTTGCTGGCCTTATTCGTTTTAGGTGGCGGGCGTTACACTAGCCTAGATTATTTCATCGCTAAGCGTTATCTATAATCGTACTGGCTAAATGCTTTTGAACTTATGTAAATATCCCACCATAACGGTGGGATTTTTGTTAGTATTTGGCATCATTTTTAGAGGATAGTTATTGTGGACGCCAAGCAACTTCTGTTAACCCGTCAGTCTAGTCCCCGTCTTGTGGCACCAGCCCCGAACGATCAAGAGTTAAACTTTATTCTCGATGCGGGCGCAAGAGCACCAGATCATGGCAGCTTAACCCCTTGGGAATTTATTATCGCCGTCGATGATGGACTCGAAAGACTCAGTGCTATTTTTGTGGCCGCGGCGAAAGCGAGCGGCGCCGATGAAGCCGCAATCATTAAAGCTGGAATGACGTCAGCTCGTGCACCTATGGTGATAACTGTAGTGGCGAAATGCCAACAACATAGCAAAGTACCCATTATAGAACAGCAATTAGCAGCAGGCTGTGCCACTATGGCAATGCAACAAGCGGCCTTTTGTTTAGGTTTAGGGGCTGTGTGGCGTACTGGGGATCTTGCTTTTAGTCAGGATGTTCATCATGGGCTAGGGTTAGGCGAGTTAGACCAAATTATTGGTTTTCTTTATATCGGCACTCCCACAGTCGTGGCGCCCATTAAAGCTCTCAAGCCGGGCAAGCAATTTAGCCGCTATATTTAAGCGCAGTGTTTAGACAAAATGTTTAACATTAAAAGGGGCCTAAAGCCCCTTTCTATTAATATTATTCTTAATATGCGCTAAAAGTGCAGAATGTATACCAAACAAGGTTGGCTCAATCTAGTTGTTCTAATGGCAGTAAACCTTGGTATAAATAATAGCCAAGTGGGCCTAGGCATAGGCTGATAAATGCCCAAGAATAGCGTCTAAAACTATTGAGCTCGCTGAAGCTTGAGGTGATAGCACGATAGCAAAATAGCAAATGCAGTATTAATAGTGACGATAGCATCAATGCCAGCGTCAAATCGGTATTGTTCATGTCTTTCTTCCTTGAGTAACACATTTCCATGAAGCTCTAGCATAAGTCAAATATTCACACTTATTCATGTAAGCAGTTAAAATCCATCTAATTGATGATGCACATTACGTTATAGGCGACTGAATTAAAAGATAATAAAGAAATTACATAGATGATTTGCTTATAAAAGTAGCTGCTTGGTGTATTTTTGGGGGGAAGACTGAAAATGCGCGCCTCTGCCAAGGCGCAATGAGTGTATTAAATGAGCGTTAAGCTTGATGAAAGCGCTCAAATGCGCGTTCTAGATCGGCGATTAAATCCTGCGGGTCCTCAAGACCCACATGCAGTCGCATCAAAGGTTTACTCTTATCCCATGGGGTAACTGTACGAATTTTATCTATGCCAGACACTGATAGAATAAGGCTTTCAAAACCGCCCCATGAAAACCCCATTTTAAAGTGCTGCATACCTTCTACAAAGGCTTTTAAGGCTTGAGGACTACCTTGTTTTAATACGAATGAAAATAAGCCATTTGCGCCGCTAAAATCACGTTTAAAAAACTCATGCCCAGGGCAGGTATCAAACATTGGGTGGCGGATATGATCAACTTCGGCTCTAGTTTGCAGCCAGCGCGCCACTTCAAGAGCATTTTTTTCATGTTGTGCCATGCGAACGCCTAAGGTTCTTAATCCTCTGGTTGCAAGGTAGACATCATCGGGAGAGGTGGTCTGACCCATCAGATAACTGTGCTCTCTTAATGTTGGCCAATGCGCGGCATTGGCAGTTGCCGTGCCTAGCATGACATCAGAATGGCCGACAATGTACTTAGTGGCTGCTTGAATTGAGATATCCACCCCCATTTCAAAGGGACGGCTATTGATAGGTGAGGCCCAAGTGTTATCCAGCATTGTGGTTAACCCATGCTCATGGGCAATGCGGCAAAGTGTTGGCACATCCTGTACTTCCATAGTGATAGAACCTGGGGATTCTAAAAAAATCACTTTAGTATTGGGTTGAATAAGGGCCGTAATACCCGCACCAATCATGGGATCGTAATAGCTGGTTGTAATGCCAAATCCCGCTAATAGCGTGTCACAAAGTGCGCGTGTGGGTTCGTAAACACTATCAAGCATAAGAAGATGATCGCCACTTTTGAGAAATGACAATAGCGCCGCGCTAATGGCGGCAGCACCGCAAGGATAAAGTGCGGTGCCAGCGCCGCCTTCAAGTTCACTGATGGCTTGCTGGAATGCAAAGTGAGTGCTGGTGCCACGTCTTCCATAAAAGAGAGTGCCATTGGTTTTATTTTTGATGGCAAATTGCATCTGTTCTAGGGTATCAAACACCACAGTGGATGCTCTTACTACCGGCGGGTTTATCACACCTTGGGTAAACTTTTTCTCTCGGCCAGCGCTGACAATCTGAGTGGCTTGTTGTTGAGTTTTATGAGTCATATTGGCAACTGTATAGAGGGATGATTTAGCCATACTATCAGCTGTGTAGCGTAAGTGAAGTGCTAAGCCTTTAAGGTGAAAAACTCTCGCGTTCAGATTGAGGATATCGCTATTTGCATTACACAGGCATTAGCCCAATAACAAAATACCTCAAAAGGGGGCAATTGAGGTATTAATGGGTGTAATGGATGTGGCTAAAAGCCTTCTTTTAGCTAGACATAGGCATAACGCGGTTGCGACCCAAACGTTTTGCTTCATAAAGTAACTTGTCGGTGGCCTCGATAAACTCAGCCACACTCTGACCTGGCTGCCATTCACTAACACCAAATGAGGCTGTGATAGCATCAATGGTTGCGTCATTACGTCTGTCTTTAAGGGTCAATTTTTCAATAGCACGGCGCATGCCATCGGCCAATTGGCGTGCAACCCTAAGTTGGCTCTTAGGTATAATGATGGCGAATTCTTCCCCGCCAAAACGGTAGAATTTAGCCCCATCTCGGCAGCCTTCTTGAACCCGTTTTGCCACAGTTTTAAGTACCATGTCACCGAGTTGATGACCGTAGTTATCGTTAAAGGCTTTGAAATGGTCAATGTCTAATAAAACAAGGCAGCTACCAGGGGCCTTTTGAGCGACCAGGGCTTTGATATCTTCATCGAATGCACGACGATTAAGCACATTGGTTAAGGCATCAAACAACATGTCTTTTTCGGTCTCAGCAAGCTTCACTTTGAGCGTTTCTATTTCAGATTGTGCTTTTTGCAGTTGCTGCGAAAAATTAATAGCGCTGGAGCGAATGTTTGTTGACTCTTTAACTATGCTGCGTACAACGCCGATCACTTGCTCTAATGAGAAACCTTGGCTCTCTAACTCATTGAGTTTAGTAAAGTCTTTTTCGATACGGCTTTGGAAAGACACAGTGTCTTGATTGGTATCTTTAAGTGATTGAGATAAATCGCACACCATGGCATCTAGGCTTTGGCGCATAGTACGCACATCAAGTTCAACAGGATCTGCGACGTGTTTGCGGTACAATAATTCACTGCTGACAGGGGAGTAGCTAATATTTTGCTGTATCAAGCTATCCAGTTCTTGATTTAATACTGGGTTTTGTTCGCCTACATAGGCATACCATAGTGCGTAATTGGTGGGTGTAGTAGGAATTTTATATTTGAGCATCAAAGGAACGGCTTTTTTAAGATTTAATGCGGCCGTTTGTAATAGGTCGTTTGACATGCTTTCCTCACCGATAACGGGACTATTAATTGTTAGCTGAGGCTGATATTAGCATTTTTAGTAAAAAACACTTACTAATACTGCTGCGATAATATTGAATATAGCAAGGGATCAAAAACTTGCCTTAGAATTTGTTGTAGATCACAAGATTAGAGTGCCACAAGACGTTAAAGGCTTAGCTGTAAGACCTTAAAGATTTAGCTACAAGTGATGAAGGCCTTAGAAGCGGAACCCTACCGAGAATACTGGTCCCGTAAAACTGTAATCTATGCGGTAATCCGACACTTTAAAGCTTTGGCCATTTTTAGTGCTGGTTTCGGCAATATCCACATCAACGCGATAATAATTGTAGGCTAAATCTAAGAACCAATGATCAGCAACTTTTGCTTCAACACCAATTTTAATGTCTTTAAGTGAACCTTTTACATCTTTGTATTCAATAGCGAAATATTGTGCATGGATCTTAAGTTGCCAGCCTGGATAAAACTCATAGTTTCCGTAGACGCCTAAATTTGGCAGCGGTGCGGTAAAGTTTTCGTCTATGACCTGAGGGTTTGCAATTGCATTATCACACAGCTGAGTGCTGGAGTTATCGGGAACGCAAATGCCTATAGTGCCTTCAAATTCAGTTTTAACAAACATGGTATGCAATCCTAGGGAGGCTCCAATACTGTAATTGGTTCCTTGCCATATATCATAACCATAGCCTAAACGCATGATATCGATATCTAAAGTGGTTTGCAGTTTACCTCCGGCTTTGACATCGTAATCAACGCCATCTAATCGTATTTGAAAGGCTTTTTCTAAGGAGGGGGTTTCAGCTGTGCGGTGAAGTTGTTTCCAATCAATATACAAATGGTGGCGTTCGTTAAAGTCATATGCAAATTCGAAGTAAGGTAGAAACTGTTTTTCATCAAGCATTAAATCATCTTCAAAACTTAACGGGAAAGTCCCCCCTTTAGTGTTTGAAACTAAGATATTGGAGTCAGAATTGGCGTAAAAAAGCCCTAAATTTAGCTTATATTCTTCCGCCTGAGCCATTGAAGCGCTCGCCATAAAAGCCAGTAACCCTAAAGAACATCTTTTATACATGCCTTCCCCAATCTATTATTGTTATTTTTCATGCCACGATTTAACTCACTAGCTTCAAAAGATCACCAATTTAGCTTAGCAGTGAAGTAAGACTAAATGACTAGTTAAGGTAAACACTATGCATTACTTGTTAGTTTTTTGTAAACAACAATATCAATTAGAATAGTAAAAAAAGCATCAACATGCTGAAAAAGTGCTAAAAGCATTAAAAGTATTGATTAAGGAGTTGGAGAGCATTTTTATAGGGGGAGTGATGGTTATAAATATTCAAAGCGGTAACTATCGCAATGGGATATGAGCGCCGTAACGCTCATATCAGAATTTGGATCTTTTCCCTACAAACTCTTTATTGCAGGCTTAGGCAATGGTTCAAGGCAGACTGATTTAATCAGTAGGAGATTCTTCATCACTGCTTTCGTCATCATCGATATCATCAAATTCGATATCCACTTCAACCACAGGCTTGGCGCTTGGCGCATGCACTGTGCCAACAACCGCATAAAAAGGTTTCCCTTTGGCGAGTTTGATGTATTTAGCCCACAAGAGTTCGAAATGAGTGCTCGGGGCTATATTGCCTTGAGCCACCTGAATGAATTGATCTTCATCGGGCGTACAAGCGAGCTGCTTGCCTTCAACTAAATTTTTCATGGCTTGGCCATGAAGTTCAAGTAATTCAGCTTCTTTGCTGGTAAAGTCTCCGCAGCGTTTAAAACCTTTCGGAAAATTAGCGTCATCATAGAAGCGTTTAGTAGACACAAAGCTCATCCCAGTATTCACTGTGATTGCTTCACTACCAGAGGCTGGGGTGAATGAGTGCTGAGTCATGGTCGGTACCTTCTAGAATATAAAATACAATGGTTTTCAACTGGAGTATTGGCTAGTATTCTCGATTTTAAAATCAAAATATTTTGTCTTTGATGGTAAAGAATTTTTATGGATACGGATTTATTAAAAACCTTTTTGGAAGTTTCTCGAACTCGGCATTTTGGCAAGGCAGCTGAAAATCTTTACCTTACCCGAAGCGCGGTTAGTTTTAGAGTCAAACAGTTAGAGGGGATACTAGGCGTTGAGCTATTTGAGCGGTTGCGTAATAATATTCACCCAACGCCAGCAGGGGAGCGATTATTAGGCCATGCTGAAGCGGTGCTGACGGCATGGGAGCGTGCTAAACAAGATATATCCTTAAGCCAGCAGCACACTTCTCAGCTTACGTTAGCTGCGGGTCATAATATTTGGGATGCTTATTTGCAGGAGCATCTGCAACCTTTACATTTGGGGTTGCCAGGTGTTGCTTTAAGAACTGAGATTTTAACTGGCACCATAATGACTCGGCAATTAATTGAGCGTACTTTAGACATTGCCATTACCTTCGAACCGCCAAAACTCGATGACGTCGAGTTAGTCCAATTGGCGCAAATCGAATTACGTTTAGTGTCAGATCAAATGGGCTGCAGTTTAAATGAGGCTCAGCTGCAGTCGTATATTAAAGTCGATTGGGGGACAGCCTTTAATATTATGCACGCACAAGAATTTTCACAATTACCCGTCCCAGTTTTACACACTAGCTCAGCGCGGATAGCGCTGGATTTTTTGAATAATAACGGAGGCTGTGCTTTCCTGCCTGATGCATTGATAAGCGCGGGGTTAGCAGATAAGAAGCTGTATTTGGTTGAAGGGGCACAAAGTATCAAGCGCATCCTTTATGCCGCCTATTTAGGTAAAAGTGAGCGCTTGGCACAGATAGAGCAAGCGATTGTTTTATTGGTGGATAAGGGCTAAGTCTTAAATTCAGCCCTGATATTTCCGCACTTTTAGTGCCTGAGCTTGGCTAGAATAGGCCTGTTAATTGCGGGAATAGAATTATTCCCCAAATCAAGGCGCAACATATAAGGCTGAGCATCACAGCGGCAGAGGCTATGTCTTTTGCTTGACCGCTTAACGGGTGCAGCTCTTCACCTACACGATCAACCACAGCTTCGGTAGCCGAGTTTAACAATTCTACAATCAGCACGATAAATAGCCCTATGATGAGCAATACTCGTTCAACGCTGGTGACATTAAGCCAAAATACAATGGGCAGCGCAATCGTGCACAGCAGTAATTCTTGTCTAAAGGCTGCTTCATTACGATAGGCCAGTCTCAGGCCGCTAATGGAAAATCCCGTAGCGCGAATTATGCGCTTAATACCATGATTATTCTTAGGTTTCATTGTTGTAATATCTGTTCTTATTATGTGTTTAAATTGTATCACTTTTACTGAGCCGTGGACTAGAGCAGGCTTAGCTATGACAACAGAGTAAGGATAAATGATGAAGCATCGCATTCTATTTGTTTGTATGGGCAACATTTGCCGATCACCTACGGCGGAAGCTATTTTTAGAAGTAAAATCATTAAATATCAACTTACTACAGAAATTGATTCAGCAGGGACTATAGGTTTTCATCAAGGCCATAGCCCTGATAAACGTAGCATAGCCGCAGGCAATAGGCGTGGTTTGGATTTTTCAGCAATGCAAGCCCGCCAAGTACGCAGTGATGATTTTGAATCTTTCGATATGATTTTAGCGGCAGATAAAGCAAACCTTGCAGATCTTAAGGCGTTATGTCCGGCGCATCTACAGCATAAGCTGCAGCTTATGCTGTCGTTTGCAATCCTTGATACCGATGAAGTGCCAGATCCCTATTATGGTGGCTGTGATGGATTTGAGCGAGTGCTGGATTTACTCGACGCCAGTTTAGATGCTCTGGCAAAAACAATACAACAAGGGTTGTGAAACAAAAAAGCCTAAGGCGCAGGTTCTTAGGCTATTGGCTTTGTACAAAGATAAATTGTTTTTTAGTCGTTATGGCGTTTTCCAGAACGTTTTAATCGCTCTAATTCAAGCTTTTGCTGCTTAATGGCTTCTTTTTCAGCTAACACTCGTGCCACTTCGACTTTTTCTATTTCAGCCATAGCTGGAGTTTCTAAGGTCAATAAACCGATTTGCCCTGAACGGTACTCGTGGAGTAATAATTCAGAGACTTTGTGATAATCGATGCGGCCGCCGGGTCTTAAGGCGCCGCGAGAGCGACCTATAGCTTCAAGCAGTGCCATATCATCTTTTGGTAACTCTTTAAGCTTATAGCGCTCGCAAATGGCATCAGGATAGGCTTTTAGGAAATAAGCCGCGGCGAAAAGTGCTACGTCTTCATACTCCATTGCCGTATCTTTGATAGCACCAGTGACAGCTAAGCGGTAACTGCTGGCTTCGTTGTCCACTTTAGGCCACAAAATGCCAGGGGTGTCTGAAAGCACAATGCCATTACGTAGATTAATGCGCTGCTGGTTTTTGGTAACTGCTGGCTCATTACCGGTTTTAGCGATAACCCGTCCTGCTAATGTATTGATAATGGTAGATTTACCTACGTTAGGGATCCCCATTATCATGGTGCGGATGTCTTTTTCTGTGATGTCTCGGTGTGGTACAAGTTTACGGCAAATATCAGGAATACGTTTCACCATGCCCGGTTGCAGGGTGGTGATGGCAGAAGCTTTTACGCCTTGCTCTTGCTCTAAGTATTCAATCCACTGGGCAGTGATTTCAGGATCGGCTAAATCGGCTTTATTAAGCAACTTGATACAAGGTTTATCACCCCTGAGTTGCGCAATCATCGGATTTTCACTGCTGTATGGGATACGCGCATCGAGCACCTCGATCACTAAATCGACCTGAGGCATGGCCTCTTCGATTTCTTTACGTGCCTTGTGCATGTGCCCTGGATACCACTGAATTGCCATGATTTGTGCCTTTTTAGCGCGCTTTTACCGCGTAATATACAAAAGCGCTATTCTACCTTGTTATTGGTTAAATTGTTATGGCGTTTTGCCATAAAAAAAGCGCCCTTAGGCGCTTTTGAGCAACAATTTAATATACTGAATTAGCGTTAAATAACGCCAAGTTCACGTAATCTTTCCATCAGATAGCTATCAGCGGTGTAACGCTCTGACAAGATAACCTCTGGATTCGGGTGCAAAAACAGAGGCAACGAAATCCGTGATTTGGTTTTATCCATGCCTTCAGGATTAATAACTCGGTGAGACGTCGAAGGAAAATAACCCGCAGAGGCTTCTTGTAACATGTCACCGATGTTGATAATTATATTACCAAAATCACTAGGTACGTCTAACCAAGTACCGTCTTTTGCTTTAACTTGTAAGCCAGGCTCATTAGCAGCAGGTAGCACTGTAATAAGGTTAATATCTTCATGGGCTGCTGCGCGAATGGCGCCCATTTCTTCATTGCCTTTCATTGGCGGGTAATGCAGTACCCGTAGTAAGGTTTTTTCACTGTCTTTAATCATCGCAGGCAATGGAATTGAGAACTTAGCGGCGATATCCCTTGGGGAAAATTGTTCAATCCAGCCCAGTAACTCAGCAGCAAAGGCATTGGCTTGAGCGTAATAAGCGTTAATGTTGGCTTTTAATGATTCAGGAACTCGGCCATTAGGGTAAATATGGTAATATTCTTTGATATCTTTAACCGTATTGCCTTTAGCTGTTTCTGAAATAGAGGCTGGAAAGAAGCCATCTTGAGTCTCTGGTTTATATAAAAACTCATTTTTCTCATCAGATTGGAAGAATTCGTACCATTCTTGATAAATGGCTTCAACCAATTCTTTCTTGATTGGGTGGTTTGATAACACCCCAAAACCTGTCTCACGTAAAGAGGCCACAAAGCGTTCAGCACTGTCTGGCGCTAAATAATCAATTGTTTCTAATTTCATTATATTCTACTTATTTTATTTTTAACCCGAGATGATTTTAACCTCGCGGCAGGTTAGGGGCAATTTTTTGACGCGATTAACGGTCAATATTTTTATGTTGTAGTGGTAATGTTGTCATTGTTGAATAGACAAGCGCAGCTATCTTAACCACAAAACAACCTTTTACTGGTAAACGTCACCTTAGTCTTAAGACGTTCACGCACTTAGTGCCAATAAAACGGAACCTAGAACATGCAGACACTGACTGAATTTGAACAATACGTGATAGAGCAAAAAGGCACAGAACGACCTTTTAGTGGAGAATATGTTAATCACTATGCTAAAGGGGTGTATTTGTGCAAAAAATGCTTAGCCCCTTTGTACAAAAGTGAACATAAATTCAATGCCCATTGTGGCTGGCCTGCCTTTGATGATGAATTGCCAGGCGCCGTTAACCGCAATGTGGATGCCGATGGTCGCCGGGTTGAAATCACCTGTGCCCAGTGTGATGGACATCTTGGGCATGTATTTGAAGGGGAGCATTTAACGGTTAATAATATTCGTCACTGCGTTAATTCTGTCTCCATGGTGTTTCAGCCAATCGACGACACTAATGTCGTATCAGACTCTGAGCTCGCCACCTTTGGTGCGGGCTGCTTTTGGTGTGTTGAGGCTATATTTTCAGCCCTTAAGGGGGTTGTTGAAGTGAAATCTGGTTACAGTGGCGGCGATGCCCATGATGCAAATTATGATGCTGTATGCCAAGGAATGACAGCTCATGCAGAAGTGGTGCAGATAACCTATCAGCCCGATTTGATTGATTTTGAAAGTTTGCTTGAAGTGCTGTTTGCCAGCCATGACCCCACCACACTTAATCAGCAAGGCAATGACAAAGGGCCTCAATATCGCTCGGTAATTTTTTGCCACAACAGCGCTCAGGTTGATGCCGCAAATCAGATGATTAGCCAATTAACTCAAACCCAAATTTGGCCTAAACCTATAGTGACTCAAGTCGTTGCCTATGAGACGTTTTATGCTGCAGAGCACTACCATGATGACTATTTTGCTAAACATGGGGAGCAGCCCTATTGCCAAATGGTGGTTAAACCTAAGTTTGATAAGTTCAAAAAGCAGTTTGCTGATAAATTGAAGAAATAACTGGGAAATAACATCAAGGTTTAGTGCGGAAACACAAAAGGGCGACTTAAGCATAAGTCGCCCTTTTTTTATACTACTTTTTCATGCGAAAAAGTCTTATGAATCTAATTTATCATCAGCGACTTTGTAGTGAGGATCTTCAATTTGATTCACTTCCACTAAGTCGCGGGCCTTGTGCAGTAAGGCTTTACAATCTTGACTTAAATGACGTAAATGCAAACGCTTGCCCGCAGCAACGTAACGTTCTGCTAGCGTGTCTATGGCATCGAGTGCTGAATGATCGGCAACCCGTGAGTTTTGAAAATCAACGATAATATCTTGTGGGTCGTCAGCGGCATCAAAAAGCTCTAGGAAATTTGCTACCGAGCCAAAGAACAAAGGCCCATTTAAGCGATACACTTTCCAACCATTAGCATCGACGCTTTTCTCAACATTAATGTGCTTGGCGTGTTCCCATGCAAACACCAGCGCAGAGACGATAACGCCAACAAACACTGCAAAGGCTAAGTCAGTAAACACTGTCACTGTGGTCACCAGTATGATGACAAAGGCATCGTGCTTAGGCACCTTGTTCATTACATTAAAGCTTGCCCATTCAAACGTACCCAGTACCACGATGAACATTACGCCCACGAGTGCAGCCAGAGGAATGATTTCAATAAAGGCTGAGCCAAATAAAATAAACGCCAGTAAGGCTATGGCAGCCGTTATCCCAGATAAACGGCCGCGGCCACCTGAGTTAATGTTGATCATCGACTGACCAATCATGGCACAGCCACCCATGGCACCGAAGAAACCGCTGGTGATGTTACCTACGCCTTGGCCTACACATTCTTTGTTTCCACGGCCACGGCTATTGGTCATCTCATCGATAACCGTTAGGGTCAGTAATGATTCAATCAAACCAACAGCCGCTAAAATACAGGCATAAGGCAAGATGATGTAGAAGGTTTCAAAATTAAACGGCACGCTTGGGATGGCAAATGATGGCAAGTTACCTGCAATCGTAGCATTGTCATCGCCACTCATGGATTTAAGGAAATCAAGCACGTTATTAGTATCTAAATCCATGCCCACAGCGATTGCAGTAACTGTCAGAATAGCCACTAGCGATGAAGGGATTGCTGTGGTTAATTTAGGCAAAAAGTGAATGATAGCCATGGTCAGTGCCACTAAGCCTAACATTAGCATTAATGGCTCCTGAGCCATCCATACCATGTTGCCGGCCGCATCTTTGACTTTGAACTGGCCAAGTTGGGCTAAGAAAATCACAATCGCTAAACCATTCACGAAGCCTATCATTACAGGATAGGGCACGATACGAATAAACTTACCTAGCTTAAATACCCCGGCAGTAATTTGTATTATCCCGGCGAGCACCACGGCAGCAAACAAATACTGCACACCGTGCTCAACCACTAAAGACACCATGACCACAGCCATAGCACCAGTGGCACCTGAGATCATACCAGGACGTCCACCAATAACGGCGGTGATTAATCCCATGATAAAGGCGGCGTATAGGCCAACCATGGGTTCGACGTGAGCCACGAAGGCAAAAGCCACGGCTTCTGGGATAAGGGCCAGTGCCACAGTCAGGCCTGATAATATATCAGCCTTATGGCTACTGGTTTTGTGACGGAGAAGATCGAACATTGAACCTCTGTATTTTTACTTGGGCATGGTTTCCATGCGTTAATGGAATGTCGTAGTGAACAGATTGAATGTTCAATCTAGTCTAGCTGACAGACGCGTGCTTTTTGCGAATTTCTTATTACTGCAATAAATAAAAAAGCCACGCAATTAGCATGGCTTTTTGATGCCAATGGCAGATTATGGACGGTACATATCCGATGAAGCGCTGTTACCTATTTTAGCTTTAGGTGCAGCATCTTCAGCTGAACTGTTGTCGTATTCACGGCCCTTAGGCGTCACTAACTGTGCTCTTTCATGGATAACAGGCTTGGTCATGTCTGAACTCACCATAGTACCGAAGCGGCTAGTGCCTGCCGGTTTTGCTGGCGCAGTGCTTGCAACGCTTTGCGTTACTGGCGCAGCGGCGACTGGAGCCACGGCTTTACGGGCTGGAATTGCAGGCTTTGCCATAGGCGCAGAAGCATTTGAAGCCTCTTTTACTGCTTTTTCAGTCTCAACAACACTTGTTTCAACTGCACTTGCAGCAACTGTCGGCACTTCAACTACTGGAGCGGGTGCAGCAAGGGGTGCTTCTACCTTAGCTTCAGCAGTTATTGCGGTTTCAGTAACGTCTGCGACAGTTTCTACCGTGCTGACTTCAGCTTTTGCTGTTTCAGTGACGGCAGTTGTAATCGCTGCAACTTGTGCTTCAACAACAGTGTTAACTGTAGCTTCAGTTGTGGCTTCTACTGCTGTTTCAGCGCTTTGCACTGTCGGCTCGATTGTAGCCGGACTGCTTACTGAACGAGTTACATCATGGTTGCTTGGCGTTTGTTCAGCGGTCGCTGCTGCCAGAGGCGTTTCACCATTAAGCTTTTGCGCTGCAATAGCATCTTGCTCGTCATTGAGCTGCTTTTCTAGTTCATCCACTGATGAGAATACCGCCCCTTGGCTAGTATCATCTTCATCACGGCGACGACGTTGTCCTGCTGCACGAAGATGACGTGGGCTGCGACGGCTGCGACGTTGTCCATCACGGCCATCTTTTGCTTCATCATCTTCAGCGTTAACGTCAGTTTGCTCTTGTTCTGTTAGTTCAACAGCTGTGGTTGCTATTTGTGGCGCTTGAACGTCGGCACTTGAAACCGCCGCGTTTGACTCAGCTGCAACTTGCTCAGTTTTCTCTTTGCGAGGTTGGCGGCGTGTACGTGAACCTTTGCTGTCAGAGTCGTCACTTTTCTTGTCACTGCTTGAACGTTCAGCTTGTGAGGCATCAGTTATATCTTGCACTGGTGTTGACTCGATAGGCGCTGTAGTTTGGGGGGGTAGCTCTACATCTGTGCTTTTCGCTTCGGGTGCAGTCGTGGCTGTGGTAGTGACATCTTGAGTGGCTTGCTCATTCTCTATACGCACTTTACGACGCATATTTCGGCGTTGACGACGCTCACGAGCGGCCTCTTGTTTAGGTGTTTTCTCAGCTTTAACTTCAACGTTATCTACTGCAACTTGTTGAGCTTTATCTTGCTTTGCCGCTTTATCAGTACGGCTATCTAAACGGCTGTCGTTTTTAGCTGGACGTTTGTTATCGTCAGCATCACGTACATTACGTTCTTTGTCCGTCTTTTTAGTGCGACCACGGCTGTCCTTGCTTTTATCTGCATCATTACGATTACGGCTGTCACTGTCGTTACGGCGAGGGCGATTGTCATTGCGGCTATCACTACGACCATCATTACGACGAGGACGAGTATTGTTTGTTGGACGGCTCTCTGTAGACTTTTCTTTTGCCGTGTTCTTAGGCTCAGCAGTCTTACTGTCTGAATTAAACAGTGCGCTTATGCCTGCTATGATACGGGCAACTAAACTTGGCTGGGCCGCTTGGGCTGCAGGCGCATCTTTAACGGCGGCATCAGGGGATTTTTGTGGTGCAGCAAAGCCTTTAAGTGCTGGCTGCGGTGCAGCTGCGCGTTCAAGTTTGCGTGGCTCATAAAGTTTAGCCACTGGTGCGTCAACACGCTTATAGCTTGATTCTGTCATTTCGTCATCAGTTCTGTGACGCACAACGCGGTAATCTGGCGTTTTCATGTGTTCGTCAGGAATGATATAGACTTCAACACCATGACGCTCTTCAGTGATGCGAATGGCTTTACGCTTCTCATTCAACAAGAAAGCGGCAACATCAACAGGCACAATCGCTTCTATTTGTGAGGTGTTTTCTTTGATGGCTTCTTCTTCCATCAAACGCAAAATCGATAATGCCAGTGACTCAGTACTACGAACCGTACCTTGACCATGACAGCGTGGACAAATGTGCGCAGCCGATTCTTCAAGAGAAGGGCGCAGACGTTGACGTGACATTTCCATTAAACCAAAGCGTGAAATGCGGCCAAGTTGTACGCGGGCTCGGTCATGGTGCACGGCGTCACGCATGCGATTTTCAACTTCACGTTGGTGTCTAACTGGGGTCATATCGATAAAATCGATAACCACTAGGCCACCTAAGTCGCGTAGGCGTAATTGACGGGCAATTTCATCGGCGGCTTCTAGGTTAGTGTTAAGTGCGGTTTCTTCGATATCGCCGCCTTTAGTGGCGCGGGCAGAGTTGATATCGATAGAGGTCAAGGCTTCTGTCGGGTCAATGACGATTGAGCCGCCCGATGGCAGGCGCACTTCACGTTGGAATGCAGATTCAATCTGAGATTCGATTTGAAAGTGAGTAAATAGTGGCACTTCAGATTCATAAAGTTTAACGCGTTCAACGAAATCTGGGCGCACTAGACCAATGTGTTGTTTTGCTTCTTCAAAGATGCGTGGGTGATCGATAAGAATTTCGCCCACATCACGGCGCAAGTAGTCGCGTATAGCACGGACTATGACGTTGCTTTCTTGATGAATAAGGAATGGGGCATTCTGTGATTGTGAGGCTTCTTGAATAGCATCCCAATGATGTTGCAGTACTTTTAAGTCCCACTTAAGCTCGTTAGCTTCTTTGCCTACACCAGCGGTGCGTACAATCAGACCCATACCGTTCGGCACTTCAAGATCAGCCATGGCTTCTTTAAGTTCAGTACGCTCATCGCCTTCGATACGACGAGATATACCGCCAGCACGAGGGTTATTCGGCATTAAGACTAAGTAAGAACCCGCTAGACTGATGAAGGTGGTTAGGGCTGCACCTTTATTCCCGCGCTCTTCCTTATCGATTTGAACGATAACTTGTTGACCTTCCTGCACTACTTCCTTGATGTTAGGACGACCTTGGAATGAATAGCCTTTGGGGAAATATTCACGGGCAATTTCTTTAAGGGGCAAGAAACCATGGCGGTCTGCACCATAGTCCACGAAAGCCGCTTCAAGAGAAGGTTCTACACGGGTAATTTTACCTTTGTAGATATTAGATTTTTTCTGCTCATGACCTGGGCTTTCAATATCCAGATCATACAGTTGTTGCCCATCAACTAGGGCTACGCGCAACTCTTCAGATTGAGTTGCATTGATTAACATACGTTTCATGATGACATCATTCTTCTAAATAAGGTCATCAAACATTGCGAGTCGTTGCATAACGGGCCTGAATTTTCACGTACATCACCTCACGGTGGGTATTCAGGCAATTAGGTGCGCATCACTGTAAGACGCATCGCTGCGTGTCGCATCCTATTTATGGCTTATTTTTTAATAATTACAAAAACAAGGAATTCGTTGTAAAACATCAACCAACCCCATAAATTATGTTGTTTACATCCGTTAATGCCCAAGTCGAGTCGGTTTGTTTGATAACAAGCTAAAATATCGTTCGAATTTGGGGGTGGAGAGGGCCAAAGACATCCTGTGTGTAAAGTGAGGATTTAGGTTTAATTGTCGAAACGTTGTTATCGTTTTTTATCTATATACAATTTGTAATTCAATGAATTGCGACCTTAATCATCACGGGATCTAGTGGGTTGTTCTCCCGTTGAATGAGTGCTTATGAACACTTTATGCACTGCTTATCCTCATTCAATGGGGAAATATAGCAACATTAATCTTATTGAGCAATCAAAAGCAGAGATTCTTATTGTACCCACAGTAAGCTAACTTGTTGTACAATGGCGCGGTAATCACTATATGGCGCATCATGAATACTGAAACTCCCACACAAGTTCAATTGGTCACAATTGACGAAGACAACGTCGAGCAACGCATCGATAATTATTTAATCACAGCCCTTAAAGGCGTTCCTAAGAGCATGATTTACCGTATCGTGCGTAAGGGCGAAGTGCGAGTGAATAAAAAGCGCATCAAGCCGGAGTATAAGTTACAGATCGGTGATGTTGTGCGAATTCCGCCCGTCAGAATGGCTGAGAAAGATTATCGCACCGCGCCCTCGGCGAATTTATCCCGGGTCTCTGTACTTGAAACCCGCATTATCCACGAAGATAAGCATTTAATCGTACTCAATAAACCAGCAGGTATTGCAGTCCATGGTGGCAGCGGCATCGACTTTGGGGTTATTGAAGGTCTACGTTCACTGCGGCCGCAGCAAAAGTTTTTAGAATTGGTTCATCGCCTCGATAAAGACACCTCCGGGGTGTTGTTGGTGGCGAAGAAGCGCAGTGCTTTAAAGCATTTGCACGATCAGTTACGTAATAAAACCATGCAAAAAGATTATTTAGCATTAGTGCGCGGTGAGTGGCAGGCAAAAGATAAGTCTATTAAGGCGCCATTACTTAAAATCACCTTAGCTTCTGGTGAGCGCATTGTGCGGGTGAATGCCGAAGGTAAAGCTTCTGAAACTCGTTTTCGCATTATGCAGCGTTATGATGGCTGCACCTTAGTGAAAGCGAGCCCTGTAACCGGCCGTACTCACCAAATTCGAGTGCATTGCCAGTTTGCAGGTCACGCCATTGCTTGTGATGATAAATACAGCGAGCAATCTTTTGATGACAGCATGCGCGTCCACGGATTAAATCGATTATTCCTTCACGCTGCCGAACTTAAGTTTATTCATCCTGAAAACGATGAAGTGATGCAGGTTCAAGCACCGCTGGATGAAAATCTGAGTCAAACATTAGAAAAGCTAAAAAGGGTTTAGCATGAATAGCAGGCAGTATGATTTAGTGATTTTTGACTGGGATGGTACCTTGATGGATTCCATTGCTAAAATCGTTACTAGTCTGCAGTCAACGGCTCAAGAACTGCGTATCCCCATTCCTACTGAAGAGTCGGTGCGGGATATTATCGGTTTATCTATGCAACAGGTCTTGCCTATCTTGTTTGCTGGTCATCAAGTATTGTTTGACGACATTTTAGTTGGGTATAAAAAGCATTATCTAGCCCTTGAAACTGTCCCCAGCCCATTATTTTATGGTGTCGATGTTTTACTTAAGCAACTGGCCGAGGCGGGAGTTACCTTAGCTATAGCAACTGGCAAGGGCCGAAGTGGTCTTGAACGCGTACTTGGCGTAACCGGCATAGGCCATTACTTTGCCGCAAGCCGCACCGCCGATGATGCAAAGAGCAAACCCCATCCACAGATGTTACAGTCGTTATTGACTGAACTTGAGATCCCTGCCCATAGGGCTGTGATGATTGGTGATTCTGTATTGGATTTAACCATGGCAAATAATGCTGGCATACATTGCATTGGTGTCAGTTATGGCGCTCATGCTGAAGCTAAATTACGTGAACAATCCCCCAAAGCAGTAGTGCACTGTGCTAGCCAGCTATTGGCTCACTTATAGCGCTTAGGCGTAAATTTCTTTTTATCTCTGGCATGTCGGCTGTTATTCCTTTAGTTTCCAAATTTAGCTGAGTACTGTTTCGCCGTGCTCGGCTAACATATCAATCAATGTGATTAAGGGTAGGCCGATTAAGGTATTGGGATCATCGCCCTCTAAGCGCTCAAATAAGGCAATGCCTAATCCTTCGCTTTTAAAACTGCCCGCGCAGTACAGGGGCTGCTCTGTTTCCACGTAATAGGTTATTTGGGCGAGGCTCAGTGTTCTAAAGTGCACGGTAAAGGGCACTAGCTGGCAGCTTATTTTTTGGCTATGAGAATGATAAAGGGCAAGGCCTGTATAAAAGGTGATGGCTTTTCCCGAAGCTTGTTGTAACTGGGCGATAGCATTGGCCTGGGTTAAAGGCTTACCGATAATTGCCCCGTCGATAACTGCCACTTGATCTGAGCCAATCACTAAAGCTTCTGCCGCTGTGTGAGGGTTACTGAGCCTAAGTTCCGCTTGATAGCGTTCAGCACCTGCAATGGCTTTCGCTTTAGCAAGCCTCACCACTAATGCTTGCGCGGTTTCATCTGCCAGTGGCGTTTCATCCACTTCAGGGCTTACACAAGTAAAATGTGGCGTCAGCTTTAGTAATAATTGCTGTCTATAAGGCGAAGTGGAGGCGAGAACTAACTTAGTTTTCATTTATTAATCTTATGTTTGTTGAGCGACGCCAGTATTTTACCCACTTCTTTGGTTTAAAAGCAGTATTTTTAAGCGCTATACGCTTGTGATCATGAGCATGCTTGGGTAAAATTTCGCTTCGGTCAATTAAATGTTGGCGTTGGAAGAAGAGCACGCTGTGACATTAATCTGTAATTTGCAATGTCGTAAGCTAAATTTTCTTTGACTCTAACCTTTCCAAACTATAATATGCGCGCCTTATGCAAACAGTAAAGATACCGGTTTCAATCGATCCTATACGTTCAGCTAGCAGTCACCTGCGCTTTAACGGCATAGTGCCAAGCAAAAACGTAAAAAGATTGAATGAGTTATGTGCCGGCGACTGTTCCGATGTGACAGTGTCGTTGGAATGTGATGTCGATTTACAGGGGATAGTCTACCTTCGCGGGAAGGCTGTGACGGAGCTCACTCTGATATGTCAACGTTGCATGACACTTTATACCACTGAGGTTACGGTCGAGTTTTGTTTGAGTCCTTGTAAGGATCAGGCGAAAATCGATGAGCTCCCGGATGCGTATGACCCAATTGAGTGTAATGAGATTGGTGAAGTACGTCTGCATCAATTGATTGAAGATGAATTGATAGTCGCTATGCCTATCATCCCAATGCATGAAGATTCTGATTGCCATTTGGGAGCGAAAGACATAGCTGTAGGCGAGATCGACCCCGCTCATGAGGAGCGTCCAAATCCGTTTGCAGTGTTACAAAAACTGAAGAGCAAGTAATCTAGGAGACAGGTCCAATGGCTGTACAACAGAATAAAAAATCACGTTCAAAGCGCGGTATGCGCCGTTCACACGATGCATTGAGCACAGCTCAATTATCTGTAGACGCAACTAGCGGTGAATTACACCTACGTCACAACGTGACTGCTGATGGTTTCTACCGTGGCAAAAAGGTTATCAACAAGTAATTGTTGATTAACCAATGACGACGGATCTGACGCTAGCGTTAGATGCAATGGGGGGCGATTACGGCCCCCACGTCACAGTGCCTGCAGCCCTGCAGGCGCTGACGCTTCACTCACAACTAAAAATAATTTTGGTTGGCGACAAAACTGAAATTGAGCGACACCTACAGCATAGCGCTGGCATTTTCCTTTCCCGTATTCAAATTATCCATACCACTGAAGTTGTTACTATGTGTGATAGGCCTATTTTTGCCTTACGCGCCAAGAAAAACAGCTCAATGCGTCTTGCCTTAGAGTTAGTCCGTGACGGTAAAGCGCAAGCTTGTGTCAGTGCGGGTAACACAGGCGCCTTGATGGCGCTGGCAAAAGTCTTGTTAAAAACGCTGCCCGGTGTTGACAGACCCGCATTAGTCACTAGCTTACCTTCAATGACGGGCCGACCGGTTTATTTACTCGACTTGGGCGCGAATGTATCCTGCGATTCCGAGGCGTTGTTTCAATTTGCTGTGATGGGTTCTGTGTTATATGAGGCAGTCCACAAAACATCTCGTCCTAAAGTGGCATTATTGAACGTCGGGGTTGAGGAAGTTAAAGGTAACGATCAGGTGCAGCAAGCTGCTCAATTACTGCACCATACAGAACAAGTGAATTATACCGGTTTTGTGGAAGGTGATGAGATCTACACTGGTAACGTCGATGTCATCGTTTGTGATGGTTTTGTAGGGAATATAACTCTTAAAACCTCGGAAGGCATTGCCAAATTATTGGTCAGTGAATTAAAACGCGGCCTAAAACAAGGGATATTTGTTCGTTTTCTCTCCAAACTCATCGCTCCTCGTATACAAGCTGTACTCAGCAAGATGAACCCCGACCACTATAATGGTGCAAGTCTGATAGGATTGCGCGGAATAGTGGTGAAAAGCCATGGTAATGCCGATGAAGCCGCTTATTTACAAGCTGTAAATCTTGCCGTGACTGAAGCCAAACGTCGTCTTCCTGAAATGATTAAAGATCGTTTGGAGTCGATTCTTTTAGACATCAATAGCTGATCCCATTTATGCATACAAAAATTCTCGGAACAGGAAGCTATCTTCCTGTGCAAGTACGTAGCAATCTTGATCTTGAAAAAATGGTTGATACTAATGACCAATGGATTGTTGAACGAACCGGTATCTCAGAGCGCCGTATTGCGGCTGCTGAAGAATCTGTTTCTACTATGGGGCATCAAGCTGCATTAAAAGCCTTAGAGATGGCTGGTATTGAGGCCAGCGAACTGGATATGATTATTTGTGGCACCACCAGTGCTGCTAATGCCTTTCCCGCCGCCGCCTGTGAAATCCAAGCGCTCCTTGGGGTGCACACTATCCCAGCTTTTGATATTGCCGCCGCCTGCTCAGGTTTTGTTTATGCGTTATCAGTTGCAGACCAATTTGTGAAAACTGGCGCAGCAAAAAAAGTCTTAGTGATAGGAGCTGATGTGCTATCGCGTCTGTGTGCTCCAGAAGACAGAAGCACCATTATCTTATTTGGTGATGGTGCGGGTGCCGCTGTAATTGGCGCAAGCCATGAGCCTGGCATCATCGCAACCCATATTTATGCCGACGGTCGCCAAGCAGATTTATTAAAATGTGCTTTCCCGCCTCGTTTAGGGGAGTCCACAGCTGCCATGGGCTTTATGACCATGAAAGGTAATGATGTTTTTAAAGTCGCGGTTACTCAATTATCCCATGTGGTGACTGAGACCTTGCGACTTAATAATGTCGACAAATCAGACATTGACTGGTTAGTGCCTCATCAAGCGAATTTCAGGATTATTAATGCCACTGCGAAAAAGCTTAATATGAGTTTAGATAAAGTGGTGTTAACCCTTGCAAAACACGGTAATACTTCAGCGGCTTCTGTGCCAATAGCGTTGGATGAAGCAGTGCGCGATGGTCGTATTCAACGTGGCCAATTACTGCTGTTAGAAGCCTTTGGCGCTGGTTTTGCTTGGGGCAGTGCATTAGTGCGTTTTTAAGAAGCGTTAGTCTTCTCCCAAGTTAGAATTTAAACCCTGCATCATGGCGGGCAAGGTACTGATTAAATAAAATTAAGTAATCACAAGGTATATCTATGGAAAATTTTGCGTTTGTCTTTCCGGGCCAAGGTTCTCAGGCCGTAGGAATGTTAGCAGAGCTGGCTCAAGCGGAGCCTATTATCAAAAATACATTTATTGAGGCAAGTGACGCTTTAGGCTATGACTTATGGGCATTAGTCCAAGCTGGCCCCAGCGATACATTAAATGAAACAGATAAAACACAGCCCGCACTGTTAACGGCAAGTGTTGCTATTTGGCGTGCATTCGTGGCCACTGGTAAGCCATTACCTATGCGACTTGCAGGACACAGCCTAGGCGAGTATTCGGCGCTGGTGTGTGCTGGGGTTATCGATTTTAAAGATGCGGTTAAATTAGTTGAACTTCGTGGTCAATTGATGCAACAAGCCGTCCCTGCAGGTACTGGGGCTATGTACGCCATTATAGGCTTAGATGATGCTGCCATTGCTACAGCGTGTATCGATGCGGCGCAAGGCGCGGTTGTGAGTCCGGTGAACTTTAATAGCCCAGGTCAAGTGGTGATAGCAGGCGAGAAAGAGGCGGTTGAGCGCGCCGCTGCATTGTGTAAAACAGCGGGGGCAAAAATGACTGTGGCATTGCCTGTGAGCGTGCCATCGCACTGCGCCTTAATGAAACCTGCAGCGGATAAACTCGCCGCGGCGCTGCAAGCTATCACCTTTAGTGAGCCCGCCATCAAGGTGATTAACAATGTCGATGTCGCTATGCCAACCCAAGGCGACGATATAAAAGATGCCCTAGTGCGTCAGCTTTATTGCCCGGTGCGCTGGAGTGAAACGGTTGAATTAATGGCCTCACAAGGCATTAACCAGTTGGTTGAGTGTGGTCCAGGTAAAGTACTGACAGGTTTGACAAAAAGAATAAATAAATCCGTTTCCGCTCAAGCGGTGAATGATGTTGCCTCTTTTGCTGCATTAACTGAATAAGGAGTTCAAATGAGCTTTAGCATTAATTTAGAGGGGAAAGTTGCCCTAGTGACAGGGGCAAGTCGTGGCATTGGTCGTGTGATCGCTGAAACCTTAGCCGAAGCAGGCGCTGTGGTTATCGGTACTGCAACTAGCGACAAAGGCGCGGCAGCAATTCAAGATTATCTTGGCACTAAAGGCTTCGGCTTAGTGCTCAATGTCACAGATACTCAATCAGTTACAGATTTATTTGCCCAAATTAAAGAAAAAGCTGGTGATGTTGATATTCTCGTGAATAATGCAGGTATCACTCGTGACAATTTATTGATGCGAATGAAAGATGAAGAGTGGCAGGATATTATCGACACTAATCTGACGTCGCTTTTCAAACTGTCTAAGCCTGTGATGCGAACCATGATGAAAAAGCGCTTTGGCCGGATCATCAGTATTGGTTCTGTTGTGGGCACCATGGGTAACGCTGGACAGGTAAATTACTCAGCGGCTAAAGCGGGTTTAATCGGATTTACTAAATCTCTTGCAAGAGAGGTTGCATCTCGTCAGATAACAGTGAATGCTGTGTCGCCTGGATTTATTCAGACAGATATGACTGATGAGCTGACTCCTGAGCAACAACAAGCTATTATGTCGCAAGTTCCAATGGAACGCTTAGGGCAAGCGCAAGAAATTGCCAATGCAGTACTGTTTTTGGCCTCGGATTCCGCTGCTTATATCACAGGTGAAACATTACATGTGAACGGCGGCATGTACATGGTTTAAGAGCGATGGTAGATTAACTACCTTTAATTGAGTCTCGATCTAGTGCTATTCACTGCTTATTGCCGTGGTTAGACCACAAAAACTAAGCTTGCAATGTCAGCTGGATCGAATAAACTACTCGCAATCTTACGCAAGTGCGTAATTTGAATAGGAAAGAAACTAATGAGCAACATCGAAGAACGTGTAAAGAAAATCATCATTGAACAACTAGGCGTTAAAGAAGAAGACGTTAAATCAGCGGCATCTTTTGTTGACGATTTAGGCGCAGATTCTCTAGACACGGTTGAATTGGTAATGGCTCTAGAAGAAGAGTTTGATACCGAGATCCCTGATGAAGAAGCGGAAAAGATCACTACTGTTCAAGCAGCGATCGATTACGTTTCTAAGAATCAGTAATCTAGATTTTACTAAAGCAGGCGGCATTTATGCCGCCTGTTTTTGTTTCTGCTATTGCCCAGATATCTTGTTGCCGCACTAGCTATAACCCAATACCGTTTATCCTGCCTCAATTTCCTGCCTGAACCTCTATGCCTTATTTCAGACTCATGAGGAATAAACGGTCAAATTAAACTCGCTATAACAATGAAGGTGAATACTATGACTAAACGTCGCGTTGTGATCACAGGCCTAGGCTTAGTGACTCCGGTTGGTAATGATGTGGAGTCTTCCTGGAAGGCCTTATTAGCAGGGCAGAGCGGTATAGCCCCCATCACCAAATTTGATGCCACTGACTTCGGTACTCGTTTTAGCGGCTCAGTTAAAGATTTTGATGTCGAACAATATTTGACTAAAAAAGATGCCCGTAAGATGGATTTATTTATCCAATACGGTATGGCTGCTGGCATCCAAGCCTTGAAAGATTCAGGCTTAGATATGACCCAAGAAAATCCTGCCCGCGTAGGCACTGCTATCGGGGCTGGTATGGGCGGCATGTGGCTGATTGAGCAAGGCCATTCGGCGCTACTTAATGGCGGCCCGCGCAAGGTGTCACCATTTTTTGTCCCTAGTACCATTATTAATATGATAGCCGGTCATTTATCCATCATGTACGGCATGACAGGCCCAAATTTTGCTGTGACCACAGCTTGTACCACAGGCGTGCATAATATCGGTTTTGCGGCCCGCACCATTGCTTATGGCGATGCAGATGTGATGGTGGCTGGCGGCGCAGAAGATGTCACCAGTCCTTTAGGTGTCGCAGGCTTTAGTGCTGCTAAAGCGTTATCGACTCGCAATGACGCCCCCCAAGCTGCTAGTCGTCCATGGGATAAAGATAGGGATGGTTTTGTTATTGGAGACGGCGCTGGCATCATGGTGCTAGAAGAATATCAACATGCAAAAGCGCGCGGTGCAAAAATTTACGGTGAGCTTGTAGGCTTTGGCATGAGTGGCGATGCATTCCATATGACTTCCCCGCCAGCCGATGGTACTGGCGCAGCTGCGGCTATGGTCAATGCCATTAATGATGCTCAGATTGCCAAAGAGTTGGTGGGTTATATTAATGCCCATGGCACTTCGACACCTGCGGGTGATAAAGCCGAAGTGGCAGCGGTTAAATCTGTATTCGATGAGCATGCTTATAAGTTATTGGTGAGTTCAACTAAATCTATGACAGGTCACCTATTAGGTGCTGCCGGCGCTGTTGAAGCGATTATTACCTTGCTAGCTTTGAGGGATCAACAAGTGCCACCGACCCTTAACTTAGATAATCCTGATGAAGGCTGTGATTTAGATTTTGTGGCTCATACAGCACGTGCTCACAGCTTTGATTATGCCTTATGTAACTCGTTTGGTTTTGGCGGTACTAATGGCTCATTGCTGTTTAAACGTTGGGGAAATTAATCAAAATATGGCATAGGCTTGAGAATAAACCCGTGATATGCATAAAAAAAGCACCTTAGGTGCTTTTTTTATGCCAAAATTATCCCGTCAATACGATACGCATAGCCCTTGGGAGCAATAAGCGATGGCAGGAAAAGACAGAGCGTTAACCTTGAGATTTTTAGCAGAGCCTGCGGATGTCAATTTCGGTGGCAAGGTTCACGGCGGCGCCGTGATGAAGTGGATTGATTTGGCAGCCTATGCTTGTGCTGCAGGCTGGAGTGGAAAATATTGCATTACCGCTTATGCAGGTGGTATTCGTTTTGTGCAGCCTATTCATGTGGGTAATATTGTCGAAGTTAACGCTAAGGTGATTTACACCGGCACCTCATCTATGCATGTGGCTCTTGATGTGAGAGCTGGTGATCCTAAAGACAGTGAACGCCACTTAACGACCCATTGTATTGTTATCATGGTGGCGGTGGATGATGCTGGTAAACCTAGCGAAGTACCTGAATGGATCCCCGTTGATGAAGAAGATGTAAAACTCAGAGACTCAGCACTTAGGTTGATGGATATGCGTAAGCGTATTGGCGCAGAAATGGAAGCTCATGTAAAACCTGCGGGTTAGAATAATTAGAGGATGATATGGCAAAGGTTGCATTTATTGGTTTAGGCGTCATGGGGTTTCCTATGGCAGGGCACTTAGTTAAACAGGGCCATCAGGTCACAGTGTTCAATCGCAGCCCCCAGCGTGCTGCTGATTGGGTTAAACAATACGGTGGCTTAAGTGCTACAAGTCCAAAGCTTGCAGCACTTGGACAAGAAATCGTGTTTACTTGTGTGGGAAATGATAACGATTTACGCCAAGTGGTATTGGGTGATGATGGCGTATTGGCCAGCATGAATGCAGGCAGCATTTTGGTGGACCATACTACAGCGTCTGCCGATGTGGCCCGTGAAATTGACGCAGTACTAAAGGCGCAAAACATAGGTTTTCTTGATGCGCCTATTTCTGGCGGTCAAGCTGGGGCCGAAAATGGCGCTTTAACCGTGATGATGGGCGGCGCGCAAGTGCATTTTGAGCAAGTAAAACCTGTGATTGCCGCTTACAGCCGTTGCGCTGAATTACTCGGTGATGTTGGCGCGGGGCAGTTAACTAAAATGGTTAATCAAATTTGTATCGCGGGTGTAGTTCAAGGCTTAGCCGAAGGGCTGCATTTTGCCAAAAGTGCAGGGCTGGATGGCATTAAAGTGGTCGAAGTGATTAGCAAAGGTGCGGCTCAAAGCTGGCAGATGGAAAATCGTTATCAAACTATGTGGCAGGGCAAGTATGACTTTGGTTTTGCTATCGATTGGATGCGTAAAGATTTAGGAATTGCCCTTGATGAAGCCCGTCGTAATGGCAGTCAATTACCCTTAACGGCATTGGTGGATCAATTTTATGCTGACGTACAAGGGATGAAAGGTAATCGCTGGGATACCTCCAGCCTGTTGGCGCGACTTGAAAGAAGTCGCGAGCGTTAATAGGGTTTCTATGCGCTGATCAACATTGCGGCTTAGCATGGCGAGTCAGCAATGACTACAGCTTTAAAAAAAGGACAGCCTAGGCTGTCCTTTTTTTAGATGCATAGAAACTATTAGGTTTGTGGATCAACCACAATATGCTCAAGCTCAATGGCTGCGATAGCATGAAGTGCATCCATGGTGGCGCTGACTAAGCTGATTTTACCTTTTGATGACTCTACCAATACAGCGCGCTTAATGTCGCTAAAGGCTCTGTCGTGACGCATTAAGTTCGACAAGGCCATTTGCATGGGCAACATCGAGGGATTAAATGCTGCGTTTTCGGCATAACGACCACAGAATGTCGCACCGTCTTTGGTTTCTAACACCACAGCAGCATAGCTCTGTGTGTAAGGGGCGTAGCTTAAGCCTGCCTGATCTAAGGCTTCGATGATCATAGGATCATCCGAGTTAAGGGCAAGCTCTACTTCACTTTTAGACAATAAAGGCGTGGTAACATTAAGATCCGTTGGACCAAAGGCGTAGGGTAAATAATGGCTCAGTGGTTTAGTTTCTTGTTCCGGTAAATGAATACGTACCAGACTGCCTTCAACCAATTCGTTCATAAATTGACGGCAATGTCCGCAGGGGCTGAAATTAACCACTATATCCACTATCTTAGTTTCACCAGAGAGCCATGCATGGCTGATGGCGCTTTGCTCAGCATGTACTGAGTGGAATAAGGCTTCGCCAGGCAGCTCTAAATTAGCGCCCATGTAGATATCACCACTGCCACCTTTTGCGATAGCGCCAACATAAAATTCGCTGATGCTTGGGTTGGCTAACGAAGCGGCTATCGGTAACAGAGCAATCAGTAGATCAGGCTCAGATAAACCACTGGCTTGTTGCAGCTCAGCGACTTGATTAGCATTGATATGACCACAAAACTCTTGTTGCAACAACGGGATTAGCGCGTTTGCTAACGGTTTGGGTAGTTGGGTTATGCTGTTAATAAAACGATTTTGCATTTCCCTGTTCCTTAATAGTAATTGGCTTAAACTAAAAATAACAAAAATTAAACTAAAGTGCTTGTAAATACTGACAAAGTGCTCGTAATAATTTCTGTTTGTGTTCATCTTGAGCGCTATCTTCTAATAAATTCTCAAGCTTGATTACATAATCAGCATCGGCAAGTCTAGATTGGCAAAACTCACGCCAGCGTACAGATTCATCATGGTTTAGTGATTCTGGATAATTTCGGCCGCGATAGCGAAATAACATTTCAGAAATGCGACTATCATCAAATTGCAGGTTCAATGCCGCTAGATTTTGTGGCTGAGTCTGGCGAATAATATCCATTTTAGCTTTATCTGCGTGACTAAAGAATCCGCCACCATAGAGCATAAGATCGGGATCGCTGTGATTGAACTCTTTTGTCTGCTCAAACACTTCAACTAATTTTTCTCTCAGTTCGGGATGCTGCTTAAGACGTTTATATTGCTCACGGGCAAACGCTTTGTCGACATTAAGCCGCGCAGCAACCTCATCATCAAGTAATTTTGCCGAGCCGATAAAAGGGCATTTATTCAGATGAATTTGTTTTAACGCAATAGGCAATTCATCAGGGGCTAAATCCGCTCTTGAGGTGTACATACGCTCAGCAATCGCTTGGGCAGACAGCTCAAGCAAAGGGTTAATATCCATGGTCAAGTTTACACACAGCACAGCATTTTTATTGGTGGGATGAAAGGCCATGGGCGCGATAAGTGTAGTGCAACCATTAAGTGCGCTGATTTTTGAGCTCACATGCACTAACGGCTGCATTTTAAGCACATCCACTTGTGCAGCCACTGCTTGCTTGCGGCGCAAATTAAAGTAGTAATCGTAGAGTTTTGGTTGTACTTGCTTAATCAACTTGGCCATGGCGATAGTGGCATACACGTCAGACATCGCATCGTGGGCTTTTTCATGGCTTAAGCCATTGGCCTTAGTGAGCAGCTCTAATTTGAAACTCACAGTGCCATCTTCTTTACGAGGCCAGTTAATACCCTCTGGCCTAAACGCATAACAAGCGCGGACTAAATCGATAATATCCCAGCGGGAATTGCCGTTTTGCCACTCTCTAGCATAGGGGTCAATAAAGTTACGGTAAAAGCCATAGCGGCTGACTTCATCATCAAAACGCAGCGAATTATAACCAACCACACAGGTATTTTCTTGGCTGAAAAGGGCGTTAATTTTGCCCATAAACTCAGTTTCAGGCATGCCTTTCATGTTAGCCAATTGCGGCGTAATACCAGTAATTAAGATGGCTTCCGGTGACGGTAAGTAGTCAGTTGCCAGTTTACAATAGAAGGTTTCTGGCTCACCTATGATGTTTAAATCCAGATCGGTTCGAATACCGGCAAACTGAGAAGGCCTGTCTTTAGCAGGGTTGGCGCCAAATGTTTCATAATCGTGCCAAAACAGGGTCGGCTGAAGAGCTGTTGTCATAAATAACTAACCAAATGAAGCGAATGAGGCAATATTAGCACTTATCGAGCTTAAAGTAGAACTAAGCCTCTTTAGGATAAAGCTGTATAATGCCCCGTGGTAATGGCGGATGCTTCATGCGTTGTCAGTCTTACTTGAGTCATTGAGTAACGCGTATGCAGGCTTGATGTTAATGACACCCTTGAATAAAAGTGAATGATATGCAATACCTTTGTCCCCTGTGTGCTGGCGAATTAACTAAAGTCACTAAAACTTGGTCCTGTTTGCAAGGACATCAATTTGATTGTGCCAAAGAAGGCTATGTCAACCTCTTGCCTGTACAGAAAAAGAATTCAAAAGATCCAGGTGACAACAAGGAAATGATGCAAGCTCGCAGGGAGTTCTTAAACCAAGGCTACTATCAGTCGCTAAGTGATGCAGTCAATACGCTGGCAGTCCGTTATGCGCCAAAGGCAAAGCAAATCTTGGATTTAGGCTGCGGTGAAGGCTACTATTCTAATCGTTTATTTACTGTGCTGACTCAAGCTCAAAAACAGCTCAACGTCCATGAAAGTGCGGATTGCCAACTGCAAGGTTTAGATATTTCTAAAACAGCAATTCGCTATGCCGCTAAGCGTTATCCGCAGATGTCATTCTGTGTTGCCAGTGCTTATGAAATGCCATTCCCCGCCAATAGCGTTGATTTAGGCTTAAGAATTTATGCCCCTTCAAAAGCTGAGGAGCTGGCGCGAGTCATTGCAGATAATGGCATCTTGATCACCGTATCCCCAGGCCCCATGCATCACTTTGCGATTAAAGAAATGATCTATAAGCATCCAAAGCCTCATCCAGACAGCTTTGATTGCATTGAAGGTTTTGAGTGCATTGATACCCAGCGTTTACAATCTCAGATGAGCTTAGATAACGGTACTGATATCGGTCATTTTTTGAATATGACACCCTATGCATGGAAGTTAACTCAAGAGCAAAAAGCACAGCTGGCTGTCGATGGTTTGAATTGTGAACTTGATTTTCATATCGGGGTTTACCGACGCATGATCATGGGTGAGTTAGTGGCACCAAACTAAGTGCCGAGCCGTAGCTAAGGTATTGAATCTTACTGTTCATAAATTAGAACAATGCTTGGTTGTGGTCATACCATTGTTTAATTTTTCAATAAACTAAGTGATTAAAGGCTGTTACGGAATTCTGTAAATGTGGCTGTTAACAAAAAATAAAGATAATCGTGTTGTTTGTTGACATCCCGATTAAATGCTTTATAGTTTACCAGGCTTGAAAGTTGGGCTTATATTTATGTGTTTCAATACGACCAGTTTCGTCCTGTGAACATAAGTAATACCGGCATTTTCCAGCTCTACGCCGTTAAGGCTTTAATTATTTTTTTTACAGGATTCATATTATGTCTCAAGTTACTGGTGTTGTTAAGTGGTTCAACTCTGATAAAGGTTTTGGATTTATCGAGCAAGAGTCTGGCCCAGATGTATTCGTACATTTCCGCGCTATCAACTCTGACGGTTTCAAGACTCTTGACGAAGGTCAAAAAGTGTCTTTCACTGTGACTCAAGGTCAAAAAGGTCCTCAAGCTGAGAACGTTTCAGTAGTTGGCTAATAATACCTAGCCCAGCGCTAAGTATTGAAAATAGGCTGCAACTTAGGTTGTGGCTTTTTTTTGTTTAAAATTTAGGACTTCAAGACTTCAAGACTTCAAGACCCGCCATTCAAGCCTAATTCACTTAATCCCAGATTACGTTAAACGACACATCTAAACGACATATTTGAAGCAAAAAAATAGGCGACCTGAGTCACCTACTTGAATTTGTGTTGGATGGGGCAACGCTCAAAAAAAACCTGCTCAAAAAAAACTATTACCAAAACATCGCTAATCACCTAAAAAGAATGAGCCTAAGACTAAGACCAAAACTAAGTAACCTGAGATCGGTTTAAGCCATAACAGAAATCGCATTGAAATCGACATCTGTGATATTAAGTTGTGGCTTACTCTCTTTGAGTTGATAGGCAATTAAACCGCCAATCATATTCAGCAT
>NZ_JACJDV010000130.1 GCF_014163735.1 Shewanella sp. SR44-3
CAATATATTCAGTTCTACAATTACAAACGCAGACATTCGGCAATAGATTATAAGACGCCACATCAAAAATATAATGAGTTAAAAAAAGCGGCTTAAAATCTCTCCAGAAAAACTTGACCATTACATATTTGACTGGGTATTGGTAACTAGTGAAACAGATGAGTTCGATAAGGCGGGTTTATATTCGTGAAAAAAAGCCAAAAGAAAGGCCACGACAATAATTCGTGGCCTCTTATTCTTTGTTAAGCAATCCTGCTATTTTTGTGCTCCCTGCACCATCCATGCGTTCTATGTGCATCCCTTGCATCTGTCCT
>NZ_JACJDV010000131.1 GCF_014163735.1 Shewanella sp. SR44-3
CAAAAATTATATTCATGAGTGTATCTTTGTCGAGCCAATAATCCCACCCCTCCGGTGGGAGGGGGGCATATAACGTTTTCATCAAATGTATTAATCTCCTGTTATCCAGCCTTTCTGAGTGAAAATACGGTTTTGAACACCATACGAGAATTGCCCCCAAGCACTTGATTCAAAATCGAATCTAGGCATTTTTGTTGGATTCTGTAACGCCACGAAGCCAGCCACCTTACTGTTTATTAAGCTATCCTATTTACTTCCAAAATCAAAACTCTTGGACAACAAATCAGCCCAGCCAACGTAAAACAATA
>NZ_JACJDV010000132.1 GCF_014163735.1 Shewanella sp. SR44-3
GAGAACTCATATTCGTGTTTGCACACAAATATTATTTTTCGCACTAACTTAATCACACAAACGACAACGAATCATCATTTCTGCGCCTTTTAGTTAGTACTATCAGCTTTCCAAATTGTTAAAGAGCGGGCTTAAAAAAGCCAAAGATAAAATTGCGTTTATCTTTGGCATCTCTGTCCTAATGTATGTATCTCTTAAAGAGAATGGTGGAGCTATGCGGGATCGAACCGCAGACCTCCTGCGTGCAAGGCAGGCGCTCTCCCAGCTGAGCTATAACCCCTTACATACAGTCGAGAA
>NZ_JACJDV010000133.1 GCF_014163735.1 Shewanella sp. SR44-3
TTGCTCGGATGGGTTCATGATAATACTCCTAGATAAATGCCTAATTGGCAGGGTCTAGTAAGTATTTATGATGAGTGGATAGCGGTGAGCTTTATCTTTACTGCCGCAAAGCGGCTTCGTTCAACCACAATATATAGTGGTTGGTTGTGCTAAGTGGATAGCCCTTATTTACAGTAAGCGTCTGGGCAACTACACCTATCTTTTAAAATTCCATGGTAACAGGCTGTCTATATCCGGTGCTGGTTGGCACAGTTCATTAAGGCAAGCCATGATGTAATCAAATGGGACTAAGCCATT
>NZ_JACJDV010000134.1 GCF_014163735.1 Shewanella sp. SR44-3
AAAAGCCCTTGCGTAAAAAATTAAGCTCCCTATAATGCGCAACCACTGACACGGCAAGCGGCTCACGCCATTATTGCGGTAACTAACGAGTCAGTTTGAAGCCTTCAAATAGAATGTTTCAAAGCGAAAAGAAAGTTTGAAAAAACACTTGACGCTGACAACGGATTGCGTAAAATACGCAGCCCAAGCCAACGACCTAGCGTCTAACGGCGATGTCTGAAAAATCGACATCAAGTTCTTTAAAAATTTATCAAGTAATCTGTGTGGACACTCACAGGTATTGAGTTATTCGA
>NZ_JACJDV010000135.1 GCF_014163735.1 Shewanella sp. SR44-3
TCATCGCCTCTGACTGCCAAGGCATCCACCGTATACGCTTGGTCACTTAACCATACAACCCAAATGGGTCTTTCTTGCGCTTGTTACTCATCTTGTTATGCATCGTTTTCAGTGTCACTCCTCAATCATGTAGCGCTGCTACACTCATTCGTCGTTTCACTTCAGCCTTGCCTAACAAGCGATTAACTGCGCTTAATCTCTTTTATTGCTAAAAGACACTAAGAAAAACATTGGGTCATACTATGACCAGCTTGGTTTTTACTTGTCTCACCTCCGGGTAGGAAGTGG
>NZ_JACJDV010000136.1 GCF_014163735.1 Shewanella sp. SR44-3
CTGCCTATAATGCGCAACCACTGAGACGGCAAACGGTTCACGCCAACGCTGAATCAGTTTGGTTTATAGGTTGATTTGAAACAGTTAACCGCTTAAATCAAAGCGAAAAGAAAGTTTGAAAAAACACTTGACGCTGACAACGGATTGCGTAGAATACGCAGCCCAAGCCAACGACCTGGCGTCAACGGCCGCTGAATGAAAATTAAGTTTTTCATGTTAGCAACGCTCTTTAACAATACGAACAAGAAATCTGTGTGGACACTCACAGGTATTGAGTTATTCGA
>NZ_JACJDV010000137.1 GCF_014163735.1 Shewanella sp. SR44-3
TGAAGCTTTCTATTAGGAAAGACTTCGGCTCAATGAATTCTGATTCGAACTCATCTTTCGATGTGTTCTATGTACATATTTCTATGAACACTCTTTGTTGCATTGAGTTTAAATTTTTTGATTATTTAAAGCAGTTAAACTGATTTAAATAATTTTCGAATAACTCAATACCTGTGAGTGTCCACACAGATTACTTGATAAATTTTTAAAGAACTTGATGTCGATTTTTCAGACATCGCCGTTAGACGCTAGGTCGTTGGCTTGGGCTGCGTATTTTACG
>NZ_JACJDV010000138.1 GCF_014163735.1 Shewanella sp. SR44-3
TGTCTGGAAACCATAGAGCTGTGGCACCACCTGATCCCATTCCGAACTCAGAAGTGAAACACAGTATCGCCGATGGTAGTGTGGGGTCTCCCCATGCGAGAGTAGGTCATTTCCAGGCGCCAAACACGTAAAAAAGCCCATAGCGTTAGCTATGGGCTTTTTTCGTTATGGCGGAAATGACCACTCGAGCATGGAAAATTAAGAGCACATGCGCGGCATGCAGCCATACCATGCGCTAGGCCAAAATTGTTCCCAACAATTTAAGGCACTTCC
>NZ_JACJDV010000139.1 GCF_014163735.1 Shewanella sp. SR44-3
TTGGCGCCTGGAAATGACCTACTCTCGCATGGGGAGACCCCACACTACCATCGGCGATACTGTGTTTCACTTCTGAGTTCGGAATGGGATCAGGTGGTACCACAGCTCTATGGTTTCCAGACAAATTTTGTTTATTTAACGCCTTGGCATTAAATAATAATTCGGAAAGCTGATTTCGTTTTGAGTTCTAGTACACGGATGTACTTAGTGTCATCAATGCCTGGAGCATTTTATGACCACACTTTATTAAGCGCTTATATTCTTTACTAAG
>NZ_JACJDV010000013.1 GCF_014163735.1 Shewanella sp. SR44-3
AATGGACAATGCCCATTCACAATTGGAGCCTTTGTCTATCTCAGTTAGCGATTTATTTTGAAGGACGTTTAGACAGCGTGCTCGAAATTTAAACTTAACCTGACACAGAATTTCGAACGCCCTCGGAATAATCGTGGTTGCTTTTTGGCGCTGGATTAACATATTAATGCTAACCGCCATGTAATAAAGGCGCTCAGTAACGGGCTTTAGCATGTCGCTTTGGCCCGTTATCGTCACAACTTATTTAGCTTCTGCTGTGTCCGCTTGGCCGTTTAGGTACACAATGGGAATACCTAACTGAGCAGCTAGAGGCTCTGCATGAGCTTTAAATATGGCGTATTTCTCATCTTTAGTCAGTAAGGTTTCTCCCTTAAAGTTAGCTAAATGTTGGTTGTTATAGCTAGGCTCACAATCGTTTAAAAAAATCCCTGCTATCTCAACTTTAGCTGTAGCTTGCTCCCCTTGATGAATGTTAACGCCCTCAGAGGTGCAAATCAGAATTTCATTTCTCATTTCATAAGTGTTTTTAAGTACTTGTTCTGGAGTATTTGTGTGACGCGCATGTTTAGCTATTTCATTTTTAAGCATGCCAGTACGTTGATGATTGGGCATAGCTGCATAGGCATTTTTAGTCTTGCCTTTATCTGCACTATTGACTAATTCTTCGGTTCTATCGAGCAAACCTACATTGGTTTCAGACATTAAATCTTCTGGACTAGCAGCAAGAATATTTTGCTCTGGGACCCTTAAGATCACGCCAACATTGCCATAGGTAAAGGTTTTATTCTGGTCAATAATACTGGTGCAGGCTACATCCCAAGACGCCATAGCTGATTCAGCCGAGGCACTAAAAACACCTTTGCCAGCTATCAAGTGATCTAATGGCGCCGTGTGGACGATAAACTGAAAGTCTGCGTTAGATTGATGACCTCTAATGCCCATTTCAGCGCTGATACTTTTAGGTTCGGTGAATTGGCTTGTATGCCAAGATTTTACAAAACTGTCAGCTTGTGCGCTTTTACCTACCCCTTGAGCTAACGCTTGGGTAAGTTTTTTAGCATCAGATGAGGAGGCTTTGGCTCCTTGAATCAATTTAACTAACCCCTCTTTTAGGCGAGTTAATTGATTACCTTTATTTTGCCTATGCACTTCGCCGTTACTCACTTCATAGCTTCGTCCATCTTTTAGCGTAAAACTACCTTGAGCTTTATCTTTGTCCATTAAACGCATGGCACTCATGGCCTCATCTAAAGTGAGCGCGCTTGCTTTAGATGAGTCAGGTTTGAGCTGCGCCGCCGGATTGGAGTTTATTGTCGGTGAGCTATCTATTTTTTGCTCCAACTTAGGTAATTTAGCTAAGGTGTTATTGGGATCGCGATTAACTAAACTTTGCTGCTTGCTCGTTGAGGCTTCAATAGGTAAAGGCGGTAATTCACGGTGCTGAGAAATATTTAGGCTGATAGGCATGATTTATCCTTTGACATAAAATGTGTGATTAAAGGGCATATCATCACTGATCTTAGGTGTGGCTGATGAGGATTGTGGGAGGATCTGACGGACTTCACCACTGAGACTGAGAAAGTTATTTAGCGTATTTTCAAAATCTAAGCCATCAAAATGAATAATGTCCACATGATGCATTAGCAATAATTTGTCTTCATGCTTTGCGAGCCAGCAACTGCGTAAAATTTCACTGTTGGCGTTAAGTTCTAATGCAAAATTGGCTAACTCATGATCAATCGTGTCATTTAATCTATAAAGCTCACAGCTTAATGAGATTAAATGGCCGCTAGTAGAAAGTTGAATTTGAACGGCATAACCATTTTTATCTAGCATATGGCATTGGTGTTCATTTAACTTCAATTGCGAATGTATATTTTTAAGCCATTGATTGACCTCGGTTACTTTATCCAAGGGATTACCTTTATTCAGTGATTAATTGTTATAAACATCATAGGGAGTAGAGATATTATGACAATCAACTGTGGTCGTGTTTTTTTATCTTTGTGCATTTTTATTATTTTAATTTGAGTATTTATCACACAGGTTGGATAGTTGTTTTTGTTGCTCTGTATGGCTTTGCCCAAACGGCAGGGCGAGGCCGACGGTGCGTTTAAGTTCTATGTCCGCAAGGGGGCGAAAGACGATGTCTTTGTGCTCTAAAATTGCAGGAATGGCTGGCACTAATGCAATGCCAAGGCCGGCGGCAACTAAGCCAACGGCGTATTCCACGGTTTGAATTCTGGCCCTTATCTGCATCTTAATCCCTTCCATATCTAACAGTTGCTGCAAGCTAGTGAGCGCCTCACAGGGGGCGCGGTGAATGAAAGCTTGTTGCTGCAAATCGCTTAAACTGATGGATGATTTAAGGCTCAAACTGAAGGCGGGCGGAATGGCCAGCAGATAGGTGTCATGCCACATGGGCAGAAAGTTTTCATTACTGCTGAGATCGCAGGTGCTGATGATTTTCGCATCGGCATCTTCGCTAGGCTCCACCAAGGTCAAGTCCATATCCGGGCAGGCATTGGTGAAGTCTTTAAGCAACATACTCATGCGCTGCACGCCAAGGGAACGTATTAGCCCCAGCTTAAAGGGCACTTGAATTTCCGGTTTGCTAAACAGGGCTTGAATGGCTTTAGATTCGTTCAATAAGCGTTTCGCCAGTGGATACAAACGCGTGCCAGCATCTGTGGGGCTCACTCCCTTACCATGGCGCTGAAATAATTGAGTATTAAGCTCAGTTTCTAAGCTGCCTATGGCGGCTGAAATCGAAGGCTGAGAAATGTAGCACTGCTTAGCAGCGGCGCTAATGGAGCCGCGTTCTACCACGGCAACGAAATAACCTAAGGCCCTGAGATTCACTTTACCTTCCCGTAAGATATAGATAAAAGCTATGGATGCTAAAGAAAAAGAATATTTTTCCTAAGGTAGTATTGTGGATATGCTAAGTCAATCAAAGCAATGCCTTGTAGCACTAAAAACACAAATCGCTACCGCGCACTGGCTTAGAACAATAATAAACAGCTGCGGCTTTACTGCGCCGAATAAAACCAGACTCAATACATCATTCAAACAAAAAACAATGGCAATCTGTCCCATGCCTTAATGTGGTAGGCGAAAGGAAGGGTTAGCCAATAAATGAAAAGGAATGCTCATGTCCCGCGTTAAATTTGATTGGCAAGACCCGTTACAATTCGACAGCTTACTCACAGAAGAAGAGCGGATGATCCGCGACATGGTGCATGATTATGCCCAAGAAAAGTTAATGAGCCGGGTCTTGATGGCTAACCGAAATGAGCATTTTGATCGCGAGATCATGTCTGAGCTTGGGGGCTTAGGGTTACTGGGCTCAACCTTGCCTGAGCAATACGGCGGTGCCGATGCCAATTATGTTAGCTATGGATTAGTGGCCCGTGAAATTGAGCGAGTCGACAGCGGTTATCGCTCGGCCATGAGCGTGCAATCTTCATTAGTCATGCACCCTATTTATGCCTACGGCAGCGAAGCGCAGCGGATGAAGTACTTACCTAAACTTGCCAGTGGCGAGTGGGTGGGCTGCTTTGGCTTAACTGAACCCGATGTAGGTTCAGATCCCGGCGGCATGAAGACCCGCGCCACTAAAACCCAGGGCGGCTATGTGTTAACGGGCGCCAAAATGTGGATCACTAACTCGCCTATCGCCGATGTGTTTGTGGTGTGGGCCAAGCTTGACGGTGAAATTCGCGGCTTCGTGCTCGAAAAAGGCATGAAAGGCTTGAGCGCGCCTAAGATTGAAGGCAAGTTCTCCCTGCGCGCCTCTATCACAGGTGAAATCGTGATGGACAATGTGGAAGTGGGTGAAGATGCCCTGCTGCCTAATGTGTCTGGCTTAAAAGGGCCGTTTGGCTGTTTAAACAAGGCCCGCTACGGTATCGCATGGGGCGCACTAGGCGCAGCTGAGTTCTGCTGGCATGCGGCCCGTCAATACAGCCTAGATAGAATTCAATTCAATCGCCCATTAGCGGCAACTCAGCTTATTCAGAAAAAACTCGCCGATATGCAAACCGATATCACCATGGGGCTATTCGCTTGCTTGCAAGCTGGCCGCTTGATGGACAGTGAAGCCCTGCCGGTTGAAGCCATTTCTATGATTAAACGTAACTCTTGTGGTAAGGCGCTGGATATCGCCCGTATGGCCCGTGATATGCACGGTGGCAACGGCATTAGCGATGAGTTCCATGTCATCCGCCACGTGATGAACCTAGAAGCGGTTAACACCTATGAAGGCACCCATGATATTCATGCGCTGATCTTAGGCCGTGCCCAAACGGGTCTGCAAGCCTTCGGTTAACCTAAGGCCATGTAATCTGCGACATATTTACTGACCTCAGGGCTTAGCCCTGAGGCGATATCTATCATCCCAAGCTTGGCAAATTGGTGATAAATAATGCAGTTTTGGTGCTGATGCCACTCAAAACTGACTATTTCAACTCAATTAACAAGCAGTGATGACGCAGTGAAACAGGGGATCGGGTTAGGTGGTTAACAATTCAGGCGAAACACTTAAGGTGGCTGGAATGGAAGACAGAGCAATAGCATTAGAGCGTCAGTTTATTGAGCGGGTATTAGCACAAGATTTTGAAGACATAGGCGAAGGCTGGGATCATAAGCAATTAGGCTTAAGCGATGCCGACTTTTTAGGCCTATTTGAGTCGCAATTAAAGAGCCGGTTGCTGGATTTAGAGTCCCGCAGAATGCGCGCCCGCAACCAAGGTTTTTATACCATAGGCAGTTCGGGCCACGAGGGCAACGCGGCTTATGCCTTGGCGACAAGGCCAACGGACATGGCGTTCCTGCATTATCGCAGCGCCGCCTTTATGATAGAACGTGGCAGGCAAGTGCCAGGGGAAACTCAGCTGTGGGACATGCTGTTATCTTTTTCGGCCTCCAGCGATGACCCCATTTCTGGTGGTCGCCATAAGGTATTGGGCAGTAAGAGATTATTTATCCCGCCGCAAACCTCGACTATTGCCTCACATCTGCCTAAGGCCGTTGGCGCCGCCTTAAGTATTCCGCTGACCGATAGGCTAGCCATAGATGCCAATATGCCCAAAGACAGCATAGTGGTGTGTAATTTTGGTGATGCCTCGGCAAACCATGCCAGCGCCCAGACGGCCATCAACGCCGCCTGTTGGACTGCCTATCAGCAAGTGCCACTGCCACTTTTGTTTGTCTGTGAGGACAACGGCATAGGTATTTCTACCCGCACGCCAAAGGGCTGGATAACCGCCAACTTTAGTCAGCGTCCTGGGCTTAAGTATTTTTATTGTGATGGCAGAGATTTACTGGATACTTATCGTGTGGGTAAGCAGGCGGCAGATTATGCCCGTAAGCACAGAAAGCCGGTGTTCTTGCATGTGCGCACAGTGCGGTTAATGGGTCATGCTGGCAGTGATGCCGAAATCGCCTACATGACAAAAGACTATATTTTGCAAAATGAAGCCCAAGATCCTTTATTGGTAACGGCGCAGCAGCTGATTGAAGCTAAGCTTCTGACGCCACAAGGCGTTATTGGCCTTTATCATGAGCTAAAAGCAAGAATTAGCGCCATCGCCATGACTGTGATCCACAGGCCAAAACTGCAAACCGCTGCTCAAGCTATGGCGAGTATCATCCCGCCAAAACTAATCCCGCCAACATTAGTCCCTACCAAATTAGTTTCGTCTAAGTCGAATTTAAAAAATTGTCCATCCCAAGCGCCCATGCTCAGCGAAGCTGCTTTCAATAAGTTGATGTGCGCCGACAAGTTGTCCTTAGATAAACCCGTGCACATGGGCAAGCTTATCAACCTCACTTTAACCGAGCTCATGGGGCGGCACGACAATATCGTGGTGTGTGGTGAAGATGTGGGCAAGAAGGGCGGGGTTTATCACGTGACCTCGCGCTTAGTGGAGCGCTTTGGGCCAAATCGGGTGATCAACACCTTGCTGGATGAAACCTCTATTTTAGGCTTAGCCATAGGCATGGCCCACAACGGTATTCTGCCCATTCCTGAAATTCAGTTCCTCGCCTATGTGCATAACGCCGAAGATCAAATTCGCGGCGAGGCGGCGACTTTATCTTTCTTCTCTAATGGTCAGTTTACTAACCCTATGGTTATCCGTATTGCCGGCCTAGGTTATCAAAAAGGCTTTGGTGGTCATTTTCATAATGACAACTCTTTCACCTTATTTAGGGACATACCTGGGCTGATTTTAGCGTGTCCCTCAAACGGTGAAGATGCCATGGCCATGCTGCGAGAATGTGTGCGCCTTGCCCAAGAAGAGCAAAGAGTGGTGATATTCCTAGAGCCCATCGCCTTGTACATGACTCGTGATTTACACCAAAGCGGCGATAATCTGTGGGCCGGGCAATACTTGCCTCAAGCCAAGGCCCCAAGGCTTGCCTATGGCGAGCTGGGTCAATTCGGCAACGGCAAAGACCTGTGCATTATCAGTTATGGCAATGGTTATTACTTAAGTCGCCAAGCTGAGAAAATCTTATCAGAGCAAGGCATTGGCGTTACTGTGATTGATTTACGTTATTTAGCACCGTTAAACGAGGCGGGCATTGCCGAAAAAGCTAAAGATTGCCGCCATATTTTAATCGTGGATGAGTGCCGCCGCAGTGGCTCAGTGAGCGAAGCCATTATCACTAGCTTGCACGAGCAGTTAGGTGACTTATGCCCACCGATGGCGCGTATTACCGCTGAGGACTGCTTTATTCCGCTGGCGGATGCCGCCACCTTACCTTTACCAGTGCGAGACACCATAGTCGAAGCGGCGCTTGCCTTAGTGACAGGCGAGTTAACTGCACAGGCTGCAAGAGCTGAGCACAGCGCTGTAACTCGGGAGACACAATCATGAGCCTAAGCCTAGTCGAGAGCCCAAACACCCAAGCCAGAGTTAAGCAAAGAATACTGGTCGTCGCCCCAGGGCGCGGCTGCTACAACAAGGATGAATTAGGCTATCTCAATCGATACCATGCTGATAAAAAAGATTTTATCAAGAATATAGATGCATATAGGCGTCAATATAAGCAGCCGAGTATTGCCAGCCTTGATGGGGAAGCTAAGTACTCATTTAAGCTGCACACCCCAGGGGAAAACGCTTCAGCCTTAATCTATGCCTGCTCCATGTGTGATTTCATGGATATCGACCGTGAGCAATACGAGATAGTGGCGGTCACAGGCAACTCCATGGGCTGGTATATTGCCTTGGCGCTTGCTGGCGCCTTGGGTGAGGATGGCGCCATTAATGTCATTAATACCATGGGTTCTATGATGGCAGATGGCTTGATTGGTGGTCAGCTGATTTATCCTGAAATGGATGAACAGTGGCGTGTAGATTGCACTAAAACCCAGCTGTTAGATACGGTCATCGCAGAGGTCAATAACCAAGAAGGCTGCGCGCTTTTTACCTCAATTTACTTAGGCGGTTATCGGGTGTTGGCGGGCAATGAAGCCGGGCTTAAGCGCGCCGAGAGCTTGCTGCCTGCTATTGATGATAGATACCCGATGCGGCTCTATAACCATGGGGCGTTTCACTCACCCTTGTTAGGGCAGGTAAGCGAGCGCGGTAAGGCAGCCTTGGCCGCTGAGTTGTTCCACAAGCCCACTATTCCTATGATAGACGGCGAAGGCCGCATCTGGACTCAATACAGCACAGACACCAATAAGCTGCATGATTACACCTTAGGGCATCAGGTATTAGCGCCCTATGATTTCACCAAAGCCATTGCCGTCGGGGTTAAGGAGTTTGCCCCAGATAAAGTGCTGGTACTGGGGCCAGGCAACACCTTAGGCGGTCCCGTCGCCCAAGCGCTGATTGCCATGCAAGGTTTTGGCTGGCAATCAAAAACGGACTTTACGCAGGCGCAAGAAACAGAACCTAAGCTGCTGGCCATGGGGCAAGACATTCAACGTGCCCTTGCTAAAGGCGAGTGAACTTGAGTAAGGGATAAGCTATAAAAACGCATAAAAAATGCCACTCAACACATGAGTGGCATTTTAATGTTTTCTATTTTACACGCTGGTCAAATTTAGTGATTTTAGTGAGGCGAACATAAACAGTTAGCGCCACAAACACCTTCACATTGCCTTAAAAATTAACGTTGGCTTCGTTTGAACAAGCACCGTTGGTTTCACAGACTTTATAGCTGAAACTTGTGCCAGCTGAGTCGCGGAAACGGTCAACGAAAGATGCACGGTTTGAGGTACCCACAGCAACGCCATCGCGGAATACAGTATACTGGTCGGCATTGCTACCACTCCAAGAAAGCGAGACTCGTACGCTACCACGGCGTGACTTACTAGCACCATTTACTACCATGTCGAGTGCCACTTCAGGTACTTCAACGGCATACTCCACAGCGATAGTATCAGTTGCGCCATCGTTATCAGTGACAGTCAGGGATACTGTGTATGAACCTGATTGTGCATACTGGTGGGTGACATTTGCGCCAGTGGCAGTTTGACCATCACCAAAATCCCAGCTCCATGATACTAATGAGCCATCGCTATCAGTACTTGTGCTAGTGAAACTGGCATTGCCATTACTGAAGTTTGCATCAAACATGGCAACAGGGTTTTGGTTTGGCGCATCATCACCCGTATAGGCGCCCACTAAGCTGACACCTGAGTAGTTGCTATAACCGTTGACCATCACCCAATAAGTCCCCGTTTGGGCTGGGTTTATGGGGCAACTTTCAGCATTACCACTTTTATAAGGACGACAGTCGTAACTGCTTGAACTAGGTGCTTGGCCGTATTTAACATACATGTCAGCATCACCTGTGCCACCAGACATAGTAAAGCTTAAGTCTGTGGCGCCACTAGCAACCTCTAAGGTGAAGTATTGCTTACTACTGGCATTGCCTGTTAAGCCAGTAACAGCAACGCCGTTTGTGAGCTCAGATGCTGCAGGTGGCGGTGGTGGTGGCGGAGTTTCACAGGGGACAATACCCACAACGGCAAATGCTGAAACCACATCATCAGCACTTAAGCCAAGATCTGTTGCCGCAGATTTAACGCCGCAGGCACCTTGCCAAAATAAGCTGTCAGCAGTCCAATATAATTGGTTTGCCACCACAAATGTTTGAAATGCGCTGCGGGTATTCCAACCTGGCATGTTGGCTAAGGTATAGAAAGCCTTGTTAAATACACCAGAGCTGTGGTGCACGTCGATACCATCATAGTAATCGTCAATATGACCAATTGAATTGCCATCTAAGGTAGGATCTGCCATATAACGCAGTGCGCCACTGGCTTTAAAAATATCAGCACCAACTAGCCAATCGTTTGATCCGCGCATGTAAAATTCAGCAGCTTCACCGGCCATATCAGAGAAGGCTTCGTTCATGCCGCCAGACTGATTAGCGTACACTAAGTTTGAGTTTTGCTCTGTGAAACCATGGCTGACTTCGTGGGCCGATACATCTAAGCTCACCAAGGGATGGAATCGTGTGGCACCATCACCGAAGGTCATGGCGCTGCCATCCCAAAAGGCGTTCTCGTAGCTACTGCCGTAGTGAACCCGCATGGTTAACTGGAAGGTCAGCGGCGCTGTGTTGTACCACTGGCTATACATGTTGTAAATCACGTTACCGAAGTAGTGTGCATCGTTTAAAGGTGCATAAGCACCGTTGATTTCTTTGACTGTGTTACGCGGACAAACGTAAGAGAAAGCATTAGAGCCTGATGTTGCCCCGTTTAGGTTAACTGTTTTTACGTTCGGGGTGCTCATGGTGCAGTTATCAGCGCTGACTTCTACATCAAGGTTAGGAAAGTCGACGCCGTATTCATACTGACCTGTCTTAATGTTACCGCCAGGTCCTGTGCCTACAGTGGCGTGGTTGATGCCTTCCCAGCGTTTAATGATTTCGCCTGTATGGGCATCAATGATGGTAAAAGGGCGGCTTGGAGTATCGCCATAAACCACAAATGAGGTCATATACACAAGGCGAGTCCTAGCGGCGTCATCAAGATAAACCCACAGTTTTGCTTGCGGATTTTCAGTCTTAACACTGGCCACTGACTTATCTGATTTACCACGAATGGCAATGGCTAAGGCTTTATTTGCTGTTAAGCTAGGCTTAGCAAAATCGGCTGACTTTTCGATGTTTTTTAATACACGGCCAGACATGTCGCTGTAAAAGCCCATGCTAGATTGCGACGCGGCAACAGTGAAACCAAAAACAGGGACACCGTGAAAATACTGTTGTAAACGCTGCTTTTTAAGGCCTTTACCTAGGTCGAGCTGTTTCTCGACTTTAAGCTGACTAGCCGCATCTAAACTGAGCCCAGAGACCAAGTCATTACTTGCAGAGCTGCTTTTTAGGCTACCGACATCGACCACATCGGCGGCAAATGCCGATGTACTTAATGCTGCTGACATGGCAATGCAGAGCAAGGAGCGTTTCTTATTTAGCATCATGCTTCTAATCCTTTTTATTGTGTGAATGCCTTATCACGCCATATAAGATAACTGGCTGGGCAAATGATTTGAGAGTGACGGGTATTATTTGGCGGTAAGCGACCTTGGGCACGGAGGCACAAAAGAAGTGATTGCACAGATAAAACTCTCAGGACGTTAAGCTGCGCATAGCCGAATAAATGTACATACCGATGTTAATGGTATGTTAATTGTCTGGCAATCAGACAAAAAGGCTATCTTAAGCGGGGGAATTGAGTACTTTTGGGCTTAAGATAACACCTTTGGATTACAGTTGTGTTACTCAGATGCTAGTTAACCTTATCTCGGGATAATAAATGCATATCAAACAGATCTTTGCACCACTTACTGTGTTATTGCTTTACACAAGAAGACTTGTAATAGGCTCGCTATTGAGGCGTATTCTTACTAAGGAACAGCACAAAGCTCAAGTTTGCATGTCAGATATTGAATTTAGGATCTCTCAACACTTTGTATTCATCTCTTAACCCGAGTGGAGGTGAGTTAAGTGTTGGCTAGGATGTAGTCGTTAGCGGCTGAATTGCTCCTGTAGACTATTTTTGGCGAGAAAATGTTAGAATGTGCCCTTTAAACTCTTGCTCTAAGTAGTCAGTGTTGAGGGGTTTAGTGTGTAGGCTAGTGAAGCCGTATTCCACCATAAGTGTGCTGAGTTTACTCTTACGTCCACGCCCAGGATCGACAATGATGACTTCACACTTTCGATTAGCATGTTGTTGAATAAAATAGGCTAATAGTTTTATATGCTCATCTTCGTACAATAAGTCACTGCCAATAATTAAGTCAAAATGTCCAAGCTTGCTTTGATCATTGGCCCAATCGACTCGTTCAAAGGCTATGCTCTTGTCATTATTAAGTAAGGTATTGCGCGCAAGGAAGGCTTCCACTTCAGGGTGATAATCTGTGGCTGTAATATCATCGTGTCTTTGGTTGAGCATTAAGCTAGATAGGCCAATGCCGCAACCTATCTCTAAAATGCGTAGGCCTGCAGTGTGATAATGGGCCAAGTGATTGGCAAGGACTAGGCTTGAGGGCCAGACAATACCGAAAATTGGCCAAGTGGCGGAGGAAATCCCCAAGCTTAGTGCTAGCCCTAAAGGATCGCTAAATTGCTGGTTGTCACGCAGAGTACATAAGTGAAGATCCGTATCACCAATCTCAATTGTTTGGTAACGAACTCTAAGTGGGGAAGCCAAGGGAGGCGTTGATGTTTCATTCAAAGGTGTTGTCATTATTTATCCGAATTAAGCAGCAAGGCTCAGTCAGATATCCAATGAATATATAAATGACAAAACAGGTAGTCAACACAGTAAAGCAATTTCAAGTTAGTACAAGTGCATTTAGCTCATCCTGAGATAATAGATATTTATTCATCAGCTCAATGTCCAACATTAAAGGGCTAAAAGCTGTATCTAGAGAGGATGTTTATTACAATTATAATAAATAAACCGCTTTACATCATAGAGATAGCGAATATACGATTGAGTTAATCAACCATCTTATTAAGATGGATTGCCTGAGGTCTAACGGGTCAGCGCTATTTACTGACAAAGGGATATGCCATGTACCGGATTGTTTTCTTAAGCTTCGCCGTTATGTTTTCTAATATGGTTAGCGCTGACACGGCTACAAAGCAGGTGATAAATTTCCTTTATCACCCAAAGTGGATATCGACATACTCGATATTGATTCGACATACTCGATATTGATAATAGAGTCGCATCGGTAAAGCTAACTGTCGAAGACTGGATTGATTATTTGCACTTATATAAAAATGATCAGAATGAGTGGAAGATAATTAACGTCCTGTGGCAATACCATGATGAGACTAAGCACTCGAGTGCACAATAAACTCAAGGCTTTATTGTCTGTACGGTAAAGTGGTTAAGTTTGTCCTTCTACAAGATTAACGAATCTCTTTTTAGCCACTTGGTGCGGAGCGACCCTATGAAAGTCAGTGCGATATTACTCATCTTTGGTTTGCTCATCTCTTTGGTGAGTGTAGCCAAGCGCTCTGAGCCTATGGATCTTGCTCCCTTGTTTATAGTTAACTCAAACTCATCCTTCTTTTATTGAATCTGGAGTCTTTATTGAAACAGTGGTTTACAGTGCTATTCATGAGTTTTCTTGCTGGTTGTGCTCAAGGGCATTTAGACATCATGGATGCTGATGGCAAAGTGGTTGGTGATTGCTCAGCAAATTTTGACTGGCATTGGCATGGTGCGCAAGATTCAGTTAATTATATTCTCAATCTGTGTGCTCAAGAACATATCGCCAAAGGTTATGCTGTGTCTGATGAGTCGATTCTGGCCAATGATTACACATTACCTTTGGCATCTAAGGGAGAGACGTGGAATAAAATCAGTGGCCAAGAACACTTTACTCGGGGGCTTATATCAGAGCAACAATACGGTTATATCCTAGCTGCAATAGAGTATGACTATCTATCAAAGCTTAAACATGCAGCGCGCCAATTAGCTGAGAATAACATTAATAAAAAACAGTATGACCACTTGCTGATGCAAGCCAAGCTTGAGTTTAATGGCCGCTAAAAATGAATAAACCTACACAGGGCTGAGGTTAATTAAAGTCGTAGCATTTTTTTGGGGAATGGATGATTAAAAAAATAAGCGCTATTTTGTTTGTTGTTATGGTATTCGCATTTTGGGTCATTCCCTCAGGGCAATTATTCCAGTTAGGAGTATCCACAGAGCGGTATTTAGCGGGATTAACGCTTAAGACAGTGCACATTAGTGATGGGGAAATCGCCTACTTAGAGGGGGGGACAGGAGACACCTTAGTACTATTACATGGCTTTGGGGCTAATAAAGATAACTGGAACCGCTTAGCAATGCATTTAAGCTCTGATTTTCACATTATTGCTGTTGACCTTCCAGGCTTTGGTGACAGTGTTAAAAACATCAATCTAGATCATGATGTTGCAGCACAAGTTAGCCGAGTTAATGAGTTTGTAAACGCATTGAATTTGACTCAGTTTCATCTAGGAGGGAACTCTATGGGCGGCTATGTTGCAGGAAATTATGCCGCGGCTTTCTCAGATAAGATTATAAGTTTATGGTTAATCAATACTTTGGGGGTGGCTTCTGCTCCTAATAGTGAAATGTTTGAAATGATAGTTCAACAACAGCGTCCGGTTATTCTGGCTAAAACTAAGGCTGAGTATGATGAGCTAATTTCGTATGTGTTTTATCAAGCTCCATTTATGCCAAATTTTTTTATCACTGAACTTGCTAAGCAGGCGGCAAAAGATTTTTCACTTCACTCAAAGATTTTTCAAGACATTCATCACCTTGCTGATGAAAAAATTAATTTTACAGCTCCGTTAGACAAAACATTGGCGAGATTGCCAGTGCCAGTATTAATGACTTGGGGCGATAAGGACAGAGTGCTTCATCCTGATGGTGCTAAGCGTTTAGCTGAAGTTATACCTAGGTCAAAAGTTGATATTATGGAAAATGTAGGGCACCTTCCTATGATAGAACAGCCCGCTGCAACAGCTGAACTATTCCTTTTATTTAATAAAGAGTTAGAAAGTAAGGCTTGGGTTCCACCTTTGACTGATTTACATCCGTCGCCATTATGATATCGCCAAAAAAATTCTGAATTTACAGTTCAATTGTTATCGATTTTAGTTAAGGCGGCGAATTGCTTCAGAGCATGCATTAGTCAGGGTTGTGACTGAGCAAGGTGTTAAGCAAAATAGATGTCCCTAAATGGGTTATCACTGAGGCTGATATTAGCAACTCAGGTTATACATAGCATTCGTGCACTGTTCCCGTTAGACTCCGCCTAACAACTCACTGCCCCAAATGCAGTAAGAATTAGATGGATAAGTAAATTTTATGAGCAGAAAGATTGAGTTATTAGCCCCGGGCGGCGATGTTGAAGCCATTAAAGCCGCTATTATCGCGGGTGCCAACGCCGTTTATTGTGGTTTAGATACCTTTAACGCCCGTAACCGCGCGACCAATCTTTCTTATGATGACTTGATAGGCATTATCGGTTTGGCCCATAAGTACGGCTGTGAGGTATTTTTAACCCTAAACGTGGTTATTCTAGAGCAGGAAATAGTGGGCTTAATTAAGCTACTGAATAAACTCGTTAACTCAGGCATCGATGGCATCATAGTCCAAGATCTTGGGCTGTTTAATCTGGTTAAAAAGTACTTCCCTAGCTTAGATATCCATGCTTCCACTCAGCTTACGACCCACAATGAAGGCCAAATACTGTTTCTGGCAAAAGTGGGGGCGACCCGAGTCAATTTGTCCCGCGAGCTAAATTTGGGTGAGATTAAATCCCTTACCGCATTGGCGCACCAGCACGAGGTGTTGACTGAAGTTTTTGTTCATGGGTCTTTGTGTATCGCATTTTCGGGTCAATGCTATTCAAGTTCAGTGAGCGTAGGTAATTCTGGTAATCGCGGCCGTTGTAGCCAAGCGTGTCGTGATGAATATGAGATCACTCAAGCTGGTAATCGCTTCCCATTAAATCTAAAAGACAATTCAGCGTATTTCGATTTACCTCAACTGGTTGATGCTAAAGTTGATTCCCTTAAAATTGAAGGGCGAATCAAAGGCGCTCACTATGTGTATACCGTGGTCGATAGCTGGCGCAAACAGATAGATAAATTTGTGAGTACAGGTAAGTTGCTTGACGATGATTCCAACTTACATAGGGTATTCAATCGTGATTTCACCAACTCGTTTTTACACAATAAACTCACAAAAGACATGTTTATTGATAATCCTCGTGATTACAGTGTCCAGCATGCGATTGAAAAAAATAATGCCATCTCAGTGGTGCAAATCCATGATGTGACTCAAGAACTCTACCAGAAGAAGAACAAGATTGGTGAGGAACTTGCTGAAAAAATTAAGTATCTCAGCATTGCCAAACAAGCTCTGGTGATGACATTTTCCGGTAAGTTAGGAAAACCGCTGACACTCACCATGACCATTGCGGATAGCAGTAAGGTCTATACCCTGCAGAGTCAGTCAATGCTTAGGCTTGCCAGTCAATCAACCATAGATCAATCGGCATTAGAAAAACGCTTTAAAAACTTTGCCAGTAATGGTTATCGAGTGGAAACATTTGATTGCAGTGACATTGACGCGGGTTTGAGCATTCCGTTTAAGGAATTGACGGCACTTAAAGATGACGCGATATGTGTATTGAATAACTCAGTTGCCCTTGTGGCTGCCGTTGAGGTTCCGCCTTTAGCTAAACAGCCAAAAGTCGCGGCTAAACCTAGCATGTCACTGCTTATCGCCGATGAAAAAGATTTGCACCTGTGTGAGTTAACTGATGCCGATGTGTACTTTAAATTACCTGAAAGTTTTAAGAAAAACTGCAACAAGTACATAGATATCTTGTTACGCAATCCACGTCTCATTCCTTGGTTCCCGGCGGTGTTAATCGGTAAGGACTACCTTGAGGCTGTGCGCTTATTAGAGCAGGTTCGCCCGCAGCGTATAGTGACTAATAATACCGGTGTTGCCTATAAAGCCTATGAAATGGATATTAGCTGGATTGCTGGGCCATTCTTAAATACCACCAATTCTTATGCCTTATTAACCCTAAAAGAGCAGCTAAATTGCGCCGGCGCGTTTATTTCTAATGAAATTAATCGCTCACAGATAAAGAATATCGCCCGTCCCGATAATTTCAAACTCTTATACAGCATTTACCATCCGATATTGATGATGACCAGCCGTCAGTGCTTCTTCCAACAAACAGTGGGTTGTAATAAGCCCAGTATTGAAGATGGCTGTATGTTGAAGTGTGAAAAAGCCACCACTATTACCAACGTAAAAGGCATTTCATTTGCGGTGGATAAACAAAAAGGTGGCTACCCAAGTATTTACAACCACGAGCAGTTTTTAAACTTCGATATCGTGGATGAGTTAAGTGATTTGTTCGATGAGTTCTTTATTGATTTAACCAACATCGGCTCAGGTTCAAAAGCTGAGCAAGACAAAACCTTATTGGTGCAACACTTTGAGCGGGCAATAAAAGGTGAGCGTGACGCTCAACAAGTGTTAACTGAGATGATAACTATCTCCACTAACGCCCAATATAGCCAAGGGTTATAAATGCCAATGCTGACTCACCCCTGTGGTGAGTCAGCCATGCTTGCTAGCACTTGATATCAAATTGTGTTGCTAGCCAAAGCATTGGTAGCAACAAAGGCACAGCTTAGGCCTTTATTTGTGCTGTGTTCACTAAACAATCAATGGCATGGCGCTGTCTTGATTTTGGATAAATTGGGCGTCGTAGTGCCACACTTGGCGTAGGGTATCTTGGGTCAGTACCTGTTGCGGGCTGCCTTGTTTAACGATTTCGCCATTATTTATGACCACTATGTTATCGGCGTAACGGGCGGCTTGATTAAGGTCGTGCAACACCACAATAACCCCATAACCTTGGCTGTGAGCGAGTTCCCGAGCGAGCGTTAGCACCTTATGCTGCTGGGCTAAATCCAGCGCCGAAGTGGGTTCGTCCAACAATAGCAGTGGTGCTCGCGGTGCTTGGGCCAATTGGGTGAGCACGCGCGCCAAATGGACCCGCTGTTTTTCGCCTCCAGAAAGGCTTGGATAAGCTTGGTTTGCAAGCGGGCTTAAGTCTAACCGTGCCAACTGTGATGCAACTAACGCCTTACCGGCTTGCTGGCTTATGGTCAGCGGATATAAACCCAGCGCCACCACTTCTTCAACCGTAAAACCAAAGCTTAAGCTGGATGATTGTGGCAATACCGCTAGGCATCTTGCTAGCTCGGCTTTGGGCCATTGGCCTAGGGGCTGCTGATAAAAGCTTATCTCGCCTGACTCAGTCTTAAGGCTTTGGCATAGGGCTTTTAGCAGGCTGGATTTTCCTGCGCCGTTAGGGCCAAGTAATGCGGTGACTTCCCCTGAGCTAATGTCCAAGGAGATGTTGTTAAGTAAAGGTTTACGGCCTAAATTGACGTTAACCTGGTTAATGTTCAGCATTGATAACCTACAGCTTATTTTTCTGTTGTAACAACAAGAAGATAAAAAATGGCGCGCCAATTAACGCCGTCACTAAACCCACGGGGACCTCAGCGGGTGGGCTGATGGCCCGTGCACCGATATCTGCTAATACCAACAATGCCGCCCCGAGTACCGCGCTAATGGGCAACAAGCGGGTGTGATCTGGGCCTATCAGCATCCGCACGAGATGGGGCACGACTAAGCCGATAAAACCAATAATGCCGGTCGCCGCCACACTGACGCCAACCCCAAGGGCGCAAAGGGTAATTAAGCGAATTTTAAGTTTATCCACTTCTATGCCTAAGTATCTGGCTTCGGCCTCCCCCAGTAATAGCGCGTTAAGGGCTTTGCCATCACGATTAAATTGCCAGCTAATAAAGCCTAATGTGATGGCGCACAGCAGCACATAGTGCCATTGAGCACCGGCAATCGCGCCCATCTGCCAAAGGGTTAGATCCCTTAATGCCATATCGTTGGCTACATAGGTCAGTACGCCAATGCCAGCCCCTGCAAGGGCTGCGATAGCAACGCCGGACAGCAGTAATAACACCACTGAGGTGCCATTAGGGCTACTGGCGAGGCGATAAACCGCTAAGGTAGTGACCATGCCGCCTGCAAAAGCGCAGATAGGCACCCAAAATCCGGCTAAATGTGGCAGCAACACGATACACAAAGCCGCCCCTAAGGCGGCGCCAGAAGAGACGCCGATGATCCCTGGATCTGCCAAGGGATTGCGAAATAACCCCTGCATCACCGCGCCGCACTGGGCCAAAATGCCGCCCACGCACAATGCCAGCAAGGTGCGCGGCAATCTGACGTTATTGATGATCAGTTGCTCGTGGGCCGCGATGGTTTGCAGCTCTGTCTGCGTTAGCCAATTAATTACCGCGCTTAAGGTGTTGCCAAGGCCGATGGTGAACGGCCCTATACTGATGGACAGTATGCTGGCTAAGGTGACTAGCATCAGCAAGCTTGGCCATAGCCAGCGCATCATGGGGGATGTGTGCATCGGGCTATTTTATCTCTTGAGTCACTAAAAACTGCTGCACTAACGTATTAGCTAAGGTGTCAGCGGCATCAATGGCGGATAAGCCCAAGCCGCCAATCAAGGCTTCAGGTTTCAAGTTAATAAAAGCCTGCTGCTGGCCGGCTTTAGTGTGCGCAACTAAAGGAATTTGTTTAGTGACCTCATCAAACAGTGCTGCTGTTGCCTGCATGCTTTGCTCACTGCGATGAGACAATAAAATTACCTCAGGGTTAAGGGCTAATATGCCTTCACCTGAGACGCTTTTATAGCTGTCAAAGTCTGCGGCATTGGCGCCGCCTGCTAGATTGATAATAAGATCTGCTGCGGTATCTTTACCGCCCACTCTGGCGGGCCTTCCTTCTTGAAGTAATAAAAACAATACCTTAGGCTTACTCGTCAGTTGGCTACGTTTATCGGCGATTTGAGCCAGCTGCTGCTTGAGTGTGCGCTTAAGCTCAAGGGCCGAGCTTGGCTTGCCAACAATCTCACTTAAGCTGTCAATGTTGTCCATTAATTGCTGCTCAGTGGTGGCGCTATTGAGCTTGATGACGTGAATGTTGGCTTGAGTCAGTAAATTTAAACTGCTCTCTGGACCCATGACCTCAGAGCCAATCACATGGCTAGGGTTAAGGGCAATAATGCCTTCGGCCGACAACATTCTGTGGTAGCCCAGTCGCTGCACTTGAGTCATAGCAGGGGCAAGTTTTTCTGGTATTTGGCTGGTGGAATCTATTCCGACTAATTGCGGCGCGGCGGCTAGTGCGAGTATGAGTTCAGTGACGCCAGCGCCTGCGCTAACAAGACGGGGTTGCTGGGTTTCTGGGAGATTAACCGCTTGTTCAGCGGAAGCTGATGTCACATTGGCTAAAGCATAACTGGCGCTAAATATGATTGTCGCGCCCATAGTTATGATTAATGCTCTTATCGCGAAAGCTTTATCCGAAAAGGTTAATTTTCTGCAAAAAATAGTTTGAGATGTCATATTAAGATTCCATTAAAATTTGGGTGTTTTCGATATTAAGGCGTTGTAATAATTCAAGTAGTGTCATCAAAGGCTGCACGGGGGCATTTTTATCTGCGGCGACAATCACTTTGGCGTCTGGGGTGAGCTTAATTTGCTTGATGAACTCGGTTTCAAACTCATCCCAGCTGTCAAACGCTTGCCCCTCTAAACTCCAGTGAGGCGCTTTAGGCAATAGAGTTATGGTCAGATTTGTGTGTGCAGCCAGTGGCGCAACCTCATCGCTTTGAGCCTTGGGCACGTCAATGGGCAAGGTCATCAAACGACTGTTGGCCGTGAGTAATAAAAACACCAACACGATAAAAATAATGTCGATAAGGGCTGTGAGATCAAGCCCTTGGGCTTGGCTTGTGCCGAGCTTTTTGTGAGGGTGCCCTATCATGATGACATGCTCGCCTTAGCAGTGGTGTCGAGGTCACTTTGCGAATTCTTTTCCGGCGCTAGGGTTAGCGGTGCTAAGGCTTGTATATTCACCCCTTCAAGCCAGAGGTTTAAACGGTTGAGTACCTGACTAATATGGCTTAAGTGATGGTCGGCATAAAAGCCAAACAGGTGGGCGGCGCTGATACTGGGCACGGCAATTAATAGTCCTGCGGCTGTGGTATTCATGGCAAGTCCTAAGCCTTGGCTTAACTGCGCAGGGGTTACCGGCCCTTGGGATTGACCTAGCTCAGTGAACATGGCGATAAGGCCAAGCACAGTGCCCAGCAAGCCTAACAGCGGAGTAATAACCCCTAATGTTTGCAGCAATTTAAGTCCAGCGTGGAGCTGTTGATGTTTTTGCATTAACCACAGGCCGAGCACTTCTTCACGTAGACTTTTGGTTTGCTGAGCTTGCTGTAATAAGGCTAAGCAGCCCGAAGCCAGCATGGTTTTTTGACTCTCAAGTAAGGCTATCAATGCCAATATTTGTGGCTCGCTTGCCGCCGCTCGAGGGGAAGTTAATAAGATATCGAGTTCATTGAGGCAATGCTTACGACGCTTATGCTGCTTAAGGTTTTTGCTTAGGCTTTCGCTAAGCACTAACGCTAGGCGTTCTAGGCAGATGAGTAAGCTAATAAAGGCGCACACTAGCAGTGGCCAGGTGAGCAGACCTAAGTCTTGTTCAAGCTGAGGGAGTAAATGTAGCGACATCTTAGGGTGTCCAAAAGGTTAATTAAATTAATTCAGCGCAAAAGTCACAGGCACTTGCACCCGATAGGCGAGGGCGCTTTGAGGGCTAGGAGGTGAGAATTGCCACAGTTTTACCGCATCTAATGCGGCTTTATCTAAGATGGCCGCCCCTGAGCTATCGACTAAGCTCAACTCGAGCTGCTTACCTAGATTATCGAATAACACCTCCACCAATGCAGTGCCTTGCAAGCCGCGTTTGCGTGCAAGGCGCGGGTAGTTAGGTTTAGTTGGCGGCGCAGAAAATTTTGGTTTTCCAAGGCTTAATTGACTTTGCATTGCCGCATGATTTACCGGCGCAGATACTTGCTCTACGGCTTCTAATGCCTGTGGTTGGGCACTGCTATTAGCTGCTGTTTGAGCGATCATCTGTGTTGATGTGTGGGTTTTACTGGCAGTGACGTTTGTGGTGGCAGTCTGGCTTGGCTCAGATTGAGGCTCTGGTTTTACTTCTGGCTTAACTTTAGCTATTGGCTCTGCTTTAGCGACAGGCTTAGGCTTGTTTATTGGTTTAGGTTTGCTTACCAGCGCAGGTGTCGTGACGGTATCGTGCGCAGCCTTGATGCTGTTATCGGCTGTGATTTCAGGCCTAATGGCTTGATTAGTGGCTTGAGATGTAAAGCTTAAGGCTAGGCTGACATTATTTTTAGTGGGTGCAGAACGGTTATTGTGATTGGCGCTACTTGGCTGTGCATCGCTTGCTTGGGAGCCTGAATAGGCATAAACACCAGCAAGCAAACCCATTTGCACTGAAATAATGATGCCAGCAGTCAGCATGTAGCGTTTAGGGGTCACAGATTTATCCTCTATCGGTCGCAATTCAGCCTGTCTTAAGATCCACATTTGATCTCAGCAGTGACTAAATTACATTAATCTAAACAAGATCGCAAATGATAATGATTTTCATTTGATCTATTTGTTTTTCTCAGATAGAGTACCGCCAAAATACGCGTTAACAGGCATTTATCGCCAATGCCTATTGTTAGCCAAGCTGGGTATTAATGCATCTTAAGGGAAAATCATGAACAAGAAACCATTAGTGATAGCCGTGACCTTTGCTATCTTCAACGCTACTAGTGTTGGCGCTTATGCCGCCGCTAACCAAGCTGTCACTGAGCTAGAAGAAGTGCTGGTCAATGCCACTCGTATCGATGAGAGCCTAGCGAAGTCGAGCCGTGCCATTGTTAAAATATCTGCAGCCCAGCTTGAAGAGTCGCAACCAGCATCGGTTGCCGAGGCGCTAAAGCATGAGGCCAATATCACAGTCACTAATGGTCCACGTCCATCGGCTCAAGGGGTTGAAATTCGTGGCTTAAGCGGTAACCGCGTGCTACAGACTGTGGATGATGCGCGCCAAAATGCGGGCTCAGGTCACAGAGGCACTTACTTTATTGAGCCTGAAATGCTCAAATCCATTGAAGTGCTAAAAGGGCCTTCAAGCAGCTTGTGGGGCAGTGGTGCGATTGGCGGTGTGGTGGCGCAATACACTAAGTCGGCACAAGATTTTCTTGAAGACGGCGAGCATTTTGGTGGCTATCTAAAGCAAAGCTATGAAACCAATGGCTCGCGCACTAAAACCAGCGGCAGTATTTATGGGGTGCAGGACAGCATTGATTGGCTTGTCTTTGGCAGCTACCTTGACAGCAATAATATCAAAATTGGCAAGGATGAGAGCTTAAATAACAGCTCATCACAAGGTCACAGCGCGTTAGGTAAGTTAGGCTGGCAATTGGATGATGCTCAGCGTTTGGAGCTGTCTTTAAGAAGTAACAATAGCAATGAGTTAGTACCAAGTAACCCAGGTGCTGAAGTTAGCCGCTCTGTGCCATTGGTGCGCCGCGAAACCACGGACAACAACCTAAGCTTGGCTTACGAGCTTAACCCAAGTGATAACGCTTATTTAGATGCTAAGGCGTTAATCTACGTTAACCAGACAGATTATGATGAAGACAGGGTCACTAAGGGGCAGATAGATGCCACAGAATTTAATACCTTAGGGTTAAGTCTAAGTAACAAATCAATTTTTGGCGCAGGCCTTGGCCGCACCGAATTAGTCTATGGCGTAGATGGTTATAAAGACACCATTGAAACTGTACGTGACGATAAAGGTCAAACGGGTCAGCGTCCGGGCAATATTGATGGTGAAGTCAGCACCTTAGGCGCATTTGTTATGGGTAAAGTGAGCCTAAGCGATACCGTATCGGTAGAGCCTGCACTACGTTATGACAGCTTTAGCAACCAAAGTAATAACCTAGGGTTAGAAACTGACGATAGCGCCGTGTCGCCATCATTGGCATTGGTGTGGCAGAGTACCCCTTGGTTAAATTTGAGTGCCCGTTACGATCAAGCATTTCGCGCCCCAAGCATAGAAGAGATGTACTCAAGCGGCAGCCACTACTGCATTCCGCCTATTCCGCGCTTCTTGCCAAACGGCATGTGCAATACCTTCGCTATTAATCCCGATTTGAAAGCGGAAAAAGCGAAAAATAAGGAGCTTAAGGCCGATTTTAGCTTCAGTGAGCTTAGTGCTACTGGCGCCGATGACGAGCTAAACCTGACCTTAAGCGTGTTCCGTAACGATGTGGATGACTTTATTGTTCAGAGCGTCAGCAATCCATTGATGGGTATACCAGGTTTTGAGCAAACCACCTCGTGGAATAACGTCAGTACAGCTGAATTAACCGGTTTTGAAATTTCCAGCCGCTATCGTTATAACCAGACGCGTTTAAGCATCAACTACGGTCAAACTCAAGGTAAAGACGCTGATACCAATGAATATATTGCGTATATTCCGGCCAACAAGCTGAGCCTAGATTTATCTCAAGGCATTATGGAAGGCGATGTCAAGTTAGGGACTCGCTTAAGCTATGTCGCCAGCCAAACGGATGTGCCTCTTGCTAACAGCGTGACTAAATATGATGACTACAAATTGTGGGACATCTATGTGGCATGGGAGCCATCAATGGGTGATTTAGCCGGCCTTCGTGTTGATTTTGCTATTGAAAACATCGGTGACGAGCAATATAAGCAAGCGTGGCAAACCTTGTTCGAACAAGGGCGAAATATGAAGTTATCCGCCCGCTACCAGTTTTAAGCGCCTACTCTGGTATTAGTTAAATGAGTAATCACCCTGCCTCACATTCTGTGTGAGGCATTTTTAGGATAATAAATATGAGCGAATTAATGGCAAAGGATCTTGATAGCATAGATGCGTTAACCTTGACACAGTTGCAGCATACCTTAATCAATTCGCCACAAATGATGCCAGCCCAAGTGGCCAAAGAGCATGGGGTGAGTGAGCTTGACGTAGTCAAAGCCATGAGCAGCGAAGAGGCCTGCTTTTTAGCCTTGACCGATAAAGACGAGCTATTAGCCAGCCTGCCAAGCTGGGGCAATATGACCACCATAATTGCGGTGTCTGGCAGTATTTTTGAATTTAAAGGTAGCTTCCCAGAAGGTAAGTATGCCCATGGCTATTACAATCTCTACACTAAAGGTGAGGGCTTACACGGTCATCTTTTGATGGACAATATCGGCCATATCGCTTTAATCAGCCGACCTTTTAGAGGCCAAGAAAGCTATTCGATTAATTTCTTCGGTGCAGAAGGTGAGATGGTCTTTAAAGTGTATTTAGGCCGAGACAAACAGCGGGTGTTGATTGCTTCCCAGGTCGAACAGTTTAAGGCGTTGGTGTTGAAAGCATTAGCATCTAAATCCGGCATTTAACTCAAGCATTAAACACCAGCATTTAAGATTAACTCAGTACAAGGTTTATCCTATGACAAGCAATAAAGATGAAAGATTGGCAGATAAATTACTGCCAGAAATTGAAGCGTTTAAGCAACAAAAGCTGACGTTAGAGCTTGCCACCAATGATGCAGACGGTAAGCCTAATGTGAGTTATGCGCCTTTTGCGGTTGATGAAGGAGGTTTTTACATTTTGGTCAGCGATATGGCGCGCCACGGGATGAATTTAAAAGCCAAGGATGATGTCAGCGTCATGCTGGTTGAAGATGAAGCTAGCGCAAAAACTGTATTTGCCCGTAAACGCTTAACGTTTGATGCCAAAGCGCAGCTTATCAATAGAGACACTGCAGATTTCACTCACGGGGTTGCATCCTTGGTGGCGCGCTTTGGTGAAATGAGTGAAAACTTAGCGGCACTGGCTGATTTTAATTTATATCGCTTAGTGCCTCATAAAGGCTTGTACGTGAAAGGCTTTGGTCAGGCGTTTAGCTTAACGGGTGCAGAGTTGATGGATTTAAGTTGGCAGCGCGCAGGCCAGCACGGCGTAAGTCAAAGCGCTTAAGCATTCAGGCCTCAAATCATAAGCCTTCACTCAGCCTGAAGAAAGCCGCTTAACAGCACTGCCCGAACAAAGCGTTGGGCAGTCATCTTCAATCCACCCCCTCCTTACGTCTCGATGTAAATCTCTCAACAAAGCTATCTCAACAGCGCTATCTACAAATTACTGCTACACAGCGATAGTAATAATATACTGGCCTTGTTTATTGCTTTTGATAACGGATAATGCAGTTAATGCCTTTTATGAGTGATATTTGTTGTTATGCGTTTAGATAAATTTGTCTGCAAAAGTACCCCTTTGTCTCGAACAGAGGCGGTTCAGGCTATTCATCATGAAAGAGTGTTGGTCAACGGGGTGGCGATACTTGATGAAGCGGCGCAGGTGCATGAAAATAATCACATTATTCTCGATGGTAAGCATCTTGTCCCCAGGCCTTTTCGCTACCTCTTACTACATAAACCTGCCAACTGCTTAAGCGCTAATATCTCTGAACCTGGTAAGTCGACAAAGTATCCCTCGGTGTTCGATGTATTGAACATAGATAACAGCAGCGAGCTGCATTTAGTTGGTCGATTGGATGCGGATACCACAGGGCTATTACTCGCCACCGACGATGGTCGCTGGTCATTTACTATCACCAGTCCTAACTCTGATTGCAGCAAAGTGTACCGAGTTGGGCTTGCTAAACCCCTAGGGCCAGAGGTTGCCGATACGTTTTTAGCGGGGATCTTATTGCAAGGGGAGCGCGAGCTTACCTTGCCCGCCAAGCTTGAAATTATTGCGCCTACCCAAGTGTTATTGACTCTGACTCAGGGCAAATTTCATCAAGTAAAACGTATGTTTGCCGCCGTGGGGAATAAAGTGGTGTCGCTGCATCGAGAGAAAATAGGCGCTATCAGTTTGGATGTGCCCCAAGGACAGTGGCGTGAGCTAACAGAGGCTGAAGTGAACGCCATGGGTTAACGGTTTTTTTTCTGACTAACCATAAACGACTAACGACTAACGATTAACCGCTAACATTTTACCACTAACCACTAACGATTAACCGCTAACATTTTACCACTAACCACTAACCACTAACCACTCACATTCTGGCTTAGCGATACAGCCCATGCAGCTTGATATAATCGATAACATTGGCAGGTAGCAGTTGGTTTAATGCTTGATTATCTAAGCCGAGTTTGCCTATCTGCGCCCTTATTTCAGTGGATGAAATATCTTGGGCTGTGATACTGACAGGAAAAATATCGCCAACCTTGGCGGTCTGTGTTGATTTGGCATTAATAACCTGCGCTTGCTGGCGCTGTAGCACCTTAGTTTGCATGAGCTTGGCCATGTTTGAGCTGTGCGCGAGCGGCCAACCAGGGCGCTGACAGACGACGATATGGCACAGTTCAAACAGGGTTTGCCATTGATGCCAGCGGTCCAGCTGACTAAATGAATCCATGCCCATGATGAAGTAGAACTCATGCTGAGGATAAGCTTGCGTCAGCTGCTGTAAGCTCGTGACGGTGAAGGATGGCGTGTCGCGGTTTATTTCAATGTCGCAAAGCTCAAATTCATTGTGGGAGTTACACACCAACTCCACCATAGCCTGCCTGTGGGCTGTGCCGGTTTTAGGGCCGGCTTTATGGGGCGGAATGTGATTGGGCATCAGCCAAATGCTGTCCAGCTTAAGGGCGGCTTTAACTTCCAGTGCGGGGCGAATATGGCCGTAATGGATAGGATCGAACGTGCCACCTAAAATACCGATTCGCATGGCTTAGCCCAATTCAATATGGGCAAGTTTGCTGTGGGCGGCGGGGTCGAATAATAAGCATAAGTGGCTCAGTCCAACCCAGTTGTCATCGCCGTGTTGCTTGAGGTTCACTTCAAGCTTGGAGGCAAATGCCAACATGTGTTCAATTTGCGGCAAAGACAGGTGACTCAAAGCATGTTGATACAAGGGTTTACGTTTATCCCAAATGCGGTGCTTTGACCATAAGGAGTTCAGTTGCTCACCCTGTGTTTGAGCCTGTTTTAACGCCAGCAGGGTGGTGAGTTCTTTAAACAGTGCCCACAGCAGAATTGGCAGCGCGGTGTCTTCACTGGCGAGCTGAGCAAGCATGTGCTGGGCTTGTTTTTGATGGTTGCTAAGCAGTGCATCCATCAATTGGAACACACTAAAGTGCGACTGATCTTCAAAGTAGTCGCTGAGCTTATCGCTGTGGATGAGCGTGTTAGGGCTGAGTAATTGCAGTAGCTGCAAGGCTTGCTCTGCGGCCAATAAATTGCCTTCGAACAAATTAAATAGCATGGCTTTAGCATCATGATCTAACTGCAATTTATACAAGTTGATGCGCTCATCGAGCCAGCGAGAAAACTGCTTGCCCTCAGGGGTAATGCAAGGCACATAAACCCCGTGGGCATCTAAACTTTTAAACCATTTATTATTGGTCTGCTCGCTCGCAAGCTTAGGGCCGTGAAGAATTAACAGCACATCAGGATTGGGGGATTGCATCAGGCTTTGCAGCGCGGCAGAGCCGTCGGTGCCGGGCTTGGCATTGGGCAGTTGCAGCTCAATAATGCGCCGACTGGCAAACAAACTCATGGATTGCCATTCTTGTTGGAGTTCATCCCAATTAAAGTTGTTCTCTTGAGCCAGTTGCACTCGCTCTTCAAAGCCTTGTTTTTTAGCGGCTTTTAATATTTGCCTCTTGGCATTATCCACCAGCCAAGGGTCATCACCAAACAGCAGAAAACATGCTGGAAGCTTGGTTAAGTATTGGCTGAGTTTATCAGGATAGACGCGCATCAGCGGGCAACGACTTTGGTTAGCAAGCGCACTGTATTAGTTCGCCTCGATGGAGGATAGAGTTTGAATAATATTGTCGGCCGCTTGAATGCGCATCTCTTTGACTAATAACTCCATTTCACGGCTTTTAGCTAACGCTGTGCGAGGATCGTCTTGGTAGTCGCGGCGGATCTCGACATCAAATTCCTGGGGATCTTGTTGGTAGAAGGCAACGGAGAAATGCACATGATAAATCAGCTCATATTCGGCCACATTACCCGTGGGGTAGAGGGACAAAGTGCTGCGCTCTAAGGTGTCTGATATCAAGCGTAAGGTCGGTTGTTTTTCATCAGCATCAATTAAACTGATGCGGTTTACCCGCAGGCGGTCGGCAACCAGACGAGATAACTCACTGTATTTATCGGTACTGCTAAGGTGCAGCTGTTCAAGGGATGCTGGAATGGAGTAACTGCGCTGCAATTTAAAGCCGCAGCCGCTGGTCATCAGCAACACTGCTGCGATTAATGCTAGGCCTGTCGATTTCAAAGGGATCACGAAATTAGCCTCCTTGTGATTGATAACTGTGGTTATTATCTATAGTAAACAACATCACTAAATGTTTATTTCTCAACATAGGGTCAGAGATAAAAAAGGCCCTTGGCAAGTTTGGCTCACCAAGGGCCTGCAGACTAGTTAGCGACTAGGCTAAGCAGTTTACCAGGTACATAAATCACTTTGCGAACCGTTAAGCCCTCAAGGTGTTTTTGCACGTGTTCATCATCTAAGCCAAGTTGTTCAACGGCTTCTTTAGTGATATCTGCAGCCACTGTGATTTTAGCGCGAACTTTACCGTTCACTTGCACCACAATCAGCTTGCTGTCTTCAACTAGCGCCGCTTCATCGACGTCTGGCCAGCGGCTGTCTTCGATGTTGCTAGCGTTACCCAATTCATTCCACAGGGTAAAGCTCATGTGCGGGATGATAGGGTATAGCAAACGCGTCACTGCGCTTAAGGCTTCAGCCAGTAAAGCACGGTCTTGGGCGCTGTCTTGTGGCGCTTTAGATAAATGATTCATCAGCTCCATCACAGCAGCAACGGCGGTGTTGAACATCTGACGACGGCCTATGTCATCGCTGACTTTGGCAATTGTCTTATGCAGCTCACGGCGCAGGGCTTTTTGAGATGAGCTTAACTTGCTTAGCTCTAATGCTTCAGTTGGGCCAGCGGCAACATGGTCACTGGCAAGTTTCCACAGACGCTTAATGAATCTGTGAGCGCCTTCAACGCCAGACTCTTGCCACTCGAGCGTTAGCTCAGGAGGGGATGCGAACATCATAAATAGACGCACGGTATCGGCGCCGTATTTTTCCACCATGGTTTGTGGGTCTATGCCGTTGTTTTTCGACTTAGACATTTTGCACATACCTGTATAGGTAAGCTCATTGCCTTGGCTGTCTACCGCTTTGACTACGCGGCCTTTATCGTCTTTTTCAACAATGTCAGCTTCCAATGGTGATACCCATACGCGGGCGCCTTTTTCATTGGTGTAGTAATACGCATCGGCAAGCACCATGCCTTGAGTCAATAGACGTTTGGCTGGCTCGTTTGAGTTCACAAGTCCCGCATCACGGAGTAACTTGTGGAAAAAACGGAAGTAAAGCAAATGCATACAAGCATGTTCTATGCCGCCAATGTACTGATCTACCGGTAACCAGTAGTTAGCCTTGGCGGGATCTAACATCTCATCAGCATGGGGGCTACAGTAACGGGCGTAATACCAAGATGACTCCATAAAGGTATCGAAGGTATCGGTTTCACGAAACGCTGGCTTGCCGTCAACCGTGGTCTCAGCCCAAGCTTTATCAGCTTTGATTGGGCTTTGAATCCCGTCCATCTTCACATCTTCTGGCAGTATGACTGGCAGTTGATCTTCAGGGGTTGGCATCACAGTGCCATCGGCCAAGGTCACCATAGGAATGGGCGCGCCCCAGTAACGTTGACGAGAAACGCCCCAGTCACGTAGACGGTAATTCACTTGGCGCTTGCCTTTGCCTTCAGCGGTTAAGCGGGCGTCAATGGCATCGAAAGCGGCTTGGAATTCAAGGCCATCAAGCTCAGGGAAAGTAGCGCCTGAGTTAAATAGCATGCCTTTTTCTGTGTAAGCTTCTTTGCTGATATCCACATCGCCATCAACAGGCTTGATGACAGCTTGCATTTCAAGGCCATAAGCCTTGGCAAATTCATAGTCACGTTGATCGTGGGCAGGGACTGACATTACAGCGCCAGTGCCATAATTCATCAGCACAAAGTTTGCGACCCAAATTGGCACTAATTTGCCAGAAATAGGGTGCACGGCTTCAAGGCCGGTGGCTACGCCTTTTTTCTCCATCGAGGCCATGGCGGCTTCTGTGGTATCAGCGTTTTTACACTCTTCGATAAAGGCGGCTAACCCAGGGTTAGTGCTAGCGGCTTGCTCGGCTAAGGGGTGACCTGCAGCAATGGCCACATAGGTTACGCCCATTAAAGTATCGGGGCGTGTGGTGTAGATATCGAAGCTTTGTTCGCTATCTTTGACCTTAAAGGTCATTTCTATGCCTTCGCTGCGACCTATCCAGTTACGCTGCATGGCTTTAACTTGCTCAGGCCAGCCGTCTAAGGTGTCGATATCGTTAAGCAATTCTTCGGCGTAGTCGGTGATTTTAATGAACCACTGCGGAATTTCTTTTTGGATAACAGGGGTGTCACAGCGCCAGCAGCAACCGTCTTGTACTTGCTCGTTGGCCAGCACGGTTTCATCGTGTGGACACCAGTTAACTGAGGCAGTCTTCTTGTAAACCATGCCTTTATCAAATAGCTTGGTGAAGAACCATTGTTCCCAGCGGTAGTACTCAGGGGTACAAGTGGCGATTTCACGGCTCCAATCGTAACCAAAGCCTAATAACTTAAGCTGGTTCTTCATGTAGTCGATGTTTTCGTAAGTCCACGGAGCTGGTGAGGTGTTGTTATTGATTGCTGCGTTTTCTGCAGGCAGACCAAATGAGTCCCAACCAATTGGCTGTAAAACATTTTTACCTTGCAGACGCTGGTAACGCGCTACCACATCGCCTATGGTGTAGTTACGGACATGGCCCATGTGAAGTCGACCTGATGGATAAGGAAACATAGAGAGGCAATAAAACTTCTCTTTGCTTTCATCTTCAGTGACTTCAAATGTTTTGTGTTCTTGCCAGTGCTTCTGCACTAGCGCTTCAATTTCTGAGGGATTATATAGCTCTTGCATTAATCTATTTCCGGCCATGCCGCCCATTGTTTGATCTGAATGTGATCTATGTTTGGTCTAAGTTTGATCTAACGCTCAAAAGCGCGATTAAGATCCACATAGAATAAACTAGAAGTGATGCATTAAAAAGGTTCCAGTGAAGGAGTATTACCTATGAGTGGAAGAAGTACAGCGTTACTCGCACTATATCAGGCACTTATTGAACAAGTAAAACTGCAATATAAAGAAGAAGATTCGCCTACAATCAAGGTCTTATATCAGTCAATATTGAAAAGTAAGCAGTACCTCCTGCTTAAATCACAGGCTGATGAGACTGAAATTGCATTAGTGGAAGAATTTTTAAAACGTGATATTGCCAGCTTCTTGAAGGAGCAAAACGCTGATAGCTTGAGCCACAGTCCGACTATGATAGCGATTGAGAACACATTTTGGCATTGGCTTAACGAAATTACTGACAAAAGTCAGGTGGAATGGCACGAATTAAGCCAAGATTTTAAACACCATGGCTGTTACCAAAGTGGTGAAATTATCAGCCAAGGGCGCATGGTGTGCACTGAATGTGAGCATGAAATGCTAATAGAGTTTCCAAGCGTTATCAGTGATTGCCCTACGTGTGACAATAATGAATTTACCCGCGAGGCATTTTTGCCTTAATGCCTAAGTCAATTTAACCACTAGATTTAGCCGTAGGCCTTGTCCTGCGGCTATTTTTTTTGGTTATTAATGATGGGCAAATTAAGACTAAACACTAAGCTGTGCTTTGAGGTTTTATTAAAACTAAAATCGAAGTTATTCGCCTTGGCTATCTTGTCTACTATGCTAAGCCCTAATCCATGTCTATCGGGATTACTGCGCGAGGTTTCTAATTGATATAAAGGCATAGTTAATTTTTCTAAGTCTTCGTCGCTTAAATTTGCAGTCAGTTGGTTTTCTATCTCTATGCATACGCTCAGCCCTGGTGTTTGTTCAGGCTTAAGGCGAATGAAAACCTCTGAATCATCAGGACTATAGAATAAGGCGTTATCAATCAAATTACTTAAAATACAGTGAATAGAAAAAGCATCGAGTTTGATTGTTGCGGTTGTGAGTTCATCCTGGATGATAAGGCGATGTTGAGCGCTCGGATGCTTATTCAATTGCTCTTTAATAATTTGTTCTATGCTTGCTCGTAGGTTTACTGTCTGAGGTGCAATAGATAATGCGCCTGCTGCGGCTTGTTGCAGTAATAGCAGCTTACTGACAATATTTTTCATCTTCAAACTAATGCTGAGCACATCTTGCTTGTAAGTCGTGCTAATACGCACATCATTCGGGTAGCGAATGTGCATCTCTGAGAGATTGATTAACTCTGAAATAGGCGTTTTGAGTTCATGGGCGATATCAGCTGTGATGCGTTTTTCATTGAGCAAATGCTGCTGGTTGAGTCTAGTGAAGCGATTCAGTTCATTTTTTATGGGTTCTATTTCGATAAACTCATCGTCATCGACACTAAATGGAGTTAGGTCATCCTTAATATTGGCCGATTTTAGTTGCTGGTTGAGCTCGTTCAATGGTCTTAGACCCGCATCAATCACCTTCATCATCAATAACCGCATTAGCACTATCATGGCGACGAGCCCTAAAGCCATGCTGGTATCGATAATGATCAAAATATTAGACAACTCCTCTTTAGATACCGCTAATGTCAGCTGCATCGGCATTAAGTTGGCTAACTTGTCTTTGTCTTCGTCTTGGGGGATTTGGGGGGTGAATGTCGACACTATGGCGCGGCCGCTGCGGCCATCGGGTAGGGTAATATTGTAAAATTCAGTTGTATTAAGGGCTTGTGCAGGCTTTATTAAGCTGGCGTCTTTAAATTTAAGCAGGGAGTCGGAGCGCTCAAATTCTTTGCCGTCCTGCCATAGTTGAAAGTATTCGCCATCTGCAGGCAAGGAGAATTCCGGCATAAACTCATCGGCAAAATCAAACTCCACTTGGGATTGGCTTGGATTTGTGACTTTAACCAGTGTCTTGAGATAATTGGCTTTATTGGTTAACGCACTGTCAAATTCTTTATCAATCCAATTATCTATATTAATGTCTATGGCTAAAAAAACGATGACAACTATGGCTGATACCGAATAAGTCATAGTGTTGACTAAGGTGTTTTTTATGGATTTTATCGTCATCTTTGACTCGTTAGCCTTTTACTATGCTGTTGTTAATATTGCGAAGAGCCTCGCCAGCCATTATTGATGCGGGAGAGTCAGCATAAAACGTATTTTCAGCTCAGATACTTTCATGAAATTAAAAGAAAATCCATTGCTACGGGCAATATTCTCAACAATGGATAAACCCAGCCCATGGCGGTTGGGATTGGTACGAGATTCATCTATTTGAAACAGGGGTTTAGTGAGATTATCAAGATCTCCTTGGCTGATATTGTGATTCAACTCATTGGTTATCGCGATACAAATATTGTTCAGGGGATCATTGTACATAGTGAGGCTAATGGCTGAAGCTACTGGGCTGTAGTAGAGGGCATTATCCAATAAATTACTGAAAATGGTATTTAGCGAAAAGGCGTCTGCCCGGTATTGGCTGGGAGATATGTTGTGGTTAATCGTGATTCTTTGCGCTGCATCCGGGTATTTAGGCTGCAAACTTTTAATGTTGAGAGCTAATAACTCTGGCAGTTCAAGGCTGACCTTATTAAGGAAAAGGGTATCGGCCGATGCCCTTTGCAGTAAAAGTAAGCCATTGATTATGTCTTTCATTTTAATGCTGATGTCGAGCACATCTTTTTGATAAAATTGACTAATTCTATTGTCATCTGGATAGCGAATTCGCATTTCGCTTAAATTGATTAATTCTGTCAGCGGGGTTTTTAATTCATGGGCTATGTCTGCGGTAATGCGTTTTTCTTTGTCTAAATGTTGTTGATTGAGTTTAATGAAATTATTGAGTTCAGCTTTAATCAGTAACAGTTCTTCAGTCTCATTATCATCTTGTGGAAAAGGTGCCAGTTGCCCCTTAGCATCGAGGGTTTTTAGGTGTTGATTGAGCTTATTCATCGGCGCAAAGCCTAGCTCTATGATATGGACAACTAATAAACGCACTAAGATGAGCATAAATACTAAGCCTAGCTGTATAACGACTTCCACCCTATCAAACAGTTCATCTAACTCTTCTATGGGGATCACTATGCTTAAGGTTAATATTTTGGGCGAATGGCCCGAGTCGAGTAAATAAGTATTGGCTTGAGGGACGCTAAAGCGAGAAACAATCGCTCGCCCGGCTCGGCCATCGGGTAATACAGTGTGAAAGGTTTTCACCGTGTTATTGACCAGTTGGGGATGGATAAGCTGATGACTTGAAAATGCGCTCATCGAAGCTGAACTGAGTTTGAGGGTTTGATTTTCCCAAATTTGAATGTATTCATCGGATGAAAGATAGGGCGCAATGAAAATACGGCGCAATGAAAATACGGCCTATTAATCCGAGTTTAAAATCTGATGTGCTAACGGCGCTAGGAAGCGATGTAAGTTCTCCTTTTGCAGAAATAATGCTCTGAGTTAATTCTATCGACTTAGCCATTAAGCCTGCATCAACCTCGTCTTCACTCCATGAATCTATGCTGTCTAATGTGATAAAAATAGTGATAACAATGCAAAAAACGGAAAATGTCATGGCGTTTATTAATTGTTGTTTTATTGATTTCACAACCAAAACTAGCAGGCTCCAATAAAGTAGCCAAAACCACGTTTGTTTTTAATCGGCAAGGTGCCGCCCAGCAATTTAGCTTTTTTACGTATTGCCGATAAATGCGCTTCTATGGTGTTTTTTGATAATAGATCATAGCTGCCCACGACGGCTTCACTGATTTGTTCTGGGTTGAGAACTTGATCTTGATTGCTGAAAAGATACTCAAGTATTTTGTATTCATTCTTGGTTAATTCTATGATTTTTCCTTGGTAGGAAAAGGTTTTTCTAGTGGGATCTAGCTCAAACTCTTCCACCACAATATGAGAGCTAACTTGGGTCAATTGTCCGCGGCGAGTAAGGGCAATAAGCCTTGCGTGCAGCTCATCAAAGGAAAAAGGCTTACCTAAGTAGTCATCGGCGCCGGCGAGCAAGCCGTTGACTCTGTCTTCGGTTTGCGACTTGGCAGACAAGATGATGACTTTGGCTTGGTTGCCTAGCTGCCTGATACTTTTAAGTATGCTAATGCCATCAACGCTGGGCAACATAAGATCAAGAATAATGACATCATAATGATTGGTCAGCGCCATGCTGAGGCCGTGGGCGCCATCGCCAGTATCATCTATGGTAAAACCTAAGTGATCTAAGCCGACTTTCAATCCACGTCTAAGTGGCTCAGAATCTTCAATCAAAAGTACTTTCAAGATGTGACCTTATTTAATGTTTACTGCGACTAAGTTGCTCAATGATGAGCATATACATTTTGTTAATCACACTTCTCTGGCAAGTGCTTTGTGATGCGATCATTGCCAAAGAATAGCAGCCCAAAGTAGAGTGGTCAGAGCCATACTGATCAGTACTAAGCTTGAACCTATGTCTTTTGCTAAGCCTGACATTGGGTGATGGGCTAGACTAACTCTGTCTATTACCACTTCAATAGCTGTGTTTACAAGTTCAGCAAATAGCACAAACAAGAGGCTGGCCACTAAAATTAGCGAATGGCTTAAGCTGATATCAAGGTAAAAAGCCAAGATAGATAATGGAATAAACAGCATTAATTCTTGTTGAAACGCGGCTTCATTTTTAACCATCCATTTAAGGCCATTAAAACTGTGCACGCAGGTATAAAGTACCCGTGTTATTCCGGTGCGCTTAACAACTAAAGTTTGGCTGTTAGACATGATTGTTCCTTTTTTTATAGGTGACTTAAGCAGCTTTACAGCTGTTGATAATGTCGAGTTCAGGTTTCTTAACTTGAGTCTTCACCCCGTACAAGCCCAATAAACTATGGAATAGATTGTCGTGGGAGAATTGTCCTTGGGCTGCTTTAGTCTTCAGGCAAACCTGGTCAATGCCATAGCTTTGGCTAAATCCTTCATCTAACCAAAGAAACCAAGGCACTTTAGTTTGCTCATCAGGGGCAAAGCTGTAGGGGGTGCCATGAAGGTACAGGCCATTTTCACCTAAAGATTCACCATGATCTGAGATGTACATTAAAGCCACATCGTACTCTTGGTTTTTTTCTTTCAGTAGGGCTATGGTGCTTGCTAATACATAATCTGTGTAGGCCAAGGTGTTGTCATAGACATTGATGATCTCTTCATCAGTGCAGTTTTCAATATCACTTTGGCGACAAGCGGGCTTAAAGCGCTCCATATCATCTGGGTAACGCTGCCAATAGGTTGGGCCGTGGCTGCCTATGGTATGCAGTGCGATAAGCTTATTCGCACCATCTGAGACCAGCTGTTGTTTTAATAGTTCCACTAAAGCCATGTCATAGCAGGTATTGCCATTGCATAAGCTATTGTCTTTGCTAGGGCTAATAGTCTGAGAGGTTAAGCGTTTGGCTACCTCTTTATCACCGCCATCATTTTCAATCCACACTATGTTAGTGCCTGTTTTTGCAATGATATCTAAAACATTATCTTGGGCATCGGCACGATCTCTTTGATAACTATCTTTGCCTAAGTTAGAGAACATACAAGGCAAAGAATGCGCCGTTGCTGTGCCGCAAGAAGACACATTTTGAAATGAAATCATGCCTAAGTCTTGGGTGTAGGGATTGGTGTTACGGCCATAACCGTTATAGGCCATGTTTTGTGCCCTGGCGGTTTCACCCACAACCAGTACGACTAATTTAGGCTTTTTTGACTGACCTGGGATAAGTGCTGCATCGGCGCCTAGAACGTTATAGCTTAATGGCGTGGTGAAATATTTCTGTTTTATGTACTTCACTGAGTTCACTACGTGAGCAGGGATAATCATCTTGGTGAGGTATTTATTATTACGGCCAACTGAGGCGTAATCTTTATAGAAAAATGCCGCCACTAAAGCAATAAGGGCTAGTGCTGTTAAGATCAGCAAACTACGAGCTAGCAGGCCATGTAGCCAACTCTTGGCAGGTTTAAGGTTGATTTTAGCGATTAGCAATGAAGGCAGCAGGCCAAACAATACTAGGTAACCGATTGAAGATAGACTTAAATAGGAGTGGGCTTCGGCGCTATTGGTTTCAAAAATATTTTCTATCATGGCGCTATCAAACATGACGTTATAGCTAAGCGTGGCATACATAGCCATGGCTGAAGTCATAGTGATGATAATCAATACAGGTTTATAAAGGTATTTAATGGTCAGTAAAGAAAATACCAATAAGAAACAGCCAAACAATAATAATGCGGCCGAGGCAATAAAAAGGTTGTGACCCTCGGCTGCAAGCTCTGCTATTTTACGCAGCACAGGGAAATTCAATACCAATGCATAGAAAACCGATAAGGCGATAATAAAGTGAGTTGGACTCATTGCCAGTGACGGTAAGGCAAACTTGGGCAACTTCACAAATGGCAAGCTGAGGGGGACGCGGTATGATACAGGCTGGGAAGTTCTCACAATAAATCTCGTCTTGGTACAGAATGAGCGAAATTTAGCAGTGAAAACTTAAGGATTACTGAAGATATACTGAATCTTAACTGTAGAGTTTGCTGGATGTTACTTTAATGGCCTTAAACACAAAATAACAATGCCAGTCAGATCACTGACTGGCATTGTGGCTAAAGCTTACTGTGCTGGCTTGCTAAATGTATCTAAACCAGCATCTAAGTCTAGAATTAAATTAACGCTTATTAAGCGGACTTAACAGCCTACCAAATACGCACCCGCTGATCTTCACTCAGGTATAACTTGTCGCCAGGCTTCACATCAAAAGCTTTATACCAAGCATCGTGGTTACGGGGGGCTTGGGCACGGAATTGCCCAGGTGCATGAGTGCCTGCTTTAAGCTGGCTTAGCATGCTTTGTTCGGTACGTTTTTCTTTCCATACTTGTGCCCAAGCTAGGAAGAAGCGTTGATCGCCTGTAACCCCATCTATGATTGGCGCTTCTTTGCCATTTAGGCTCAGCTTATAGGCGTGGTAAGCCATTGACAGACCACCCACATCACCGATATTTTCCCCAAGGCTGTTACGACCGTTAACGAAGTTACCTTCGATTGGCTCATACTTGCTGTACTGCTCGGCTAGCATGTCAGCTTTGGCTTCGAAAGCCGCTCTATCTTCATCGGTCCACCAGTTACGTTGAATACCCTCGGCATCAGACTTTGAACCTTGGTCATCAAAGCCGTGGCCCATTTCGTGGCCGATCACAGCGCCAATACCGCCATAGTTAACTGCAGCATCAGCGTTCGGGTCAAAAAATGGTGGCTGCAATATGGCTGCTGGGAATACTATCTCGTTAAACGAGCTGTTGTAGTAAGCGTTAACGAATTGCGGCGTCATGCCCCAACGGTTACGGTCAGTTTTCTTAAGCTCTTTAGCGACACTATCGGCATGGAAAAACTGACGTAGATTTTTGATGTTGCCGACTAAATCTTTATTGTTTAGCGTTAAACCATCAAATTCTTGCCACACATCTGGATAGCCGATTTTAGGGGTAAAGGCTTTAAGTTTAGCGTGAGCATTAACCTTGGTTGCATCACCCATCCAATCTAAACCATCGATACGTTGACCTAGCGCTGTACGTAGGTTTTCAACTAATTCAGCCATTTGCTTCTTAGAGGACTCAGGGAAGTAACGTTTTACGTAGACTTTACCTAAGGCGAAACCTAGAGATTGAGTTCCTGATATTTCTTCAACAGCGCGTTTCCAACGTGGACGAGGCTGCTCTTGGCCTTCAAGCTCTTTGCCGTAGAAAGCAAATTTTGCGGCATATATTTCTTCAGACAATAAATCGGCGTTATTTTTCACAGCATGGAAGCTGAGATAGTCTTGCCATACTTTTATATCTTCTTGATTAATAAGTGCAATCATCGCCTTAATCGGTTCTGGCTCTGAAATATTTAATTGCGGTACTTGGTAACCCGTTTGGGTTAAATATAAATCCCAGTTGAAGCCTGGATATTGGCTGGCTAAGTCAGTGCGCTTGATTTGATTAAGGGTTAGATCGCGATCGCGGCGCTTCTCTCTTGGCCAGTGACCTTGAGCTATTTTGGTTTCTAATGCTAATACGGCTTCGGCGCGAGCTTTGCCATCTTCTATTCCTGCAAAAGCTAGCATCTGTGCTATGTGGGCTACATAGCTGCTGCGAATTTTCTCAAAGCGCTCGTTGGCTTCTAAATAGTAAGAACGATCTGGTAAGCCAAGTCCGCCAGCACCCATGGACATTTCGTATTGGTTTGGATCTAAACGGTTAAACCACATGCCGCCCCAAATTGGAGATGCTGAGCCCGTAAGCCAAGCTTCACCAAAAACTTTGGTCAGATCATCTGTTGAGGCAATCGCTGCGATTTGGGCTAGCGTGGCTTTAATTGGGCTAACGCCAAGCTTATTTATTGTGTCCGTATCCATGTAAGAATTGTAGAAATCGGCGATAAGCTGCTCTTCTGGGTTAAGATCTGTGCGGCTGGCGATATCATCAATGATGGCTTTAACTTGGTCTTCGCTGCGCTCAGCCAATGCGGTGAATGCACCATAGCGAGTTTTATCTGCAGGCATTTCAAAGTTGTCATACCAAGCGCCACTGGCGTGCATAAAAAAGTCATCACCTGGTTTAACGGCTTGGTTGCGTGCACTTAAATCAACACCGAAACTGCCGAGTTCCGCCGCAGTTTGTGTTGCTTCACTCTTTGTTTCGTTTGTTACTTCATTGCTCGTATCTGGTGCACCGCATGCACTGAGTAGTGTGCTCGCTAAGGCGATGGCAATTAATGACTTCTTCATTGTTTAATATGTCCTCTAGTGTGGAGTGCGCTTTAAATGGGCTTAAATAGCTAGCTGCAGACTTATTTTTGCTGGATATTTCGTGAGCTACTTTTTATCGAACTGTTTTTAATGAGCTATTTCAAAGCCAACCATTTTGAGACTGTGACAGAAAATGTCAATCTTAAAAGTGTGAGCAAATATAAGCGCTTCTCAAAATAGTGGCGTCCCATCAAGCGTTAGCACCATCCTTGAGCTTTCAAGCGCGGGCCTTTACACTGCGGCCAAGATATTATGTAGCCAAAGACAGAAAACCTAATGCGCCATTTACTTACACATTATCATCCAGAAACCCAAGCCGATTTTGTCAGTCAGCATCAGGACAAAATGCTTATTCGCTTAGCCACTCGGGCTATAGTGCTTAGAGGCACGCAGATATTGCTGCTTTATACTCAGCGCTACCATGATTACAGCTTACCTGGCGGTGGTATTAATGACGGTGAGTCGATAGAGCTTGGGCTGGTACGAGAACTGAAAGAAGAAACTGGCGCCAAAGGCGTGAATAATATTCGTCCATTTGGCGTCTATGAAGAATATCGTCCTTGGACACGAGAAGGCTATGGGCTAGTTAAGATGTTGTCCTATTGTTTTAGCTGCGAAATTGATGCTGAACTGGGTGATACAGAGTTTGAAGCCCATGAGATTAATAATGGCATGACGCCTGTGTGGGTCAATATTGATCAAGCCATCGAGCATAATCTTAGCACTATGGCCAATAGTGCTAAAAAGGGGCTGTCAATCGAGCGAGAAACCTTTCTATTGCAGCGAATAAAGGCTGAGCTTATTAGGTAATCCCCTTGATTAAGTTCTGCTCAAGAGCAACTGAGCACAGCATTACGGCACATTGATGTTGAATTAGGGAAACCGTTAATGCCAGTCAGTAGGGCGTGTTAATGTTTTAGCAAGCCCTACTTTGGTATAACTGCCCAGCTATTGACCTTGCTTGTTAACTGCAAGACACTTAAGTCTTCAAATATTCCAAGTATGGATACTCAACATGTTGATTTTTTTGATCTGTATTGTGCTGCTATTACTCGCCTATAAGTTCTACAGCCCTTTTGTCGAGCGCCAAGCAGGCATAGACCCCAAGGCAAAAACCCCTCAATCTCGATTTGAAGATGGGGTGGATTATGTCAAAGTTCATCCGTTTAAAGCCTACCTTATTCAATTTCTTAATGTAGCAGGGGTAGGGCCCATCTTTGGGCCGATCTTAGGTGCGCTTTATGGCCCTATTGCCTTAGTGTGGATTGTACTGGGTAATATTATTGGCGGTGCGGTGCATGATTATTTCTCTGGCGTCTTGAGCATTAAAGAAGACGGTAAGAGTCTGCCGGAAATCGCTGGGCATTATTTTAATGTGTATTTCAAAGGGGTCATGCTGCTATTTACGGCCATGTTGCTATTTTTCGTCGGGGTGGTGTTTATTATGAGCCCTGCTGGATTACTGAGTAATCTTGAATTTTTTGAAGGCACCATACTTGCCAATAATACTTTTTGGGTGTTGGTGATTTTAGGCTATTACTTTTTGGCAACTTTACTGCCGATAGATAAAATTATCACTAAGTTGTACCCCGCCTTTGGCCTATTGATGATAGTCATGACTGTCTCGATTGCGCTGGCGATTCTCTTCAATGCCCCTGAATTACCTGTCATGGGTGATGTGTTGGCCTATTTCGATCATAGCCATTATAACAATGAGCTACTGGCGCCCAACCCAGATGGTTTACCTGTGTGGCCGTTACTGTTTGTGACTATTACTTGCGGCGCCATTAGTGGTTTTCATTCTACTCAGGCCCCGATCATGGCGCGCTGCTTAACCAATGAGCGATATGTACGCCCTGTGTATTATGGCGCTATGATATCTGAAGGCGTAGTGGCATGTGTGTGGGCGACGGCAGGTATGGCGGCATTTCCTGGTGGCTACCTTGAACTGAAAACCTTGCTTGATCAAGGTGGTCCAGGATTAGTTGTCAACCAAGTGGCCACCAGTTATTTAGGTGTTGCTGGTGGCATTATGGCTATTATTGCGGTGGCAGTGTTCCCTATTACGTCGGGCGATACGGCTTTTAGATCGCTGCGGCTCACCATAATAGATGCCTTTAATATTCCCCAGAGTGTGCGTAATCGTCTGCTGGTGGCGCTTCCTATTTTAGTTATCGCTTACTTAATGACCAAAATCGATTTCTCGCTGATTTGGCGCTACTTTGCTTTCTCAAATATGTTGTTATCAACCAGCGTGTTGTGGCTTGCGACCAAATACTTATTTGATCGAGGCGCCTTCCATTGGATAGTGAGCTTACCCGCCATTATGGGCACCAGCGTGACGGTCTCTTACATAATGACCGCAGGTATAGGCTTAGGTTTACCGCAATCATTAAGCCAGCCAGTGGGCATAGCTGTTGCTGTGCTTTGTTTAATCGCCCTAACATTCACCCATGCTAAGGTTAAGCGTCAACGCCAAGTGCTTTAGTTGCTTTGTTTGCTTTAAGTATCAGTTGAGCTGTGATTGTAGTGCAAATCAGATGGCCTTAATCTAACGACTAAGGCCATTTTTATTGCTGCCACAACCGTTAAATTATGGTTAATTAAAAGTTAATTTTACTAACTGGGTTATTCTTCTTTTAAAATTGCCGTGCTTGAGTGTAGGATGAATTAGTGCCCTTTAGCTTTGACATTACAAAGGAAGTTCTATGCCTACAACACCCCATGCTAGTTCGTATTATGCGGCGTCAGCCAATGATAAAGTTGAGCGCCCACGTTTAGAATCTTCAATTGAAACTGATGTTTGTATTATTGGTGCCGGCTATACCGGTTTATCTTCAGCACTGCATTTACTTGAAAGCGGCATGAAGGTGGTGGTGTTAGAGGCCGCTAGAATCGGCTGGGGCGCATCTGGTAGGAACGGCGGCCAAATTGTTAACTCTTTTAGTCGAGATATCGACTCCATTGAGAAAGTGGTTGGCAAAGAGCAGGCTAAATTATTTGGCCAAATGGCCTTTGAAGGCGGGAAAATCATTCGCGAACGGATCAAAAAATACAATATTGATTGCGATCTCAAAGATGGCGGGGTATTCGCCGCGCTAAATGCCAAGCAAATGGGCCATCTTGAAGGACAAAAAAAGCTCTGGGAGCAACATGGCCACCTTGGTCATTTAGAGATGCTCGATAAAGATGCCATAGGTAAAGTGGTTAATACTGAACTCTATGTTGGCGGCCTGCTGGATAAAAGTGGCGGCCATATTCACCCGCTTAACTTAGCACTTGGTGAAGCGCGGGCGGTTGAGTCGCTAGGAGGTCTGATTTTTGAAGACTCGGCGGTGATCAAGGTCGATGATGGTCAAAACCCTGTGGTTCATACGGCGCTGGGCCAAGTTAACGCTAAATTTGTGGTGGTGGCGGGTAACGCTTATTTAGGTAAGTTATTGCCAGAATTACACGCCAAATCTATGCCTTGCGGCACCCAAGTGATAGCGACTGAACCCTTGGATGATGCGCTAGCAGCGAGCTTGCTGCCCCAAGATTATTGCATTGAAGATTGTAATTATCTGCTGGATTATTACCGCCTATCAGGGGATAAACGGCTATTGTTTGGTGGCGGCGTGGTGTATGGCGCGCGTGACCCTGCTGATATCAAGTCGCTTATCATGCCCAAACTGCTTAAAACCTTCCCACAGCTTAAAGATGTCAAAGTTGATTACGCTTGGACGGGTAACTTTTTGATGACGCTTTCTCGTTTACCACAGGTGGGCAGAATTGGCGATAATATCTATTACTCTCAAGGCTGTAGTGGCCATGGCGTCACCTATACCCATCTAGCAGGCAAGCTAATTGCCGAGATGCTCAATGGTCAGGCGACCCGTTTTGATGCGTTTGCAAGCTTGCCTCATTATCCCTTCCCCGGTGGCCATGCACTGCGTGTACCTTTTAGTGCTCTGGGCGCTTGGTATTACACCTTAAGAGACAGGTTCGGCATCTAACAATTTAATCTACTTTGGCTTAGGCAATTTATTACCCCACAGGGTGCTCAACATGAGAGCACGCTAAGAAGGAGGCATCTGTGCCGTTATCTAGCATTCAACAATTATCAGATCCTAGCTTGTTACGTCAGCAGGCATACATTAATGGCGCTTGGTGCCATGCCCTTAGTGGTGAAACACGGCTGATTTTAAACCCAGCAAGCCAGCTTCCTTTAGGTAAAGTACCTTACATGGGCCGCGAAGAAACCCAAACTGCCATTAATGCTGCCAATGACGCGCTGCCAGCTTGGCGGGCATTATCTGCAAAAGATCGCAGCAGTAAGCTTAGGCGCTGGTTTGAATTAATCATTGAAAACACAGACGATCTCGCGCTTATTATGACCCAAGAGCAAGGCAAGCCCTTGGCTGAAGCCAAAGGAGAGGTGGCCTATGCCGCCGCCTTTATCGAATGGTTTGCCGAAGAAGCGAAACGCATTTATGGCGATACTATTCCAGGGCATCAAGCGGATAAACGTATCACGGTTATTCGCCAAGGCGTTGGCGTCACGGCTGCCATTACGCCGTGGAATTTCCCTGCCGCTATGATCACCAGAAAAGCCGCCCCAGCCCTTGCTGCGGGTTGCACCATGGTGGTTAAACCAGCGCCACAAACGCCTTTTTCAGCACTGGCATTGGCCGAACTTGCTCACCGCGCTGGGATCCCCAAAGGGGTGTTCAATGTGGTGCCAGGAGATGCCATCGCTATAGGTAATACCCTGTGTGAAAGCCCTATTGTGCGTAAGTTGTCCTTTACTGGCTCAACACCGGTTGGTATCACCTTGATGCAGCAATGCGCGCCGACCCTTAAAAAACTCTCCTTGGAGCTTGGCGGTAACGCGCCTTTTATTGTTTTTGATGATGCTGACCTCGATGCGGCGGTAGAAGGCGCGATGATCGCCAAATTCCGTAATGGAGGCCAAACCTGCGTGTGCGCAAACCGCATTTACGTGCAGGCTGGAGTTTATGATGCCTTTGCCAGCAAACTTGCCGCCGCCGTGGGTAAGCTTAACTTGGGCAATGGTCTTAATAACGGTGTCACCACAGGGCCACTGATTAATGCGGCGGCGGTGACGAAAGTGACTGAGCATATTAATGATGCAGTAGCGAAAGGCGCGCAGGTGCTGATGGGCGGTAAGCGTCATGCATTAGGCGGTAACTTCTTTGAGCCCACAGTGTTAACTGGCGTTAATGCCAGTATGCGGGTTGCTAAGGAAGAAACCTTTGGCCCACTGGCGCCCTTGTTTAAATTTGATGATGTGGGAGACGTCATTAGCCAAGCCAATGACACTGAATTTGGTTTGGCGGCGTACTTTTATTGCCGTGATATCTCCTTGGTTTATAAAGTCGCTGAAGCGTTGGAATACGGCATGGTGGGCGTTAACACTGGGCTAATTTCCACAGAAGTTGCCCCCTTTGGCGGGATTAAATCATCGGGCCTTGGCCGTGAAGGTTCAAAATATGGCATCGAAGAATACTTAGAAATGAAATACATCTGTATGTCGGTATAGGAGCAGGTTATGAGCAATACAAATGAAGCATTGATGGCCCGCCGCCAAGCCGCTGTGGCCCCGGGTGTTGGTCAAGTTCATCCCATATTCACCCAAAGGGCGGACAACGCCACAGTTTGGGATGTGGAAGGGCGCGAATATATCGACTTTGCAGGGGGCATTGCTGTGCTCAATACCGGCCACCTGCACCCTAAAGTGAAGGCGGCTGTGCAAGCGCAGTTAGAGGATTTTTCTCACACCTGTTTCATGGTCTTAGGCTATGAGAGTTATATTCAAGTGTGTGAAAAGCTCAATCAATTAGTGCCGGGAAATTTCCCTAAGAAAAGCGCATTATTCACCAGTGGATCAGAAGCGGTGGAAAACGCCATTAAGGTCGCGCGGGCATATACTAAGCGCGCGGGAGTGATAGCTTTCACCTCGGCGTACCATGGCCGCACTATGGCAACTTTGGCGTTAACCGGCAAAGTGTCGCCTTACAGCAAAGGCATGGGGTTGATGTCGAGCAATGTGTTTAGAGCCTTATTTCCCTGTGAGTTACATGGGGTTTCTGAAGATGATGCTATGGCTTCGATTGAGCGGATTTTTAAAAATGATGCTGAGCCTAGTGATATCGCAGCGATTATTTTAGAGCCAGTGCAAGGCGAGGGAGGCTTTTATGCAGCGACGCCAGCCTTTATGAAGCGACTTAGAGACTTATGCGATCAAGAAGGCATAATGCTTATCGCCGATGAAGTGCAAACTGGCGCCGGCCGTACGGGCACTTTTTTCGCCATGGAACAAATGGGCGTAGCGGCAGATATCACCACCTTTGCTAAGTCCATCGCCGGCGGTTTTCCGCTGTCGGGGATAACAGGGCGCGCTACCGTGATGGATGCCATAGGCCCGGGTGGCTTAGGCGGCACTTATGGGGGCAACCCTATTGCCTGCGCTGCGGCGCTGGCAGTCATTGAGGTGTTTGAGCAGGAGCAACTGCTTGAGCGGGCCAATAGAATGGGCGAGCATATTAAAGCGCGGCTTGGGGTCATGCAGGCTAAACATAAGCAAATTGCACAAGTTCGCGGCCTTGGCGCCATGATAGCGATTGAGCTTATGGAGCAGGGCAAACCGGCCCCTGAGTATAGCCCCAAAATATTGGCAGAAGCGCGAAGTCGCGGGCTGATTTTATTGTCCTGTGGCACGTTTGGTAATGTGCTGCGTATTTTGGTGCCCTTAACGGCGCCTGATGAGCAACTTGATTTAGGGTTAGATATTTTGGCTGATTGTTTTAACAAAGTTTTTTCTGCTTGAGTTCCACTTAATATGACAGGCTTGCCTTAAGGCTAAAGCCCTTTTCATGAGCGGGTGAACGACCCGCTCATTCTCAATACTTCAACGGTTTAAGTTTCTCTCTTACTTTTATTTTAATTTCAGCGGCTTATTCTGCCGTATTGTTGTTTTTAGACTATGCTTTAGCTGTTTGTTAAATGGGGAATTTACATGAAACGTTTGTCGATCAGTTCAAAACTCTTGTGGATCACATCAGGGCTTTTTTTGGTGACAGTGACAGTGCTGTCCTTGAGCTTGTGGTGGGCGTTAACCGAGAAAAATGTGCAATTGTCACTGCAAATCCAACAGGCGTTATACAGTGAAATTAAAGACAAACTCGATGCTAGGGCTGGAGAGTATGGTGAACAGGTGGCAGGGTTTATTAATGAAGCCTACCGAATTCCGTTTGCGTTTGCAGGTATGTTGGAAAAAACCGCCAAGGAAGACCCTTTAGAGCGCAGTAGGCTAGAAACTTCCATTGAAGCCATGCTTGACAAAAATAAACAGATTTCATCCATGTATGCTCAGTTTGAGCCTAATGGATACGATGGCCGTGATAATGAATACTTATACCCAGTAAGTCACAGTGTGCCCAATGTGGGGACCTTGGAAGTCTATTATGCCCGCAGCAGTAGCGGGGTTGCTGAGCACATTCAAGTGGAGGAAGCGGAGGAAAAGTACAACGCAACACTTAATGAATTTGGCCTTAGAGAGGCGGAATGGTATTTGTGCGTTAAAGACAGTAAAAAGCCTTGTTTGATGGAGCCTTATCTCTACGAAATTTCTCCTGGCAATAATGTCTTGATGACCTCGCTTACCGTGCCTGTGGTGATTGATAATCAATTTAAAGGTATGACGGGAGTTGACGTTAATTTACCAGTGTTTCAAGGCCTAATAGAAAAACTGTCTAAGAGCCTTTATCAAGGTCAAGCTAAGGTAACACTATTAAGTCAGCTAGGGTTAGTGGTGGCCGCCAGCCATTATGACAAAATGGCGCGTCCACTGAGCGAGTCTGTGCCTAAAAACGATGCTGACATCTTAATTCAGTTGGCTAAAAATCAAGGCTTTATTGAGCTTGGAGACAGTATAGCCGTTGCTTACCCCATTGAAATTCCGCTTGCAGACGCCAGCTGGTCTTTGGTGATTGAAGTACCTAAAGCCTTTGCATTTCAATCGGTAGAGGCTGCTGATAATGCCATGTCGGCAACGGCGGCATCTTTAGGGAGTTTAATGTTGATAGTGGGCAGCGTGGTATCTATTTTTGCCATTATCACAATTAAAGTATTGATTTCTAGCATTATATCGCCGCTGAGAAAAATTCAAGCTAGAGTGGAGAATCTTGGCAGTGCAGAGGGTGACCTTACCCAGATAATTGAAGTCGAGTCCCATGCAGAGTTAATCGCCCTTGCCAAAGGATTTAGCACCTTTATTACTAAACTTAGGTTGCTGATTGGTGACTTAAAAGTCTTGGCCGACAGCTCCCAAGAGGAAAGCCGCACCTCGGCTAAGATTGCCAAGCTGACCCGAGACAGTGTGAATCGCCAATACGGTGAAATCGACAGCGTAGTGACAGCGGTTAACCAGCTCAGCGCCACAGCTCAAGAAGTCGCCAAAGCCTCTGAGCAGACGGCATTAGAAACCGAGGCCATGTCTAAAAACGTTAAGTCCAGTGAGCAAAGCTTAAGCCAGGCGATGGCGTATGTTGAGGCCATGTCAAAAGACTCTCTATTAGCTAAGCAAGCTGTAGGTCAAGTATCTGAAAGTAGTAATAATATTAGCCGCATTTTGGAAGTAATTAGCGCCATTGCTGAGCAAACCAACCTACTAGCGTTAAACGCTGCGATCGAAGCTGCAAGGGCGGGAGAACAAGGCCGAGGCTTTGCTGTGGTCGCAGATGAAGTGCGCTCATTAGCCTCAAAAACCCAGAGTTCAACTAATGACATCAGCACCTTGATTGACTCGCTGCAAAAAGAAGTCTTGAGTGCATCCAGCGTCATCGATAAAGGCGCTGCAGGGGCGCAGCAAGCGGTAGAGCAAACCGACAAGGCGCTAACTTACCTCAATAGCATGGTGAAGCAAATTGAGGAAGTGTCTGGGCAGGTGACTCATATTGCAGCCGCTGCGGAAGAGCAAAGTGCAGTTACTGAAGAAGTGAGCCGTAATATTACCGGTATATCCGATTCGGCTGCCGAACTTTCACGCCTTGCAGATGAAGCACAGCAGAGCAGTCAAAGCTTAGCCAAGCTTGTTGAGCGTCAACACGAGCAGTTAGGGCGCTTAAAAACCTAGCTATTGCAGGCATAAGTAACGTCATCACTATGGCAAAAGATAAAAGGCTAAACAGGATTTAGCCTTTTTTGTTGTCCGACAAAGACAGTTATTAACTATGCTTATGGGGTAGGTAAACTAAGGACTGTGTATCGATATTGCTTGAATGCTCAGCCTTTTATGGATGACGTCAATTAATTAAGGAATGCTTACCATGAATACTTCTCTATTTTCTTCTCTAGTCATATTACTCAATAAAGCGAAAGCCGCAATTTTAGCGTTTTATCAGTTCAAAACACTGTTTAATTATCTCAAGTCTGCATTTAATTATCTAAAAATCAGTGCTTTACTTATCTGTCTTTGTGGAGTGAGTGGCACCTTGATGGCTCAAGAGTTTACGGCAATGTCTGCCTGGGTTAATCAAGATGGTTCTACCCTTTATATCAATAGCATTAACGCCCAAGGTGAGCTGACTGGCAGCTACATCAACAGGGCCGCTGGCTTTGCCTGTCAAAATAGCCCCTATCCAGTTAATGGTTGGGTGTTTGGCACGGCCATCAGCTTTAGCACTAAATGGCTTAACTCAGTTGAGTCGTGTAATTCAATCACTTCTTGGAGTGGTTTTTATAGCAATGCTGGCGGTCAGGGAAAAATTAGCACCTTATGGCAACTGGTGGTGAATGGCTCAAGCAGCCCGTCGCAGATCCTTAAAGGTCAGGACGTGTTTTCGCAAACCAGCGCCATTGAAAATAAATCCCTGTCACTCAAACCTTAAGCTTTAAGTGCTTAGCTTAGTCAGAGTTTAGTAAGAGTTTAGTCAGAGCTTAGTCAGAGTTTAGTCAGAGCTTAGTGAATGAACATTAATAAAAAGAAGCCCATAGCTAGGCTTCTTTTTTTATAGGGCTAATGGCATAGTGGTCGTCATGGCTTGCGCTCAAACAAGCTATATTTGCAAGAGGATTGCTTGCAGCTATGGGAGTTGAAATCAAAAATAGGGAAATGCTTATGTCAGGTCAGTATCCAGATAAAATCAAAACATTACCGCTTTATGATGGCCGCTTCGATGCTTACAAACTCGCTGCCAATGGAGCTGATGTGTTATTTGCCTCCTATCCCGCAGGAACCCGTATTCCTCCCCATCAGCATGATACCGATAACTATGGGGTGATTACCCGCGGTGAGTTAATTCTGACCCTAAATGGTGAGCAAACCCGCATTGGTGTGGGGCAGTGGTACCACGTGCCCGCTTTTGCAGAGCACAGCGCCGAGTTTGAGGTTGAAACCGATGAAATCGAGCTGTGGTTTAAGGCCTAGCACTGCTAGGGAACGGTAGGCAGAGCATTAAAATTGACTTGTGGTAGGGATTGAAAACCGGGTTTGGCGAACAAGTAGCCCTGCATTAGCTCAATACCCGCATCTTGTAACCATAGCATTTCCTCTAGGGTTTCCACCCCTTCAGCTAATGGAGTAACATTGAGTTGTCGAAATAAATTCAAACAGTTGAGAATGATAGCTTGGCGGATTTTATCTTGGGCGATATTACGAATAAGCTTCATATCAAATTTGATGATTTTGGGCTGAAAATCTACCAGTAATCCTAAACCCGCATAGCCAGAGCCAAAATCGTCAATGGCGGTGATAAAGCCTGAATCCTTATAGAATTCAAGGATACGTTTAACTGAATCAATATCATCAATGTTTTCGCTCTCAGTAAACTCAAACATGATTTTATTAGTTGGAAATCCATACAGTTTAGCGACATCTAAGGTGGTTCGAATGCAGCGTTCAGGTTTGTAAATGGCCTTGGGGAGAAAGTTGATGCTCAGAATAGAATCGAGCTTAAGCTTAGCGGCAAGGGCAATAGCTTTCACCCGGCACAGCTGATCAAAAAGATAGCGATTGTCATCATTGACCTGAGATATCACAGAGAATGCAGACTCATTATTTAAGCCTCGCGCCAATGCCTCATAGCCAAATATGCTGCGGGTTTTACAGTTAATGATGGGTTGAAACGCCATGGTAAAATCGAAATCAAGCTTGCCTTTATCAGCACAATTATTGCAAGAAAATCGGTCGTAAATTATCGGTATAGTGTCCATTCATAAACCTTAAAAAATACAACGTAAGCTGAAATTTTCAGTAACACACTAAGATATTCCATGATACTAAAGGCGTTTATGTGGCGTGTTTCGAACCCGCTTATAAGTCCCCTGATACACCAGTGTTGAGCTAGGTTTGGCTGTTAAAACGAGGTATCACACGTAACGATATCTTAATTATTTAATTCTGCAAGGTAAGTGGACGCCAAAATAGAGAAGATGATGCAGAACGATTAACCCTCCCCGAAAGCATGGACTAAGTGCCACAGGCACTGAAAACCCAGCACACAGCACCACCTTTTTCATTATTTTCGTAACTGGCTAACTTAAAGGAGAACGAGAGGAGACTGTATTTATCTCTGCCACACAAGGCTTGCCATGGCCCATTTCTTTCGTAAAAAGTGTCATCGACACGCAGCTTTTTTGATTTAAACAAGAGCCGTCCATTGCCTTCGATTTAAACAAAAGTAGAACATTCTGTCTGATGTGAAAAGGACTTACAAATGACGTGATGGCATGGTCAATGATGTTCCCGACATCATAATGACATTTCTCAAATCCATGTGGGTCAGATGCTAAAGAGCGGCCATGGGATGGACGGTCTTCTCGACTTTTTGTGGTGAAGCGCCCATGGCTCATCTTTTTTGCATTTTCGTAAACTCTTAGCTTTAAAAGCTAAGAATTACGATGGGTGACACGATTATAACATTTGCTCTTTAACAACCCTATCTCCCTTTGGTAGAACAATGGGCCTGGGCTCTTGCTCTATCAGAAGTTCAAGAAAGTTAGCAATCGATAGGGTTAAGTTTCTTCGGTCTACTTCTAAATAACAGAACTCAATATATTCGAACCAATTGTCTAGATTATTGTAGAAATCCTTCCTTTCGTAACCAAGGTCATCTTGAAGCGAGCATGCGTAAGGAATAACCCAACCGCGAAACTCGTGAAAATCAATTTCATATTTTCTATACCTGCTTACGGCTATTGTTACTTTTTCGTATCCTTTAAGTGACAAAATCTATCCTTGTTGTTTATAACGCCGCAATCATACGCTGGTCGCGTGCATTACCGTGTTAAGTTTGATCTCCATAGGCTGGTAGAGCAAACCTGCCGACTCTCCTACTTCACCCTTACACTCAAACCCATATTTCTCATAGGCGGGAACTGAAGGCAGGGACGCGCTAACGGTGACAGTTTCAAACTTCGCGTGATTCAGGGCTGATGAAAGCAGCTTCCTCCCAATACCTTTTTTCTGGCGTTCAGGGATAATAAAGAGCATTGCAACATGACAACCTTCCTTTAGCTCTATTACGCCTTCAATTTTTCCATCTTTTTCAGCAACTAGAATCAAGTTGTCGCCCTTCATTCTGTCAAGAAAAGCATGACTCGCAGCAATATTCGAAAAGGTTGAAACCCCTTCCTCTGACAATGTGTCTGCAACAGAACGCAAAAACGAAGCCATACAAGTGGCACTTACAGCTTCAACATCCTTCTCTTCCATTCTCCTGACTATCACCGAAATCTCCTAAAAACTAACCTTTGTATAGTGCGTATGCGCATTTTGTCTAAGCTATCTGCCAAAAAGAATGGAACCTATTATTCCCACGAAACCTAATGCAACACACTGATTTTACTTGTAAAAAATATGATTTTCAAGGGCGGGCGCGGTAGGGTGACGTAAAAATTATTAGCGGTGTCACCCACGTTCATTTTTGATAATTCAAGGGCGACACTGAAGTTGCTAAGATGAATCATGAGTATTTACGAGACGACCTTCTGAGACAGGACGTCGAAGAGAGCTACACGGAAGTATTCACGCGTGTCGTAGAGTGAATGCCATGGTTCATCTTGTATGCCCGCCTATCCAGCAAACGAATGTTATTGAAACTTGCTTTTAACTACCCAAGCTAGGTTCATGCTTAAGTCCACAGATTAACGCTGCCGCCGTTTCTATCATATCCCCGTCTCGGTCTTACTCAAACACCGCTGTGCGACTTGATAAACAATGGCGTCGACTTGTTGTTGGCTGAGTGTTTGTGTTCGCACTGTTGGTAACGCTTTAATTAACTGTTTGTGATTAATAATCGGAAACGGTGGCTTTGTTTGGCTTGTCACGTACCAACCGGGGAATACCAGTATCGGGCTGCTGAATATTTGCTGGCCTGTGGCGCTTGTTAGCCATTGACTGACCCACTTAGCTTGGCGCTCGGCTTGTTCTATGGGTTTGGTTTCTGTCCAAGAGGGGAAATGTAAGCGCCCATCTTTATAAAAGAGTTGGTAGTCTTTACCTTGGGTAGCACTTGTCGATTTACTGTCGCGTTTACGCTTGTGGCGGCCTTTGGTTTCGATGGCGAATACGCCATTTTTCCCTATGGCTAAATGGTCGATGTTAAAGCCATCGGCTTGTATGTCATGAAAGATTTGATAGCCCAAAGCCTGTAAGCCGATGAGTTCATTGGCAGTGGCTATTTCTGCAGTGTGGCCTAAGCGTAACTTGGTGAGTTTGGAAAAGTTTGCCCACGTTTTACAACCGCAATAGGTTAATCCGAGAATTGTGGTTATGGCAAACAGCCACGGGAACTTACCGATGGCGATGTGGGCTTGAATACTGTTAACGGCAAATGGGAGACATACAACCAATACGCCCATTAACATACTGGCTATCAAGTTAATTTGAAGGTCTTGTATCTCTTGTTGTAAGCCAAAAGCGGGGATACGAAGGAGTTGATCGCGATCGACGGGTAGTTTTACTGTGTGGTCGCGGTGTTTAAGTAAGACAAACATCACCCCTATGGTGACGAACATGCTAGAAAGAAGAATGCCTACTGATAATATGCTTGAGGTGAAGCTTGTCATTTTCATCCTTGAGGTCAGCTTGACCCAATACGCCATATCTTTGGCAGTTAATCAGCTAGTCGCTAATCTTTTATGGTTAAAAGTATCGTTCTAAATCCATGAATCAGTAGATAATATACTCCCAGTTTCAAAAAATGTAAGCACTTATTGAGTCATTTAAACGCTGCCACCGACGTTCATTTTTGATAATTCGAGGGCAACACTGAGGCCGCTAAGATGAACCATGAGTATTTGCGAGACGAGCTTCTACTGTCTTGCTTATGATAAGGGGGCGTCGAAGCGAGCTACACGGATGCTTGTGATTTAAATCAAGAGCACGCGTGTGATTGAGACTTTTTATGTAAGAATTGGGCCGTGGTTTATCTTGTATGCCCGCCTATCCAGCAAACGAATGTTATTGAAACTTGCTTTTAACTACCCAAGCTAGGTTTATGCTCATGCTCTTGTTCACTGAACCCGCTTTCAACTTTTTTAAAAGCCGCAAACAAAAACGCACTCCTTGGGAGTGCGTTTTTAGTGCTAGCGACCTTGTGTTAACTGAGTCACTAACCGATTAATGTCTAATCGCTTAGTGACTAAACGCTTAGTGGCTAAACATGGCCGAGATTGATTCTTCGTTGCTGACGCGGCGGATGGCTTCTGCAAGCACGCCTGACATAGTCAGTTGAGTCACTTTACTGATGGCAAGCATCTCATCACTTAATGGCACAGTGTCGGTTACTATCACTTCATCGATCACTGAGTTAGCAATGTTTTCAGCCGCTTTGCCAGAAAATACTGGGTGAGTGGCGTAAGCGAATACGCGGTTAGCCCCGTGCTCTTTGAGAGCTTCTGCAGCTTTACAAAGTGTGCCGCCAGTGTCAATCATGTCATCGACTATGATGCAGTCACGGCCTTGTACATCACCTATGATATGCATCACTTGAGCCACGTTCGCCATAGGGCGACGTTTGTCGATGATGGCCAAATCTGAGTCATCCAGTAATTTGGCAACCGCGCGAGCGCGCACTACGCCGCCGATGTCAGGAGAGACAACCACTGGGTTATCAAGCTTCTTGGCTAGCATGTCTTCTAATAGCACTGGGCTACCGAATACGTTATCTACTGGCACGTCGAAGAAACCTTGAATTTGCTCTGCGTGTAAGTCACAGGTTAATACTCTGTCTACACCCACGCTTGAAAGGAAGTCGGCAACCACTTTAGCTGTGATAGGCACACGAGCACTGCGAACGCGGCGGTCTTGACGGGCGTAACCAAAATAAGGAATTACCGCAGTAATGCGGCCAGCGGAGGCGCGGCGCAAGGCGTCTACCATCACTATGAGTTCCATTAAGTTATCGTTTGTCGGTGCACAAGTTGACTGGATGATGAAAACATCCGCGCCACGTACATTTTCGTTGATCTGAACGCTGATCTCACCGTCACTGAAACGGCCTACAACGGCATCTCCAAGTTTGCAAAACAGACGGTCGGCGATCTTTTTGGCTAGATTAGGGGTAGCGTTACCAGTAAAGAGCTTGATGTCGGGCACTTTATTAACCTCAGATGTATGCGTAAAGTAAGTGGCTGAAAAACGTGTATCTGTGTTGCTTTTTTATACATGCGTTTCCAGAAGAGTCCTTAGGCTTGAGTTAGTCGCGCTAATAACGGCGATCTATTCATGCCTTTGGCAACAAAACCTGTCATGTTTGACGGTAACTTTGCCAATACTGCTAGGGCTTGCTGTTCTTGTTCAAATTCCCCAAACACGCATGCGCCTGTTCCGGTCATTCTTGACGGCGCATATTCTACCAGCCAGCTTAAGGCATTGGCAACTTGAGGGTAGTGCGCTACCACGAGTTTTTCACAGTCATTTGACCAATCTTGATTCATTAAATGAGCTAAAGATAACTTAGGGGTATCACGGGTGAGGTTGGGAGATTGGAAGATAGCTTGCGTGGAGACATGGGCATCTGGGACTAAGACTAGGTACCATTTTTCAGCGGGTGACACAGGTTTTAGTTGCTCACCCAAACCTTCGGCAAAAGAGGCTAAACCATGAATGAAAACAGGGACATCCGCACCTAATTTTAAACCAATCTCGGCCAAAACATTGTTGTGATAGTGAATGTTCCACAACTTATTTAACGCCACTAATGTGGTGGCTGCATCCGATGAACCGCCACCTAAACCGCCGCCCATCGGCAGTAATTTCTCCAGCCAAATGTCGGCGCCTTGGGTTATTCCTGCGTGGTTTTGCAAAGATTTTGCGGCTTGCAGAATTAAGTTATCTTTGTCGGCGACAACTTTAGATAACTCGCTGTGAAGGGTAATCTTGCCGCTAAGATTGGTTTGAAAGTCTAAATAGTCACAGTAGTCAATAAATTGAAACAGGGTTTGCAAGTCATGATAACCATTGTCTCTTTGTCCTGTGATGTGCAGAAATAGGTTAAGTTTCGCAGGGGCTGGCCAATTCTTGGAAATTGAGGATGTCATTGTTGCATCGTCCCTAAGGTTTTTATAAGAGTCAGCTGGCGTTGATGCCTGCTGACCATTGATTATTATTGACTCTTGAGTGCTTGCCAGCGATTTATCTGAATTCTTACTTGCACGCCTGCCCGTTCAATTTTTATCAGCTTAGGTACGCTGGCACCGCTTTGTTGCTGCCAGCTTAAAAAACTCACTTGCCAGTTGTGCTCAGGAGCTGGACTGATTAAGGTTTTAATCAAACCATCGTCATGATAAGCGCTGATTTTATCATTAGCGCCCACTTGACCGGTTATCCATAAAGGTAAGTTATCTAAGGGAATTGACCAGCCGCTGACAGCTTCTAATAAATCTTGCGGGTTACTGTCCACATATTCTTTGCCATCCACTTCGAGCCTTGCAATCCCTGGGGTGCTGCTGAGTTTTAGCACTGTGGTGCCTAGCACTGTGGTGAGATTGAGCTGATTTTCTTCACCAATATGAAACCAGTAAAGGTTGGTGCTGAATTTGTCTGTGGGGGATTTAACCGCAATTTTACCCTGCAATTCCCACGCCTTAGCTTGCTTGGTTTGGCTCACGTTTAAGTTCTGGTATTGTTCACCTAAGGTGCTGGTACAGCCTGATAACAGGCCTGTGATAAACAACAAGCTGAGCAGCAGAGTATGATTCAGATTAGAGGGCATCAGGCTTAATTTGTGGTTGTGAGTTGGACTCATGATACTTAGGTCATAGGTTTTTGTAAAAATCTTTCATTGCAGCAATAACACTTTGCTCTGTGAAACTAGCCAGTTAGAATCGTTTAAAACTACTCAATTAACCAAAAAACAGTGATATTGGTCTGCTTTTATTCGCTTTTGTTAAGCCAATTGTGTTTTTAGTGACGGCAATTGAGTAGAATGTGCCGATTAACGATATGAGTCAGGATCCAAAACGAGTCAGATGAGCTTAGTAGCAATCGGGATCAACCATAAAACGGCCACGGTAGACCTGCGAGAAAAAGTCGCTTTCTCCCCAGATAGCATTCATGACGCCATGAAAAGCCTAGCGAGTCGCACTCGCTCGGGGGAAGCTGTGATCCTGTCTACCTGTAATCGTACTGAACTGTATTGCAATGATGCGGCTGCTGCGGAAGTGATTGAGTGGTTAGCTGATTATCATAATCTGGACTTGCAAGAGCTGATGAGCTGCATTTACCAGCATGAAGATTTAGCTGCGGTAAAGCATTTGATGCGAGTTGCCGCAGGGCTTGATTCTTTAGTCTTAGGTGAACCGCAGATTTTAGGCCAAGTAAAGCAAGCTTTTGTTAAAGCCAAAGAAGCGGGCACCACGGCGCTGACCATAGACAGGCTATTTCAAAATACCTTTTCGGTAGCCAAAAAAGTGCGCACCGAGACTGAGATTGGCGCCGCTGCGGTATCGGTGGCCTTTGCCGCTGTTAGCATGGCAAAGCATATTTTCTCTTCATTAAAAGCCACTAAGGTGCTACTCATTGGCGCCGGCGAAACCATAGAGCTGGTGGCCAAACACCTTAAAGATAATGGCGTGGCCTCCATAGTGGTTGCTAATCGCACCTTAGAGCGTGCACAGGCCATGTGTGAGGCCTTCGATGCCACCGCCATTACCTTGCAACAAATTCCAGATTTTCTCCCTAAGGCGGATATCGTGATATCCTCTACCGCCTCTCCTTTACCTATACTGGGTAAGGGCATGGTGGAAAAAGCCTTAAAGACCCGCCGTCACCAGCCCATGTTGTTAGTGGATATTGCGGTGCCTCGTGATATTGAGGCCCAGGTGGGTGAGTTAGACGATGCCTTCCTTTATACTGTGGACGATCTGCATAGCATAATTGAACAAAACATGGCTTCTCGAAAAGAGGCCGCAGAACAAGCTGAATTAATTACTGAAGATCAATCACTGCTGTTTATGGAGTGGCTGAAATCTTTAGAATCTGTCGACAGTATTCGTGAGTACCGCAGTCAGAGCTTGGCGATAAAAGACGAGTTAGTCGAGCGTGCCTTGAATAAATTAGCCCAAGGCGGCGACAATGAACAGGTGATACTTGAGTTAGCCAATAGGTTAACTAATCGTCTTATTCATTCGCCAACTCAAGCGCTTACCGTCGCGAGTCGTCAGGGAGACTTAAATACCCTAGGTCAATTAAGAACAGCCCTTGGATTAGATAAACACTAAGGTTAGTGAGCTAAATGAAACAATCGGTTATTGGCAAGCTTGAAGGCTTGCTTGAGCGCAATGAAGAAGTATTGGCCATGCTAGGCGATGCGACAGTTATCTCAGATCAAGAGCGCTTTCGTGCCTTATCAAAAGAGTATTCTCAACTTGAAGATGTAGTCAAAAGCTTCAAAGCCTTCCAGCAGGCTCAGTTAGACTTAGCGTCGGCGAAAGAAATGCTGCAAGAAGACGACGCCGAAATGCGTGAGATGGCCCAAGAAGAAATGAAAGCGGCCAAGAAAGTACTTGAAGAGCTCGAAGATGAGCTGCAAATTCTATTGCTGCCAAAAGATCCTAACGATGACACTAACGCCTTCTTAGAAATTCGCGCCGGTGCTGGTGGTGATGAAGCTGCCATTTTTGCTGGTGATTTATATCGCATGTACAGCCGTTTCTGCGAAGCCAATAAATGGCAAGTAGAAGTGATGAACGTCAACGAAGCAGATCTTGGTGGCTTTAAAGAAATTATCGTTAAAGTCAGCGGCGAAGGCGTGTATGGCAAATTAAAGTATGAATCAGGCGGTCACAGGGTACAACGTGTGCCTGAGACTGAATCTCAAGGCCGGGTGCATACTTCAGCTTGTACTGTGGTGGTACTGCATGAAGTGCCTGAAGCCGAAGCGATTTCCATTAATCCCGCCGACTTAAAAGTTGACACTTTCCGTGCTTCGGGCGCCGGTGGTCAGCACGTGAACAAGACGGATTCCGCCATTCGTATTACCCATATTCCTTCGGGCATTATTGTTGAATGTCAGGATCAGCGCTCGCAACATAAGAACCGTGCTCAAGCCATGAGCGTGTTAGCGGCCCGAATTCAAGCGATTGAAGATGAGAAGCGTCGCAGTGCAGAAGAGAGCACTCGTCGCAGCCTTGTGGCCAGCGGCGATCGTTCTGAGCGCATTCGTACTTACAATTACCCACAAGGGCGAGTGAGCGATCACCGTATCAACTTGACACTCTATCGCCTCAATGAAGTGATGGAAGGGGACTTGAATGCCTTGCTAGAACCTATCATGCTAGAGCATCAAGCGGATCTTCTTGCCGCCCTTGCTGACGAATAAGGATAAGATTTGACTAAATCTTCATACTCAACCATAGCCGAAGCGCTGCAATGGGCCTATTCACAGCTGGCATCCAGCTCAGAATCAGCCCATGTGGACGCCGAAGTGTTATTGCTACATTGCCTGAATAAGCCAAGAAACTTTATTTATACTTGGCCTGAGCGGGCATTAACTGTGCCGCAGTTTAAGGCGTTTCATCAGATGGTGCTTAAGCGCCAGCAAGGTGTACCTGTAGCACATATTATTGGTGAACGTGAATTTTGGTCATTGCCCTTTATCGTTAATGAATCCACCTTGATCCCGCGCCCTGACACCGAGATTTTGGTCGAAACGGCGCTTAATTTATCTGTGAGTAAGCAAGCCAAAGTGCTCGACTTAGGTACCGGCACTGGGGCTATTGCTTTGTCATTAGCTTCAGAACGCCCAGATTGGAAAGTCACAGCGATTGATAAAGTGGATGATGCGGTGGAGCTGGCTAAGGCGAATCGCTTGAACCTTAATTTGCCTCAAGTCGAGATTTTACAATCGGACTGGTTCAGCGCCGTCAGTGACAGAGACTTTGATTTAATTGTCTCTAATCCACCTTACATTGATGCTGAAGATGAGCACCTTAACTTAGGTGATGTGCGTTTTGAGCCTCAAAGCGCACTAACCGCGGGTGAACACGGCTATGCGGATTTATTCCACATCGCCGAGCATGCTCGCGAGCATTTAGCCCACGGTGGTTATTTACTCTTAGAGCATGGATTTGAGCAGGCCATCAAGGTGCGGGAAAAACTCATCGAGCTTGGGTATCAACAAGTCGCCACAGTGCGTGACTTTGGCAGCAATGATAGGTGCACCTTAGGTCATTGGCTGGGTTAAGGTCCTGTTTCAGCAATGCTGAGCTAACGGCGCAATTATCTTCCTCGTTTTGAGGCTAGTTTATTATTCAGTTTGATCAAATTGATATAAACTAGCCGCCAATTTTGTTCCCCTTATATTTGAGAATCATTAAATGGAAACCTTATATTTTGCCGTTAAGCATCTGCATTTAACTTTAGTGGCGATCAGTGTGTTATTTTTTGTGGTGCGTTTTGTATTGCAACTGCGTCAGTCGAGCATTATGGACAAGAAGTTTGTCAAAGTTGCGCCTCATGTGATTGATACCTTCCTGCTGTTATCTGGGTTAGCATTGTGCTTTATTATTCAGCAATTTCCTTTTGTCGATCCATGGCTCACTGAGAAAATTATCGCAGTGGGTGCCTATATTCTATTGGGATACATGGCGCTTAGAACCGATAGAAATAAATTGTTTAAAGTGTTCGCCTTTATTGGTGCCATAGGCTGGATAGTGTTTGCCGCCAAGATGGCAGTATTTAAGCAAGTTGCTCTAATAGGTTAATGCGTCGTCATGGATAAACTTATGGATGACATACGCATCCCAGAAAGTGCATTTGAAATTTGTGAACACTTAGGTTTTACGCAAGCGAAAACCGCCCAATGGGCATGGTTTGAGCTTGCGGGCGCCGTGTTGAGTCATTATGTGGTTAATCAAGAGCAGCGCTTAACAGGGCTGTTTCAGTGGTTTTACCAAGATTTAGGCTTTCGAGTGCGGGATGATTATTTCAGCATTGAGGCGGCGGATCTAGGTCAGTGCATTATGACACGCCAAGGCAATAGCACTACGTTAGCGACAGTGCTTGTTTTGTTGGCTAAGCAGTTAGACTTAACCTTGGAGGCGGTGCTATTGCCTGGCAATACTGTGCTTAAAAGCTGCGTTAATGGGCAGGTTAAGTATCACGATCCATTAACCGGTCTTGAGCTGAGCAAGCATGGATTAAGCGCTTTAGTGCGCGGCGAGCTGGGGAATGAAGCCAAGCTTAAACCGAGGCACCTTAAAGCAGTAACCCTGAAGCGTTTGCTGAGCCGAATGATCCACGAACTTAAAGCTGGTTCCATCGTCAAACATAAGTTTGAACCAGCCATGGAGTGCTGCAGCTTGCTGCTACAATGGCATCCTGATGATGTGCACCTCAATCGTGAACGAGCGTTTATTGCTCAGCAGTTAGGTTGTATCAAGGTTGCTATGTCAGATTTGCAGCATTTTATTGATAACAGCCCGCACGATCCTGTGATTGAGCTGGTCAAAATTCAATTAAAAGAATTAAGCCAGCAAGCTCAGACTTTTCACTAGCTTGATGAAGTTCGATGTCATGTGACTCTGGGAATAAGTTCAATGACATGTAACATTTAAGAATGAGTAAAGCGAAAACGATAAAGTAAAAAATAAAACAACAAGATATCAATTATCAAAACAGTTAATCAGAACAAGTGTTTGAACAACTGTGTTAACTATTTAAGGGAGAAAGATTATGACCACAGCCGCACTGGTGACCAATGATGCCGTAGCACTGGGTATATTGGCCGTTATCTTGGGGGGCGTTTTTTATACTAACTCTTCAACGCACCCATTTTGGCAAAAATTCTACAAGTTTATTCCAGCCTTATTATTGTGCTATTTCTTACCTTCATTGCTTAATACCTTTGGTATTGTCGATGGTCATACTTCCCAGCTTTATTTTGTCGCCTCACGCTACTTGCTGCCAGCTTGCTTAGTATTACTCATTTTAAGTGTAGATTTAAAAGCCATTTTAAATTTGGGCCCTAAAGCCATCATAATGTTTCTCACCGGTACTTTAGGCATAGTGCTCGGCGGCCCAATCGCCTTATTGGCTGTCTCTATTATCGACCCAAGCTTGATAGGTAATAATGGCCCAGATGCAGTGTGGCGCGGCATGACAACTCTTGCAGGTAGTTGGATTGGCGGCGGCGCTAACCAAGCTGCAATGAAAGAAATCTACGAGGTAGGCGGCGATATCTTCTCCGTGATGGTGACTGTGGACGTGATTGTCGCCAACATCTGGATGGCAGTGCTGCTGTTTATGGCCTCTAAAGCCAAAGAGATTGATGCTAGAACGGGGGCTGATACCAGTGCTATTGAAGTCTTAAAACAGAAGGTTGAGAAATACCACGCGGAAAATTCCCGCATTCCGACCTTGCAAGATTTGATGATGATAGTTGCAGTGGGCTTTGGTATCACAGGTTTAGCGCATTTGGCAGCTGATTTTCTCGCGCCATTTTTCGCCACCAACTACCCTTGGACGGCAGATTACAGCTTAACCTCAAACTTCTTCTGGTTAGTGGTTATCGTGACCACCATAGGTCTTGGGCTATCCTTTAGTCCAGTGCGTCATTTAGAAGCCGCTGGCGCCTCAAAGGTTGCTACCGCATTCTTGTACATTTTAGTGGCCACCATTGGCTTGCATATGGACATTAGCAAAATTGCTGAAACGCCACTGTATTTCCTTATCGGCATAGTATGGATGTTAGTGCATGCAGGCTTAATGTTACTGGTAGCTAAACTTATTCGTGCGCCCTTGTTCTACATGGCAGTGGGTAGCCAAGCCAATGTTGGCGGCGCCGCATCGGCACCTGTTGTTGCCGCAGCGTTTCATCCTGCATTAGCCCCAGTTGGGGTATTGCTTGCCGTATTTGGTTATGCATTAGGGACTTACATGGCATGGCTATGTGGTCAGTTATTACAAATTGTTGCAGTTTAACGATTAACGAGGTTCACCATGGATCAAAAAATGATTAACTTAGCCACAGGTTCTGGCAGCATTGAAATCGCCAACGATAAGCCATTTGTGCTATTTGGTGGTATGAATGTGCTTGAGTCTCGCGACCTTGCTATGTCAATTGCCGAGCATTATGTGGAAGTCACCCAAAAGTTGGGCATTCCTTATGTGTTTAAAGCCTCCTTTGATAAAGCTAACCGCTCATCGATTAACTCTTATCGTGGCCCGGGTATGGAAGAAGGTTTAAAAATCTTCGAAGAAATCAAACGCACCTTCAATGTGCCTTTAATCACAGACGTTCACGAAGTGGCCCAGTGTGCACCAGTTGCTGAAGTGGTTGATATCATCCAGTTACCGGCGTTTTTGGCTCGTCAAACTGATTTAGTGGTCGCCATGGCTAAAACAGGCGCCATCATCAACGTGAAGAAGCCGCAGTTCTTAGCACCTCACGAGATGCGTCACATAGTGACTAAGTTTAATGAAGCAGGTAACGACAAGATTATCCTTTGTGAGCGCGGCTCAAGCTTTGGCTACAACAACTTAGTGGTAGACATGCTAGGCATGGATGACATGAAAAAAACCGGTTATCCAGTGATTTTCGATGCTACCCATGCACTGCAACGCCCAGGTGGCCGTGCAGATTCTGCCGGTGGCCGCCGTGCTCAAGCCACTGAACTTGCAAGAACTGGCATGGCTTTAGGTATTGCGGGTCTCTTTATTGAAGCACACCCAGATCCCGATAACGCTAAGTGTGATGGCCCTTGTGCGCTTCCGCTACATCAGCTTGAAAACTACCTTAAGCAGATGAAAGCAGTCGATGATTTAGTTAAATCATTTGCACCCATAGACACCAGTAAATAACATCATAAGCGATGTCTGCAACCATTTGGTTAAAGACAGGACGCAGAGAAAAAATGCCCTGAGTTGCCCAGCAACACAGGGCATTTTTTATGGTTGTTTTTCGTGACTATCGCTTAATTCACGCGACATTTCCCTATAGTGAAATGTATCGTTTAATGCGGAACACTTACCTTTGATTTGATATGAGTCTTGATCCATATCAAAGCCTAGGTAGCTAAAGCCATTCATAGTTAATCTCAGCTCAGATGATAACGATAAACAGTGAGGAGATGGTGATGACGGATGACAAACTGATATTGCTGTTGAAGATTTGTATTTGTAGTGGGTTTAGTCTGATCTTACTGGGAATTTACTTCCACAATTTTAATCACACTATAGAATCCATGGGCGTGAATGGCATCATTATCAGCGCTGCCTGTGTTTCGCTGGGCATGGCACTATCTCTACCCACCAAAATGTACCTCACTTTTATCTTAGTAAAACGCGATGCAGCATCGAGTAAGTAGGCTGTTATGTTGATTTTTAGTTATTGATTTAAAATGATTTTCACTTTATTGGATATCGAGTGTTAATGGCGTTTTTTTACCCAGATGAATAGGTGAAATGTGGATAATATTAACCGAGTTGAAAAATACTATAGATAATACAAATTAGGGCTTTACAAAATCTTAAACCGCTGTAGTATATGCCTTGCTCTGGCATTCAGAGTTATTAATGAACATCAAAAGTAAAAGTAAAGCCTCAGAATCTGCGTTAACTTAGTTATCTTCTGTGTTTCCCTTAGCTTTCATCGTCACAATTAATAATTCAAGCTTCAGTGCATCGCATTTTCGCGGTAGATTTATTAACTTTAATTATATAGGGGACATAACATGTCTAACAAAACAACTGGTTTAGTAAAATGGTTTAACGAAGACAAAGGTTTCGGATTCATCACTCCAGACAATGGCGGCGCTGACGTATTCGTACATTTCCGTTCAATCACTTCAGAAGGTTTCAAAACTTTAGCTGAAGGTCAAAAAGTTTCTTTCGAAGTAGAACAGGGTCAAAAAGGTCCTCAAGCAGCTAACGTTTCTGCTATCTAATCTAACTTTGTTAGAATGACGCAAATGGTTTATGCCATTTGCGTTTTTTTTTGCCTGCCGAAAAGTACTCCGCCCTTCCTAATAAAATCTTTCGTTAATACACCTTCTACTAATAATATCCTTCACTCATTGTTGTGCCTTTAATCACAATCATATTTTCTTAGCCGTTACTGTAATGATGATAAATAAATTCATTACTTATCATCACCTTATGAAATATAATTAAAACTGCTGAAACCACTGCTGTATTTGCTTGGGATCTTGGCTTTTAGTTAACGACAGCATTAACAGAATACGGGCTTTTTGTGGGTTAAGATTGCCCGCCGCAACAAAGCCATATTTAGTATCGTCTATCTCAGCATCCAGTGTGGTGGCTCCTGTTGGTACCCGGCTTGAACGCACGATTAAGACGCCATCTTTACTGGCTTTAGCTAAGGTATCAAATACTGTGTGATACATGTTGCCGTTACCTACGCCTGCGCTGACTATGCCATCAAAGCCTGCTTCGACCATAGATTTAGCGGGTAAATCACTGGCATTGGCATAGTTATAAATAATGCCCACTCGGGGAAGCTTGTTGAGCTTGCTGATGTCAAAAGGCGTTTGATTAGTATGCTGACGTTCAGTGCGGCCCATGTACTCAACTTTACTGTTATGTATAACGCCAAGTGGCCCTAAATTGGGCGCGGCAAAGGTGTGTACCCCTGTGGTATTGGTTTTAGTGACATCACGGGCGTTAAGCACGGTATCGTTCATCACCACTAATACGCCGCGACCTTTAGCATTAAGATCGGCAGCAATTGCAACAGCGTTATATAAATTCATCGGACCATCGGCGCTCATGGCAGTAGATGGGCGCATGGCACCGACTAAGACCACTGGCTTATCGCTTTTAACAGTAAGATTCAAAAAGTAGGCGGTTTCTTCTAAGGTATCCGTACCATGGGTAATGACTATGCCGTCGATATTTTTATCGGCCAGCAAAATATTAATCCGTTTGGCTAATGCTAACCAAACATCATCATTCATGTCTTGGGAGCCAATTTTAACCAGTTGCTCACCTTGAATGTCGGCAAGTTTTGTCATCTGAGGTACGGCGGCAATTAGGCTATTAATCCCAACCTCACCAGCCTGATAAGTGGACTCAGTAGCAGATTGGCCCACGCCTGCTATAGTGCCGCCAGTGGCAATAATGCGTACCTGTGGCAGCGCCATAGCTGACGATGAGAGCATTAAGCCTAAGGCAACTGATAGTAAAAACTTACCCATAGAAAAATTCATGATTGCATCCTTTTATTAAAAATAATAACTGGATCATATCGTCTATTTTAATCGGTTCAGTGATCAAGGTCGAAGTCCTGGGATCCCTAAAGAGGTAAACTCTAAAACGATAGTGAATACCATTGATTATTGGTATAGGGAGGCAAGCTTCCTGAGGTTGTGCATGGCAAGGTTTATAGCGTGTTTTTTAGTGTTAAGCACTTAAAAATAACAATATATAACTATTAACAGGGAGTTAATAGGTTACAAGGTGAAATAGGACTGCAATGAAAAAGACAATTAGCGTACGTATAGAAGAAGATTTATTGGGCACTAAAGAAGTTTCTAATGAGTGTTATTACGGCATACACACACTGCGTGCCATGGAAAACTTTAAGCTCAGCAATCAAAAAATCTCAGATGTACCTGAGCTCGTTCGGGGCATGATGATAACCAAAAAAGCGGCAGCCATGGCCAATAGTGAATTGGGCGCTATTAGCAGCGATATTGCCGATAAAATCATTGAGGCCTGCGATCTTATTCTCACCACTGGGCAGTTTGTGGATCAGTTTCCCGTTGATGTTTATCAGGGCGGTGCTGGCACCTCAGTGAACATGAACACCAATGAGGTACTGGCTAACGTTGCGTTGGAGCTCATGGGCTTAGAGAAAGGCCGTTATGATGTTATCAACCCCAATGATCATGTTAATAAATGCCAGTCTACCAATGATGCTTATCCAACAGGATTTCGCATTGCCTTAGTCAATAGCGCTGACATTTTATTAGAGGCATTAACGGATCTCATTAATGCTTTTGATACTAAAGCTAATGAGTTTAAGACAATGTTAAAAATGGGCCGCACCCAATTGCAAGATGCGGTGCCGATGACATTGGGCCAAGAGTTTCATGCTTTCGCCGTAACACTGCGAGAGGAAATTAAATCCATTACATTGTGCCAAGAATTATTGCTTGAGGTGAATTTAGGGGCAACAGCCATAGGCACAGGGCTAAATACTCCGGCAGGATATTCCGCGCTAGCCATTAAGCATCTGGCCGACATTACGGGGCGTGATTATGTGCCTGCAGAAGATTTGATTGAAGCGACATCAGATTGTGGCGCTTTTGTTATGTTGCACAGTGCCATTAAGCGTATGGCCATAAAAATGTCTAAAATTTGTAATGATTTACGCTTGCTGTCATCGGGGCCACGTACAGGGTTTAATGAGATAAATTTACCTCAGCTGCAAGCAGGCTCCTCCATTATGCCAGCCAAGGTTAATCCAGTGATCCCAGAGGTGGTTAATCAAGTTGCCTTTAAGATAGTCGGTAACGATATTGCCATCACTATGGCCGCCGAGGCTGGCCAGTTGCAACTTAACGTAATGGAACCCGTGATAGGGCAGGCAATGTTTGAGTCCCTAAGCCTTCTTGGTAATGCCTGCGTTGCGCTGCGCGAAAAGTGTGTTGAAGGCATTACGGCTAACCCTGAAATCTGCATGAATCATGTATTAAACTCCATTGGCATAGTGACTTACCTTAATCCATTCATAGGCCATCATGAAGGTGACATTATTGGCAAAATTTGTGCGCAAACTGGTAAAAGCGTACGTGAAGTGGCGTTAGAACGAGGGGTCTTAACAGCTGAAGAGCTCGATGAGATTCTCAGTGTTGAAAACCTTATGCACCCTAAGTATCAGGTCAAGCGAAACTCTAGCAAGACGCAATCCTAACGCTATTACCTAGGCTGCGCCGCTGGCGGCTGAAGTGAAGCCGCTGGCAGCAAGGCGCAGTTATTAATGCAACGAGGAAGTGGAACGCTTGAGATGCTCCCGCTGAATGATCAGAGAATTAATACGATTGGTATCAACTGAACACAACCAAAGGCATAGGTTAGTAATATGATTTTATTCGAGATAGCAGTTGTTCTTGCGGCCATTTATTTAGGCGCAAGAATGGGCAGCATGGGGATAGGTTTTGCAGGCGGCCTTGGGGTTTTGATCTTGACCGCAGGATTTGGACTTAAACCTGGCACCATTCCGATCGATGTTATCTTGATCATTATGTCGGTAATCACCGCCATTGCGGCCATGCAAGTCTCAGGGGGGATGGACTACCTAGTATCACTTGCCGAAAAACTGCTGCGTAAACACCCAAAGCAAATCACCTTTTTGGCTCCTGTGGTTACCTATTTAATGACCTTATTTGCAGGAACGGGCCACACCGCATTTTCAACTTTACCCGTTATTGCTGAGGTCGCCAAAGAGCAAGGTATACGTCCATCTCGGCCACTGTCTATTGCCGTTGTTGCCTCTCAAGTGGCGATTACCGCCTCGCCCATTTCGGCGGCCGTGGTGTTTTTCTCTGGGATACTCGAACCCTTTGGTGTGGATTATTTAGTGTTGTTAGCCGTTTGTATTCCGTCGACCTTTATTGCTTGTATGATCGGCGCTGTGGTTGCAAATTTAATGGGCAAACCGCTGGCTGAAGATCCTGTTTATCAAGACCGCTTAGCCAAAGGGCTTATCAAAAAGCGCGGCGCCACAGAGATAGAAATCAAAACAAATGCCAAACGTTCAGTGGTGATTTTTTTGCTAGCGATTGCCGCAGTGATGATTTACGCCACCGCGATTTCTGACAAGGTGGGCATCATTGTGGATCCCGTCTTGCCGCGAGACTCTGCCATCATGGTGATCATGCTCACCGCGGCCGCAATGATTACCATTTTTTGTCAATTAGATGCCAGTGAGATTTCCAATGCTGGCACTTTTAAATCTGGGATGTCGGCCTGTATCTGCGTGTTAGGCGTCGCTTGGTTAGGGGATACCTTGATAGCCAACCATATAGACGAAATCAAGGCGTTTGCCGGCACCTTATTGCAAAGCCAGCCTTGGCTGCTGTCCATCACTTTGTTCTTTTCTTCTATGCTGCTTTATTCACAAGGCGCGACCACTAAGGCGTTGATGCCAGCAGCCTTAGCCATTGGGGTGAGCCCTTTGACAGCCGTCGCCTCATTTGCCGCCGTCAGCGCATTGTTTGTGCTGCCCACTTATCCTACACTGCTGGCCGCAGTAGAAATGGACGACACAGGCTCGACCCGCATAGGTAAAGCGGTATTTAATCACCCCTTCTTAGTCCCAGGCGTTATAACGATAGCCAGCAGTGTGGCATTGGCGTTCCTTTTTGGTAGCCTGATGTTGTAGCGGCATTTACTCTTTTAAGGTTAGGTGCAATGCAAAGGCGCTGTTGATGTTTTGCCCTTGTGTTAATTTTTCTAAATTGTCATATAACGTGGCTCTATCGAGCGGCTCCACTAGCACTCTGGCAGCTTGATAACTGGCAATAGAAAAATCGAATTTATCACTTTTAACTGCGTCGATTTGCTCAGCGGATAAGGTGATATTGTCTAATAGATAGGGCTCCCTGAAATCAACTAACAGCGCGACGCCTTCGTTAAACCAAATTGGGACATTTAACAGGTGATTTAACCAACCCACTCTGTGATGGACTTCAGCATGGGTATATTCGTGAGCAACCACATCTATATTTTGCCCTTTGGGACCCAAAATAATGCATTGCCCCAGGGGCGTCAGTAAGGCTTTGCCAAAGGCGTTAGCGCCAAATTCAGCGGCTTCAATATCATTTGCTGCAATAATCACTTTAGGGTTCGCAATCATATTGCCAAAGGTCTGATTAACTCTGGATTTCCCCAGTTCAATCATGGCAAGCAGCGTATTTTTCTGATCGCGATTAAAAGCGTGACTTGCGAACACATTCGGCGATATTTCTGAATATTCAGCATGTTTAGCATATTCAATGAGTTCACAAGCCAACGCATGGCGCTGGCAGAAACCGCCAACAATGACCACTGCGCTAAGGGAACAGAGTAACAATAGGCTTAACTTGGACATGAAATCTCCTTGCTTGCCTGAAAAAATCATATTTTAACGCTCACCAAAAGTTATAGTAACTAAGATTTTTTAGAATGGCTGTTATGGGTAAGCTTTAAATTTCGCGAGGCATAAAAAAGCACCCGTTAAGGTGCTTTTTTATGTTCTAGCTGATTTCAGCTCGATAGACTCTCGCCATTCACGGGACTCTCTTACGCCTCGGTCAAGACTTTTGTCGCTATTCTGAACTAAGCCGCGACGACAGTTGCGAGCTACTCGTAGCAATAAAGCCCTACGTTGTTCTTCACTCATGGTTACGTCTCCTTAGTCTTTAGTAAATTTATTGTACATAAGATACGATGTTTACTCAACTTTTGATATGACCCATACCCTCTTTGCGCTGTATTGTTTTTGGGTTGACAGCTGCATCGTGGACTTGGGCGTTTTTTGTTATTGCTTCAATGCTTTGATCTGTCAATTCGCCCAGATTTTTATCATCGATAGCCGCCAAAATTAATTCGAGCTGAGATGTAAGGGCTGTCGTGACATAAAAAAATTCTTTGGCTTTCTCTCCACGGTATAACATTCCTGGTTGGTTGCGGTAGAGATTGAGTACATGTCTAACTACCTTTTCGCCTTGAAGGTTAATCCCAAAGAGGGGAATAGAAAGGATGCTATGCGCAGGATAGTCTTTTTTTAAGTAGTATTGTTCAAGGTTACTTACTATGCGTTCTGAACGGGGCTCAGCGTTTCGCATAAAATGCGTAATAATCTCTTCTACATCTTCTACATAACAGTGTGAACCAGATACAACTGCATATGGCGCGCCACGGAGGTTTGTCCTAAACGAGTTTGGGCCTTCGGCATTGATATCGGTAAACGGAAATACGATCGGTTTTATATCAGGGTCTGAATCAGGTTCTTTCGATTTTGTAGTGGTTGAATAGATGTTGTCTTCTAACATAATAACACCTGAGTAATGCTCTGTTACTGGATTGTAGAGAAAGCGCTCCACCAGTTCAGCATCCAACGCAGGGTTTAATTTGAAATCAGGTTGTTCTGAAAAGTGAATTACTTTCATTATGTTAGCTCGATAGTCTACTTTTCTCGCAAGATTTGATTCATCCCATTCCATCATTAAATTTAACAGATCATCAAGAATTACTCGTATTGCTTGTTGGTACTTAGCTGGCTCATTCTGGATAACCCAAAGCTCAGCATTTGAACCATATTCGTTAGCCCTGAGAGTCGCTTCTCGATGCCGTTTCCAAAAGCCGGCAGGTGGACTTGTTTGAACTACAGCAAAAAGAAAGTCCTCGCGCTTGGTCTTAACTAACACTGTGATTGAAACAATAAATGCCGCTATTGTCGCGCATGTAAGAAACACAACAGTATGCCAATTGATAGACATTATTTTTGCTGACTCCCAAGATACAGGCCAACTTACGTCTTTGATTTCGATTGAGAAAATAGAGGCGTATGCGGCTAGGAAAAAAGTAAGAAACCAAAATAAGCCTTGGCTGGAAGGATTCAACAGTGCGCTATATTTGCGGTGAATAGGCATGCGCTTCCATTTTATAAACGATTTTCTTTTTTGTGTAAAAAAAGCAATTAGTCTGTTATTAGAGTTTTGCATGACGTCCACACTTTCTTCCTTTAGTTGTTAATAGTCAAAAATAAATTATTCATGGATACTAAATAATTTAATTAGCTGTTGTATATAGGTTTAATTATTGTCGTATATATCATGTAATGAGTTTCATTGTAGGACAATCGTCCAGTAATAGCGCCCCATTTTTATGGCTAAGTCGTTTTTAGAAAACTATCACTTCACCAAAACCGTTTGATGAGCGCATAGGTCGGTCGATTTATTGTATTGTTCTTGCGCAGGCTTCGGAGGCACTGACAAAAGTTATATTTTGTTTAATAGTGCCATCGAATGAGATCTTATGACTAAACTGGCACTCAGATGCTAAAAGGGTTAACCATGAGTATTTGCGAGACGACCGTCCATCCCATGGACGGGATGTTCGAGCCCTCAGGGACGAGTTCACGGCGTGTCGTTAAGTGAATGCCATGGTTCAGCTTGTATTCCAATCGAGCCAGTAACTCAGTATTGAGTTTTCCAGCTTTAGGCTATTCAAGGAAAAAGCCCTGGGTTAACAGGGCTTGGTCACTTTATGCAGGTTAGCTCTATTCTGAGCTGCTCTGTTTGAAAATTAAAGATGCGCCAAGATTTGGTTAACCGATTCTTTAGCATCGCCAAATAGCATTTGGGTGTTGTCTTTAAAGAACAGGGGGTTTTGCACACCGGCATACCCTGTGTTCATCGAGCGCTTAAAGCCGATCACGGTTTGGGCTTTCCAAACTTCCAATACCGGCATGCCTGCAATCGGGCTTCCTGGGTCTTCCATGGCGGCGGGGTTGACTGTGTCGTTGGCGCCGATGACTAGCACTACGTCTGTGTCACTGAAATCTTCGTTGATTTCATCCATCTCCAGCACGATATCGTAAGGCACTTTGGCTTCAGCAAGTAGCACGTTCATGTGGCCAGGTAGACGCCCAGCAACAGGGTGAATACCAAAGCGCACCTTGATGCCCATGGCGCGAAGCTTGCGGGTAATTTCTGCCACTGGATATTGAGCCTGGGCCACCGCCATGCCATAGCCTGGGGTGATGACCACAGAATCTGCGCCTTTGAGTAAATCAGCCACCTCTTCGGCGTTAGTTTCGCGGTACTCGCCCATTTCATCGCTTGCGGTACTGGCAACGTTGTCATTGCCAAAACCGCCTGCGATAACGGAGATAAACGAACGATTCATTGCCTTACACATGATGTAAGATAAAATCGCACCCGATGATCCCACTAATGCGCCCACCACAATCAACAAGTCGTTTGATAGCATAAAACCTGCCGCCGCAGCCGCCCAGCCCGAATAGGAGTTAAGCATAGACACCACAACTGGCATGTCAGCGCCGCCTATGCTGGCCACTAAATGCCAGCCAAAGGCGAGTGCTATCACAGTCATTATGATAAGCGGAAGGAAGGCGCCGCCAGCTTGAACAAACATCAACATTAGGCCTGCAGAGGTAAGCACTGCGAGTAAGTTGAGTTTATGTCTGTGGGGCAAGGTTAGCGCTTTAGAGGATAGGGCGCCATTAAGCTTGCCAAAGGCGACGATGGAGCCGGTGAAGGTCACAGCGCCAATGAAGATGCCTAAAAACACTTCCACTAAATGGATGTTGAGCATAGCGCCTTCTAAATGCAGCTCTTTGTCCTGAGCGCTGACCTCAATAAACGCCGCTTTGGCGCTCGCTAAGGTTGCAGATAAATCATCCCCTAATACCAGCACGATTTCACTTACCGCTTGCGGGTGAAGGTCGATAAAACTGTTAAAGCCCACCAGCACGGCAGCGAGGCCGACGAAGCTGTGTAAAATGGCCACCAGCTCTGGCATCTGGGTCATTTCAACTTTTAGGGCTAGGCGAATGCCGATGACAGCGCCTATGACCATAGCTAGAATAATCCAAGCCACCCCTGTGGTGCTTGGGTTTAAAATAGTGGCGCCAAGGGCAATAGCCATGCCTATGATGCCAAACCAATTGCCTTGTTTGGCGGTTTCTTGTTTAGATAAGCCCGCGAGGCTTAAAATAAAAAATACCGCGGCAATAATGTACGATGCTGTAACTAATCCTTGAGACACGATACGACCCCTTAATCTTTACGGAACATCTTCAGCATGCGCTGAGTGACGGTGAAGCCGCCAAAAATGTTAATGCTGGCAATAAGTACGGCAATAAAGGCCAGTACAGTGACGAGTGTGGAGCCTTGGCCTATCTGCAGCAGTGCGCCCACCACGATAATGCCTGAAATGGCATTGGTGACCGACATCAAAGGGGTGTGCAATGAGTGGGACACGTTCCACACCACGTAATAACCCACCACGCAGGCGAGTACAAACACAGTAAAGTGGGATAAAAACTCTGGGGGAGCCACGGACGCCACAGCGGCAAAGCCTGCAAGCCCTAAGGCGGCTAGTACCCACTTGAGTTTTGATGGTGCTTCTTCTTGCTTAGGCTTATCTGCAACACTGGCAGCCGGCTTTGGCGGCGCCGCTGATACTGAAATGGCGGGCGGCGGGAAGGTGACTTCACCCAAATTGGTGACCGTCATATTACGCATCACCACATCTTCTAAGTCCAGCAAGGCCGCGCCGTCTTTGGCTTTGCACATGAGCTTCATCAAATTGACTAAGTTAGTGCCATAGAGCTGGGATGACTGAGCCGCTAAGCGGCCGGGGAGATCGGTATAGCCTAAGATTTTCACCCCGTTTGCAGTGATAATTTTCTCGCCTGTGACTGTGTACTCACAGTTGCCTCCGGTGGCGGCGGCTAAATCCACCACCACTGAGCCACTTTTCATCGAATCAACCATGGCCTTGGTTATGAGTTTTGGTGCAGGGCGCCCAGGAATAAGCGCCGTGGTGATGATGATGTCCACCTCTTTGGCTTGCTCGGCAAATAGCGCCATTTCGGCGGCAATAAATTCATCACTCATGACCTTGGCATAACCGTCTGCCGAGCCGCCTTCGCTGTTTTCAAATTCAAGTTTTAAAAATTCACCGCCCATGGACTCAATTTGCTCGGCCACTTCTAAGCGAGTATCAAAGGCGCGCACGATAGCGCCTAGTGAGCCGGCCGCGCCAATGGCGGCAAGGCCTGCGACACCTGCGCCTATCACTAATACTTTGGCAGGTGGCACCTTGCCTGCGGCGGTGATTTGTCCGGTGAAGAAGCGGCCAAATTCGTGGGCGGCTTCAACCACGGCGCGATAACCGCCAATGTTGGCCATAGAAGAGAGCGCATCTAAAGATTGCGCCCGTGAAATGCGCGGCACCATGTCCATGGCCATCACAGTCACTTGTTTTTCGGCAAGCTTAGCGACTAACTCAGGGTGCTGCGCTGGCCAGATAAAGCTGACTAAGGTGGTGCCGGCTTGCAGTAGATTAATTTCATCCTCATTGGGGGCATTAACCTTAAAAATAAACTCGCTGTGCCAGACTGTGTTGCCGTCTTTCGCTTTGCCCTTGTTGCTGTGACTTTCATCAATTCGCGCGCCTGCATCGTGGTAGGCGGCATCATCAAAGCTAGACAAGAGTCCAGCACCTGCCTGCACGACTAGGTCAAATCCCAGTTTGCTGAGCTGTTTTATGGTCGCAGGCGTTGCTGCGACCCGAGTTTCACCACTTAGGCTCTCTTTGGGTATACCTATCTGCATGACTTTATCCCTGATGGTTAAAAGGCCAAATCGCTAAAAAACATTTAGCGACGTCAAAATAGCTATCAGCATGTGGTAAGACAGGCATAAGGCACAAGCACACATGACTAACTTTGATAACTAGCTACCAATCTTTATTAATTTTCATCAATTAATGGATGAATTTGTCTGCTTCATCATTGATTAAATTCATTGGTTTAAACACAAATCTAAACGCTAGTTTAAATTGGTTTCTCTTTTGTAGCTTAAAAAATAGCCTTTGCATATTCCTAAATGGAATAAAAAATCATCTTTTATTCTTTTTTGCTTAAAGCTTATCGGGATAAGCTAACAAGATCACACTGATATAGGGCCGTCTCATGTTGTTAAACGAACTTTCATCACTGGCTTCACCTTTGTCTCAAGGGCAAGTGGACCAGCTTAAAAAACTCACCGCCGAGCTCTCTACTGTACAACTTGCTTGGGTGAGTGGTTATCTAGCGGCCAGTGCAAATTCAGGGGCCAACGTGGGCCAAGACGCTGCGGCGTTAGCCCAAGCTGCCCCTGAGCAAACCGTAACCATACTCTACGGCAGCCAAACCGGAAATGGTCGCGGCGTCGCCACAGCCTTAGCCACCAAGGCGCAGGCCCAAGGCTATGGGGTTAATCTCACTTCTATGGGTGATTACAACAGCCGTCAATTAAAGCAAGAAACCTTATTATTACTTGTGGTTAGTACCCATGGTGAAGGCGAAGCACCGGATGATGCCATGGAGCTGCACAAATTCTTAGGCTCTAAACGTGCGCCTAAGCTCGATAAGCTGCATTATTCCGTGTTGGCATTGGGCGACTCAAGCTATGAGTTTTTCTGCCAAACCGGTAAAGACTTTGATGCTCGTTTAAGCGCACTTGGTGCTAAGTCATTGTTGCCTATGGTTGAATGTGATGTTGATTACGACAGTGCGGCAGAGGCATGGCAAGCGCAAGTGATAACCGCCATTAAGCCACACCTTGCTAGCACGAGTGTGGGCAGCGCCAATGTAGTATCTATCAATAGCGCCCAGACGAGTGGCTTTACCAAGCAAGCCCCCTACAGCGCAGAAGTGTTAGTGAGTCAAAAGATAACTGGCCGCGATTCAGACAGAGATGTGCGCCATGTGGAAATCGATTTAGCCGATTCTGGCATAAGTTATCAAGTGGGTGACGCCTTAGGCATTTGGTTTACTAACAATGAAACCTTGGTCGATGAAATTATTTCATCATTGGCATTAAGCGCCGATGAGCAAGTCATCATTGGCGATAACAGCTTAAGCCTCAAGCAAGCCTTAATTGAGCATAAAGAGCTGACTCAACTGAACCCTGCCTTCGTAAAAGCTTGGGCTGAGCTTAGCGTCAATGCCAAGTTACTTAATTTGCAGGATGATAAAGCTGCCCTGCGCCAATTTATCTTAGCTCATCAAGTGATTGATTTAGTCACGGCTTATCCTGCCAAGGTCGACGCAGCCCAGTTTGTTGCGTTACTGCGGCCATTAACTCCGCGGCTATACTCTATCGCTTCAAGCCAAGCTGAAGTGGAAGCTGAGGTGCATTTAACTGTGGCGCTGGTTGAAGATGAGCGTCAAGGTCAGGCCCGTTTTGGCGGCGCCTCGCACTTCTTAGCTTCAGCGCAGGAAGGTCAAAGCGTTAAGGTGTATGTGGAGCCGAACAAGCATTTTCGCTTACCAGAAAACCCAGACACCCCAGTTATCATGGTGGGACCTGGTACTGGCGTTGCGCCGTTTCGCGCCTTTATGCAGCAACGCGCTGTGGAGGGGGTTAGCGGCAACAGCTGGTTATTCTTCGGCAATCCGCACTTTGAGCAAGATTTCTTGTACCAAACTGAGTGGCAGCAGTTGCTTAAAAATGGCGAGTTAACACGCCTCGATGTAGCCTTCTCACGGGATCAAGCCCATAAAGTCTATGTGCAGCACCGCATTAAAGAGCAGGGCCGTGATGTATGGCAGTGGCTACAAGATGGCGCCCATTTGTACCTATGTGGTGATGCCGAGCGCATGGCTAAAGACGTGCATCAAGCATTAATTGAAGTGGCAATGGAATTTGGTGGCCTAAGCGCGGATGACGCAGCAGCTTACCTTGATGAGCTTCGCAGCCAGAAACGCTACCAAAAAGACGTCTATTAATCGCGATAGCTGTTGAATGAAGCGCGCGGTATCGCAGCTAAGCAACAGCAATAAAGCCAAATAATGAGCCAAGACGCATAACAGAATTGATAAGAGGCATTGCCATGAGTGAGCAAAAGTTAGCAATAAACGAATATTTAAAAACCGACAGTGATTACCTGCGCGGCACTATCCAAGAAGGCCTAGACACCCAAGTGACGGGTTCTTTTAGCGATGGCGATCAGCAGTTGATCAAATTCCACGGTTTTTATCAGCAGGACGATCGCGATTTGCGCAACGAGCGTAAAGAGCAAAAACTTGAGCCTCTGCATAGCTTTATGCTGCGCGCTCGCGTGCCTGGTGGTATTTGTACCCCAGCCCAGTGGCTAGATGTGGATAAAATCTCATCGACCCTGACTACCTCAAACAGCATACGTTTAACCACCCGCCAGACGTTCCAGTATCACGGCATTCCTAAGCGTAATCTAAAGACCCTTATTCAGGGCTTAGACAAGGCCGCGCTAGATTCAATCGCCGCCTGTGGTGACGTGAACCGTAATGTGATGTGTAATCCAAACCCAGTTGAGTCTAAGCTGCATGCTCAGGCTTATGCTGTGGCAAAGGAATTGTCCGATCATTTATTGCCCCACACTCGCGCCTACGCCGAGATCTGGTTAGATGAAGAAAAGTTGGTGGGTGAAACCGTGGAGCCAGTTTACGGCAACACTTATTTACCGCGTAAATTTAAGATGGCCGTATCAGTGCCGCCGGATAACGATGTCGATGTATACACCAACGATCTCGGCTTTATCGCTATCGCTGAAGCAGGCGAGCTGGTCGGCTTTAACTTAGTGGCAGGTGGCGGCATGGGCTCAACCCATGGCGAAGTGGAAACTTTCCCACGTTTGGCCGATGATTTTGGTTTTATCAAAACGGAAGATGTGATCAAATTTGCCGAAGCTGTGATGACAGTGCAGCGTGATTGGGGTAATCGCGTAGTGCGCAAACGCGCGAGGCTTAAATACACTATTGTTGATCACGGTTTTGATGCCTTTAAAGCCGAAGTTGAAAACCGTGCTGGGGTTAAGTTTGCCCCTAAACGCGACGTAGTCATTGGCGATCGCGGCGATCGTTACGGCTGGGTTGAAGGCATAGACAACAAGTGGCACTTAACCTTGTTTATCGAAAGTGGCCGCATTAAAGATCTGCCAGGTCAGACGCTGCAAACGGGTCTGCGTGAAATCGCTAAGATCCACAAAGGCGATTTCCGCATGACCTCAAACCAGAATATGATCATCGCAGGCGTTGCGGCTGAAGATAAAGCTGAGATTGAAGGGCTAGCTCGCAAGCATGGTCTAATGGGTCAAGTATTAACTGGCACTCGCGGGCACTCAATCGCCTGTGTAGCCCTGCCAACCTGCCCATTGGCGATGGCAGAAGCTGAGCGTTACTTCCCTGAATTTATTGACCATATTGATGCACTGCAAGCCAAACATGGCATTAGCGAGCAATCAATCGTGGTGCGTATGACAGGTTGCCCGAATGGCTGTGCCCGTCCTTTTGCCGCCGAAATCGGCCTAGTGGGTAAGGCGCCTGGGCGTTACAATTTATACCTAGGTGCAAGCTTTGAAGGCACGCGTCTGAATAAAATGCACAGAGAAAACATCCAAGAAGCCGAAATTTTAGCGGAATTGGATACCCTGTTTGGCCGCTACGCAGCCGAGCGTGATGCTGGCGAAACCTTTGGTAACTTCACGGTGCGCATTGGCGTGGTGAAAGCGGTGATTGATGCCGCTAAGGATTTTCATGGATAAAGACGGCTTACCAAACAGCAGCAATAATGCGGTTATCAGTCCAGAGGCGCTAAGGCAATTATTGCAAGCGCCAAAAGATGAACAAGCCTGTGAGCTGGAGCGCATCAATGGCTTTTTATCAGGCCTAAGCGCCCAGGAGCGCGTGGCTTGGGGCCTTGCCTATTTGCCGGGCGAGCATGGCTTGTCATCAAGCTTTGGCATACAGGCGGCGGTGATGCTGCATCTTGTGACTCAAGTGCAAGCTGATATCCCAGTTATTTTGACCGACACTGGCTACTTGTTCCCTGAGACCTATCGCTTTATTGATGAACTCACCGAGCGACTTAATTTAAACCTTAAGGTGTATCAAGCTGGGCAAACCAGCGCTTGGCAAGAAGCCCGTTTTGGCAAGCTCTGGGAGCAGGGTATTGAAGGGCTTGAACAATATAACCGTATGAACAAGGTTGAGCCCATGCAGCGGGCGCTAGGGGAGCTTAACATTGGTACTTGGTTTGCTGGTCTTCGCCGCATCCAAGCCAGCAGCCGTGAAGCGCTGCCTATTTTAGCCATTCATGGCACTCGCTTTAAGCTATTGCCAATTATCGAGTGGAGCAATAAGGATGTGCACGAGTATTTAACCTTGCACGGTCTGCCTTATCATCCCTTGTGGGATCTTGGTTATGTTTCTGTGGGCGATACTCACTCCACTAAGCCCTTAGCGCTTGGCATGAGTGAGGAAGAGACGCGCTTTAACGGCCTAAAGCGTGAGTGTGGTTTGCATTACGAAATCTAGTGCAACCAGGCAATGAAAATCAACCCTGAGCAGTGTAGTGCTTTCGGTTGATTTTTTGTTGCATCGGCTCTGATTTTCACTCTCTTGATAACAAGATGGCAATAAAGTATTTAATTTTTAAATCAAATTATTAGTTTTTTTATGATTGGTCTTTAGATTGGTTTTTGGCTTGTTCTAAATTAGCCTTTTAGCTGATGAAATAAAAAAAATTTTGAGCAGAGTGGCTTAATTTCAACTAACGTTAGCAGTTCCCGTGGATGGTTTTGGCCTACTTATTTGGGAATATCCGCTGGATTTTATGCCAGACAGCACGATGAAATCGACCTGTTTAAGACGTATAAAGTCCTTAGCCATTTTGTTCCTCCAAGAACGCCAGAACAATAGGCTCCTAGAGTCGGTATGATTGACCTTGCTAGCGTAAGTGACATCATATTTTCTTCCCAGTCGGCCCAACAGTGGCCGGCTGGGCAGGAAAGCTCATCAAGATTTCGTCCCCAGCTATTCATTTCATTTTGGCTCTGCAATCTATTGTCCTTCATCGACTTAACTCATGCTCACAACATTGTTTTTACTTGCACCTCAACTTAGGTTGAGCATTATCCTCAGGTTGACAGTTTTTCTATTAATACGATTGGTATTAACCTCGAGGGATCATGATGAACTTAAACCAACTGACACTACCGGTTAACGATATGGCTAAAGCTAAGGCATTTTATCTCACCTTGGGTGCGGTATTGATCGTCGATACCCCGCACTATGTGCGTTTTGCCTGTAAAAATGAAGCGGGCAACCTCGGCAGCAGTTTTTCATTTTCGCTGACATCAAGTGCAGCACAGCGAAAAGCGGATCCTGAAGCAATAACCCTTTATTTTGAACATCAAGCGTTAGATGTTTGGGTTGAGGAGTTAGAGTTGAAAGGGGTGGTATTTGAACAGCTGCCTAAAGATCAAAGCTACCTTTGGCGTGAAGCGTTGTTAATCGACCCTTCCGGCAATAAGATAAAGCTTTATTGGGCGGGGGAGAATCGCCTTAATCCACCATGGCGAGTACCAGTATAAAGAATATGTTTCAGAAGTGCTGCTTTTGATCTTCTGGCATTGACTAAGTAACTGCTGAGCGGCAGGATACTCATATAAAAATTAATGTTTAGAATAAACTGGAACATCTATGACAACCTTGCTCACTTGTTTGTTGCTCGCCATTTTATTACCTTATTTAGCCAAAGCGCCAGTGGCTGCGGCCATGGCCAAACTCGATGGTTATGACAACCGTCATCCTAGGGCGCAGCAAGCTAAGTTGACGGGTTATGGTGCCCGTGCTTTGGCGGCCCATCAAAATGCCTTTGAATCATTATTGGTATTTGGCATTGCAGTCGTTACCGTTATAGCCGCCGATAAGGTGAATGATGTGGCGATAACGCTAGCGATAGTGCATGTCGCTGCGCGATTAGCCTACCATTTACTTTACCTGCTCAATTATTCAAGCTTGCGTTCTACTGCTTGGTTTATTGCTATCGGCGCTTCCTTAGGTATTTTTGCCCAAGCACTGTAATGCCGAGCTTTGAGGACCGAGCTGTAATGACAAATCGCGTAAGTAAATCTTGGTTTTTATTGGCCATAGAACCGTGCCAAAGCATTGCTTTAATGTTAGATTATTCCACTCGTTAGCAGATGCTCGCGAGTGTTTTTTATGCTGCCTTGGATGTGCAGCATTTTATTTTAAGTATTTAAATGGAGTTGTTTTGATGAATAAATTTGCAACCGCTGCGCTTGTCGTGGCTGTGGGTGCTGGTGGTTATTGGCTTGCTGCTGAAAATAGTCCTGAGATGGCAAGCGATCCCATACTGGCATATATCCCTGCGGACACACTGGCTTTTTCTGCTCAATTCAGCCCGTTTCCTATTAAAGATTATTTGTATTCAGCCGCCAGCACTCAGCAATATGGACCATTGGAAGAGCTTGAGTTAGCCTTTGCTGACTCTTCTCCTCAAGAGCGATTTTTCTTAAGTTTTTTTAAGGCTTATGTAGAACGAGCGCAAGATCCTGAACGTTTACTTGCCGATCTAGGTTTGGGCGATACCCTAAAAAGTTATTTTTATACCTTAGGTGCTTTGCCTGTCTTTAAATTTGATATTCAAAATTCAGCGGCATTTTGGGCTTATTTTGATGCTTTAGAGCAAGAAAGTGGCCTTAAGCATAAGTTAAACACTGTCGCAGGTGCGGATTACCGAGCCTACGTACTGACTGACGTCGATGACGAAGAGCAACTTGAGCTTATCATTGCAGAGCGCGATGCTTGGGTGACTATTACCATCAATAGCAGCGTGAACGACAGTGAGCTGCTGGAAATGGCCCTAGGCTTAAAGGCTGTTGATAAGCCTATCTCTGAAACGACCATGATTGAAGACATGATCCATGAACACGGCTTTACCTCTGATGGTCTGGGCTTTATCAATCACGTTGAGCTGGTCAAAGCCATCACCTCAAGTGATGCCAATATGCTGGCTAAGCAACTAACTAGCCTTGCCGCTATCATAGGCGAAGATCCTTTCGATGAACTTAAAACCGCTAATTGCCAAGCTGAATTGCTCAGCATTGTTAATAACTGGCCTAAGACTGTGGTCGGTTACAACAGCCTTGATATAAGCCGTGAGCGCAGCGCCATGGATATGTCTGTGGTCGTTGAGTCTCGCAATCAAGTGATACTCGCGGCATTGCAGCAATTGCGTGGTTTTGTTCCAAGCTTTAGCAATGAACTTGATGATAAGGTGTTTTCCTTAGCGTTGGGATTGGATGTTGATAACCTCGCATCTAGCCTGTCTAAAGTGTGGCAAGACTTGCAAACACCTGAATACCAGTGCGCGCCACTGGCACAAATGCAAGCGGAAATCAGCGAGCAAAACCCAAGTATGCTAGGCATGATGACTGGCATGGTACAGGGCGTTAAAGGCGTTAGCTTTACAGTGAGCGATTACTTACTCAGTACCGAGTCTGGTGAGCCAAGCATTTCAGGTCTGGATGCTTTGTTAAGTCTTAGTGCTGAAAAGCCTTCAGTATTAGTTGATATGGCTAAAGGTTTTGTGCCTCAATTAGCGAGTATGGAATTGGTGGATGGCGGTGAAGCGGTTGATGTAACCGAGCTATTGATGCTACCACCTCAAGTAAAGCTTAACGCATCTTTGGCAATCAAGGGTCAGCACTTACTTTTGTATACGGGTAAAGGTGAGCAACTTGCCAATACACTGGGCCAACAAGCACTGAGCAATAACGGTTTATTCACTCTTGGTGCCGATTATGGCAAGTTGTTGTCACCCTTAGTAACAGCGATTGAGCAAAGCGGTGAAGAAATGCCTGAAGAGCTTGAGATGCTTAAAGATTACAATATGAAGGTGCAAATGGGCCTAGATATTACAGATAAAGGCATAGTGCTGCGTTCAGCAATGGAAACTAAAGCGCTATAAGTGAATAGTTATAAGCTAATTATTAGCAATTAAGCGTAATAAAAAAGCGGATCAGATGATCCGCTTTTTTGTGTCCGCTTGTTAACCGTCTATCGCTAGCGAGTCATGGTTAACTTAACGCGCGGCGCTAAACCCAAAGCATTACTTGATGCTGAAGGTACCCTGCATGATTGCCCAGTGGCCTGGGAATGAACAGAAGAAGTTGTAGCTGTCAGTTGCAGTTAAACCAGCAGTGCTGAATTTAACGCTAACAGTTTCGCCGCCGCCAACTAGAGCTGTATGAGCGATAACGCGAGTGTCACCGGCTTTTAAGAATGCATTGTCAGCGCCAGCTGGCATACCGTCAGTAGCAACACCTGCCATGTCAGCGGCTTTAGTTAGTACCCAGTTGTGGCCCATGGCCGCTTTTGGTAATGCACCTGTGTGAGTCAAAGTTACTGTGACTTCTTTACAGCTTGCAGGCACGCTCATTTCTTTAGTGTCGAACTGCATAGCATCGTTAGCACCGACTTTAAGCTCACACTCATTAGCGCTTGCAGAAGTTGCGAAGAAAGCAGCACCGGCTAAGGTGATAACTTGTAATAGGCGAGCACTTGCTGATGTGTTAATTTTCATCTGAATTTATCCTCTGATAAAACAATTGACTGGGATGGGGTATATCAATGGTAGATGATAAACCATCCTAGATGAAAGTGTGGCCCCATTTACAATTAATTATTATTCATCCGCTGATTATTTGAGCACAATGCGGAATTTGTAGCCAGTTTTAGTGGGCGAAATACAGCCTCGCCCACTAAAACCAGTAAGCAAGATTAACAGATTAAGTCGTCCCGATAAGGAATGCTTCGCTGCGCTCCTTGGCGAGTCACTGTGATTGCCGCTGCTTTGTTAGCAAAGGTGACCGCATCAACTAATGTCAGCTGATTACTTAAACCCACTAATAATGCGCCGTTGAAGGTGTCTCCTGCTGCCACAGTATCGACCGCCATTACCCTTGGCGCAGGGATCAAACCACTGAATTCAGGGCTACTGACATAGGCGCCGCGGGCGCCTAAGGTAATAATCACAATCCCTGGGCCATGACTGTGGATCATTTGCGCGGCAAAAGCGGCGCTGTCTTCATCATCCACGGCAATACCGGTAATGGCTTCGGCTTCGGTTTCATTGGGAGTAATAATATCAACCCATTTGTAAATTTCGGTGCCAATGCTTTTAGCTGGCGCTGGGTTTAATATGGTGCTGCCTCCACGCTGTTTTACCAGCTTCAGCGCTTCGATAACCGTTGGTGTTGGGCTTTCCAATTGAGTTAATAGCCAATCGGCACGATTAATCAGATCTTGATGCTCCAACAGAGCCGTAACAGTGAGGTTATCGTTCGCCCCAGGGGCAACACCTATGGAGTTTTCGCCATTTTTTCCAATAAAAATCAATGCACTGCCGGTGCTTTGACCTTGGATTTTACTCACTCCATCTGTTTGAATACCATCGAGTTTCCAGTTATGGCACATATCATGGGCCATAACGTCATTGCCTAAATGGCAAATGAAATCCACCCGAGTGCTGGGGGAGCACAGCCTAGCGACAGCCACCGCTTGATTGGCACCTTTTCCGCCTTGCTCTATGCGGTAATCTTGACTCATTAATGTTTGGCCTATGGTGGGCAAGTATTCAAAACTCATCACATGATCCACATTGGCACTGCCTAAAATAAGAAGTCGGCTCATACGTTCTCCCGTTGGTTAGTTATAGGCTTGCAAGCGTTCGACAATAAAGTCCACAAAACCTTGCCTGTCGATATCAAACAACACTGTGGCATTGGCAGGCTTACCGGTGAACTGATATTTGTCGATGACCGTCATCCCTTGGGTGTATTCGCCCTTAGTTTCAATGCCGACCCAGCAGTCTTGGCTGGTGAACAGCTCAGGCCTGAGCAGCCAAGCGATAGTGCAGGGGTCATGTAGCGGCGCGCCAGTAAAGCCCCATTTTGGATCTTTATGGTAAATAAGGAAGAAGTCCAATAACTCGGCGACGCACTGAGCAATCGGATTGCCTATATCGCGAATGCGCTCAATGTCCTCAGCCATGATTTGCGCCTTGTGCGTTACATCTAGGCCACAAAGAGTAATGGGCAGGCCAGACTTAAACACTATGTCGGCAGCTTCGGGATCAACAAAAATGTTAAATTCAGCGGCCGGCGTCCAATTGCCCACGCCAGCGGCGCCGCCCATTAGCACTATGCGCTCAATTTTAGGGTGAAGCTCAGGGTGAGCAGCCAATAAAAGCGCAATGTTGGTCAGAGGCCCTGAGGGCACCAAGGTCACAGGAACTGGGCTTTGACGCAGTTTCTCCGCCATTAACTCAACCGCGGTCATGGATAGCGGTAAAAAATTAGGCTCAGGCAATATTGGGCCATCAAGGCCTGTTTCACCGTGGACATTGTCGGCAATGATAAGCTCGCGGGCCAGCGGCTTAAGCGCACCACCAGCAACCGGGATGTCGCTTCGCTGTAACAAGGTTAAAATGCGCAGCGCATTGTATAGCGTCTTATCTGGGGTTTGGTTACCAGCACTAGTGGTCACAGCCAAAGGCGTGAGCGCTTCAGTGCTGAGGGCGAGAATAAGTGAAATGGCATCATCATGGCCAGGATCGCAATCAAGTATAATAGGGCGGCTCATCGGCATACTCCGTAATTCAATAGGTCGAAATAATCCATATAAATGCAGAGTAACACGTTGATTTATCTTGTCATCTATTTATATCTTTCATGGGAGCCAATTCACGGGAGGTTATAGAAATGACGTTAAGACTAGTGCTGCTAAGGTAAACATCATAAAATGCAGTCACAGATTTTTGGCTTATGTATATCACCTTATTATGAATTTACAGCAGATAGATAAAACCCGTTATCGCAAACGCAGCAACCTTATCATGATGGCCATAGTGGCAGTTTTAAGTTTTTCTTCTTTGTTTTACGGGGCAATACTGATCCACTTTTTCGGTCAATCAGCCCTTGCTGGGGCTGAGTCCACCGGTAATTTTCAGTGGAATTTACTTGGGGTTATAGCGGGAGTGATTAGCAGCGCCTTGTTGATGAATTATTTCAAACATCATGAGTTTTTGACCGAAGCCTATTATGTGTGGTGCTTAAAGCAGTTACATAATCAGATTTATCGCAAGCTTATAAAAATCAAAGCCGCAGCAAAGCAAGATGATGTTAACGCCTTGCAGATTTTAAACTTTTATTATCACAGCTTAAAGCAAGTATATTTGCTTGATGACAACATCTTAACCTTGCCAAAGTTAGACGCTGATATTCAGCAATTAACTGAAAAAATGCAGAGTTTAGGCTTAATCTGCGACGCTCAAAGCCTAGACCGCGAACTCCTCAAGGCATTTTAAGCCTGATAAGTGCTGGACTGTTATTAGTTATTAGTTATTAGTTATTAGTTATTAGTTA
>NZ_JACJDV010000140.1 GCF_014163735.1 Shewanella sp. SR44-3
TGTGAACACCTTGAAAAACGAAGGCGACATTACTGCCACGCTTGCCAATATATAGCAGCAAGTTAAGCACTTTGCTTTGTTATGTCACTAACTGCACACAAAATACTTCATTCTCCTTCGATGGACGAGCTGTCATGCTTGAGTGTTAGATTTATTCAGCTCATATCATCAAACCACGCGGGTTTTAGCCGCAAAAACTTAACTGACACCACTGACTTAGATTAAACGCGTTTATATGAGCATATTGTTCAGAAAATTAACAAAAACTG
>NZ_JACJDV010000141.1 GCF_014163735.1 Shewanella sp. SR44-3
GCCAGTGTAGACATGATGTCTCACTCAAGGATTAAGATTGTCATGGATGATATAGGACACGCTTAAGGATAGAGCAGGCTCAGTCAATGGAATGCTGAGATAAAGGACGGTATCTTGAATGATACAGGGAACACAAGGATGCTAAGGACAGATGCAAGGGATGCACATAGAACGCATGGATGGTGCAGGGAGCACAAAAATAGCAGGATTGCTTAACAAAGAATAAGAGGCCACGAATTATTGTCGTGGCCTTTCTTTTGGCTTTTTTT
>NZ_JACJDV010000142.1 GCF_014163735.1 Shewanella sp. SR44-3
GATAGGCAAGGTGTGTAAGCGTTGTGAGGCGTTGAGCTAACTTGTACTAATGACCCGTGAGGCTTAACCATACAACCCAGATGGGTTTTACTTGAAACGTTCCTGACGTTTAAAGCACTTCCTCCTTCCCTGGAGGTCGTACTGACCTTAGTAAAGAATATAAGCGCTTAATAAAGTGTGGTCATAAAATGCTCCAGGCATTGATGACACTAAGTACATCCGTGTACTAGAACTCAAAACGAAATCAGCTTTCCG
>NZ_JACJDV010000143.1 GCF_014163735.1 Shewanella sp. SR44-3
TTGAGCCGAAGTCTTTCCTAATAGAAAGCTTCAAAAAAACTTTAATTGAAGAGTTTGATCATGGCTCAGATTGAACGCTGGCGGCAGGCCTAACACATGCAAGTCGAGCGGCAGCGGGAAAGTAGTTTACTACTTTTGCCGGCGAGCGGCGGACGGGTGAGTAATGCCTAGGGATCTGCCCAGTCGTGGGGGATAACAGTTGGAAACGACTGCTAATACCGCATACGCCCTACGGGGGAAAGGAGGGGACCTTC
>NZ_JACJDV010000144.1 GCF_014163735.1 Shewanella sp. SR44-3
TTTGAAGCTTTCTATTAGGAAAGACTTCGGCTCAATGAATTCTGATTCGAACTCATCTTTCGATGTGTTCTATGTACATATTTCTATGAACACTCTTTGTTGCATTGAGTTTAAATTTTTTGATTGCTCTTCCTAAGAAGAAGCAATTTCGAATAACTCAATACCTGTGAGTGTCCACACAGATTTCTTGTTCGTATTGTTAAAGAGCGTTGCTAACATGAAAAACTTAATTTTCATTCAGCGGCCGTTGACGC
>NZ_JACJDV010000145.1 GCF_014163735.1 Shewanella sp. SR44-3
GAGAAAAGCCTCATCGAAAGATGAGGCTTTTTTCGTTTTAAATGAAAATGCAAAAGAAGAGCGGTAGTTCAGTTGGACCAATAATGTTCCAGACATTGTTTTGCATTCACCCCATCCATGGGGATTTTATTAGAGGGGGCGGCCTGTCACGCCGAGAGTGCGGGTTCCTTCTGTTGTAAAGAGTTGTCCGCTCCGCCAACTTAAGATGAAGGCCTTTGCAGCAATGCAAAGGCCTTTTTCGTATCTGAAAT
>NZ_JACJDV010000146.1 GCF_014163735.1 Shewanella sp. SR44-3
ACAATCCAATGGCTTGGACATTGAGACGGCAAATCATTTTTCTGAATGAAATCAGTTTATTTCGTCCATCATTCCCCATAATTATCGCAAATGATTAGTTGTTTGGGGAAACTCGCTATTTGAGTGAGGGCGTTCGAAATTCTGTGTCAGGTTAAGTTTAAATTTCGAGCACGCTGTCTAAACGTCCTTCAAAATAAATCGCTAACTGAGATAGACAAAGGCTCCAATTGTGAATGGGCATTGTCCAT
>NZ_JACJDV010000147.1 GCF_014163735.1 Shewanella sp. SR44-3
CGTATTGCCTTACCAATGAAATGCTGTTAAGTTACTGGAATTATTAATAATTAAAGCGTCATTGTGTTTAGGTTTAGGTTGATGCCTTTAGGGTGTTAACCGGAATTCGCGCTAATACGCTGTTATGTGTTTCTATAGTTGAGAGTCATGGAAGAAAAGTACGTACCAAACGAAGTACCTTTGTATGATCGTATTAAAAACATTTTTTTATCCGTTGCTATGGCAATATTTGGAACAATGGGGTTA
>NZ_JACJDV010000148.1 GCF_014163735.1 Shewanella sp. SR44-3
TTCAAAAATTAGAATATGCCAAGCTGATGGTCGAACAGGGTTACACCAACAAGCAAATTGAAGATATGTCAGGTGCAGGTAAATCTGCGGTGTCTAGATGGAAAGTACAGTATCAAGCTGAATTACAAACCGATCCCCAAAAGCGTTGAAAAACAGGCTCAGATACAATTAATAGAGCAAGCTTTCTCTGACTCACACTCGACGTATGGCAAACGAAGAATACAGGCTGAACTACTTGATTTAGAT
>NZ_JACJDV010000149.1 GCF_014163735.1 Shewanella sp. SR44-3
GTCTCAACCTTGGTTTCGCCTTCCGCCAAATACTGCACATCGGCGTTCGCGACGTTATAAGTCCAGTTGCCCGTAGCATCAATGGTCAAGCTGCCGAGCGCACCCGCGCTTGGGGTGCCAGTGCCTGCCTGGAATACAGACTGGCCAGCATCGGCATCATTGATGGTCAAGGTGCCAGTGTCAGTTAAGGTCGGGTTGTTGGCGTCTTCAGTGACCGCGCCCAGATCATCGCCCGCAATCTCAGG
>NZ_JACJDV010000014.1 GCF_014163735.1 Shewanella sp. SR44-3
AACAGATACACAACTGCTTAAAAGGTGAACCATGAGTGTTTGCGAGACGACCGTCCATCCCATGGACGGGATGTTCGAGCATCCAAGGATGGACTTGCTGCGTGTCGTAGCGCGAATGCCATGGCGAGCCTGTATGCAGGAATATCAACGACTGGGCTTTTGAGGCACTTTCAGTGTGAGTTTTTTAGCTCATTTTTATCCAATAACGAATTTGAGCTGATTATTGAAGATATGGTCTGGTTGCAAAGATAGCTTTGTAATCTTTTAAAGGCTTATAGATACAAAAAAGCCCTAACTTTCGTTGAGGCTTAAATATACCAACATCATACTAGATGAATGATGGTACCCGAGGCCAGACTTGCACTTGTGCGCCTTACTTTCAACAAAGAGCGCGAGGGATTTTTGCTTTTCCGCTGAGTTTAGATACAAAAAAGCCCCGATATAATCGAGGCTTTTTTGTCCATCACTCCGAAGAGCTTAATAATGGTACCCGAGGCCAGACTTGCACTAGCACGCCTTACTTTCAACAAAGAGCGCGAGGGATTTTTGCTTTTATCGTACAGATACAAAAAAGCCCCAACTTTCGTTGAGGCTTAAATGCACCATACTTACGTATGTAAATGATGGTACCCGAGGCCAGACTTGAACTGGCACGCTTATTCAGCGAGGGATTTTAAATCCCTTGTGTCTACCGATTCCACCACTCGGGCATAAGTGTCGTTAATTAGTTAATACATCTAACAAATCAACAAATTTGTGGAGGCGCGACCCGGAGTCGAACCGAGATCGACGGATTTGCAATCCGCAGCATAGCCATTCTGCCATCGCGCCATTGTGTAAACGGCGATTTGGAGCGACATATCGGGTTCGAACCGATGACCTATACCTTGGCAAGGTATCGCTCTACCAACTGAGCTAATGTCGCACATATCTTATTTCATTAAGCCAATTACAAGGTATCAACTTTCGACCTATAACAACTGAGCTAATGTCGCCTATCTTTTGCTTCATTTAATCAATTGCAAGATATCGTTTTTCAACCTATTGCAACTGAACTAATGCAGCTAAATCATTCGATGTTTTGCTAACTAATTAATGTTTACATTAAACATGCTAACCAAGTTATTGTGCGCTGCATCTCGTGTCTACGGGGGTGCATTCTACCGATTTACGCCTTAGTGTCAATTACTGTTTTCAGTAAATATGACTGTTTGGACACTAAATAAACTTATTGCGCTTTTCTTGGGCGCCAGTGTGCAAGTATTGGCCTATTCTGCGACCAAATCTTTCCAAGCTGCTGATATGTAACTTATCATCGACCAGAACGTCAGTATAGCGGCAACGTAAAAACACACATAGGCTAAGTCTGTCAGCATGGGGGTGGGTTTCCAAATTAGGCCTACGATTGCCACCATTTGAGCTGCAGTCTTGTATTTACCTATCCAAGATACGGCTACCACGCCACGCTTGCCAATTTCTGCCATCCACTCTCTAAGGGCTGAAATCACAATTTCACGGCCAATCATAAATAAGGCGGCTAAGGTGAGGTAAACGTTATCGTTTTGCTGTACCAGAAGCACTAAAGCTGTGGTTACCATCACTTTGTCGGCAACCGGATCTAAAAATGCGCCAAAGCGAGTCGACTGTTTTAATTTACGGGCCGCGTAACCATCCAGTGCGTCAGTAACGGCGGCGAGCCAAAATACAAATGCTGAGGCAAAAGGTGCCCAAGAATACGGTAGGTAAAACAAGAAAATGAACACTGGCAGTAAGGCGATACGAAATAATGTCAGTGCTATGGGTATATTAAACGGCATGAATGAAACCAAATAGTCAGAAGCAGCGCCAATCTTGCCTTAAATTTATCCGCCTCGCAATGCGTCATGTATTGTTTGTGCCATTTCTAGGCTAATTCCCGGTACTTTTGTTAATTCGGCGACGCTGGCGCCTTTAACTTCCTGTATACCGCCTAAATGCTGCAATAAGGCTTTACGTCTTTTGGGGCCAACGCCGGCAATTGATTCAAGGCTTGATGTGTTACGGGTCTTTTGCCTTTTATTGCGGTGACCTGTAATGGCAAAACGATGTGACTCATCACGAATGTGCAAAATAAGGTGGAATGCCCCGCTGTCACTTGGCAAATTAAACTGCTGCTCAGAGCCGCCAAAAACAAAGGTCTCTAAGCCGGCTTTTCGGCCCTCCCCTTTGGTCACCCCAATAAGCAGCGGCGGCCTGTCTAAGTGGGCGCATTTTTCATCCACTATGCCTTGGGCGATGCGCAGTTGACCTAGGCCACCATCAATAAACACTATGTCCGGCACCTTACCGTTATTATCTATTTTATCGAAACGGCGACTTATTGCCTGTTCCATGGCGGCATAATCATCCCCGCCGGTAATGCCAGAGATGTTATAACGCCGATAATCTGCTTTATGGGGGCCTTCTCGATTAAATACCACGCAAGAGGCAACCGTGCTCTCCCCCATGGTATGACTGATATCAAAGCACTCCATTCGCCCAATACTGTGACCAAGCTCTAACGCTTCTTCAAGGAGGTTAAAGCGCTGCTCTTGGGTATTTTTATCAGCAAGGCGAGTCATCACTGCGTTGGTGGCATTAGTCAGGGCTAAACGCAAAAAGCTTGCCCTGTCGCCGCGCACTTGAGTCTTGATAATAAATTTTTTCTCTAGTGCCTGCGCAATAGCGCTTTGGAGCTCGGCTTTATCACTAAAAGACTGACTTAAGATGACTTCACTTGGCAAGGTGCGCTGCACATCGGCATTAAGATAAAACTGGCTTATAAAGGCACTGAGCACTTCATCTATGTCAGTCTGCGCTGGCACACTAGGGTAATAGCTGCGGCTACCAAAAATTTTTCCCGCGCGAATAAACAACATATGAAAACAAGCGATGCCTTTTTCATAGTGCACCCCGATAACGTCCATATCCCCTTTATCCACTGAGACTTCTTGCTGCTCGGCAACTTTACGTAAGGCGGTAATTTGATCCCGATACAAAGCCGCTTGCTCGTACATAAACGCCTCGGCGGCCTGCTCCATCTTAGCCACTAAATTGGTGACCACTTGCTGATCTTTACCTTGTAAAAATAAACTCGCCAGCTGAACTTGCTCAGCATAATCCTCATCGGTGACTTTATTCACGCACGGAGCGCTGCAGCGGCCAAGTTGAAATTGCAAACAAGGTCGAGTGCGAGACTTGTAGTACAGATCGTCACACTGGCGTATGGGGAATAACTTTTGTAATAGATTTAAGCTTTCACGCACCGCGCCGCCATTGGGGTAAGGTCCAAAATAGCGGCCTTTTTCCCGTTGCGGCCCTCTATGATAGGCAAGCCTAGGATGTTTGTGACCACTTAAAAATAAATAGGGGTAAGATTTGTCATCACGGAGCAACACATTGTATTTAGGCATGTATTGCTTGATGTAATCATTTTCAAGCAGCAGGGCATCGGTTTCGCTGTGGGTTAAGGTCACATCAATATTAGCGATATGAGACACCAAAGCCTGAGTTTTGATATTGCCAAGGTTAACGCGAAAATATGAGGATAAGCGCTTTTTTAGATCTTTTGCCTTACCCACATAAATCACCTCCCCTTTGGCGTCATACATACGATAGACGCCAGCAGAGGAGGACACAGTTTTTAGGAATTCAGTGGCGTTAAAGCGGGGCATACACGTCTCTTGCAAGGAAATACTGAGGCTTCAAAGCGCTTAAAAAGTGCCAGTGTCTAGCATCTTATATCGGATAGCTAAACGAGTGAGTTCAACATCACCGCCAATGCCCAATTTGGCAAATAGACGATAGCGATAGCTGTTGACGGTTTTAGGACTGAGATTGAGTTTCTCTGAAATATCGTTAACTTTCTCACCGCTGGTGATCATCATCATGATCTGTAATTCACGCTCAGACAGATTAACAAAAGGGTTGTCATCTGTGTGGCTGAATTGGCTCAGAGCCATTTGTTGAGCGATTTCAGGAGATAAATAGCGCTGACCCCGTGCGACCTGTTGAATAGCGCGTAGTACTTCTGGAGAGGTCGAGCCTTTAGTTAAATACCCTGATGCGCCAGCTTGCATCACTTTGGTTGGGAAAGGGTCTTCAGTTTGTACCGTAAGCACAATGATTTTTGCATCAGGTTGATAACGAAGAATTTTTCTTGTAGCCTCTAAGCCGCCCATGCCCGGCATATTCATGTCCATCAAGATAACATCGGCTTCATTTTGACGTGACCATTGCACCGCAGTTTCACCATCGGGGGCTTCACCCACCACTTTAATGCCGCGCTCATCTTCTAAGATGCGTCTAATGCCCGTTCTAACCAATTCGTGGTCGTCGACTAAATATACAGAAATCAAGGGCTACCTACCTCTTTGTGCTCGTGCCGTTTTCACAGGCTATCTTGAGTACTAATTTAGCCCAAAAACCGTCAATATAACAGCACAATATTTCACGCAGGTCGCTAAAGGGTTAGGATTAACCCAATAAAAACAAACAATAAATGAGATATAAAAATCAATCTCTACCATCAAAAGCTTAAAATATGGCACTTGGTTGAATTACCCTCGCCCAAGTAATCTAAAATCCCAATTTTCAACGAGTCCAGTCGCCAACCGTTACTCCACTTTACCCATCCAAGTTCGCGATAAGCTTAACGGCTGACTCACTTCAATTACCGCCTCGCCCCACGGGTACCATCGCTGTGAGTGCCAAGCATTGTCGCTACGCCACCACATAAGCTTTCAGTTAACGCACCTGACTGTATTGAGAACAAGGCTTAGACATCCCCTTTGAAGCATCTCATCAATGTGATTGATAAAGCTATAACACAGAGCCTAATCCCTTGAAGTAAAAAGCTTATTTTAGCACCCCGACAAGTTACCCTGCTTATCATTCCAGCTTTTTTTGACTGAAAAATCAAAAAGCTGCTAGAAAGCAGCTTTTTGGTATAAGAGGAAATTGGCAACCCGCGATAGCATTAATCTTGCTTTGCAAGGCTCACGATTAACTCCACAGCGGTTTTTAGCTCTTGCAACACAGCGCCTGCTGGCATGGCTTTTTTTGCACACTCGTCGATTGCGATAGCGTAATCACTCAATAGTTTATTTTTTTGGTATTTTTGTTTTAGGCTTTCGCTGACATGAGTTTTATAGGCATCAATTTGCAGTTGGGTTTCTTTGGCTTTTTGCGCATCATTACCGGTGAACTCCAATAACCCAGGGGTGATGATAGTGCGCTGAATATGCTGGTTATACTTGCTAAGGCCGCGGCGAATAGAGCTAATATCATCAATGGAGTAGACATCTTTTAAATCAGTGAGTTTATTAGCTACAAAATCTAGGTAGGCTTGGCAGCCCTGCATATCATTAATCGAGGGTGCAGCAAACGCCGCACCTGAGCTTAAGGTCATTATCCACAGGGATAAGATGAATGGTTTTAACACGGCGAAGTCCTTTTATCTGAGAATGAATGTCCGTCTCAAATAATAGACCGCCTACAAAAAGTTAGCTTAGCTATTACGCCAATGTTTAACTTTAGTACGGTTGTTATTGTCGCGGCTCTGCTTAATAAGCTCATCCCCTGCAAGCATTTGCGCCGACTTTGCCAATCTGTCGTACAGCAGTACATTCACTGATGCAGCTAAATTCATGCAGCCCACAGTTGGCACGTACACCACGTCATCTGCTGCATCAATAAGCGCTTGGGGTATGGTGCCATCTTCGGGACCGAAGATGTAAAAAGCCTGTTCAGGATGCACAAAATGCGGCAGTGGTGTTGCACCAACCACAAGGTCGACACAGATAATTTTAGCTCCTGTGGGCACTTGAGCTAACAGTGACTCGACCCCAATCAACGGAATGCGCTTAGCCGCATCTTTAGTATCAACATCATATTGCGCATCACCGGATTTTGCCGCTAACTCGTAACGCCTGCCGGTATAGCACACGCTATCAACGCGATAACAACCTGCTGCACGCATAATGCCGCCAACATTCACTGGGGTTTTAGGGTTTACTAAGCCTATGCTAGCAGAGCCGACGTGACTCATATTATCTGGCTCCATTACCCCTGGATTGCCTGAATACGTTGACGCAATTGCTGCCACGCATTGGCCACTAAAGTGTAATCATCATCACTAAGCTCACTATTGGCCAGTGCTAGGCAATCAAACATCTTACTGTCTAGCGCGGATAAGTCTTGCTCGGGCTCAACTTCAAGTTGTGCTAACACGACAGCCACATGGCCTTGTAGGTAGCCACTGGCAAATAAGGCGTCGTCATCACCGTTTACGACTGTCTCTTCTATCCAAGACTCTAAGGCTGCATCGTACTTGTCTAACATGGATTACTCTCCGCTTAAATCTGGGTTGGCCACTTGATACATAACGTAATCATGGTAGCCCGTGACTATTTTGTAATAGCCCGTCAGTGCTATGTCTAATTCAGGGTCGCCACTATCCACAATTAATGGTCTGCCTTCAAGTGCTTTTAACTTTGTTTTTGTCGCTAAGATCAAAATATTGTCTTTTCCAATCTGGCGAATAAGGGCTGGAGATAACTGCTGATTGCCCCGCCCTAGTACATGACCTTGGCCACCAATTAAGGTGATGACCAATTTTGTGGGTTTATTTTGAGTGAAAGCGAGTAATTCTTTTGCAGTTAAATCTTTTGCAACGAGCTGTTTATGCTGAATTAAATCAACGCCAAGCAAGGTATTATCTATGCCTAACTCCTCCATCACAAAGGCCACTGTACTGCCAGAGCCCATGATATACAGGGTATCCTCTTGCCCTTGTTCCATGGTTTCTATGACATCTGCGGCAATGTCTGCCAGCACTAACTCATCGACCTCAACGCCGCCCATTTTTACCGCTTGTATGTATCTGGGCTCTGCGGGTACTTGCATTTCACCAAAGTATTTAGCGCGCACTTTGCCTTCACGAAAAGCCGCTTCATCTATGTCCATCACATCGGCTTGCATCAGACTGACAAGCTCACCATCTAGCAGCATTTTTACCACAAGGCCCGCGGCATGCGGAGTAATGCCATACACACCTGAATGAATTTTAACTCCAGCAGGTACCCCTAATACCGGCAATAATACCGGCGAGCATACTGGCAAAAGTGCGGTTGATTTATCATCCAAAGCGCTGTACACATCCCTTGCAGTGCCATCGCCACCAGCAAACAGCAGCAAATCTAACGAAAGCTGCGTTAACGCACTCACCGCGGCTTTGGTATCGCAGGCTTGAGTAATTTTGTGTTGTGGCTGATACACAAGTTCAACCTTAAAGCCCATTTCTGTGGCTAAGTGCTCACCCATCTCCCCGGCTGCCGTGTAAATAACCAAGCGCTCAGCATAAGGCTTAATGACATTCAGTGCTTGCTGCATGCGCAGTATCGCTTTAGGCTCAGCCCCTAACGCTAATGCCTTTTCCACAACATCATCTGAGCCTTTAAGGGCGACACTGCCGCCAAGGCCCGCTAGTGGGTTGATAACAAGCCCTAAACGAAATACTGACACAGCCTCTCCTTCATATTTAATCAATCCGACGCTTTATCGCACACGTTATATATCTTTTGCCAATCAGCTCTTTACACTCGCCTGTTTATTAACTTGGGTCGGAATAGCGAGTACCGCCAACATGGCCAGTAACGCGCAACTTGCGGCAAACACCCAAGTCATCACAGAGCCACTGCCATCGCCCCAGATAATCCCGCTAAGCCAAGTACCCAGCGCGCCGCCGACACCAAAGCTGAGGCTGGCGTATAACGCCTGACCTTTACTTCTGTGACTGGGCGGAAATTGCCGGTGAATAAACTGAATTGATGCCGCGTGAGTCAAGCCAAAAGTAAAGGCATGCAGCAATTGACTCAGGCCCAGCAGTGCCAAACTGTCGGCACCAAACGCCACCAGCAACCAACGCAGCGCCGTCATTAACATGCACACCACCAGTAAAAACTTGATGCCATAACGCCCTAATAATCTAGGGGCAAACATAAACATGATGATTTCGGCTATCACTCCAAGAGCAACAAATAATCCCCCTGCAGTTTCTGAGTAACCCACTTGTTTAAGGTACAAAATAAAGAAGCCGTAAAAAGGCCCGGCGCTCATTTGAAGTAACATGGCTGACACTAAAAACCACACTGTGGCCGCTTCAAGTTTGAGCTTAGTCACCGGAATCGTTTTATCTATGATGACTCGATTGGCGGGTAGCGGCAGCGCACAGGCAAGTAAGCCAATAAACAGACTCATGCCTATTATAGGCAGTACTTCTGTGCCCCAGGTATCGATAGCAATACCCGCCCCGACGACCAAAACAATGTAACCTATACTGCCAAAACTGCGGATTTTACCGTACTGATTGGCCTTATCACCTAACGTTTCTAAGGTGATAACTTCAAGCTGAGCAAGAATGGCATTCCAAAAGAAAGTGTAAACCGCAAGGCTTATGGCTAAATAAAGCACCCCACCTTTAAAGAAGAAGCTCACAAAAGTGATGGCCGCTGCCGCTGCACCAAATTTAATTAATTCAGAGCGCATGCCGGTTTTATCAGCAACCATGGCCCACAGATTGGGCGCTATGATGCGAGTCCCCATGAGGATGGCAAGTAACAAACCTATCTCTTGAGCATCGAAACCACGGTTATCGAAAAACACCCCAAGGTAGGGCACCATGACGCCCAAAATAGAAAAGAAGAAAAAGTAACAAGCACTGATCCAGCGCAGTTGCCGCTCAGTACTCATGGGAATGGCTTTATTTGGTTTGCCCTGATTTGACTGAACTTGGTCTGACTTGCTCTGGTGTGTCATGATTTTATCCCTACCTCATGATCTTACTGCTGTTATTCAACTAAACGTCGCGGCGATTTGGCATCTGCTGAATGGCCACATCGCCCCGAAATCAATTCAACTTAGCGCATACCAATTTTAGGGGTATCACTCACCACCGCATGGTTTTGTGCCCTGTGCCTTAACAGGTGATCCATCAGCACTATGGCAAGCATGGCTTCGGCAATAGGTACAGCGCGAATGCCAACACAGGGATCGTGTCGTCCTTTGGTGATCATCTCAACCGTGTCACCCTGCACTGTCATGCTTTGGCCCGGCACACTAATGCTCGATGTCGGTTTTAACGCCATATGAGCAATAATCGGCTGACCCGATGAAATTCCGCCCAGTACGCCACCAGCATGATTTGATTCAAAACCCTTTGGTGACATTAAATCTCGCCCTTGGGAGCCCTTTTGGTTCACCACAGCAAATCCGTCACCAATCTCAACGCCTTTAACTGCGTTAATGCCCATTAATGCATGGGCAATGTCAGCATCTAAACGATCAAAAACTGGCTCCCCAAGCCCAACAGGCACGCCTGTAGCTATCACTGAGACTTTGGCGCCAATGGAGTCGCCGGATTTTCTAAGCTCACGCATGTACTCATCTAAGGCGTCTAATTTACTGGCATCAGGGAAGAAAAAGGCATTTTTCTCGACTTGAGTTAAGTCAATAGTCTCAGCGCTTATGGGGCCAAGTTGCGATAGGTAACCTGTGACCTCAATGCCGTGGACTTGCTTTAAATACTTTTTAGCCACAGCGCCCGCAGCAACCCGCATGGCGGTTTCTCGCGCCGATGACCGGCCGCCACCACGGTAGTCACGCATGCCATACTTTTGCTGATAGGTGTAATCGGCATGGCCTGGGCGAAAGGTGTCTTTGATGTTGGAGTAATCTTGGCTGCGCTGATCGGTATTTTCTATCATCAAGCCAATGGAAGTGCCCGTGGTCTTGCCTTCGAATACCCCAGATAGGATTTTGACTTCATCGGCTTCACGGCGCGCAGTAGTATAACGAGACGTGCCAGGGCGGCGGCGGTCAAGGTCGTGTTGCATATCCTCAACGCTAAGTTCAAGTCCTGGCGGGCAACCATCAATAATGCATCCCAGTGCAACACCATGACTCTCACCAAAGGTGGTCACTACAAAATTCTGACCTATGCTATTTCCTGACATGCCTTGTGTTTACCTCTTAAAAATTCTCGCTGTATCGCTGTAATCTTTAGCGTCTTTGAACCGAACCTATCTGCTGCCAGTGAGAACTAGGGCCACAAATATACTGTGGCCTTTACGGCAGCTGGTGCTTATTCGGCGTCTTTATAAACAGAAAACACTGACTCGTGTTCCACAAGTTGATCCCGCGTTAATACAAACACCCCGTCACCACCTTGTTCAAACTCAACCCAAGTAAATGGCACTTGCGGGAACTGCTCCATTAAATGCACCATAGAATTACCCACTTCAACCACTAACACACCATCTTGAGTCAAATAATCAGCGGCATTGGCTAAAATGCGTTTGGTTAAATCTAAGCCATCGCGGCCTGATGCTAAACCAATCGCTGGCTCGTGATGATATTCATCAGGCATGTCGCCGATGTCTTGGGCATCCACATAAGGCGGATTAGAGACGATTAAATCGTATTGTGGCCCTTTAGGGATGGATGAGAATACATCAGACTGAATCGGGAATACTCGCTCCATAACCCCAAGAGATTCGATGTTAATCTGCGCGACCTCAAGGGCATCTTCACTGATATCTAATGCATCAACCTCGGCATCTTCAAACAAGTAAGCACAAGCGATAGCAATACAGCCACTGCCAGTACACAGGTCCATCACCCGATTAACTTGTTTGTTATAAAGCCAAGGGCTAAAGCCATTGTTGATCATTTCAGCAATAGGCGAGCGCGGCACTAACACACGCTCATCAACGTAAAACTCAAGACCCGCAAAATTGGCTTTATTGGTTAAATAAGGCACGGGCAGGCGTTCACGCACACGGCGAATGATAAGCTCAACGATTTTATGCTTTTCACTGCTGGTTAAATTGCTTAAAATTACCTGTTGGCCGATTTCTTCCGGCAAGTGTAATGCATGGAATACCAATGCGATGGCTTCATCCCAAGCGTTGTCTGTGCCGTGGCCATAGTAAATATTTGCATCATTAAAACGGCTAACTGACCAACGCAACATATCACCTATGGTGCGTAACTCGGTGACGGCTTCATCTACAAAGATCTTATCCAAAACATTCTCCTACTTAATTGTTCTGGGTCATTGTAACTGAAGTCTATTAAGATGACATAGAATTCAATACAATATGACCATGAATAAAGATAATCCCCCTGACTCTCAGTGCTTTTTTGAACTCCTTGATGACGTTAAGCCTATCAAGCAGAACACCCATCATTTTCGCCAAGCAGCTAAACCGAAACAAGAGTTCGAGTTTAAGGAGCAACAGCTCCATGCCGACAGCTATTTCTCTGATAGCTATCAGCCGCTATTACCCCATGATGGGCCTATGCGTTGGATTGATGAAACCGCGGATAAGCTAGAGCTGAAACGTTTGCGCCGAGGTGACTATCAGCCAGATTTATTGCTGGATTTGCATGGTTTACGTCAATCTGAGGCCAAACTTGAGCTAGCTGCGCTTATTCAAGCCTGTATTAAGCAAAGTATTCAATGCTGCAGTGTGATGCACGGTTATGGCGCGGGAATATTAAAACAACAAATTCCCATTTGGCTGGTGCAACACCCTAAAGTAAAAGCGTTTCACCAAGCGCCCAAAGAATGGGGCGGCGATGCAGCATTACTGGTGCTTATTGATTTAGGGGATCAGCCTCACCGCCGCTAAGCCCCTGCCCTAGAAAAGCAACACTATCAACGTTACGCCAATTGCTTGGGGTTATGCATTACCACTAGATGTGCTTGCTCTGCGTGTTTATCAATGTGGGCTATGCCTGAGGTGGCAAATAATGGCGGCTCTATGCCGTAGACAAATTCGCTGACCATGTAACCTAAAATTGGCATATGGGCGATAACAAGCACTGTGTCGGCCTTGTATTGCTCGGCGTAAGCTAATATCGCATCGACGGCAAATTTAGGGTCTGCATTGGGCCTAATATCATCTAAGGTGAATAGGTTTCTCGGCTCACCTATGTGCTTGCTCACTTCTTTCCAAGTTTGTTGTGCACGCAGATAGGGGCTTACAATCACTAAATCTACTTGTGCGGTCATTTTTGCTAGCCATTTAGCCGTTAGACGGCTGGAATAACGGCCAGTATCAGTGAGCTCACGCTCTTTATCACAGGGGGCATCGAAACTCGCTTCACCGTGTCTCATCAAAAAAAGTTGCATAGGGCTCTCAGCAGGCATTATTGTTATCATTATTATTTAATTGTAACTCAAAAAATGATTCAACAAACCTTGTTTTTGGGTCGCCTTAGTCATCTTTGGTCTATAACTTATCAGCGTAATGTTATTCACTGCTAAGCTAATGTGAGCTAGGTTGTCGAGTTAAATATATTCTTTCCACAAAATAATTAACTTTAGCTTCTGAAATCTATTACCAAGCAGAGTAAGATAAGCAGATTGATGTTTAAGCTGATAATTTTATTCAGCCTGATGGTTTATCCACTGCGTTACTGGGAGCACAGATTTGTCTTTAACGCCTACTATCCATAAAAGTCCAAATGATCATCGCCAATACAAATACCTGTTGCTTGAAAACCAGCTCAAGGTGCTATTGGTAGAAGATATGCAGTCGGCTCAGGCCGCATCCTCTATGGCTGTCGGTGTGGGGCATTTTGACGACCCAGCAACCAGACCTGGCATGGCACACTTTTTAGAGCACATGTTGTTTTTAGGCACAGAAAAGTACCCCGACGCTGGTGAGTACCATGCTTTTATTAACCAACATGGTGGCAGTAATAATGCCTGGACAGGCGCAGAGCAAACCAACTTTTTCTACAGTATAGATGCAGACGCCTTTGAGCCGTCACTGGATAGATTTAGCCAGTTTTTTATTTCGCCAAAATTTGATTTAGCCTTAGTCGACAGAGAACGCCATGCTATCGAGTCTGAATTTAGCTTAAAGCTTAAAGATGATATTCGCCGCGTCTATCAAGTTCAAAAAGAGTCCGTAAATCCAGCGCATCCTTTTGCTAAATTTTCCGTGGGTAATCTTGAGACCTTAGCTGGAGATGAAGCCACGCTTCAACAAGAGCTGTTGGCATTTTATCGCGAACGCTACAGCGCTAATGTGATGACGCTTTGCTTAGTGGCACCGCTGTCTTTAGATGAACTCGAAGGGCTAGCAAGACGCTATTTTGGCAGCATAATCAATACTCAGCGTCAAAGACAGTACCCACAAGAGCCGTTTCTTACCGACACACAGCGCCTCAAGCAAATCAGCATAGTGCCCTTAAAAGATCAAAAACGAGTCAATTTAAGCTTCGCACTGCCAGGAATTGATCAATTTTACCGCCGTAAGCCGCTCACTTTTATTAGCCATCTTCTAGGTAATGAAAGCCCAGGCAGTTTATTGTCTTATTTGAAGGGTCAAGGGCTTGCCAATAATTTGTCCGCTGGTGGCGGCATGAATGGCTATAACTTCAAAGAGTACAATATTTCAGTTCAGTTAACCGACAAAGGCTTGCAAGAGCTGGATGAAGTCGTCGCCTGTGCCTTTGAATACATTAACCTTATCAGCACTCAAGGACTTGAGGCCTGGCGTTATCAAGAGCGGGCCAATTTGCTAGAAACCGCATTCCGCTATCAAGAACAAATAAAAGCCTTAGATCTTGCCAGCCATTTAAGCATTAACATGCATCACTATCGCCCTGAAGATTTGGTCTATGGTGACTATCGAATGGATGGTTTCGATAACGATGAAACCACTATGTTGTTATCCTTGTTAAGGCCTGACAACATGCGCTTGCAAGTGGTCGCAAAAGAGCTCACCACAGACAGGCAAGCCGCTTGGTACCATACTCCCTATGCAGTTGCTGACATAGCTCCCGAGCGTTTGCGCAAGTGGAAGGTTAATAGCATTAGAGAAGGATTAGCGCTGCCTGAAAAAAATCCCTTTATTGTTGCAAATCCACAAGCGCGGGCTGAAAAAAGTAGCTGCATTCATCCAAGGCTGGTGGCAGAAGGTCCGGCTTATCGCCTATGGCACAAAAAAGATGATGAATTTAATGTGCCAAAAGGTCACATGTACCTGTCACTTGATTCTGACCAGGCCAGCAAAAGCCCGTTACATGCTGCGCTCACCCGGCTGTATGTCGAGATGCTGCTGGACTATTTGACAGAAGCCACCTATCAGGCCGAAGTCGCTGGGCTCAATTACAACATTTATCCCCATCAAGGCGGGATAACCCTGCATTTGACTGGGTTTACCGGCAACCAAGAGACCTTGTTGTCCTTAGTCATTCACAAAGCCCGCGAGCGAAACTTTACTCAAGAACGCTTCGATACTATAAAAAATCAATTACTTCGCAGTTGGCGTAACGCCAGTCAAGCAAAGCCGATTTCTCAGCTGTTTACGGGTTTAACCGTGACATTACAGCAGCGCAGCTATGAGCCAAGTCAAATGGCCATAGCCCTTGAACATGTGGAACTGGCCCAACTGCATGATCATGTTAGCGCTTTCTATGAAAAGATTTACCTTGAAGGCCTAGTCTATGGTGATTGGTTAGAAAGCGAGGCTAAGCAGCTCAGTAAGCGCTTGCAAAACTTGTTGTCGTTAGTCTCAAAACCCAGCAAAGAAGCAGCCAGAGAACTGGTTAATATGGCCCACAAAGGCACAGTGATGCGTGAACTTTCTATTCATCATCAAGACAGTGCAATTATTTTATATTATCAAGCAGTGTCATCGACACCTGAAAATATGGCCACTTTCACCCTGCTTAATCACACCATGTCATCGACTTTTTTCCATGAACTTAGAACAGAGAAGCAATTAGGTTATATGGTTGGCACGGGTTACTTACCGCTTAATCGCCACCCTGGAATGATTTTTTATATTCAATCCCCTACCGCTGGGCCAAAGCAACTACTGGAAGCCATAGATGAATTTATTGCCGACTTTAACTATGCCGTAATGCAAATCACTAATGAGCAATGGGAAAGCACCAAACTTGGCTTAATTAATCAAATAATGGAGCATGATGCTAACCTTAAAACCCGCAGCCAGCGCTATTGGGTGAGTTTAGGCAACAGAGACTATTCGTTTGATCAGCGTGAAATGGTGGTTGCACAAATTAAGCGACTCACTCGAGCTGACTTAATTAAATTTATGATGCAACAGATGCGCAGTAAACATTGCAATCGCTTAGTATTATTTAATCAGGGGGTACAGCATCAACAGCATGAACCTTTACGTTCAGCTGAGATGATTACCGATTTAAACCACTTTAAAAAGTATTCTGATAAGTTTGATTTTTAATTCACAAAACCAACTGACACTTAAATCCAGTTGGTTTTAATCTTAACTCTGCATAGTTAAGCGGCAATAACATTGCTATTGAGAAATAATTGCAACAAGGTTTTGACAATTGTCATCATTTCTGAAAAAGTGGGAGGTTAATCGGCATCGACCAAAATAAGAATAATATTATGCCCATCTCACGTTTTCTTGCTATTTTTACAGTTTTTTTCTGTAGCTACATGGTTATTTATCCAAGCTCAGTTTTAGCCTTTGGGGCTCAAACAGCATCTACCAACCTGTCAGATATCAATTCCAGAGTAGAACCACCTACCAAAAAACAATTGGTAAATAAAGACAATAGATTCAAAATAAAGTTAAATTACGATAGTTATAATATTGCAGAAGGAGTGTCTCAAAGTCGAGTTAATAGCATGGTCGAAGATAGGTTTGGTTACATCTGGATAGGGACTCTCAATGGATTAAATCGTTTCGATGGCACTAATTTTGAACATTTTTTTGCAGATGACTCCAACGGTTTGCCCAGCTCATTCATAAGAAGTCTATTGATCGATGGTGAAGGTAATTTACTCGTTGGAACAGATGCAGGCTTAGTCGTTTACAACAATGATACTGAAAAATTCTATCCTTTCTATGTTAACAATGAGAAATTAACTTCACCTATTTGGTCTCTATCCTTATCAAAAGATAAAGTCTTTATTGGGATGAATAATAAAATCCTTATCCAACCTGGAGGTGAAATAAAAAACGAACAATTAAAAGAAGTAAAAAAAGTTATATCTATAGCGGAAACCATTTACATAAGAAATTATGACGGAGAAATATTTAGCTATAAAAATAATATCTTAAAGTTATTTGAAAAAAACAGTCTTGACATGGTCGATACTGAAAAAAAACTAATTATTGCACTGAACAATGGTCTATACGAATCATCTTTAAATAGTAAAAAACATTTGTCAAATAATGTTTATTATAATTTTTCAAAAAGAACAAGCGACAACGAATTAATATCCATACATAATGGTGAAATTATCACCCCTGAGAGTGAAGAATCACAAGGAGTATTGAGTGATAACCCAAAGGAGTTTGGAGGTTCGTTAATCAAAGAGGTTTCAGAATCTACTCTTATTACAAAAACAAATGAAGGTTTTTTACAAATTAAAAAAAACAGTAACTTAGTAAGAAAGATACATGGTATAGATGAAAATATTTGGTCCATGGCAAAATCTAGTGATGGTGATTCAATTTTCATAGCCGATGATAATGAAAAAATTAAAATTTTTAATAGAAACATGCAGCTAAAAGGAGAAGTTGATGTCGGTGCATCATTTGGTCCTAAGTTAGTCATCACTTTCAAAGGCGCCCTTTACACGGCATCATCCAATGGGCTGTATATTACGAACTTAGTAACCTATGAAAATAAAAAAATATCGAGCCTCCATGTCACAGCACTTACTCTAAGTGATAATGAGGATTTAATAATTGCTGGAACAATTGATGGTGAGATACTAAAAATATTAAACCAAGAAGTAATTCAAACATTAAGCAGTAAAGATGACAGCCCAATTTACGATATACTCTATGACAATGGAAACATGTGGATCGCATCACAAAGCGGATTAATGAAGATATCAAAAGCAAGCAGGAAAAAAATATTCAGCTCCGATTTGGTAACAAGTATAAAAAAATATAAAAACAAACTGTATGTAGGAACAAGAACAGCATTATTGTCAATTGACGAAATAAGCAATGAGACTAAAGAGATTCACGCGGGAAACAAAGCCATTTACGCAATTCATATCAAAGACGATCACCTTTCAGCATCATCAAACAGCGAGATCATCATCTTAAATATAGAAACACAAAAAAAGCATATATTACAAGTTAACAATGGCGCTCAAACAGACTACAACATTCAATCCATGTTGGATATAAATGAAAATATTATTTTTGGTGGTGTCGATGGATTAAGCATATTAAATACCCACGAAATTATGAAGCATTTAAATCAAGAGAAAGCACCATCGGTATTACTATCAAGCTTTTCATTATTTAACATTGTTAAAAAAGGTTCCAGCCCTCAATTAAAAACATCAATTAGCTCTTCAAAGCAAGTTAATTTAAAATTTTCTGACTACCCATTCTCCTTCAAATTTATCGTCCCAGGAAAGACATTTGATGAAGTCGAATTTTATTATCAAATGCAAGGGTTATCTAATAATTGGCTTCCTGCTAAAGAAGTAAATTCAGCCACCTATACTAATCTGTCCCACGGCGAATACCTTTTTAATGTCTATGCCGTTGATAAACTCACAGGAAAACAAGGGCCAACAAAATCAATTAAAGTCATCATCACCCCTCCATGGTGGTTATCTTTAGAAGCAAAATTTGTTTATGCGCTACTCACCTTTCTATTCGTCAGCGCATTGCTTAAAACTATGGTGCGGCGCAGAGAAGTACAAAAACAGATAGCCTTAAGTGAAGAGCGACTTAAATTATCGCTTTGGGGTAGCGGCGATGAAATGTGGGATTGGGACATAGAATCAGGCAAAATTTATCGTTCTAACATCTGGGGCACCTTGGAGTTCCCCCAGGATGGCCAACGCTCAGGTCAAGTCGATGGTGAAAGTAATATACACCCGCAAGATCAAGAACGAGTAAAATTCGCATTAAATCAGCACTTTAATGGCATGGCTGAACATTTTGAAGTCACTTACCGCGTCAGAAATCGAAGCAATGAATGGCTGTGGATTTTAGATAGGGCAAAAATTGTTGAACGTGACAATAATGAGCGGCCATTGCGAATGACAGGAACCATTAAAGATATTAATAATATCAAACAAACTGAAGAACAGCTGCGGCTATTTGCCAGAGCGATTGAAAACATTTCTGAAGGTATGTTTATTCTCGATGCTAATCACCAATTTGTTGAAGTTAACGCAGCTTGTTGCGAGCTATTACAAAGAACAAAACTTTCATTTCATGGTGAGCGTTTGTCTTTTACTCTTTATCCTGAGTCTTTTTCCATTCAAATTCGCAGTCTTATTGCTCAACAAGGCTATTGGAGCGGCGAAATCGAAGCATTAAAAGCAGATGAAACCACATTTTTAATGTCCCTGACTATCGATGCCATCAAGGATGAATTAGGGCAATTTAGTCACTATGTGGGCATTTTTTCTGATATCACCCGCCGCAAGCTACAAGAAGAAGAGCTTAGAAAACTCACCAACAATGACATATTAACCGGCCTTGCTAACCGCTCCAGCTTGCAAGTCACCTTAAGTAATCTCGTCAAAAAAGACATACATCACACCTTGATGGTATTAGATCTTGATAACTTCAAGCGCATCAATGATTCATTAGGTCATCAAATCGGAGATAGCCTAATTATTAAGGTTGCTGAGCGCATTCAGACGACGATTCCTTCTCATGCTAGTTTATATCGCCTCGGTGGTGATGAATTTGCCATATTACTGGATAAAAACCCTGATATTGCATCTAGCGCTGCGATTGCGGGAAGTATCATAGAGAGCCTTAAGTCCCCATTCACAATTGAGTCTGAGCAACTCGTTGTGGGCTTAAGCATAGGCATAGTCTTATATCCTGAAGATGAGCAGAATGAACAGGCGCTACTCAGAAAAGCCGATATCGCCATGTATCATGCTAAATCTGGCGGCGGTAATCGATACCAATTCTATGCTGAATCACTCAATCAAAACGTGTTAAGGCAACTTGAAGTCGAAAACCTTATTCGCCAAGGGTTAAAAGATGATTTATTCGAAGTGTACTATCAGGCAAAAGTGGACCTGAAGCAAAACAGAATCACCGGCATGGAAGCATTAGTGAGGCTTAACCATCCAGAATTGGGGATCATTGCCCCAAATGAGTTTATTCCCCTAGCTGAGGAAAGTGGTCTCATCATAGAGATAGGCGATATTGTCCTTAGAAAAGCCTGCACGGCAGCTCAAAAATGGCGCCAACAAGGCATATTCAACGGCCGTATCGCCGTCAATTTATCGTCAAAACAATTTGCTCTACCAAATCTTGTACAAGGTATCGAGTCAATATTACGTCAAACCCAGTTGCCTGCAGCAAACCTAGAGCTAGAAATAACCGAAGGCACTGTCATTAAAAATCCAGAAAGCGCCATAAAAGTTATGCAGCAACTTGCAAAAATGGGCATCTGCCTAGCACTGGATGATTTCGGTACTGGTTACTCATCACTGTCTTACTTAAAGCGTTTTCCTATTCATAGGCTTAAAGTTGATAAAAGCTTTGTTGATGATATCGACAAGTCAGACATGGATTTAAAAATGGTCGACTCTATTATCACTATCGCCCATAACATGGGGCTAACAGTGGTAGGTGAAGGAGTTGAACAAGCCGCTCAGCTTTCTATTTTAAAAGCATTAAATTGTGAAGAGGTTCAAGGGTATATTTTTAGCAAGCCGGTGCCAGAAACCGATTTCACCCAATTGTTAGTCACTGACTCAAATAAAGATAAACAAGAAGATAATAACAAATAATTATATAAAACATACAAGTTGGCATAATATCTGCAAATCTCAATTCAGTAGTCAAAAAATAAATATAACCTGAACCCTGAGTAGAGAGATAAAGAAATGATCAAAGGACTAATTACACTTGCAATACTGGCCACAGTTTCAAATTCTGGTTTAAATATGGATATCCCCTCACAGATAACACAAGGTTTATCACCTCAAGTAACACTGAATACAGTAAAAGATATTACTGTTGCGGGAATACCATGGGTAAAATGTACAACCAACCAACTCACGGCTTAAGGGAGAACGGATATATGTTAAATTCCCTGCTTAAAACACTTGGTTTTTATAAGCCTGCTCGTAAAAAAGTTAAATTACCTCAGGGCTTAGAGCATTTAGAAGTGATCCAGGCTAAAGCTTGGTGGCACTAAATAAGTCACTTGTTAATAAAAAAGGAGCTTAAGCTCCTTTTTTATTGCGGGGGGTATTCAAACTAGCAAATAAACCTTCCCTTTGAGCCTAAACTTGCACGCTTTATCGCTAAGCGTTTGTGGGTCATAAACAGTGGGTAGATTGCCGGCCCTAGAAAGCAGCTAAACAGACTCCAGCGCTTAACACCTAGTCCGTGTTTAAAGGCACTTCGGCCGCAGAAAATGGCCGACACCAGCCAAAGGGGAATAATTAGAAATATCACTGTGACCTCATACTTCAGTAAACATCATTTCATTGTCATTTATTCTTCGCTTAACCTAAGTCAACCTCAACGTTTGATGACAAATAGTTATAAAACAGACACTTACACCGAAAGCTGCGTTATTCCTTTACACGAAAAGACTTGCAATAGGCTAGCTATTGACACGTAAATTCGCCTTATTTTCAGCGCAACGTTCAAGTTTGAATGTAAGATATTGAATTTTATGACAATTCACTACCGTTTATCCATCTCTTAACCCGACTGGAGGTTAAATAGCAGCGAAAGCTGTATTTTAGCGGCGTCACTATACCTAAAATAAGCTTAAAAATCGAGCGCTAACAGACTTTATAAAACGGCAACCATTTTCCTTAAGAATAAAAAAACGGCATATTAATGCCGTTTTTTTTAAGCTTATTTTCGACGTTTTCTTAACCGCCATTCAAGCTAAGCAATAACTTAGTTACTTACATTAGTTACTTACATTAGTTAATTACATTAGCTACTTAGTGTAAAAAGTCTCGCCGCTTTCTGCCATGGTTTTAAGTTTCTCGCTTGGGGCGAAACGCTCACCATGAAGCTTCTGATAATGCTCTAATCTTGCCACCATATGTGCAGCCCCAAGGCTGTCCATATAACGGAATGGGCCACCCAAGAAAGGCGGGAAGCCGATCCCGAAGATAGCGCCGATATCACCATCCCGTGGCGAAGCAATAATGCCTTCTTCTAAACAGCGCACCGCTTCATTGAGCATTTGAATGCTACAACGCTCGCTGATTTCTTTGCCGTCTTTATTAGATGCATTAATGATCCCAAGCACGCCGTAAATAGACTCATCAACCAATTTAGCTTTCTTGGCTTTAGGGCCGTATTGGTAGAAACCTTTGCCATTTTTGCGGCCTTTACGGTCATCATTTAATAGCTTGGCAAATGCACTCGGTGCTTGGAAACGCTCACCTAATTCTTTTTCTAGAATGGGGGATATTTTAGCGCCCACATCGATGCCCACTTCATCAAGCAAGGTCATAGGCCCAACTGGGAAGCCAAACTTAACCAATGACTTATCTAAGTGTTCGATTCGCTGACCTTCCAGTAACAGCTGCGCCGCTTCATTCATGTAAAGCGCTAAAATACGGTTCACATAAAAGCCTGCGCCATCTTTTACTACGATAGGCGTCTTGCCTTGCTTGCGGGCAAAAGCCACAGTGGTGGCGATAGTTTGCGCCGAGGTTTTCTCATGGGCAATCACTTCAACTAACGGCATTTTCTCAACCGGTGAGAAGTAATGCAGACCAATGACGTTTTCAGGACGCGCGGCGGCCGCAGCGATTTGACCAATAGGTAAAGACGAAGTGTTTGAAGCAAAAATGGTATGTTCACCACATTCACGCTCTACATCTTTAACCATCTGATGCTTAAGAGCTAAATCCTCAAATACTGCTTCAACCACGATATCGGCATCTTTAACGCCTTTATATTCAGTGGTTGTGGTCATCAAAGCCATTAAACCATCACGGGCAGATGGCGTCATATGACGGCGCTTAACGCCCTTATCCAATAATTTATAAGCATAAGCTAAGGCATTACTCAGGCCTTTATCATTGATGTCTTTAACGCGAGCTGGGATCTTGGCTTTAGTGGTAGTAACAGATGCGATACCGCCGCCCATCAAGCCGCCACCTAACACTACGGCTTTACGCACTTTACGTGGTTCGACGCCGTCGACTCCTGTCTCTTTTTTCATTTCAGTGGTGGCAAAAAACAAACTGCGCAGCGCCGCTGACTCTGATGACATCACTAAAGTTGAAAAATGCGTGGCCTCAACTTCAAGGCCTTTTACCATGCCTTTGTTTAATCCTTGACGCACGCAGTCAATAATTTTCCCAGGTGCTGGATAATTACCCTGAGTTTTCTTCTCAACTTGCTTGCGCGCCTGATCGAAAATAATATCGCGGCTAAAGCTGGTTGACTCTAACACTTTATTAATGAAGCTTTTCTTCACTGGCGCAGCCGTTTTTTTGCCTTTTTTAGCTAAATTAACCGCGGTTTCAAGCAAGATACTGTTTGGCACCACATCATTAACTAAACCCATTTTCAAAGCTTGCTTAGGGCGCACTTGTTTACCCGTTAGCATCAAATCAAGCGCTGTGGTTATGCCAACAAGGCGCGGTAGACGCTGAGTGCCGCCGCCCCCTGGCAGTAAGCCAAGTTGTACTTCTGGGACCCCAAGCATAGTTTTAGCATCATCACTACACACGCGTAAATGACACGCCAGCGCAAGCTCTAAACCGCCGCCAAGGCAAGCACCATTGATGGCTGCAACCACAGGGATGCTTAACCCTTCAAGCTCGGCAAACACTTGATGACCTTGCTGTGATAAGGCTTTGGCAGCATCGCTGCTGATGCAAGCATCCAACATGCTGATATCGGCGCCAGCAACAAATGAGTCTGCTTTACCCGAAATAACCACTAGGCCTTTAATGCTAGAGTCTGATTTTATCTCAGCTAATACTGTGCTTATCTCTGGGCCAAATTCGGCTTTGAGGGTGTTCATGGTTTCGCCTGGGACGTCCATGGTCAACACCGCGATGCCGTCATCGCGGCGGGCTAAATTAAATGTCTTTTCCATTAGGCTTACTCCACTTCAACTATCATTGCTGCGCCTAAACCACCAGCCGCACAGGCTGTGGCTAAACCAGTACCACCGCCGCGGCGTTTAAGTTCACGACACACTTGGGTGATAAGACGGGTACCGGTAGCTGCAAAGGGGTGACCGTAAGCGAGCGAGCCGCCTAGGACGTTAAATTTGCTCATGTCGATGTCACCAATGGCGCGATTACGGCCAAGTTTCTCTTCGGCAAACTTTTTCGAGCCAAACATTTGCATGTTAGCTAAGGTTTGCGCGGCAAACGCTTCGTGCATTTCAATCAGGGTTAAGTCTTCAAGCTCCATACCCGCACGCTTAAGCGCTAAAGGTGTGGCATAAGATGGGCCCATCAACATGTCTTGCCAAACGTCAATGGCAGTAAAGGCATAACTCTTGATATAGCCAATGGGCTGGTAACCTAGCGCTTTAGCACGACCTTCACTCATCAATATGATGGCTGATGCACCGTCGGTAAGCGGGGTACTGTTTGCCGCAGTCACGCTGCCGTGCTTGCGATCAAACGCTGGACGCAGCTTAGCGTAAGACTCAAGCACTGAGTTTTCACGAATGTTGTTATCGCGGTCAATAAACTGCTTATAAGGGGCAACGTGGGCCGTCATCACTTCATCACGAAGATGGCCAGAATTCCATGTTTCTGTGGCTAGCGTGTGCGAGCGATGCGCTAATGCATCTTGATCTGCGCGGCTAATGCCGTAAGTTTTAGCCATTTGCTCAGCGGTTTGCCCCATAGAAAGACCGGTTGAGTATTCGGCAACCGCTGGCGGTACTGGCATTAAATCTTTTAGGCCAAGGCGGCGCATAATGGCAAACTTTTGCCCCATGGTACGGGCTTTATTCAAATCCACCAAAGCGTGAGCTAATTTCTTAGACACAGTAATAGGCAATACAGATGAAGAATCCGCGCCACCAGCAATACCGATTTCCACGTTACCAGTCATAATAGATTCAGCCACGTTAACCGCTGACTGGAAGCTAGTCGCACAGGCGCGGGTGACACTGTAAGCATCCGTTGACACATTCATGCCAGTGCCAAGGACAATTTCGCGGGCAATGTTAGGCGCCGCAGGCATCAATACCACTTGGCCATAGACCAACTGCTCAATGAGTTTAGGGTCAAGTTCAGAGCGAGAAATCAGCTCATTAACCACCATTTTACCCATATCTAAGGCCGACACACCGTGAAAGGCTGTCGCTTGTTTAGCAAACGGCGTTCTAAGGCCGGCAACAATCGCGATCCGTTCGCCGCGAGCATTCTTTACCTGTTGTCTGTCACTCATTTGTCACCTTCTTTATTATTTTGAAAACCCCATATTGAGGCTTAAACTGACATATCCATTACAGCCAACCATTCTGGTCTGACCATACAAGTGTGATCTGATTCTAACTTTTAATTGACAAGTTTTAAACACCCGTTTATTTGATAAAAGTTAATTTGTGTTAATCCTACTAGCCAAAGTGCCATAAAATTCATTAACATGGGCCAAATAACCGTGAACAAACACTAAATAAACTGAGTATCATCATGCCTTTGAGTCGATTTCATTCATTAAGAGCCTATTTAGACAATGTTATTTTAGGACAAACCGTCCTAACGGAAAATTTACTTATCGCCTTAATTGCCGATGGTCATCTATTAGTAGAAGGGCCGCCAGGACTTGCTAAGACTCGTGCAGTTAAGGCCTTGTGTGATGGCGTAGAGGGGGATTTTCATCGCATCCAGTTCACCCCTGACTTACTGCCCGCTGATTTAACTGGCACAGATATCTATCGCGCCCAAACAGGCACCTTCGAATTTGAAGCCGGCCCCATCTTCCATAATCTGATTTTGGCTGATGAAATTAACCGTGCTCCAGCTAAAGTGCAGTCTGCATTATTAGAGGCCATGGCCGAAGGCCAAGTGACTGTGGGTAAAACCAGTTACCCTTTGCCTAAACTGTTTCTTGTGATGGCAACCCAAAACCCACTGGAAAACGAAGGCACTTATCCCCTGCCTGAAGCCCAGCTCGACCGCTTCTTAATGCACATTAATCTTGACTACCCAAGCGGTGAGACTGAAAAACAGATTTTGCGTCAATCACGTCAAGAAGCCATTACTCATACTTTGCCGACCACGGAACCTGTGGCACAGGCCGATGTGTTTGCCGCAAGGGATCAAGCTATGGGTCTTTATCTTGCTGAGCCGCTTGAGGATTACATTGTAGAAATTGTGATGGCGACCCGCGAGCCTGCGCGCTACAGCGCCGAATTAGCCAAATGGCTTGAATACGGCGTTAGCCCAAGGGCCACTATAGCGTTAGAGCGCTGCGCCCGCGCCCGTGCTTGGCTGCATAATCGTGACTTTGTCTCCCCAGAAGACATTCAAGCTGTGGCCCCAAATGTACTGCGCCATAGATTACTGCTCAGCTATCAAGCCCAAGCCGAAGGGGTGACTCCAGACAGGGTTATCAACCATATCCTAAGCCAAGTTGCCGTGCCTTAATCGGCTTGAGAACCAGTAAGACATGAGTTTATTGCCCCCACAATTACCTTTATTTAGCGATGGCGTGAATCTTTGCCAGCAAGAGTTACTTGCCTGTCAAAATATTGCCCGCGCTATTCCTGAACGCCATGCACGGGCCAGCGCTGCGCTTTCAGGCCACAGAAATAGCAGCATCAAAGGTCGCGGCATGGAATTTGCCGAAGTGCGTCAATATCAAAATAGCGATGATGTGCGTACCATAGATTGGCGGGTCACAGCCCGCACTGGGGTTGCACACACTAAACTCTTTATTGAAGAGCGTGAACGGCCCATTTTGCTACTGCTGGATTTAAGCCACAGCCTATATTTTGGCTCTAGCTTGTTACTTCAGTCAGTGCAAGCGGCGCACCTTGCAGCAACGCTGGGCTGGAGTGCTATCAATCATGGCGATAGGCTGGGCGCCTTGATTGCTAGCGAAACAGAGCATCTTGAACTTAAACCTCGAAGCCGCAGGCAAGGTATTTTACAGCTAACGTCAGCCTTGATGTCGCTGCATCAGAGGCAACTCACTCAAATTGACAACCTAGCCCAAGATCCACAACATATGCTCAGAGCCTGTCAGCGGCTGCAACGTATTGCAAAACCTGGCAGCTTAATTTGGATCATCACAGATGGTCAACATATGTCTGAAGACTGCCTTGGCCCTTTAAGTGAATTATCTCGCCACTGTGATATAGGTGCGTTTGTGATAACCGATCCCCTAAGGGAAGGAAAGCTTGCCCTGCCTAAACATTTCTCTTTGCCCGTCCGCGAGGGCAAGCAACAATTAGAGCTTAATCGACACAGCTATGAGATTTGGCTTAAGCAGCAGCAATCTCAGCAACAGGCTTTTAGCCAACTGATGAAAAAAATCAAAGTCGAGCCTAGATTTATCGACGCTAGTCAGCCCTTAAGTTCGCAATTGGATAAATTACGTTAGATGAAACCTCAAACTGCTACCGATCCGATTTTAGCTCAGCTTGATGACATCATTTTGCCACCAAGTATCAGCGACTTACCCTTAGCTCCGGGTTACTGGTTACTGGCATTTTTGCTGGTACTTGTTATCGGCATGATCGTGCGTAGATTCATGCTTAAACGGCGTTACCATGCCCCTCGTAAAGCCGCTATCGCGCTGTTAAACAGTTATGACATCACAAGTGATGAGTTTGCCGCACAGGTGAACACCTTACTCAAACGTACTGCCTTAAGTTACCTGCCCAGAGAACAACTCGCACGCCTCAATGGCAATGAATGGTTTGAATGGTTAGATAGTCGCATGCCAGCTCCCAATCAACATCAATTTGGGCCTTTATTAATCAAACGCCATCAAGCGCAAGGGCTGACACTCGAAGATAAACAAGCCCTGCAGCGACTGGCTAAAACTTGGTTAAGTCATACTAAACCCTTTGAACAAAACCAAATTGGCAACCCAAGCCATTTTAGCAGCAAAAAGCCTGGAGAATAGTCAATGTTAACCTTAAGCTGGCCTTGGTTATTGGCCTTATTGCCTCTGCCTTGGTTTATCAAAAAATTTCCGCTGTCTCAATCCCAAGGCGGTTACTTGCAATTACCTGGTGCACTCGCCTCCAGTAAACAGCAACAACACAGCCAGCAGCAATCAACACGTAAGCGCTATTGGTTAATGTGGTTATTTTTACTCCTTGCTGTCGCTCGGCCCCAATGGCTTGGTGATCCCATTGAATTACCATCAAAGGGGCGCGATCTCATGCTGGCGGTGGACTTATCTGGCAGCATGCAAATTGAAGATATGGTACTCAATGGTAAAACCGTCGATCGCTTTAGCTTAATACAAAACGTATTAGGAGAATTTATTGAACGCCGTAATGGTGACCGTTTAGGGTTAATTTTATTTGCAGATCATGCTTACTTACAGGCGCCCTTAACCCAAGATAGGCGCTCTATAGCGACTTTCTTAGCCGATGCACAAATTGGTTTAGTCGGCAAGCAAACCGCCATAGGTGAAGCCATTGCTTTAGCGGTTAAGCGCTTCGATCAAGTCAGTGAAAGTAACCGCGTGCTAGTGCTATTAACCGATGGCTCAAACAATGCGGGCAATATCGAACCCGATGTGGCCGCTGAAATTGCCGCCAAGCGCAATGTCACCATTTACACAGTCGGCGTAGGTGCAGAACTTATGGAGCGGCGTACTATTTTTGGTAAAGAGCGAGTTAATCCTTCGATGGATCTTGATGAAGCGCAACTGCAACGGCTCGCCGACATGACTAACGGCTTTTATTTCAGGGCTAAAAACAGTGAAGATTTGGCGCAAATTTACCAAAAAATTGATCAACTCGAACCCGTCAGTCGAGACAATTTAAGCTACCGTCCTAAAAGTGAATTATTTTTCTGGCCATTACTTGGAGCACTGTTTGTGAGCTTGTGGATAAGCTTATCTCAAGTGATAACCTTGCCCAATTGGCTAAAGAGAGGGGTTCAATAATGCCTGTGCATTTTATTCGCCCTGAGTGGCTATTATTGTTGCTGCCATTAGCCTTGTTAAGCTTGCTCACCTGGCGTAAAAAAAATCAGCAATCGGCGTGGCAGCATTATATCGCGCCGCATTTAACCGCAGCCTTAATCAGCCCCAGCATTCAAAGTAGCAAGCATCCCACTTGGGTGCTGGCTGGCGCTTGGTTTATTGCTGTTATCGCAGCAGCAGGCCCCGCCATTAACAAGCAGCAGTTACCCGTTTTTGCTACCGAGCAAGGACGAGTCTTGATCATGGATATGTCATTGTCCATGCTGGCGACCGACATGAGCCCTAACCGCTTATCTCAAGCTAAATTTCGAGCAAGCGATCTTATCAGTCAGCTTAAAGAAGGCGAGACAGGGCTTATTGCCTACGCCGGAGATGCTTTTACCATAAGCCCCTTAACCCGCGATAATGCCACCTTACTGAATTTATTACCGAGTTTGTCCCCTGATATCATGCCTGCTCGAGGCTCTGATCTGTCTAGCGCATTACGCCTAGCACAAAGCTTGCTAGCCCAAGGCGGGCATATTAATGGTGACATTATCGTGCTCACAGATGGTATTTCCAGTAAACAATTTGATAATGCTAAAGCAAGCCTTAAGAACAGCCGCTATCGCTTGTCGATTTTGGCCCTAGGCAGTGAGCAAGGCGCCCCAATTCGCTTAGCGGATGGTCAATTACTCAAAGACAATGTTGATGAGGTGATTATCGCCAAAACCAACTACGGTTTATTGCAAAAACTGGCTCGATATCAACAAGGGATTGTTGTTCCCGCCCAAGCTGATGGCAGCGATCTGAAGCAATTACAGGACTGGCTTGCCACCGATGGTGATGCCAGAGCCACTGAATTAGAAGGTGAAACTTGGCAAGACTTAGGTCCTTATTTGGCGTTACTACTGTTATTGCCTTGCTTGTTAAGCTTTCGCCGCGGATTGCTGCCTTTGATGGCCTTGTTTATGTTTTACCAACCTAGCACAGCACAGGCAAGCCTATGGGATGACCTCTGGAAAACCCGTGATCAACAAGCGATTCAGGCCTATCAAGGTGAAGATTACCAAGTCGCCAGTAGCAAATTTGAAGACCCTCAATGGCGGGCCAGCGCCCAGTACAAAGCCGGCGAGTATCAAGCAGCACTTGAAGGTTTTGAGCAAGATACAAGTGCCGAGGGTTTATTCAATCAAGGCAATGCATTAATGCAGCTAGGTAAGCTCAATAAAGCCATCAAGCGTTATCAAGAAGCCTTGACCCTTAATGCTGACTTCCCTGCCGCCCGCCGTAACTTAGCTATCGCACAGCAAGCTAAGCAGGACAAAACACAGCAAGGAGACAATCAATCCACTGAAGAGGATGGAGCTTCTGAAGACGGCGAACAAGAACAAGGCAGTGACGATAATAATGGCGCGAATACTGAAGACAATGGCGCTAACGACCAAGGCTCGGATTCAGAAAACTCTGATGGGGCAAAATCAGGCTCAAAAGAGAGTCAAGATGGCGACAGCGACTCACAAGACACAGCTCCCAAGCAAGACGACGCTCAACAAGACAGTGAGCAGCAAAGTCCTGAGCCACAAAAAAACCAGTCAGGTCAAGATGATGGCAATAATCCTGATGGTTTAGCTGATGAGCAACAGAGTAAAGACAATGACACTACAAAGCCTGAAAAATCACAAGGCCATAATGCAGATGATGACCAAGCCATCAATGAGTCACAAAACTCACAGTCAGGGCAAACTGAGCCACAAGAGAATGAAGCTAGCATGCAAGCTCAGGTAGATAAATCTGAAACCCCAGTCACGCCCAGCGCAGGACCTGGAGCTGAAGCTTCAGATCTTGAACCAAAAAAACCAGTACAATCTGGACAAATGTTAGCGCCCACTCAAGCGCAAACCGAGGCCTTACCCGCAGATATGGAACGGGCCCTTCGCGCTGTCAGTGAAGACCCTCAAGTATTACTGCGCAATAAAATGCAACTTGAATACCTTAAACGCCGTCAAGAGGCGCAAGCACCTAAGGATGATGAACAGTGGTAACTAAGATGAAGAGATTCTCTGTATTTGTAGGCTATATACTGGGCCTTTTTTTGGCAATACAAGCATCCCCTGCACTGGCATTAACTGAACTATTGGCAACCATAGACAGAAACCCAGTGATCAAGGGCGAGTACTTTGTGCTTAATGTCGTCGCTGATGATGACCTAAACGCCGCCGAGCTTGATACTTCAGGGCTACTCAAAGATTTTTTAGTGGGCCGCACCAGTGTTGGCCGCAGCACCCAAATCATTAACTTTGATACCCGCAGAGAGACTCGCTGGCAAATCTTACTTGCCGCGAAGAAAACCGGCGTTATCACCATTCCTGAATTTACTCTGCAAAATGTGCGCTCAGCACCTATTGTGCTAACCGTCGCCGCCCAGGGAAGTCAGAGTGATGAGTCAAAAAATATCTTCCTTGAAACTGAGGTTTCCACCAAGGAAGCCTATGTTGGTCAGTTAATAAGTTACAAGGTCAAACTCTATTTAGCCCTTGAGCTACAGCGGGGCGTACTCAGTGCCCCCACCCTTGATGGCGCGCAAATAAAACAATTGGGCGATGACAAAGACAGTAATGAAATCCTCAACGGCAAACGCTTTCGCGTTATAGAAAGAACCTACGCCATTATCGCTGATGCCCCCGGGGAGCTTATCATTAATGGCGCCAGCTTTTCAGGTGATGTACTGGTTGAATCCCAAGGCCGTTCGGGAATGTTTGGCTTCAATGAGAGTCGGCCAATGCAGGCATTAGCTGAGCGCCAAGTGATTGCTATTAATGCCATTCCCGCTAGCTTTCAAGGCAAATGGTTTGTCAGTGATTTAGCCTTACTCAAAGAAACCTGGCCCGATGAGCAAACTGAGTTTGAAGTGGGCACCCCCATCACACGTACGGTGACCTTAATTGCGTCTAATACCGATGAAACCAGCTTGCCAGAACTTGAGTTTACCGCGCCTGATGGGCTCAAAATCTATCCAGAAAAGCCTCAAAGGCAAACTTTTGTTCGCGATAATCAAATCGTGTCCCAGTACAGTATCACCATGGCGATTGTGCCCAGTAAAGCTGGTACATTCGAATTGCCAAGCATCAGTGTGCCTTGGTGGAATCCACATTTAAAACGTCAAGAAACCGCCACCTTAGCGGCAAAAGTGTTAACCATTGCTGAAAACCACAATCAGCCTAGCGTACCCAGTATGCAAGATTATGCTAAAGCTAGCTCAAGCAGTTTCCCATGGCACTGGCTGAGCGCCTCTTTAGCACTGCTGTTACTCACCGCATTAATATTATGGCGAAAAAGCCTTAATAATATTCAAAAATTACAGCAGCAACTCAACGCAGCTCAATTAGCCCGTGGCCAAGTTGTCGATAGTAATGCTAAGGTTAAAGCAGGCCAGCCCACAGCTAAGTCCGCGCCATCCAATGCCGCGTCTACAATACCATCAGCACAAGTTGCAGCCGATAAAATTAACCTTAATGCCATTGAGCAGTCACTAATAAACAATGAAATAAGCCAAGCATTAGGATTGATCCAAAGCTACGTGAGCCATATCATGGGGCAAGCGATGACCTTAGCGCAAATCAGTGCGCTGTCAGAACCATTAGGCCAAAGCCTTAGCGATCTGCAAGCGCAAAAATACGCCAAAAGCCATCAGCAACTTGATATCAAGAAACTCATCCAAGAACTGAAGCAACTTTCAGTGGTGAATAAAACCCCGAAAAAGTCGCTAATTTCTGAATTAAATCCTTAATATTTTATCCCAAGCAAGGGAAAAACCAATTTTCCCTTGCTATTCACCCCCATCCTTTTAAGCTGTCTGGCATGTATTATTAGAAAAAAATCATAATATGTTCGATAGCATTCGAAAGAAAAAGTCTGACCCCACGGTCATATCTGACATGCTAACTAAACAACGACGTTACGACAGCCTTGTCAGGGCACTTCATAGTGATTTATTTCGCTACGCCTATTGGCTGTGCGGCAATCGACACGTGGCTGAAGATATCACTCAAGAAACCTTCTTACGGGCATGGCGCTCGCTGGACTCCCTTAAGGATGATAAAGCCGCTAAAGCATGGCTTATCACCATTTTGCGACGGGAAAATGCGCGCCGTTTTGAACGTAAGCAGTTTGATTATTCAGATGTGGAGCAAGATACTCTTGAAGATCATTTGTCTTCAAGCACCGAAGATCAAACCGAGCAATATTGGCTACGACGTCAAATTGGCAAGCTTGAAATGGAATATCGAGAACCACTGCTGCTACAACTTATCGGTGGTTTTAGCGGTGATGAAATCGCTAACCTATTAGAGTTAAATAGAAATACTGTGATGACGCGGCTTTTCAGAGCCCGTAATCAATTAAAAGACGCATTAGAAGCACCAGATGTAAGAGGTCAATCAAATGGATGATCTAGAATTTCGTCGCCATGCCTATGGCGAGCCTAGCAGTCAAGATGAGGATTTTCTCCATCATCTCAGCCTTAATCCCAAGGATGCGGCGCTAGTCAGAGAATTAAACAGCTTAGATGCTAAATTATCTCAGGCACTCAAAATTGATGTTGCCGATGATTTTGCCGACAAAATCCTGTTGCGCCAACAGATATCTCAACATCAAACACAGCGCAAGACCACAGGTTATATGATGGCCATGGCCGCTTCAGTGGCCTTTGTGGTCGGGATAAGCTTTAGCTTATTAAAGCTAACACCGGTGAATTTATCCGACAATGCCCTCGCTCATATTTATCATGAGCCAAGGGCGCTGAGCATGGATCAAAACCTCGCCTTTGAGGACGTTAACTTTAAGCTTGCTGGACTCACAGGGATGCAAAATGCCAAGTTCGTTCAGCAGCCAGGGAAGATATTCTTCACCACTTATTGTGATTTCCAAGGAGTGCAAGGCTTGCACTTAGTGATGCAAGGCGCGCACGGCAAAGTGACAGTGTTTATCGTGCCGATTGAGAATCGCATGGTGATGGAAGAGCATTTTTCCGACACTAAATATCAAGGGCTTGGGTTTCAAACCGCCGGCAGTTACATGCTGCTTGTGGGCGAGCAAGCGCAAGATCTTAAGCAAGTTAAAACTGAAATAGAAAATACCTTTATTTAACTCGCCTGACTGACTTAGGCTTAAAAAGCAGGCAGCTCATATTGAGCAGCCTGCTTTTTTGTCGCACCCATTGATGATTTTAAACATCCCACATCACCAACCTCATCCCCATAGAACCAACAAATGCATAACCAAAACAAATCGATATAGATTATCTCAAACCTACATCAACAGGTCTGCTGACTGGGATTGCAACTCATTTACTTAATGCAATTGATATGACTTCTGTTAGCATATAAAAAAACCTATAAAACGGATCTTCTATGACGATTGAAATGCCTATTTTTATTACCTTTTTTGGCTACCTCGCCCTGATGATGGCCATTGGCTTCTGGGCCTATAAAAAAACTGATACTGTTGGTGATTATATTCTCGGTGGTCGCAAAATGGGCCCAGCGGTGACCGCACTGTCTGTCGGTGCATCTGACATGTCAGGTTGGCTTTTATTAGGCTTGCCTGGCGCAGTTTACCTAGGTGGGCTGGGCGAATCCTGGATTGGCTTTGGTCTTGTATTTGGTGCTTGGCTCAATTGGCTTTTTGTCGCAAAGCGTTTACGTATTTATACCGAGCTTGCTGATAATGCACTAACGTTGCCTGACTTTTTTGAAAAACGCTTTCACGATCCTAAAGGTATCATCAGGTTACTATCAGCCATTACTATTTTAATTTTCTTCACCTTTTATGCCTCATCAGGCATGGTGGGCGGCGCCATATTATTTGAAAAAGTGTTTGGACTCGATTACACCACAGCACTGCTTATTGGCTCATTCATCATAGTTTCCTACACCTTCGTAGGCGGTTTTTTTGCGGTCAGCTGGACCGACTTTTTCCAAGGTTGCCTAATGCTTATCGCCTTGGTATTCGTGCCTGTGGTGATTTTTAGCGAACCTCAAATCCAGCAAAACTTCAGCACTATTGATCCAGCCATGCTCAGCTTTTTCAACGCCGAAACCAGCCTAATTGGCTTGGCTTCATTACTGGCGTGGGGACTAGGTTATTTTGGCCAGCCGCATATATTATCGCGCTTTATGGCCATAGGTAAGGTATCTGACTTGCGTTTATCACGCCGCATTGCCATGGCGTGGATGGTGTTAGCCCTCATAGGCGCCCTTGCAACGGGTATCGCAGGCAGCTTGTATTTCGCTAATAATCCTATCGAAAATGCCGAAACTGTGTTTATTCAGTTAACTCATGCTGTGTTTAACCCATGGATAGGTGGACTACTTATCGCTGCGATTCTTTCTGCGATTATGAGTACTATTGACTCACAGCTGCTCGTTTGTTCTAGCGTTGTCACCGAAGATTTTTACTTAAAATGGTTGAGACCACAGGCAAGTGATAAAGAACTCATTCTAGTGGGTCGTTTTGGCGTGATAGCAATAGCCTTAGTTGCAGGCGCTGTAGCATTAGATCCACAAAGCAGCGTGCTAGGTTTAGTCAGCTATGCCTGGGCCGGATTTGGCGCCGCATTTGGACCCGTGGTGCTGTTATCCCTGTTTTGGCAAGGTTACAGCCGCAATGGCGCCATCGCGAGCATACTTGCCGGCGCCATAACCGTGGTGGTGTGGAAACAGCTTTCAGGTGGAATATTTGACCTCTATGAAATCTTACCCGGTTTTGCGCTGGCCTTAATTTGCGGCGTGGTATTCAGTAAAATATCGCCACCAGCGCCATCAACAACCGAAGGCTTTAAGGCATTTAAAGCCTCGCTATAAACTTAGCCTAGTGAATTAGTGGTAAGCTGGTAAATACAAACAGCCTCGATATATTAACTATAACGAGGCTGTTTTTTATCTTTACGCAAATAGTCATGCCACCAAGCTTATACTATATAGTTCTAACGATTAAGATGAGTAGGCTTTGAGCTCGCTTGTTTGGTCAAGCGACATTCTTGCCTTGTACTGGCGCTTAGTCACTAGTATTGGGTACTTGGCACCTGCTATGTAAAGTAAAACCCGTTTATTAAGGCGACATTATGAACAATTCATACTTTAACTTGTCAGATAACGGCTTCTTCAGCTCATTAAGATGACCAAGGAGACTAAAAATGTATTGCAGCGGGGACTGGAAAATATCCAGCATCCTGTTTCCAATTTCATTCGTGCCCAAACAACCTCAAGCCTGTTTCTGCTTGTGGCTACCCTCTTAGCTCTCTGGTGGGCCAACTCTGCTTATGCCGCCAGCTATCAGACGTTAATCCATACTCAGCTTGGATTCTTTGTCGGAGAATTTGAGTTAAAGGCCTCCCTAAAACACATCATCAATGATGGTTTAATGGTAATATTTTTCTTCTTGCTTGGGCTTGAAATTAAACGAGAAGTGATAGCCGGCGAGCTCGCTCAAGCGAAGAATCGGCGTATGCTGATTATTTGTGCGCTGGGTGGAATGGTATGTCCCGCGCTGATTTACTCTGGATTTAATTGGTCACTCGATTCGCAGATTGGTTGGGGCATTCCCATGGCCACAGACACAGCATTTGCATTGGGTGTGCTTACCCTAGTGAGAAAACACATACCCGCGAGCCTAGTGGCATTTATCGTCGGTCTAGCCATAGTTGACGATGTCGGTGCAATATTGGTTATCGCGATATTTTACACTCAAGAAATCTCTGTAATGCACCTGTTAAGTGCCTGTGCGCTGATTGGCTTTTTAGGCCTAGCCAATTATGCAGGCGTTCGCCAACCGCTATTCTATTTTATTATCGGCATAGCAGCATGGTGGGCCATGCTCAAATCTGGGGTACATCCCACAGTCGCTGGGGTCTTAATAGCCTTGACGATCCCCGCGCAACCTAAGCTGGCGTCCGGAGAATGGTTAGCAATAGCGAAATCAATCATAAGCGCAATTCAGAATAAATCGAAAAATATGGATGTGCTCGGCAACAAGGGACATCATGAACAAGTGCTGAAGGTACGCGATTTTGCAGAGCGAGCCAGCACTCCTCTGCGCCGTTGGGAGGATGCCCTGGACTTGCCTGTGGTACTGTTTATCTTACCTTTATTTGCCCTTGCCAATGCGGGGGTCGTCATCAGTTCAAGCTCATTTATCCAGAGCCTACAGCATCCTGTGGGCTTAGGGATAATTTCAGGGCTCATTGCAGGTAAAATTATTGGTATATCAGGCGCTTGCTGGCTTGCACTTAGATTTAATATTGGCTGTTTGCCCGATAAGGTTGATTTAAAGCATGTGATTGGTGCATCACTCATCGCGGGAATAGGTTTCACCATGTCGACCTTTATTGCCACCTTAGGGTTTGGCGATCAAGACACGGCATTACATATTGCTAAAACATCAATTTTACTCGCCTCAGTCTTAGCTGCCATTCTAGGCATTCTTTACCTTAGGTTTATTTCAACAAAAATCAGCCGAAGCGTCTGATGTAAAGGACTCATAAATGCCGCAATCAAAATAATCATGCCAGCCACTATAAAACTATCACATAATGTACTTCTGCTATTCGCTCATGCAAGATTTAACTGCTTTGCAGCAAGAAGGCCAATATAGGATAAATTTATGTCAGCTGATTGGTTAAATAAACCAATCAAAGCTGCTACGCATTGTTAATGCTTATCCTACCTAGAAGCGTAATTGGGCATTCTAGATGACTCACCAAATAATGATATTTTTATCCTGAAAATTTTTTAGCGACATGGGCCACACGTTGTCCTAAGTAATGTGCTGTCATCAAATCAGTGTCATTTAATACCCCATCCTTTGAATGGGCAATTAAACCCGATTGCGCCCCAAGCCTGTTGCGGTTCTGTGGATCGCAGTTGCCAGGAATGTCTAAACTTGCCCACAACATGCCATGCTGATTGGCAAAAACCTGTAGATATTGAATGGTATGCAGCTGATCCCCGCTCAAATTCGAGCCAATCGTAAAGCCAGCAGCGACTTTATCGGACCAAGCTTTTTCAGCCCATAACTCACCGGTTGCATCTGCAAACGCTTTAAATTGTGCTGACACACTGCCCATAAAAGTCGGTGAACCAAAGAATCACTAAACGAAGGCTATCAGAGGGCTATCTATTATAAAACAACAACATAATGCACTTTCTGTTTGTGTTCAAGAAGTCACTCGCTAAGCCCATGACTTTGATCCAAGCCAAGCTTGGACATCTTCAATGCAGGCTGAAAAAAACAACCCCATTAGTGAGGTAGATTCAAGTGTATAAGGGAATAAAAAAAGCGATGAGTTATTGTCATCGCTTCTTGTCTGTTCAAAGCAGATTAATCGTTAAAGATATTTATTCACAATATCTTGATAAGCTGTCGTGGGGGCTCCTGTATTAACACTGAGGCTATCGAGGCCTGACTGCAATGCGTTAATAGTGTCATCACTCACATCTTTGCTAAAAGCATAATAAAGTTCGGCTTCTTTAAGCACATGAACAACTTCATAGTCAGAATTATCTATCCCCTGACTTTTAATAAACCATCGAGCGACATTTTCTTCATAAGCCCAGAGCTGTACTCGATCGGCTTGTAACTTTTTAACGATTGCATTGGCATCAGTGCCAAGTTTAATTAACGATGCCGATATTCCTAACTCTTTTAGCAACTGTTCACCCACATCATCTCGAATAGCCCCTATGGTGTAGTTATTTAAATCAGCCGCCGAACCAATTTTTATGCCACGTGACTTTTTGGATAAAACAACAACCCTGGTCTTTGAAATTGGCCCGACCCATTTAAATTGATTTTCTCTTTCAGCTGTACGGGTCGTTGAAAACAAACACAAGTTAGGACCATCTAGCACGGCTCTATAGCCACGAGCCCAAGGTTGAATTTTAATATCACCCGCAGACATAGGAACACTTTGTTGTTTCATAGCCGCAATCAGTAGATCGATGGCAATGCCTTTATTCGCGCCCGCATCTTCGTAATTGTAGGGCGGATAGACTTCACTGATGAACTTAACTTTACTTAAATCGTTAGCAGATACTGGGTTTAACAAGAACAGTGAAATTAACAGTACACTGCTTAAAAATAATAGATCACCAATGATGAATTTTATTTTATTAGACATGAAATTAACTCCAACAGTTAGGCTTACTGACACAGTTTTTAAAGATTAGGATAGATTTATGATAGTGTCCACGCGGAGCGAAAAACTAACCTGACAAGCCTATTTTAATTTAAATAACCAGGATATTTATCCCAGCTCCAACGGGAATTGAGCAGAATCTAAAGCTGATGATCTTCCATGAATGGGCTAACGCGTAACCCCCTACAGGCAAAGTTCACATTGAGGCATAAACGCGCCAGAACTTACATTATGATGGCAACTGAATGTCCAGATTAGCGTTTAAGGGGAATTATTTTACGCACGCTTCCAAATTGAGCTTTCAATATCTGCTTTATTCTGCTGACTCATCATTCATTACTAACATAGTGATCTTTATCACCTTTTTAACTAACACCTGTAAGCTTAATTAAATTCAAGAACAAACAACATGATAAATTAACTTAATAATAACAAATAGATGCGACTGGTCGGAGTTGTTAGCCTGTTTACCCATCCTTAAGATGCCCTCGAACCAATAAGTGTTAGCGCTCTACGGTAATGCTGCCGATGCAGTATTTAACCAAAGAGGTAGTCACTCACACAATAGAGATAGACCATAATAATGAATAAATTTAACAAGACAATTCTCGCTACAGCCATCACCTTAGCCAGCACCCAAGCTATGGCTGCTGGCTTTCAATTAAACAGTCAATCAGCCACAGGGATTGGCCGTGCTATGGCCGGTGACGCTGTCATTGCTGACAACGCTTCTGTACTTTCACGTAATCCTGCTGCTATGGCTTTATTCGACAAAAAAGCCCTTTCTGCAGGATTAACTTTTGCCGATATCGACGTCAATATTGACGATGTGACTAAGACAGTCCCAGGCCTTGGCAAAGTCAATTTTGGTAATGTACACGGGGCTGCAGACAGTAAAATCATTCCAAACTTTTATTATATCAACCCAATTAATGACAAGTTTGCCATTGGTTTTGCAACATTTAGCAACTATGGTACCGGCACTGAGTTAACGCCTTTGGCAAACTCTGGCGTGGCCTTACCAACAGGTTACCTTCCGGCGCCTGTAGACTTATTGGGTAACACTGAAGTCGTTACCGTGAATTTCAATACCAGCATGAGCTACCGCGTCAATGACGAGTTCAGCTTTGGTTTAGGCATCGATGCTATTTACGCTAAAGGCACCTTGACCCGTAAAGGCAATGTCCCTGTCGCAAATGTTGGCGTAGTACCAGTTGCCTTGGTCGATGTTGATGCTGATGGTTGGGCTTTTGGCGCAATTCTAGGGGTGACTTATGAGATCAATGCGGATCACAGATTTGGCTTAAGCTACCGTTTTAGCCCAACATTGAGTGCTGAAGGTGATGTCAGCTTCAATCGTCAAGATTACGCTAAGATTGATATTCCTATGGCTGATATTGCTCAGTTCGCCGGTTTTCACCAGCTAACAGATACCTTTGCTGTGCACTACACTGCGCAGTGGACTAGTTGGAGCGATTTTGACCATATCACGGTCAAGAATGACCCAGTTCAAAAATATCTTAAAACTTATCACTGGCAGGATTCGTGGTTCCTAAGCTTAGGCGCCACTTATAACATCAGCCAAACATTAACGGCTCGCGTGGGCTTGGCAAGCGATCAAGGCGTTGTTGATCAATTGTCTTCATTGTCTATTCCTGATTCTGACCGCCATTGGTATACCACAGGCCTCAGCTATCAACTTGATGAACAATCTAGCATCGACTTAGGTGTCGCTTATGTTAAAGGCGAAAACGTGACCGTATATGAAAACAGTGCACTTTTAGGTGAAATTACCGCGCAAACACGCTCTAATGGCACCTATTACTCAGTACAATATAACTACAGTTTTTAATCTTCAGTTAGGTTAAGCAACCGTTCTTACTCGCTAAGCCTATGTGCCTGTAGGACAAAATGAGAATAACCGCAGCCTTCACAGGTTGCGGTTTTTTTATGTCAGCCCAGCCACCAGCAAACCACTGATTGTCTATATTTACGATTACCTTTGATGATGTACATCCCTATTCATGAATTTTTTCTAATATAATGATTGCAGTTAGCTCCCCCTTCTATTAGAATTTTCTCATGAACTTTTTACATGCTTGTCATTATCTTGCACAGCTTAAGATCAGCCTGTGCCCACGGCAAAGATGCACCTAACAAGAGAGCAGCTACTCATGGATACTCATTTACATTCAGCACCTCAGCTTAATCTAAATCATAAACCGTTAGCCAACGCCGCCTTGCTATCACTCATCGCCATACTCCTTATACCCTCTCCTCTTCAAGCACAGACTGCTGACATAGTAGCAACGCCACTTGAACGTTTCGAAGTTAAACCCAGTGCTTTAGTGCGTTATACTGAGCTCGATGCCAGTGTTGAGGCAAGCCAAGCGGCAACAGTGGCAGCTCAGACCTCGGGGCGTATTATCAGGCTGTATTACGATATTAACGATTTAGTTTCGCAAGGAGCACCGTTACTTGAAATTACCAGTCAAGCCCAAGGGGCTGAGCTTGCAGGGGCAGAAGCGGAACTGGCTAAAGCCATTGCCATTAATCAAGAAGCTCAAGCCCAATATCAAAGGGTAAGTACACTATTTCCCCAAGGGGCGATTTCTAAAGGCGCAATGGATGAAGCCCGCGTCAAAGCCAAAACCAGTGAACAAGCCATTAGCGCTGCTAAGGCTAACCTCATCAAAGCAAAACAAACATTAGATTACACCGTTGTCAGTGCACCTTTTAGCGGCCGCGTAAGTCAACGGCACGTACAGCAAGGTGAAACGGTATCCTTGGGCCAAGCATTATTTTCAGGCTACGACCCCCAATCGCTGCGCATAGTGTTCCACTTGCCGCAACGCTTGTATGCAAGTCTTGACCCCAATACCCAGGGACAATTTAGCACTTTTGTTAACCAAACCCAGTTTACCTTTGCACACGCCACTGTAATGGCTTTTGCCGATCCTGTAAGTCACAGCCATCAAGTAAGATTGAGCCTAACCCAGCATCCCGAATTAATGGCCACTCTCATCCCTGGGCAATGGCTTAAAGTCAGGGTTAATCAGCAGGCTACGACTGGATTATTGATCCCCAAAAGCGCCTTAATTTCCCAAGGTGAATTTACTGGCGTCTATCTGTTTAACGGCGCTACACTTCAATTAACTCAAGTTCGCGTCGGTAAAACCTATCATGGTCAATTGCAGGTGCTGTCAGGATTAATGTCAGGGGATAACATTGCCCTTGATGCCAGCCTAGCGCAGGCCTACGCCCGAGATAAAAACACCGCCGATAAGCGCTCGCCTCAGCCGATGGAGGCTAACTAATGCAGCCCAAGACTCAGCTGGGTTTATCAGGTCGATTAGCACGTGCATTCGAGCATAATGCCATTACGCCTTTATTGGCAGCCCTTGGTCTATTACTCGGCTTATTTGCCATTTTGGTGACCCCTAAAGAAGAAGAGCCACAAATTGATGTCACCTTTGCCGATGTGTTTATTCCCTACCCCGGCGCGACGCCGATGCAAGTTGAGCAACAAGTCACTCGTATCGCAGAGCAACTAGTTAGTGAAATCAAAGGTATTGATACGCTTTACTCTTTCTCTCAGCAAGATGGTGCACTTATCATCGCCATTTTTGAGGTAGGGATCCCTCGGGATAAAGCCATTATTAATCTCTACAACCAGTTTTATTCCAACAAGCACAGATTCAACAGTGCTGCTGGTATTGGCGAGCCGTTAATCAAGCCTAGGGGCATAGAAGATGTCCCAGTCATGAGCATCACCCTGTGGTCTGACAATGCTAATAACACAAAATCTGCTCCCAAAATGTCTGATAGCAAAAAGCCTGCTGTCACAGCAGCGGATCTCACCTTAATCGCCAGCCGACTAGAAACCGAATTACAACGCGTTACTGGTACCCGTGAAATTTATACCCAAGGCCGCCATGATGCTGTGCTTAATGTGCGCTTAGATCCAGTCAAAATGAATAGTTTCGGCATTATACTTGATGAATTGCTGACTCAGCTTGCCAGTAGCAATCAGCTGATAACTCCTGGAGATATGACTCAAGATAATCAGGTCATTAAAATTCAATCTAGTGATTTTATTCAAGGTGTTAGCGATCTAAAGCAGCTCATCATCAAGATGATACCAGCCAGTGATAAGCGCTCACCCCAAGCCATTTACCTGAGTGATATCGCCGACATCAGTCTTGGCACTGATAACCCTAAATCGACTGTGTGGCATCACACTAAACAAGGCAGCTTTCCTGCGGTCACCATAGCGATTGGCAAGCAAGTTGGGGAAAATGCGGTGGTGCTCACTGAGGCTATTAATCATCGCCTTCAGAGCCTTCGCAATCAGCTTATTCCCGATAATATTAATGTCACTGTGACCAGAGATTATGGAAAAACCGCCGGCGATAAAGCCGACACCCTGATTTTAAAGCTGGTATTTGCCACCGCAGCGGTCATTTTGTTGGTATTTCTGACCATGGGCATACGCGAAGCCTTAGTGGTGGGCATCGCCATTATTATCACCTTAGCAATAACCCTGTTCGCCTCTTGGGCATGGGGCTTTACCTTAAATCGTATTTCCTTGTTTGCACTGATATTTTCCATCGGTATTCTGGTAGATGATGCCATAGTCGTAGTGGAGAATATTCATCGCCACATGGCGCTAAGTGATGAACCACTAACCACACTTATCCCCAAAGCCGTGGACGAAGTCGGCGGTCCAACCATTCTAGCGACCTTCACCGTCATCGCAGCATTATTACCCATGGCCTTTGTCTCTGGCCTTATGGGCCCCTACATGAGCCCTATTCCCATCAATGCCAGCATGGGCATGTTAATTTCACTACTCGTGGCCTTTATGATAACCCCTTGGTTAAGCGCTAAATTTCTACTAAGAAATCATTCTAATACTGCGCTCTCTGGCAATCAGCATGGCTCCCCTTCTAATAAGAGACTGTTAAGATTATTCACCGCTTTAATGGGGCCTTTTATTATTGGCGACAAGGCCGCGCTTGCACGTAAGGGACTGGCCCTTGCTGTAGCGGGCTTAATTACTATTGCCCTCGCACTACCTATGATTCAGACCGTTGTCCTCAAAATGCTGCCCTTTGATAATAAATCTGAATTTCAAGTCATGGTGGATCTGCCAGAAGGCACCCCAGTTGCCATGACTCACAGGGTATTGGCTGAGTTAAGTCAGTACCTTGTCACCATAGATGAAGTGGTGGATGTACAGCGATACGCTGGCACCCATGGACCGATGAATTTTAATGGCTTAGTGAGGCATTATTATCTGCGAAACACCCAAGAGCTTGGGGATTTGCAAGTCAACTTACAAGATAAAGCCTTAAGAAACAGAAATAGCCATGACATAGCATTAGCAATACGCGCGCCATTGCAGCAAATTGCTGAAAAATATCAAGCTAATGTGAAAATTGTTGAAGTGCCTCCAGGGCCACCTGTCTGGTCACCATTGGTGGCTGAAGTGTATGGCCCCACCACAGCACAAAGAGAGCAAACGGCGCAGGCATTACTCGCTCGTTTTAAAAACACACCAGGGGTTGTAGATGCGGACATTTATATGCCAGCACTCCAGGCGCAATGGCAAATCGTCATTGATAAAAATAAAGCCCACCTGCTTGGGGTGCCTTACCAGAGCATACTCAATGCAATCAACACTGGCGTTAGCGGCACCGATATCGGCTATTTGCACCACACTGACGCTAAATTGATGCCAGCTATTCGGCTGCAATTTAATGACATCAGTAAACAGGATTTACAACAGCTTCTGGCATTAACACTAACCAGTAATATCATTGTCGATGGTAAAACCCCATCTACAGTGCCTTTATCTGAGCTTATCAGCATAGAAAAAGGCACCATTCACAAGGATATAGTCCGTAAAAATATGCAGCCGATGATCATGGTAACTGCAGATATGGCAGGGGAAACTGGCAGCCCACTTTATGGGATGTTCGATATGGTGTCGCAGATAAATCAGCAACAAAACATACATCCTCAGCCAGCCGTGAAGCAGCATTTTATCACGGAACCCGACGGCCTATTGCACAACAGTATTTTATGGGATGGTGAGTGGAAAATCACCTACGAGACGTTTCGAGATATGGGCCTTGCCTATGCCATCGGCATGATTGCCATCTATTTACTGGTAGTCGCCCATGTTAAATCTTACCGCGTGCCGCTTATCATCATGGCGCCCATTCCCCTGACCATCATAGGTGTGATGCCAGGACATGCGCTATTAAGTGCGCAATTTAGCGCACCGTCCATGATAGGTATGATAGCCCTGGCAGGAATTATTGTCCGTAACTCAATCTTACTCGTAGACTTTATTCAGCAGCAGGTACAGCAAGGTGAGAGCTTAGGCAACGCAGTTATTCATGCCAGCGCCGTACGCGCTAAGCCGATACTGTTAACCGCGGCGGCTGCAATGATGGGCGCATTATTTATCATAGATGACCCCATTTTCAATGGCTTAGCCATTAGCTTAATTTTTGGGATCTTCATATCAAGCTTACTGACCTTAGTCCTTATTCCCGTGATGTATTTTGCTTTTATGAATAATCCAAGCAAATCGCTGAACGACTAAATCCATTTAATACCACAACCCTATGGAGTTTCTATGCCTTCAACAAGTTCAAATTCAACATCCCAAAACCGTAAACTGTCCTTAGAGCGTGCAGTAATGGCATTTGCAGGTTTTATGATGTTGGTGTCATTAGGATTAACTGTGTGGCTTAGCCCGCATTTTATCTGGCTAAGCGTCTTTGTAGGCGCTAATCTATTCCAAAGTGCATTCAGCGGCTTTTGCCCCGCGGCCATCTTGATGGCAAAGCTTGGTATAAAAACCCAAGCCCAGCTCACTCATGAAGAGTTGACTCATAAAGCGCTAAGCCAATAAAAGTGGACTAAATAAAAGTCTGCGGTTAAATCCCAATCATATAACACCACACAATAAGGATATCCTGTGAAATTTTATACCCAGATGTCAGCCCATTTAGTCCAAGTGATAACAATCACAGTGGCCGCGCTATTGTTATTAACAAGCTTGCTTAGCCTAGCCCATGAAAAATCAGCGGATGTTAACGCAGTAACGGCCTGGGAGTACATAGAACAAGGTGCAACGATCATAGATGTTCGCAGCGCCGAAGAATTTGCTTCAGGTCATTTAGAAGGCGCAAAAAACATCCCATTTGATAATATTGTTAGCGGTGTCAGCAAACTTGAATTAGCTAAAGACAGTAAAATTTTGCTTTATTGCCGTAGCGGCCGCAGAAGTGCTATTGCGCAAGCAAGCCTAATTGAAGCCGGCTATAGCGCGACATTAAATGGGGGCGGCTATGATTCATTAACGGTAAAACCTGAGGCCGCTCACTAATTTGAGACGGTAAATCATTTACCCATGATGCCTCACTGTAAACCTTGGCCTTAATGTTACCAGTCGCTGAATTAAGCTTGTTATACCTTAAATTCGCGGCGTTATTGATGCTATGGTTTTCCCCTACTTTGAATGTTGTTGCTATTTGTTGAGTGATAGTACTTATTACCGCTTCATGCTTAGCCTTTGCATCGACAGCTTAGCCATCTTTTAAACCTCATTAAGCGCATGCTTTCTTGATTTCCCCCTCGCTTTGAACAGCTGTATTCCCCTAGTTTCCCTTGGCTTAGTTTAATACCAAACACATTAATAATGTGATCTATCAGGGCAGCTCAAGCTTTTCAATTCAGCTTTTCAATTCAAGGCGCATTAATGCAGTAAGGGTTATTCCCTTTGAAACCCGCTGAATGACCAGATAATTAATACGATTGGTATAAGACTTAGTTCAGCTTAAATTGCTGTTGAGGGATTAAACCTGAAAAATAACCAACCATATTTAATCGCAGGATTCAAGACCACGAGTATATATTTGACATTGCTATTACAGATCAACCTAAAGACTTAATAATTGATCAAAAACACAACAAATGTGACAAAAAAATAAAATATAATGAATTTTTTAAAAATCTTTTATTCATCATAAAAATTCAAAATCAGGAGTTAAAAATATAATTCTGCGCATTATCACACAACAACAAAAACAATTAAACAATTGAAATAAAAGAAAATAAACAAAACAACCGATATCAACCACCTTAGTGGCATAAAGAAGAACCGCATTTAATTTCAGATGAAAACAACGGATTTATGACGGTCGCCAATTAACAAGCTGTTTACATCGTGTATATGAATGGTTACATTCCACAACGCATAAAATGCAATCTGGCTTAGTTCCCCAGATATAAGAATATTAATCTGTAGTTAACAACACGGAAGACAAAATGAAGACAACACATTTCCCTAAAATTGCACTGAGCTTATCAAGCTTAGCATTGGCGATTTCTGCCAGCGTCAACGCGGCACCAGCACCGCTGAATATCAGTGCTGCAAACATGAATGCAGCCCAAGAAGCACCGCTACCAAAGCGCTATATTGTTAAATTTAAAAATCAAAATGCAGCTCAAAGCTTCTCAAGTGCTGCGGCTATCAGCATAGCAAACGATGACATGAGCTATCAGCCACGCACCAATGAAGTTTTCTCGCAGCTACGAGCATTAAACAGCACTAAAGCGAAAGAAATGAAGCGTATCGGGCGCAGTAATAGCTATACAGCAAAGCTTGATAGTCAAGCGATCAAATCACTAAGGTTGCGCGCTGACGTTGATTATGTTGAAGAAGACGTACCGCGCCAATTACTGGCAGAAACAACTCCTTGGGGCCAAACCTTCGTTGGTGCTACTAGCCTAAGCGACAGCCAAACTGGCAATCGTACTATTTGTATCATCGACTCAGGCTATGATCGTAGCCACAATGATTTAAGTGGCAACAATGTCACAGGTAGCAACAACTCAGGTACCGGCAACTGGTATCAGCCAGGCGCCAATAATGCCCATGGTACTCACGTAGCAGGGACTATTGCAGCAATCGCTAACAACGAAGGTGTTGTAGGCGTTATGCCAAATCAAAATGCTAACATTCATGTGATTAAGGTCTTCAACGAAGCAGGATGGGGATATTCATCATCACTGGTTGCTGCCATTGATACTTGTGTCAGTAAAGGCTCCAACGTCGTCACCATGAGCCTTGGTGGTGCGCAGTCAAGCACCACTGAACGTAATGCCATGACAACCCACCTTAACAATGGGGTGCTATTAATTGCCGCTGCGGGTAATGCTGGTAACAATACTCATAGCTACCCAGCATCTTACGATAGCGTTATGTCAGTTGCGGCTGTAGATAACAATAGAGATCATGCAGCCTTTTCACAGTACACCAACCAAGTAGAAATCTCAGGTCCAGGTGAAGCCATTTTATCAACCGTGACTGTGGGTGAAGGTCGCCTTGCAGATATCACTATTGGTAGCACCTCATACTTTAATAGTGGCGTAGTACCTCATAACCGTTTAATACCGCAAGGTACTAGCTACGGTCCATCACCTGTCAATGCCAGTGCAACTGCGGTATTGGCTGAATGTACTGTCAATGGAACTAGCTTTAACTGTGGCAATATGAGTAATAAAATCTGTTTAGTTGAACGTGTGGGTAACCAAGGCTCAAGCTATCCAGAAATTAATGCGGTTAAAGCCTGTAAAACAGCCGGCGCAAGTGGCGTGATTGTGTACTCCAACACTACACTTCCAGGACTTCAAAACCCGTTTTTAGTCGATGCTAACAGTGAAATCAGCATTCCAACTATGTCTGTGTCACGTGCTACTGGTCTCGCATTAAAAGCACAACTGGGCGCTACGACGACTATCGCTAACCAAGGTAATAAAGATTACGAATATTACAATGGTACCTCGATGGCAACCCCTCATGTGTCTGGTGTTGCTACCTTGGTGTGGAGCTACCACCCACAATGTACCGCTAAGCAAGTGCGCGCGGCATTGAATGCCACGGCTGATGACTTAGGTACTGCAGGTCGTGATGATAAAACAGGTTACGGTATGGTAAATGCTGTTGCAGCTAAAGCTTACCTTGATGCTTCATGCACTGGCCCTACTGATCCGGGTCCAGGCCCTATTGATGCGGTTCTTAAAAATGGTGTCGCTAAAACTAACCTAGGCGGCGCGAAAAATGATGAATTACATTTTTCATTGGCTGTTCCAGCAGGTGCTAAGAACTTAAGTTTTGCACTAAGTGGCGGTACAGGTGATGCTGATCTTTACGTTCAGTATGGCGCCGCCCCAGGTACAGCTGCAGGCACTTATGATTGCCGCTCATGGAACAGTGGAAACGGTGAATCTTGCCCAATAGCAACTGCGCAAAGCGGCACTTATTACGTCATGGTTAAAGCTTATGCGGCATTTAATGGTGCAAGCTTAGTCGCTAACTACACGGCATCAACACCAAGCACTGGTGGTCCAGCGACTTATACCAATGGTACTGACTATGCGATCCCCGATAACAACACAACGGGTGTTGTAAGCCCAATTACCGCAACCCGTACTGGTGATTCAGGCGCTGTCACTGTCGATGTTAATGTGGTACACACTTATTCAGGTGACTTAACACTCAGCTTAATAAGCCCTACAGGTCAAACTGTTGTGCTACAAAGTAAAGTCGGTGGCAGTGCTGCTAACATAGTCAAAAGCTTTACTGCCAACATGACTGGTGTTGAGTCGAGCGGCGTTTGGAAGCTCAAAGCCGTTGATAGCGCCAGCCAAGACACAGGCTACATCAACGCTTGGACACTGACGTTTAAATAACCTTAAACAGCCAGAAATCAAAAGGAGCCTATTGGCTCCTTTTTTACATCTGACAACTCATCATTTAATGTCAGGCTGACAAAGGTATAACACTTTGCTTAGGTTGGTAAATAGCCTTAAAAATAACTGAAAAGCTTGTCGAAGTACTTACATCGACAGCAAGTTTAAGCCTTTTAGCGATATCATTCGCCGATAACACTCCACGGATGCTGTGGTTCTCATGATCAACAACTAAGCAATGTTGCTCACCGGCGTCATGGAGTGTATCAACCACATCACCAATTCGTGCATGGCAAAGATCGCCATAATCTATGGCTTTAAGGGCTGATTTCTCGACCATAAAGTCGATAACACTGAGTTGTTCTCTAACAAATCCTTGAGAAACTTTTTTCATAATTTCTTGATGATTCAGTAAATCAGACGTCACTAAACCAATAAACTGTTCAGCCTCGTCAATCACTAACTTCAATCGAACGTGGGCCTTTTTCATTAAGTATTCAACATCAACAGCCGACGTGCTCTGCTCGATAACCACAGGTTCAACTTGGGTAAAATCGGTAAAAATGGTTAATGCTGGCGATTTGATACTAAAATCCGAATAGTTTTCAGGCCAAGCTAGCTGATCTATTTTTTCCACGGCATACAAAGCAAGTTTCTTCATAACCAACTCCAAAACAGCGAAGCAATTAACGAATAACACAATTAAAATCAGACACCTAACTGATTTTAATTGGTTATCAACATTAAGGATTATCTGCCTCAGCATGTGCTTAAACAATGGTTGTGAAAATTAAATTTACTTAATCTAAATTAGCTATCAAGCACATAGCTTGATCTTTTAAACAAATGCCTATCGTATGAATTACGCTTTAAGTACTTCAGGTTCAATCAGTAAGCTGTGCTCATTATTAGATAGCCACACTTGCCCCTCACTAATGCTCACTTGCAAATTCATGTTGCGATCCACAAACACTTCCATTCCCTTGACTGACTCTTCAGCAATGTTAATCACAGACAAGTTTTTGTAACGCTCAAGTGCTGCGCTATTTTGCTGCCACCAAATAGGCACGCTGCGGCCACCATAAGTATAAAGCTGCACTTTTTTAGCACGGCCGCAGGCCTTTCTCAGCCATTTTTCATCTGCTTGGCCAAACTCTACCCACAGTAATATTTCATCACTTAAGCTCTTATCCCAAAGCTCGGGTTCATCATCGACGCACAGGCCTTTGCTAAAACTTAAACTTTCCGATGCATTTAAGACAAATGCCAATAAACGTACCATCATGCGGCTGTCAGTTTCTGATGGATGCTGAGCCAAGGTTAATTGATGATCGGCATAATAATGCCTATCCATATCAGCAACTTGTATGGCTGCTTTAAATACTGTGGCCTTTGGCGCCATGTTCACACTCCAAAATCGATAAAAATAAAAACCGAGGCTTAAGCCTCGGTTATATACCCAAGCTACTTCAAGATACGAGTTTCAGAGCGCCTAGGGTGCTTTAATTCAAGGCGCATCAATGACTGAATGTCGGCCACCTTTTGAATTGATGCAACACGGTAGTGGAGTGCCCTAGGCACTCCGTCCCGGCGGGTTTTAACGCTGAATCCTGCATCTTGAGGTTGTTTGGGTATAACATGTCTTTAAGCGCACATTGTAAACGCTAAAGTTAAAACGCTATATAAAAACTGTCATGGTACTGCTTTAACTGAACCCACTTAACCCTTGCTGTGAAGAGCTACAAGGAACCGGCCTTAATACACTGAGCTTGCGGAAATTCAGCATTTAAGACGGCAAGTTCAGCCTTGCCTGCAACAATAAGCATGCGCTCGCCCTTTGCTAAATTCAGGCGTATTTGTTCAAAAGAGGGAATGGCTTTGCGCTCAGCATCTCGCCTAAGTAATTCGTTGAGTTCAAAGGCTATGGTTATGTCGCTATAAATACAATCAAGTTGAGAAAACAGTGGCATCACGCCTAAGGGTAACCATTGCGCTGCAATGTGATTATCCAATAGTAATAGCATCCCTTGGCACTGGGTTTTAGTTTGAGAAACTGCCATTGCTTGCTGAAAATGCGCTTGGGTGTTTTTATCCCATCGGTCGCCATTTAATTCAAAAAATTGCTCCCACAACACTCGCCTATCCTTAGCATCAACCACGTTTTGCTGTACTTTATCCCGATTCTGAGCCACAAAATCAAATAAAGGTGCAAGGGATTGAGGCAACCAAGATTCAAGCCGTGCTCGCAAGCTTCTGGCAAATACGGGCGCGGCGCCAGCGGTACTAATAGCAACGACTAAGCGTCCTCTGTCTATGATGGAAGGGGTAATAAAGCGGCAGTATTTTGGGTTATCCACCACATTGCACCAAATTCCGGCTTGTGTTGCCGCGCCGGCAAGGTCGATATTTAACTGTTCATCAGCAGTGGCAAGGTAGATAAGGTCAAATCCTTGCATGTCTTCAAGACTTGCACCACGGCGCATAACGTTAATCCGTCCTTTAGCTTCAAACCCATCAACTTCTGCCGTTGTTACAGGCGCGATAATGCTAATGATAGCCTCAGTCCTGGCAAGTAGCGCAAGCTTGCGGCTTGCCACTTCTCCCGCTCCAACAATCAGCACTGACAATGCCTTGGTATCGACAAATAACGGGAAATACTGCATTAATTTTATAGCCTTTAAATAATGTGAAGCTAGGTTTAAATTTGAAGGTTATTCAGTTTCAAGGTGATTAAGTCTCAACATAATCCAGCTTCAAGATTAGTCTTGCACTACGGGCAACTGATGTTGAACCCAACCACCATAACCACCAGTTAGTGATGCTACATTAGTGTATCCCATTAGCTGCAAATTATAAGCCGCTAATGATGAGCGATAGCCGCCACCACAATAGAGTAATATGGGCTGTTGCTTATCAGGAAAGCGTTTTTCAATATCACGCTCAATAATGCCACGACCTAAATGCTTTGCCAGTGGTAAATGTCCTTGCAGCCACTCATGATCTTCACGTACATCAATAAGCTGCCAACTATCATCTCCTTGGTATTCAGCAATACTCACATGAGTGACTCTATCTAACACGGTTTCGACTATAGCCAAAAAACCAGGACTGTGCTGCATGGTTAACTCCTTGTAAATAAGATGAAAATACTGTAATTAGTTGCGGGTTTCACTTTTTTCAGCACTGCAGTGCCAGCATAATTCAAAGTTGGCCTCATTCATTTCATGGCATTGCACGCATTGCCACTGAGGGCCATCAACATCTAACGATTCAAGCACAGCTTGTGCCTGAGCAAGTTCAGGTTCTGCAACCCAAAGCTCTACATTTTGCACATCAACAGGTAGTTCACCAACACCGCCAAGCAGCATCTCTCCTTTAAGCTCAACACAGATACCACAAGTCTCTAATAAGCCCTTCCATGTATGGGCTTGGAGTAGATTGCCTTCGGTAAGTAATGTTTTTCTTTCATCCATTTTGTCGTCCTACTGCATTGCTCTTGTGGCAAATTTAGCCATTATCCTACTTTGAACCAACCAAGCTGTCGATAGAGGATTATTCAAAACAGAGGATTTACTTAAGCTTTTTAACTATTTATTTCAATAAAAAACCACCCGAAGGTGGTTTTAATCATTATCTAAGGATAAACCTATTACGGCATCATAGAAGGTTGATCGGCACCTTCTTTTTCAATTTCCACAGGTAACATGTGCTCACGGCAAATCCCCAGTTTAATAGCAAGGTAACTCGCCACATAAATCGATGAGTAAGTACCCACAAAAATCCCCAGTAACAAGGCTGTAGCAAAGCCGTGGATCATGCTGCCACCTTGAATAAACAAGGCGATAACCACCACTAAGGTCGTACCTGTGGTAATAACAGTACGGCTCATGGTTTGAGTAATTGAAGTGTTAACCACTTCTTCAGGATCGCCTTTGCGCATCTTAAGAAAGTTTTCACGAATACGGTCATACACTACGATAGTATCGTTAAGTGAGTAACCTACGACCGTGAGCAATCCCGCCAGTACAGTTAAATCAAATTCAAGCTGTAATACAGAAAAAACTCCCAAGGTCACAATAACATCGTGGCCCAATGCGGCAACAGAGCCCATCGCTAAACGCCATTCAAAACGAAATGACACATAAATCAAAATACAAATAAGCGCCACAATCACGGCTAAGCCGCCTTGCTCTGCTAATTGCTTACCCACTTGTGGGCCAACAAACTCTACGCGTTTTTGCACTACTGCTGTGTCGATGCTTAGAGCGCCATCCATAATGGCTTTAACCTGTAAGTCACTTTTAATATCAAGTTTTACCGGTAAGCGCACTAATACGTCATGGCTTGAACCAAAGTTTTGCACCACAGCGCCTTGAGCCTCAACAGAGGTTAAAGTAGCACGCAGCTCAGGCAAGTTGGCAGGCTGTGAAAACTCAAGCTCCACTACAGTGCCGCCTGTGAAATCTAAGCCCCAATTGATCCCTTGAGTGCCTAATGACACAAAAGAGGCAATGACTAATATCATCGACATTATGCTAATAGGTTTAGCATGACGCAGGAAGTCGACCGTATCCTTTACTGCAAATATCTGAAACATAATCAACTTCTCCTAGATAGATAGCTTTTTAACACGTTTTCCGCCCCAAACAGCATTCACGATTGAACGTGTGCCAACGATAGCGGTAAACATTGAGGTAGCAATACCTATCATCAGGGTAACGGCGAAACCTTTTACGGCGCCAGTGCCCACTGCAAACATGATGAGTGCGGTCATAAATGTGGTGATATTCGCATCGGCAATGGTAGATAGCGCATTACCATAACCTTCGTGAATGGCTTGCTGCACACTGCGACCTGCCAATAATTCTTCACGAATACGTTCATAAATCAGTACGTTACCATCGACAGCCATACCAACGGTCAATACCATACCGGCAATCCCTGGCAAGGTTAATACCGCACCTGGGATCATAGACATTACGCCTACAACCATGATGATATTGGCTAGCAAGGCAATATTGGCAATGATGCCGAATGCGCGGTAGTAAATCATCATAAATATCAGAACAATCGCTAGCCCCCAAATCATAGCTTGCATACCGTTTTCGATATTCTCAGCGCCAAGACTTGGACCTATAGTGCGTTCTTCCACAATAGTCACAGGCGCAATCAAGGCACCAGCACGTAATAACAAGGCTAAGTTTTGTGATTCTGCATGTTCAAGGCCGTTAATGACAAAATTGCGACCAAGACGTGCCTGAATGGTTGCCACAGAAATAACCTCTTCAATCTTGGTCATTTTGACTGTGCCATTAGGATTTCGTAGGCCGCTGTCCTTGTATTCAATGAACAAGGTTGCCATTGGCTTGCCGATATTGTCCTTAGTCACATTAGAGAAAATATTTCCTCCCTGCGCATCTAAGTTAATCGACACTTGTGGGCGGCTGTATTCATCAAAAGAAGGTTGAGCTCCGGTAATATGATTACCTGTGAGCATGATTTCTTTCTTAAGCACAGCAATACCGCCTTCGCGGCGTGGGTAAACTTGAGAACCCGCTGGTACCCGGCCACTGGCTGCGGCACTTGGGTCGGCTTTATCATCAAGCATATGGAATTCAATCGATGCGGTTGCACCTAAGATTTCCTTCGCGCGAGCTGTGTCTTGTACGCCTGGCAATTCAACGATAATCCGCTCTGCGCCTTGGCGTTGTACCACAGGCTCTGCAACACCCAGCTCGTTTACACGATTACGGATAGTGGTGATATTCTGTTGCAGCGCTTCTTCTTTAACTTGCTTGATATAGGTTTCGCTCATGGTGGCGCGCAGCACAAAGCTGTCACCCTCACTGGCATCAACAAACGTCATGTCATTGCCGCGAGTCTTCAAATAAGCTTCGGCTTTTGACACTGTGTCAGCATCACGGAATTTAATCTCTATACCTTTAGGTGTTTTACGCACCCCAGCATAGCGAATTTTTTCTTCACGTAATTGACTACGGAAATCGGCAATTTTTGCTTCTTCCATTTTGCGAATCGCTTCGCTCATGTCCACTTCCATTAAGAAGTGAACCCCGCCACGTAAATCAAGCCCTAGCTTCATTGGGCTACCGCCAACGGCTTCAAGCCATTCAGGGGTTGCTGGAGCTAAGTTTAATGCTACCGTGAATTTGTTTCCTAAGCTGTCAGCAATGGCTTCTTTGGCTAATAACTGTTGTTCTGCGTTTTGCACACGAACCAACAGTTGACCATTATTGAGCTCAGCGCGCTTTACCGCAATGCCTTTGCTCTGAAGTACTTCTATGACACTCGCTTGGGTCGAAGCGGTAACTTCTGCGCCGCGAGTGGCAACAACTTGAACTGCATGATCCTCACCGAATAGGTTTGGGATCGCATAAAAAGCACCAACAGCGATGACAAGCATCACCATGATGTTCTTCCACATTGGGTATTTATTCAACACAACTGAGCCCTCTTGGCTTACAACGACTGAATAGAGCCTTTAGGCAATACGGCAGTGATATAATCCTTTTTAATGGTGATTTGCGCGGTTTCATTAATGTTCAGCAACACGTAATCACTGTCATCGTTGATCTTAGCAATCTTGCCCAAAATGCCGCCGCTTGTTAGCACTTCATCGCCCTTGCCTAATGAAGACATTAGATTCTTGTGCTCTTTTACGCGCTTAGACTGAGGACGGAAAATCATGAAATAGAAAATCAAACCGAAAATAGCCAGCATGAAAATCATTTCCATGGTGCCGCCACCTGTTGGTAGGCCAGCATCGTTTGCGTATGCATTTGATATAAACATAGTTCTCTCTTCTTATTAATTAACCAACTAACTCTGGTACTTCAGGCACTTCGCGCCCTAAACCGGTATAGAAGTCCTTTACAAAGGCGTCTAATGTACCCGTCTGGATAGCGCCGCGCAAACCTTCCATCAACATTTGGTAATAACGTAGATTGTGAATGGTGTTTAAACGCGCACCTAAAATTTCATTACAACGATCTAAGTGATACAAGTACGCCCGTGAATAGTTCTTACAGGTGTAACAATCACACTTCTCATCCAATGGCGCCGTATCATCCCTATGGCGAGCATTACGGATTTTAATCACGCCTTCAGTGGTAAATAAATGACCATTGCGGGCGTTACGAGTTGGCATGACGCAGTCGAACATATCGACGCCGCGGCGCACTCCTTCAACTAAATCCTCAGGTTTACCCACGCCCATTAAGTAACGTGGCTTATCCGCAGGAATTTGTGGACAGACGTGTTCAAGAATACGGTGCATATCGGGCTTAGGCTCGCCTACTGCTAAACCACCGATGGCATAACCGTCAAAGCCGATGTTAACTAAACCATTCAAACTTTCGTCACGTAAGTCTTCATAAACGCCGCCTTGGATAATGCCAAATAATGAATTTGGGTTTTCTAAACGGTCAAATTCATCACGTGAGCGCTGCGCCCAACGCAGTGACATCTGCATAGACTTACGGGCTTCATCTTCTGTGGCTGGATAGGGAGTGCATTCATCAAAAATCATCACCACATCACTGCCCAAAGAGTTCTGAATTTGCATCGACTTTTCAGGGTCTAAGAAAATCTTTTCACCATTGATAGGTGAGCGAAAGTGCACCCCTTCTTCGGTAATCTTACGTATGTCCCCTAGGCTGAATACTTGGAAACCGCCAGAATCGGTCAAAATAGGACGCTGCCAATTCATAAAGTCATGCAAGTCACCGTGCTTACGCATGATTTCTTCACCTGGGCGTAGCCATAAGTGAAACGTGTTTCCCAATAAAATGTCTGCACCTGTGGCGCGTACTTCCTCTGGGGTCATGCCTTTCACTGTGCCGTATGTACCCACAGGCATAAATGCTGGAGTTTCCACTGTGCCACGGTCAAAAATCAAGCGACCACGACGAGCGCGGCCATCGGTTGTATCTAATTCAAATTTCATAAATCACCTTGTCAGATAAACAGTCTGACACTTCAATGTTCAATAGACATGAGGGCAAAAATTCACGCTTCAAGGACTTAAGATAAATAAAGCCAAATAATGCAAAAAAATGCCCACTTAATGTGGGCGCTATTTTAAAGCAAATTGGTGGCTTACGGGGCTTTTTTCGTCAAAAACATCGCATCGCCATAGCTAAAAAAGCGGTATTTTTGAGCGATCGCGTGTTGATAGGCATTTCTGACTTCATCAACACCGGTAAATGCACTAATAAGCATGATAAGTGTCGACTCTGGCAAGTGGAAATTGGTGACCATAGCATCGACGACTTTGAATTGGTAACCGGGGTAGATAAAAATATCGGTATCGCCGCTAAAGGTGGTTAATGGCTTATCGCCACTTGCCTTAGCCGCGCTTTCAAGGGAGCGCACTGAAGTCGTACCTACAGCAATGACTCGGTTACCAGCAGCTTTAGTTTGCGCAATCAAGTCAACCACATCTTGGGAAACATCAGCCCATTCTGAGTGCATCTTGTGCTCAAGCACATTATCTACTCGTACTGGCTGAAAGGTACCCGCGCCAACATGCAAGGTGACAAAAGCAATGTTCACACCTTTCTGTTTGAGCGCACTTAACATGGCATCATCGAAGTGCAAGCCTGCTGTCGGGGCTGCAACCGCGCCAGGGGTTTTGTTATACACAGTTTGGTAGCGCTCTTTATCGGCGTCTTCATCGGGACGGTCAATATAAGGTGGCAAAGGCATGTGGCCGACTTGCTCTAACACCTCCAGAATAGTGAGTTCAGAGAGTAGCTCAAGCTCAAATAATGCATCATGACGAGCTAGCATCTTCATCTGATGTTCACCGTCAAGATTGATTAATGAATCAACTTTAGGGGATTTTGAACTGCGGACATGAGCCAGAATTCGTTTGTCATCGAGCATGCGCTCAACCAAAATTTCAAGTTTTCCACCACTGGCCTTTTGACCAAATAAACGCGCAGGAATAACTCGGGTATTGTTAAATACCATCAAGTCACCTGGGTTTATCATTTCAAATAAATCAGTAAATTGTTTATCGGCTAACGCCCCCGTTGAACCTTCTAAGGTCAATAAGCGTGAAGCATTACGCTGCGCGGTGGGATAGCGAGCAATTAACTCATCAGGAAGGTCAAAAGAAAAATCGGCAACGCGCATGAATAGGCACTCTTTATCGGGGTAATAAAAAATTAGTAAACAACAAAACGGCCGCTAGTCTAGGATGAGCAGAGATGAAGATCAAGTTTTGTTACCCAGTGCCATTAGTCTGCGAACACTTAACAAAGCTTGCTTTATTTTCCTGAGTCAGCAGCTCACAGCTCCTGCGCCACACCTAAAATGAATTACCTCTCAAACACCACAAAACCAAAGACATTTGAAATTAAGTCTATATGATGGATAAACGCTTGTTGTATAAGACTTGTTAATTAATTCAGTTTTTAGCTGACTTAACAAGCTGCAACCTAATACGTTAAGAAATTTAAATAAAGTACACAATATGAACTTTCTCGCACACTTACATCTTGCCGATATCAGTGGCACTCATTTAGCCGCTAATTTAGCCGGTGATTTTGCCAAGGGCAATATCGAACATCATCCTCAGCATTTACAGCAAGGGATCTGGCTACATCGCCAAATCGATATCGTGACGGACACAAATGAAATCGTCATTGACTTGCTAAAGATGTTTCCTAAATCCTTAAGGCGAGTCGCCCCTATCTTGATGGATTTAAGCTTTGATCATTTCTTGGCTTATTATTGGGATGAATATCACCATCAGAGCCTAGGTGATTTTAGTCAAAAGGCCTATAACAGCTTAGCCACAACGGCTCAATTACCAGAAAAGCTTAGTCTTATGACACCCAAGATCATCGAGCAAGACTGGTTAGGCAGTTATCAAACTAAAGCAGGATTGTTCCAAGCAGTGGATGGTGTGAGTAAGCGCTTATCTAAACCTGAATTGTTTACCGGCGCCGAGCAGCATATAGACAAACTGTATATTGAAATAGAAATCGCTTTCCGCACTTTCTATCCCCAACTTATGGCTTATAGCCGCATCTACAGCAGGAAAACCCCAGAACAATACTTACCTTAACCCACTTAGCAGTGATTATTTTATCCGCAAATACCTGTCCACTAGTGACTGTTAACAAATAATCTTTATATTAGGTATTGGTTATCCGAATATTTATGCAATGCTAATGACTACAAAACTATCTTTGACCATATAACAAGGCTTTGAGGTGATTTAATTGTTATTGGAGCTATCACCAGCCATTAGTTTTGCTAATCCAAGGTTGTATTTTTTCTCGTTTGTTCAACCGCTAGAATTCGCCTATCATAGCTTTGTTTTCAGAGATTGGCTTACTGGACGTATGTTTACCGAGTCAGGTGGCTCAATTAAGCAAATGGTATTAATCTGCTTAATCAGGGTAAATCCAGTGTGTTAGTGAAAACCAAGAACTTTTAGCTGATGTCTCCCAATACTTCAGTTGTACCTTGTTCTTATGTTTGACTTCCTTCCTTTAATTTGTTTTTACAAATTATTTGCCCACTTCTTTTGAGTGGGCTTTTTTTTATCCAAAATTTATCTTTCACACCTTTAAGTTCAGCGATACCAGCAAGCAACCTTATCTTTAGCGTAATAAATCGCCTTGGCAACTGTAGCTTCTGGAGTAAAAAGTAAAAAGCCCAATCGTTAGATTGGGCTTTCATTAGCCTTGATGATAGCAGTAACTAAATATACCCTTAAAAAGCTTTGGATATTTGGATCACCACTCGGCGGTTACGCTCACGATCTTGGCTTAGTTCGTTAGAGGCCACATGACGTTTTTCACCATGACCGCTAGAGATAATCTTATCTTGTGGGATCCCACTGGCGATTAATAACTGCTTGACTGAATCCGCGCGATTATCTGACATGGTTTGGTTAACTCCCTTAGGTCCATAACTGTCAGTAAAGGCATCAATAAGCACCAGTTCGACATCAGGATCATAAGATAAATATTCCTGTACTTTTTTCAATTGATACTTAGAGAAATGAGTTAACTCTGTCTCACCCTCTTGATAAGTCAGCACTGTAAATGCAATATCATCAAAACTATAGGGTAATAACTTAGCCAAGCAAGATCTGAATTCGCGATATTGTCCACCAAAATTTGCCGATGATAATCCCACCGCCACATTGTCTGCTTGGCTATACCAGTCTGGGTAATAAAACGTTGGTTCCATTCCCTTGCTTAACTCATTTAACATAGACCAAGCAGCCTTTTTAGGCAGTTCACCATTAAACTGCTTATGATAGCTAAGCTGAGTTAATGATTTAGACTTAATGCCAGGACGCCAATTAGGTGCTCGGCTAAACAGTTTAGCCTCGGTTATTTCATCGGGTTTCATCCACATATCTAATGTGAAAAGCATATTTAAACGCTTTCCAGCTTTGCTGGAGAAAATAGCTTTTCCATAATCAGGAATATCATGCTCAAGACGGCATTCTATGCGGGAATTTTCACTCACCCGCCAAAGAGAATTGTCCAGTGAAGCCACATAGTACCTCATGTCAGCCATCGCTGACGAACAAATAAACAAGCTAGACATTAACACCAGTTTTCGCCACATAAAAACACCCTTAGATCCGCTGCACCTAATTTATCGGCGGGGTAATGACTTTCTTTAACAAAATATCTCACGAACATACATGACACTCTAGCTGAGTTTTTGCATAATAGCCGCCTATTTTAAAAGGGGAACCTTAATGCCTGATATTTGCGACAGTAACAAACTTAAACACCGCTTCCGCGGCTATTACCCTGTGGTTATTGATGTTGAAACTGCAGGGTTTAATGCAAATACAGATGCCTTGCTAGAGATAGCTGTCACCTTATTAAAGATGAACGATGATGGGGTATTAGTACTGGATAAAACGGTTCACTTTCATATAGAACCTTTTGAAGGTGCTAATTTAGAACCCGAAGCACTCGCTTTTAATGGCATAGACCCGACTAATCCCCTTAGGGGAGCCGTTTCTGAAAAAGAAGCCTTCCTTGAAATTTTCAAAGCGGTGAAAAAAGGCCAGAAAGCATCAGATTGCCACCGCAGTATTATCGTCGCCCATAATGCAGCTTTTGATTTAAGCTTTGTAAATAAAGCCATAGAAAGAAATGACCTTAAACGCTCTCCCTTCCACCCATTTGCAAGCTTTGACACTGCAACACTTGCTGGGCTCGCTATCGGTCACACTGTGCTAGCAAAGGCCTGTAAGATGGCTGGGATTGATTTTGACAACAAAGAAGCACATTCGGCTTTGTATGACACAGAAAGAACAGCAGAACTTTTTTGTCATATCGTTAATCGTTGGAAAGCATTAGGTGGATGGCCATTAGCGACGCCAGAGCAAAGCACCATTGAAAACACTCATGAGGTAATAGAGAGTTAGCACTGCAAGGGCTAACAATGCACTAGCGGTCACATAGACCGCTTTTTTATGCCTGTCTGCCAGCAAGAGAAGTCAAAGCTATTGTCCCACCCATAGTGTTTTTCAACGAAAAATACTGAGAATAGAAATCCCTTCGCTGGGGGCTACTGGACGCTCCACTTTACTATTGCGAATAATTAACAAGGCTTTATAAAAAGGGAATTGGAAATTCTGGGCTTTAGACCCATCGGTTAAAGCCAATTTTAACTCTTGATGTAACCAAGAGTAACTGAGTTGACGGCCCATCGAGTTTTGCGCTTAGGATGACTTAAAGGAAAAAAAAATGCTGGGTCGTGAAGGATCTGAACCTTAGACCTATGGGTTAAAAGCCAACTGCAGCTCTTGATGTGAAAAAGTGATTGAGCTAACGGCTTATGGTAGTTTTGAGGGAGATTTAAAAGAAAAAAGTGGGTGGGACGTGAAAAATTCGAATCTTCGACCAATTGGTTAAAAGCCAACTGCAGCTCTTGATGTTACAAAGAGTGACTGAACTAACGACCCATCTGGTTTTGCTGCTATGAATTCTTTAGCCACAATTCAAAAAAGTGGTGGGTCGTGAAGGATTCGAACCTTCGACCAATTGGTTAAAAGCCAACTGCTCTACCGACTGAGCTAACGACCCATCTGGTATTACTTTAAACTCTTTAACCACTGTTTAAGAAAGTGGTGAGTCACTAAGAATTCGAATCATCGAACCTTTGATTAAAAGCCAACTGCTGCTATTGAAAACAAGAAATGACTGAGCTAACGACCCATCTAACATTGCGTTTAAATTCTTTATCCACTGTTTAAAAAAGTGGTGGGTCGTGAAGGATTCGAACCTTCGACCAATTGGTTAAAAGCCAACTGCTCTACCGACTGAGCTAACGACCCATTTGGTATTACTTTAAACTCTTTAACCACTGCTTAAAAAGTGGTGGTGCGTGAAGGATCGAATTGTCGAACCTTTGCCTAAAAGCCAACTGCAGCTCTTGATTTAACAAGAAATGACTGAGATAACGACCCATCTGGCATTGCGTTTAAATTCTTTATCCACTGTTTAAAAAAAGTGGTGGGTCGTGAAGGATTCGAACCTTCGACCAATTGGTTAAAAGCCAACTGCTCTACCGACTGAGCTAACGACCCATATGGTATTACGATTTTAAATTCTTTAACCACTATTCAAGAAAGTGGTGAGTCGTGAAGGATTCGAACAATCGAATTCTTGGTTAAAAGCCAACTGCAGCTCTTGATGTTACAAAGAGTGACTGAGCTAACGACCCATCTGGCTTTGCTGCTATGATTCTTTAGCCACTATTCAAAAAAAGTGGTGGGTCGTGAAGGATTCGAACCTTCGACCAATTGGTTAAAAGCCAACTGCTCTACCGACTGAGCTAACGACCCATCTGGTTTTGCTTTAAACATTAGCGCTATAAATTCTTTAACCACTATTTATAGAAAGTGGTGGGTCGTGAAGGATTCGAACCTTCGACCAATTGGTTAAAAGCCAACTGCTCTACCGACTGAGCTAACGACCCATCTGGTAACGCTTTAAAAATTTACATTAGAAATTCTTTAACCACTATTCAAAAAAGTGGCGAGTCACTAAGAATTCGAATCATCGAACCTTTGGTTAAAAGCCAACTGCAGCTCTTGATTTAACAAGAAGTGACTGAGCTAACGACCCATCTGGTTTTGCTTTAAACATTAGCGCTATAAATTCTTTAACCACTATTTTATAGAAAGTGGTGGGTCGTGAAGGATTCGAACCTTCGACCAATTGGTTAAAAGCCAACTGCTCTACCGACTGAGCTAACGACCCGTAGTTTTTATTGTAAAAACTGACATTTTTACTGGACTGAAAGCAAACTGCCTATATCTAAAAGCAGACTGAGCTAACCACCCATTTCTACAGTCAAAAACTAAGCTATATGCTTTGTTTTGACACCCCAGATGACTACACCGTTCTGAGGGCGCCTATAATACCTTTTTCAATTTCTCATGCAAGTGCAAATGTGTTATTTTTTGCTGTTTGCATGAAAAACAGACTAAGAGACTGTTTTTTGACTAAATTAGCCTTTCAAGGCCGACAGTTGCTGCTGCGCAAGCCTTGCTGATGCGCTATTTGCGTATTCTTGCAGCACTTTATTATATAGCGCTCTTGCGCCATTATTGTCGTTAGATTTTTCCGCAATAAGGCCCAATTTAACTAAACTATCTGCACGCTTGCTCGAATCACTATACTGACTCACGACTGTGCTAAAGGCTTGTTTAGCACTCTCATAATCATTCTTATTATAGAGCAACTGCCCTAGCCAATAATTGGCATTAGCTGCATAGGCAGAACTTGGATATTGTTTGATGAAATCGCGAAAAGCTGGAATAGCGGCATCGTACTGGCGCTCTTTTAAGACTAAGTTTACTGCGCGTTCATAACTACCAGTTTCATCCAAGCTAGATGTTACTGAAGCTGCAGGCGTACTTGGGGTGTTATTAGTAGCCGCAACACTGTTGTTGGCAGATCCAGTTGTCGAGACGCTAGCTGATGCGGTTGGACTGGCCGTTGAGCTGGACTTAGTCGACACTGCCGCAATCTCTTCATAAAGCTGACGCTGACGCTGTAGCATTTGGCTAATTTGATAATTTTGTTGCTCTGTAATACCACGTAATTCTAACACTTCATTTTGAAGCGTATCTAAGCGGCGCTGCATATCAAAGTCATTCTGCTGCCTTGCTTTAAGAATACGTTCAAGTTTTGCTAGACGCTCATCCCCTGAACCACCAATCAAATCATCAACCGGTGCTGGTGCAGCCATAGCCGTGCCGATACCACAAATTATCGCCGCAACGATTAAGGCATATTTCATTTGTTTTTCTCCTAAAAAATAGGCCAGCTTTTAAGGGCTGGCCGTCTTACAACAGTCGCTTAGTAAACTAAAACACCGCGACGGTTTTTAGCAAAACCACTGTCATCACGAGAGAAGTCTAATGGTTTTTCTTCGCCATAACTTACAATACTCATTTGGCTTGCTTGAACGCCCATACCTTGAAGGTATTTAGCTATTGCCTTGGCGCGACGCTCACCCAGTGCGATGTTGTATTCTGGAGTGCCACGTTCATCAGCATGGCCTTCAATTAATACACGGACACTTGGGTTTTCAACTAAGTAATTGCCATGTGCATTCAAGATGTCAGCGTTGTCGCTTTGTAATTCACTGCGATCGAAATCGAAGTAAATGATATTTTGACGACGTAATTCTTGCTCTTTCAAACGTTGCTGTTCAGCAGGACTTAGTACAGCACCTGCACCACCAGTTTGAACGCCATCGATGCCATATTCGCTACCGGAACCATTCATAGAACCGTTAGCGTCTGTGTCAGAGTCTGAAGTTGAACTACAGGCACCCAGTGCCAACATAGGAACTGCAACCAACATAGCTTTGAACAACTTGTTCAGATCCATTTTAAATCCTTATCAATATATATTTAGAGAAACGGAGACCATGCGGGTGACTTCACCTCGCCTTGGCCGACAGGCAATCTTGCTTTAAACCTGCCATCCATAGAGACAGCAGCTAAAACTTGCTTACCTTGGTGAGTCGTACCATAGACAACCATAGTGCCGTTTGGAGCAACACTAGGTGATTCATCGAGCTGAGTCGATGATAACACCTGTAAAAAACGTGTTGCTAAATCCATTCTAGCAATATGGAACTTTCCATTAGTACGATTCACAAAAATCATACTGCGACCATCTGGGGTAATAGAACCACCTAAGTTCCATTCACCTTCAAAAGTCACTCTGGACACTTTTCCAGTGTCCAAATGTACGCTATAAATCTGCGGTTTACCACCTCGTTCAGAGGTAAATAACAACGACTTACCATCAGGATACCAAGAAGGCTCAGTATCAATAGAGTAATGATCTGTTACGCGCTTAGCCGCCTTGGTATTGATGTCAATAACATAAATTTCTGGCTGACCATCTTTAGACAAAGTAACCGCTAATTTTTTACCATCTGGTGAAAAACTGGGTGCGCCGTTAATCCCAGGATAGCTACTCACTAAAGTACGAGTCTGGCTATAAATGTCTTGAACAAAGATTTCCGCCTTACGGTTTTCAAAGCTCACATAAGCTAAACGGCGGCCATCAGGTGACCAAGTCGGTGACATTAAAGGCTCTGGTGAGCGCAATAACATCTGTTCGTTATAGCCATCATAGTCAGCGATCATCAAGTGATACGGGGCTTTCTGGCCCTGTTTAACTACGACATAAGCAGTACGCGTTAAGAAAGCACCGCGAACGCCAGTCAATTTTTCATACACTATGTCACTAATTCTGTGACCATATTGTCTAAACTGATTAGCATTAATCACGGTTTGGCGGCTTTCTAGCAATAACTCATTATTGTTTTGCGGCCCTTTTGCTACTTGATTTTGCGCTCTGACTAAATCGATCAGCTCAAAATTCACTAAAAACTGATCGACGCCATAAGGCTTTATCGAACCAACAACTACTGCTTCGGCGCCCACTCGGCCCCAATTTCCTGCGGCAAACTGTGATACTGAGCTAATGCCTGTTTGTGGTAACGCGCGGATATCCAGCGGCTTAAAAGTACCGCTTCTAGTTAAATCGCCCATCACGATATCTGTAATTTGTTGCGGCGCAGCGCCTGGACCTTCCCACACAAATGGCACGACTGCGATTGGGCGCGCAGCATCTACACCTTCAGTGATGACGATATCGAGTGCTGCATTTACTTGTGCCGTTAACATTAGCGCTGCTAAGGTTAACCATTTAGCCAAAATCTTCATGTGACTCCTTTAATTAAATTCCGGTGATACAGTTAAATTAATTTCACGCATCTTATTGTATACATCGGCTTCCGGTGAAACAGGCAAACGTCCAGCCTTATTAATGGCATTCTTTGCCGCGCGGCACACAACAGGATCGCCCTCGAGTGTCTGACTTGCGGTAACAAATCCATCATTAGCTAAACGTATCAGCACCTTACAACTTTTACCGCGCATTGACTCATCAACCACTAGATTGCGTTGGATTGTCGCTTTAATCATGGCGGTGAACTTGTCAACTTCAGATAACACTTGTCTATTACGAGTTTGCGACAATGCCGCATGTTCATCTGCCATGGCATCGGCCATTTCCTGCTCTTGCCTTGCCTTCGCATCAGCTTCTGCTTTACGTTTGCGCTCGGCTTCTTCCTTACGCTTACGCTCATCTTCACGCTGCTTACGCTCAAGTTCAGCTTTTTTCGCTGCGGCGGCCTCTTCTTGCTTACGCTTTTCAGCGGCCTTCTTGGCAGCTTCTTCCGATGCCTTACGCTGCTGCTCAATCTGCTTACGTTCAGTTTCAGCTTTCTGAGCTTTCTCTTTCTCAAGCTGCTGCTTTATTTTGGACGCTTTGGCAGCCTCGTTAGCTTTTTGAACTTCCACTTCCTTAAGCTTACGCTCTACTTCTAGCTGTTTAATTTTATTAAGCTCTTGCTCACGAGCCTCACGCGCTTCACGGGCTTTACGCTCGAGTTCCGCTTGTCTTTGCTGCTCTTTACGCTCAGTATCACGCTTTTGTTGCTTAAGCTGCTCTACCCTATCATTAATTTTTTTCTGATCAATCATCACAGCCTGAACAGCTGGAGCACTGGGTGCTTGCGGGGTGAACGCAGGTTTATCCTCGAAACTTATCCCTAATGCGAGGATCACTATCGCGCCGATATGAATACCGGCTGAAATCCACAGTGCTTTAGAAAGTCTACTTTGTTCCGGCACCTATTTCTCCTCCAATGAATCAGTCATCAAGCCCACCGATGGTACGCCCGCGCCTTGAAGGCTTATCATAAGCTGGATGACTTTTTCGTAAGGGATACTTCTATCACCTTTAACCACCACAGGTCGTTCAGGCTCAATGGTAATAATTGAACCCACTTCCGTGGTGATCTGTTCTAAATCCATAGGCTCGCTATTGCCGCCATTACCTAGGTTGACGAAATAATCCCCGTCAGCATCAATAGACACGACCACTGGAGGCTTACTGTCTTGAGGTAAAGGTTCAGCCGTGCCTTGGGGTAAATCAACTTTGACCCCTTGAGAAACGATGGGCGCTGTCACCATAAAGATGATTAACAGTACCAACATAACGTCGATGTAAGGAACAACGTTGATTTCAGCAACCGGGCGGCGACGTTTACGTTGATACATTAAACCGCTTCCTTCTCGCTATACGCTTGGCGATGCAAAATATTGGAAAACTCTTCCATAAAGTTCACATAAGCTGTTTCTAACTTATCAACCTGGGTCGTAAAACGGTTATAACCAATAACGGCTGGAATAGCTGCAAATAAACCCATTGCTGTCGCAATCAAGGCTTCTGCAATACCAGGAGCCACCATGGCGAGCGTTGCATTCTGCACTGTGCCAATAGCGATAAATGAGTTCATGATCCCCCACACTGTACCAAAGAGTCCGATATACGGGCTGGTAGAACCAATGGTTGCAAGCAGTGGCAAGTTGTTTTCAAGCTTTTCGATTTCACGAGAAAGACTCACACGCATGGCGCGAGAAGTTCCGTCCATTACCGCATCAGGCTGTTTTCCACTTGATTTGCTTAAGCGGGAGTATTCTTTAAAGCCCGCAACAAACAAACACTCTAAACCAGCAATAGAATCACCCCGGGCCACCAGCTCTTTATAGAGTCGATTCAAATCAACGCCAGACCAAAAAGTATCTTCAAAACGCGCTGACTTAGTTTTAGCCGCGTTTAAGAGTTTGCGGCGCTGGATAATCACAGCCCATGACATAATAGAAAGGCCTAACAAGGTGAGCATAACCAGCTTCACCAACAGACTTGCCTCTAAAAACAAACCAATGAACGATATTTCAGCGTGCACGTTTAAACTCCTGGACAATATTTTCTGGGATAGCAATGGGGCGCATCTGCGATAATGAAACACAAGCGACTAATATCTTGCCTTCACAATAACAGTTGCCTTGTTCATCTAGCAAACCTTGGTGAAATACCAAGGAGGCTTTCTTAAGTTCTATGACCTTAGATTCAACCATAAGGTTCTGTTCAAATTTAGCTGCACGGCGAAAATCAACCTCGGCGCGTTTCACCACAAAAGCAATATCTTGCTTTAATAGTGCAGCTTGGCTAATTCCCATGGTTTTTAACCATTCGCTGCGGGCACGCTCAAAAAAATTTAAGTAATTTGAGTGATACACCACACCACCAGCATCCGTGTCTTCGTAATAAATAGAAATTGGCCATTTAAACATGAAAAATAGGTTAATTATTAGGTTGCGAAATTTCGCCTACTATACCTAGTAGCAAGTCACTTGTGAATCATCCACAGAGGCTAAAACAGACTTTATTTTGCGCAAAATCCCCCTTAAATGAGAAAAAAACTCATAAAGGATAAAAAATCGATAAATTTAAGCAGTTATAGGTAATTTATTAACAAATAAATATACAATTCGTTAAATTGTAGATCAGGCGGTTACGGCAGTTTGACGTAAGGTGAATTAGATAAAAATCCATCCAGCTCACAAGGCAGTTTCGGACGGCTGAAGTAATAGCCTTGAGCTTGTTCACAAGCATTAAGGCGTAAAAAATCAGCTTGCTCTTGGGTTTCCACCCCTTCGGCAATAATGTGCAAATTAAGTGCGTGACCAAGGGCGATAACCGCTTTTGCAATAGCGGCATTATTAGCATCTTCAACAATACTTTTGATGAAGGAGCGATCAATTTTCAGTTTATTTATCGGCAATTTTTTCAAATAGCTTAAAGATGAATATCCTGTACCAAAATCATCCATGGCCAAGGTTATACCCATTTCACGTAAACGCTTTAACTCAATAATAGCTTCAGTGGGGTTTTGCAGCATGCACGATTCAGTCACTTCGATTTCAAGATGCTTAGCCGGCAAACCAGTTTCACGCAGCACTTGCTGCACATCATCGACAAAGCTGTTGCGCTGAAGCTGCAAACTGGCAACGTTCACTGCAATACGGTGAAAACTCTTGCCTTGTTTAAGCCAGCGTACGCCTTGCTCACAGGCTTCTCTTATTACCCACAGGCCTATGTCATTGATTAAGCCATTTTTTTCAGCGATGGGAATAAACACCACCGGAGACACATTGCCAAGATTTGGATCGTTCCAGCGTATTAATGCCTCAAAACCTACAGTTTCGAGTGTATTTAAATCAACTTTAGGCTGATAAACCAAAGAAAAGCGCTTCATCTCTAGAGCTTCATGCAATGCACTCTGTAACTGCAATAAACGTACTGACTCCTGGGTCATAGCTTCAGTATAAAATGCATAGTTATTACGGCCATTTTGTTTGGCCCTATGCATCGCAGCGTCTGCATGTCGAAGTAAGCAGTCGTTATCGAGACCATCACTTGGGTATAGTGCCAATCCCATGCTGGCTGTTAAACGTATACTTTGGTTATTATTGCAATTAAAAGGAGCTTCGAAAACTGAATAAACTCGATTAACAATGGCAATTAAATTCTCTGTACTGAGCATATTAGTCAGTAATGAAAACTCATCCCCCCCTAAGCGAGAAAGCACTGCGCCTGGATGCAATATCCCGCTGAGTCGATTAGCAAGCTCAACTAAAATATTGTCACCCACCACATGGCCTAAACTGTCATTAATGTGCTTAAAAAAATCAACATCAATAAACACCACGGCTAACTGAGTGCCTTCTTGCTTGGCATAATAAATGGCGTTCTCAATACGAGACATAAATTGAGTTCTGTTGGGCAGCTGAGTGAGTGGATCCAGTAAGATAAGTTTATCTAATTTTGCTTGAGTTTTTCGCTGCACTGAAACATCAGTAAACACAGCAACAAAATACGCTATGGTATTGGTATCATCATAAACGGCACTGATTATTACCTCTTGAGGATAGACCTCACCATTCTTACGTCGATTCCAGATTTCTCCCTGCCAGCGCCCTTGGATAAGTAAAGTATTCCACAGTTTTTGGTAAAATGATTTGTCATGGTGACCTGAGCTGAGCAGGTTAGGATTTTTGCCTTTGACTTCATCCAGCTCATAACCCGTTATCTTAGTAAAAGCGCTATTAACCTCAGTAATAAAGCCCTTCCTGTCAGTAATGACAACACCTTCGACCGTATTACTAAACACTGTGGCAGCCAAATTAAGCTGCTCTTCTGCGGCTTTATGTTTGGCAATATTGCGGGTAATACCAATCACTCCTACAAGCAGCCCTTCTGCTGTTATTGCTGGAGATTTGAAAGTTTCAAGCCAGGTTGATTGTGATTGCAGATCCCTGTCTTGGCATTCAGCGACAATAACAGGCCCACCTTGGGCGATGGCAAGCTTATCCCCCTCAACAAACCTGTTAGCAATTTTTTCATCAAACAACTCTAAGTCTGTTCGCCCTAAAATATCATGTTTACTGCGCCCCCAAGCTTGCTCCACACGGCGATTGCAAAATACGTACACACCATCGGTGTTTTTTATCCAAACATGCTCTTCAAGACTATCAATAAAAACTTGTAAATCCATAGCTTGCGGTGCCACTCTACTGATGGCATCTGCATCATTAGGCGCATCTAAACTCGATGAGATAAATTGAACTCTGGTCGACTCTTGATTGAGCTTTAACTGCAAATGATCACATAAAAGGTTTACAAGCTTTAACATAGTGTCATTTAACAACAAGGGCGGATTTTTCAGGGCGCACAAGGTCGCAAAATGCACCCCTGAAGGCCAAGCCAATGCTTTGGCAAAACCGCTAATATTCAGCTTAAATTTATTTTCTTGGCCATCCTCTAAATCCTCCCTCTCCAGCGGTAAACAGCGAACACGTAATCGACCGTTTTTATTGGAGTCGATAGCGTCAGACTCAAAATAACCGCCTACACCGTCAGATGCAGCTTGAGCCTTATTGTCTAATTGAGCGAGTTCATTATGTTGCCAGTAGTCAAAAGCATGTGAACTTGAAGACGCTAACACTATCTCAACACAACCTGCACTTGTCATTCCGGCATTCACTGAGTTGCTGGCTTTGATTTGATGATTAACCTTAACATCAGAATGTAAGCTTTTATTTACGTTCACAGCAAGATCATTATTAACCAGTATAATATCGCCCTGGATCAACGTTGCAACCAAGTCGATATCTTGCAGCCATTGATGTTTACGTTGTTCAGAAAAGTCGTGCCAATTCATATTTATGGTTTTCCACTGACAGGGACTATTTATAACAATAGCAGCCTTTTAGCTGCTCGCTTGAAAATCCAAAGACCGGAGCAGGAAAACCCGTTAATGATGAAGTATGCTCCCAAAAGAACACTGGGTATTCTCCGTAACTTTATTCACTCCTTGGAGTGACAATATCAACACAACCCATAGCCACAGACTACAACGCCAATATAAATAGATACTTAGATACAGCACTCATAATATTTGGCTTTGATTTGTTATCACGAAAAAAAACACTAGACGACCGGTCTAATTGCGCGTATTCTACCCCCATGAAAACAAGCACCCAAGATACACGCCAACACATTTTAGACACAGGTTATCAATTGATCGCCAGTCGCGGCTTTGCCAGTGTGGGGTTGTCCGAATTACTTAAACACGCCCAAGTCCCTAAGGGATCGTTTTACCACTATTTCAAATCTAAGGAGCAATTTGGCGAGGCACTCATTAAGCATTATTTCGATGATTACCAGCTGCGTCTTAATAGCCAGTTTGGTGATAAGACCCTGCCTGCCTATACAAGGCTCATAGAATACTGGCAATGCAGGATGGCATCTCAAGCTGATAGCTGTTCGTCACAGAAATGTTTAGTGGTAAAACTTAGCGCCGAAGTTGCAGACTTATCTGAACCTATGCGTTTGGCTTTATTAAAAGGCACTCAAATTGTGCAAGGAGCTATCAGTGACTGCATTCAAGCGGGCATTGACGATGGTTCAGTTAAAGAAACAAGTCCCAATGACACAGCTAAGCTACTGTATCACTTATGGATTGGCGCAAGTTTAATGGCCAAACTGAGTAAAACCGATTCTGGATTGCAGCAAGCAATGGATACCACTGAATTATTACTGAAACCTAGCGGCTAAGCTTTACAAAGCAAGCGCTGAAAGCAACATCAATAAGCTCAGTAAAATAGGCTCCATGAACTTACTTCTCACTCACAAGTGTTAAGCCTGTGAGTCATCTATTCACCACCTTAGGGTGGTTTTTTTGAACAGCACCCTAGACGACCGGTCTATTAAAGAGGTATTTAATGAACAATAACCAGACAAATCAACGCATAGTATTGGCATCACGCCCTGTTGGTGCCCCAAAGGCTGATAATTTCCGCTTAGAAGACGCTGCAATTCCAACCCCTGCAGCCGGTGAAGTATTACTGCGCACTGTGTATTTATCGCTAGACCCATATATGCGTGGCCGCATGAGTGAGGCTAAATCCTACGCGGAACCCGTAGCCATCGATGCAGTTATGGTCGGCGCAACAGTATGCCAAGTGGTCAGCTCGAATAACCCTAAATTTAGCGAAGGCCAATGGGTGCTTGCTTATACCGGTTGGCAGACCTATGGAATATCCGATGGCAGCGATTTAATGCCGCTTGGCGATAACCCAAGCAACCCATCTTTTGCTTTAGGCATAATGGGCATGCCAGGCTTTACCGCCTACATGGGATTATTGGATATCGGTCAGCCCAAAATGGGTGACACTTTAGTGGTTGCCGCAGCAACGGGTCCTGTGGGCGCAACGGTTGGCCAAATAGGCAAACTTAAAGGCTGTTATGTTGTTGGCGTTGCCGGCGGCGCTGAAAAATGCCGCTACGCAGTAGAAGTATTAGGCTTTGATGCTTGTATTGATCACCATAGTGATGATTTTGCCGAGCAACTGGCCAAGGCGTGCCCAAAAGGCATCGACATCTATTTTGAAAATGTTGGCGGCAAGGTATTTGACGCTGTACTACCTTTACTCAACACTGGTGCTCGCATCCCAGTTTGTGGATTAATCTCTCAATACAATGCCACTGAGTTACCACAAGGTCCAGATCGTTTATCGCTCCTAATGGGCACCTTGCTCGTGAAGCGCATCAAGATGCAAGGCTTTATTATTTTTGATGACTATGCCCACAGATACAATGAGTTTGCCACAGACATGAGCCAGTGGTTAGCCGAAGGTAAAATTCATTACCGTGAGCATTTAATTGAAGGGCTAAATAAAGCACCAGATGCCTTTATCGGCCTATTAGAAGGCAAAAACTTCGGCAAGCTCGCAATCAAAATCAGCTAATAGCACTAAATTAATCTCTAACGATTTCAGTGAATAAACAGACACAATATTAAGGAACACAGATGAAAATTTTAATGGTTTTAACTTCACACGACAAACTTGGCGACACAGGCAATAAGACAGGCTTTTGGTTAGAAGAATTCACTTCACCTTACTATACCTTTGCCGACAAAAGTGCCGAGATAGTGCTAGCTTCACCACTAGGCGGCCAGCCACCACTTGATCCAACAAGTGATGAGCCAGGCTTTCAAACTGCAACCACAGAGCGTTTCAAAGGCGATACTGCGGCGCAGCAATTGTTAGCCAATACCGTGCGCCTTGATAGCATCAATGTGGCTGATTTTGACGCCGTATTCTACCCAGGTGGTCACGGTCCATTATGGGATTTGACCGAAGACAAGCACTCTATTGCTTTGATTGAAAAGACTCATCAACAAGGTAAGCCGCTAGGTCTGGTATGTCATGCATCTGGCGCCCTGCGTCACGCTAAAAATGCCGATGGCAGCTTTTTAGTGAATGGCAAAAAAGTCACAGGCTTTACCAATAGCGAAGAAGATGCAGTGCAATTGACCGCTATCGTGCCTTACTTGGTTGAAGATGTACTGAAGTTGAATGGTGGCATTTACACTAAAGGCGCTGATTGGGCCAGCCACATCGCCATTGATGGCAATTTAGTGACAGGCCAAAACCCAGCCTCATCTGAAGCCGTAGCTGAAGCTATGCTGACCTTGCTAAAGGCTTAATTAAAGCTTTTGCTATCGTCAAAAAAGTCAGTCAGAAATTAATAAACCTAGCGTACCGGTAGTGATTGCTAGGTTTATTGTTAATAGCGATGAGCACTGTGTATCTGCCAACGATTTATTTGCCAGTCGTATCTTGGCGCTATTATCCACCTGCAAATCCAAAGCCATCCAAAGTCACAATAAGACTAGAGTAAAGGAATAATTATGATCACCTTGCATCATCTCAATCAGTCCCGTTCCAAACGCATTCTATGGTTGTTAGAAGAGTTAGGCCAAGCTTACCAGGTCAAAGCTTACCAAAGAGACAAAGTCAGCTTCTTAGCGCCACCAGAATTAACTGCTATACATCCGCTAGGAAAATCACCGGTTATCGAACATAACGGTCTAGTCATCAGCGAATCTGGCGCCATTACTGAGTATTTGATCAACCAATTTGCCTCAAATCAACTAGCGCCAGAAGCTGGCAGCGCCGATTACGTAAGCTACAGCCAGTGGTTACACTTCGCCGAAAGCTCAGCCATGTTACCGCTGTTACTGAGGTTATTTGTTGAAAAAGACGGCTGTAAAACCAATTTTATGGCAGGCTATGCCGATATAGAAGTGGCGAAAGTGATAGGTTACTTAAATGCATCCTTAGAAGGTAAGCGCTATTTAGTGGCCGATAAACTCACTGGTGCCGATATCATGATGTCTTTTGTCATTGAACTATTGGCCGCTCGTGGCGAGCTCGCAAAATATTCAAACCTTGAACGCTACTATCAGCAGCTCAAAAGCCATGATGGATTTATTCGTGCAGGCAAGATTGAAGCTCAGCAAAACCAGTAAAATTCGGCCTAGTGTTTAGCCGCTAACTGGTTTCGAGTAAGAATTAACATCCCCCCGCATTACTCTGTAGGGGGGATGAGATAAGCCTTAACTCACATCAAAGCGATCCGCATTCATGACTTTAGTCCAGGCCGAAATAAAATCATTGACGAATTTTTGCTTGTTATCATCTTGCGCATACACTTCGGCATAGGATCTAAGCACTGAATTAGAACCAAAAATCAGATCCACCCGAGACGCTGTCCACTTACGTTTACCCGTTTGACGCTCACAAATTTCATACTCGTTTTGACCAATGGGCTTCCAGATGTAATTCATGTCGGTTAGATTGACAAAGAAGTCATTGGTAAGCGCCCCCTTGCGCTCAGTAAACACACCATGACCAGTATCAGCATAATTAGTACCAATAACTCGCATACCGCCCACGAGCACTGTCATTTCATGGGCCGTAAGCCCCATGAGTTGAGTACGATCTAACATCAGCTCTTCTGCGCTAACCGCAAAATCTTGCTTTAACCAATTACGATAACCATCATGAAGCGGCTCTAACACAGCAAATGAATCATTATCTGTCATCTCATCAGTGGCATCACCACGGCCCGTTCTAAAAGGCACTGTCACGTCAAAATCTGCCTTTTTAGCCGCAAGCTCAATACCAAGGTTACCTGCTAACACAATGACATCGGCAACACTGACGCCATAACTTACGGCAATAGGTTCAAGCACGCAAAGGACGCTAGCAAGGCGCTTAGGTTCATTTCCAGGCCACTGCTTTTGCAGAGCCAAACGAATGCGAGCCCCATTGGCACCGCCGCGTTTATCAGACCCCCTAAAGGTTCTGGCACTGTCCCAGGCCGTTGTCACCATGTCACTGATACTCAAACCCGTTTCCTTTATTGCTTTTTTCACCATCGCCACATTAAAGTCTTTAGGTCCTGTAGGAACCGGATCTTGCCAAAGTAAATCTTCTACTGGTACATCTGGGCCTAGGTAACGCACCTTTGGCCCCATATCCCTGTGGGTCAGTTTGAACCAAGCGCGGGAGAAAACTTCAGAGAAATACTCAGGTTCTCGATGAAAGTGCTCAGATATCTTGCGATACTCTGGATCCACCTTCATGGCCATGTCCGCATCTGTCATCATGGGCATTGTACTGATGGAAGGGTCTTCAACATCGCGAGGTTTATCTTCTTCTTTGATATTAATCGGTTGCCACTGCCAAGCGCCTGCGGGGCTCTTACAAAGCTCCCACTCGTGGTTAAGTAACATAGTAAAGTAACCGTTATCCCACTCGGTTGGATATGTGGTCCAAGCACCTTCGATACCACTAGTGACTGTGTCACGACCTATGCCACGTTTCGCTTTATTTAACCAACCAAAGCCTTGGTCATGAATGTCAGCACCTTCGGGCTCTGGGCCCAATAAATCGGCATTGCCATTACCATGGGCTTTACCAATTGTATGCCCGCCAGCAGTTAAGGCCACTGTCTCTTCATCATTCATGGCCATACGCGCAAAGGTCTCACGTATATCTTGAGCCGTCTTTAATGGATCTGGTTTGCCATCCACGCCTTCAGGATTGACATAAATAAGCCCCATCATTACTGCTGCTAGAGGATTTTCCAGGTTTCGTTCACCTGAATAGCGGCTGTTGTGATTGTCCGTGGGGAGCAACCAGTCTTTTTCAGCCCCCCAGTAAATGTCTTTTTCTGGATGCCAAATATCTTCCCGGCCAAAGCCAAATCCGAAGGTTTTTAGGCCCATGGACTCGTAGGCAATTGTCCCCGCATAGGCGATTAAATCGGCCCAGCTAAGCTTATTACCGTACTTTTTCTTGATTGGCCAAAGCAATCGGCGTGCTTTGTCTAAGTTACCATTATCTGGCCAAGAGTTGAGTGGCGCAAAACGTTGACTACCATGGCCTGCACCGCCACGGCCATCTGCGATTCTGTAAGTACCAGCAGCATGCCAGGTCAGCCTTATCATAAGGCCGCCATAATGCCCCCAATCAGCGGGCCACCATGCTTGACTGTCTGTCATCAGTGCATGTAAGTCATTTTTAAGGGCGACAAAATCGAGTTTTTTAACCTCATCTTGATAGTTAAAGTCCGCCGTCATTGGGTTGGTCTTTTGATCGTGCTGATGCAAAATATCTAGGCTCAATGACTTAGGCCACCAGTTCATGTTGGCCATACTATTTTCGGTTGTAGTCGCACTCCCGTGCATCACTGGACACTTATTCTCAGACATTAATTATTCTCCTTTTACCTGTTGAAAATGACTTATCCGCCAAGTCATTAGACAATTCAGCTCACGCTATCCCTTAGCACAATAGACTTAATGTAAAACCAGACGATATCGGCGAAAGCGCATCCAGACAAGCTAGGGGATAAACCCTCACAGTCTAGTCCAAATATTCAGTGCTGGGCTTAGATACAAGATAGCTATAGGGTAATTAAGGAAGAGGAGATCACTTATGCTGAACTTTTATAAAGGTTTATGCCAAGAGTTTAGCTGAGAGGAAGAAATTAACGAGTAGTTTTTTGGCGTTCTAAAGGAGTTTACCAAGTGTAGAAATCAAATAATGTTTTCTGCCGACCCACATGCTATGGAGACATGCTGCGCATGTACTCTTTATATCCCATGTCAGAGGGTATTTACAGGCGGATAAACGCCCCCCCAACAGATAGTGCTGGGGATTTTCGTTTATTTGGCGCCTGTCATGGCCAGCTGCGGACAAGTCCTCCGCGTTCACCCCATGCATCAAACTGTGTTTGATAATAGCAAGGACTTCACCCTACGACCCACATGGATGTGGGAAGTGCCTTAAATTGTT
>NZ_JACJDV010000150.1 GCF_014163735.1 Shewanella sp. SR44-3
GTCTCAACCTTGGTTTCGCCTTCCGCCAAATACTGCACATCGGCGTTCGCGACGTTATAAGTCCAGTTGCCCGTAGCATCAATGGTCAAGCTGCCGAGCGCACCCGCGCTTGGGGTGCCTGTGCCAGCCTGGAATACAGATTGCCCTGCATCGGCATCATTGATGGTCAAGGTGCCAGTGTCAGTTAAGGTCGGGTTGTTGGCGTCTTCAGTGACCGCGCCCAGATCATCGCCCGCAATCTCAGG
>NZ_JACJDV010000151.1 GCF_014163735.1 Shewanella sp. SR44-3
ATTAGGGCCAAGATGGCAAGTACCCCTGAGCAATCAGACCACACCAGTATCCAGCTGCGGATTCAGGCGGCTTTAAAAGGTGAGCAACCTAACAGCTTATTACCTTTCATTGGCAACGAGCGAAAAAACCAACCTAAAGGGATTGCGTTTTCGGTGCAGGATTATCTGGAGTTGGTCGATGATACAGGGCGTATTATTCGCAATGACAAGCGCGGTTCAATCAGTGCTAACAGCGC
>NZ_JACJDV010000152.1 GCF_014163735.1 Shewanella sp. SR44-3
TCTGTCCTAATGTATGTATCTCTTAAAGAGAATGGTGGAGCTATGCGGGATCGAACCGCAGACCTCCTGCGTGCAAGGCAGGCGCTCTCCCAGCTGAGCTATAACCCCTTACATACAGTCGAGAATATACGAGTACCTTCTAAGAAGGTGTTATACCAAATATTTTCTTACCAAGGCGGTAAGTGGCGACGTTTAGTTCACTAAACGAGTCACTTTCCAACGCAGGAAAGGAAA
>NZ_JACJDV010000153.1 GCF_014163735.1 Shewanella sp. SR44-3
CCTTCCGCCAAATACTGCACATCGGCGTTCGCGACGTTATAAGTCCAGTTGCCCGTAGCATCAATGGTCAAGCTGCCGAGCGCACCCGCGCTTGGGGTGCCTGTGCCTGCCTGGAATACAGACTGCCCTGCATCGGCATCATTGATGGTCAAGGTGCCAGTGTCAGTTAAGGTTGGGTTGTTGGCGTCTTCAGTGACCGCGCCCAGATCATCGCCCGCAATCTCAGGGATGTC
>NZ_JACJDV010000154.1 GCF_014163735.1 Shewanella sp. SR44-3
CCTTCCGCCAAATACTGCACATCGGCGTTCGCGACGTTATAAGTCCAGTTGCCCGTAGCATCAATGGTCAAGCTGCCGAGCGCACCCGCACTTGGGGTGCCAGTGCCAGCCTGGAATACAGACTGCCCTGCATCGGCATCATTGATGGTCAAGGTGCCAGTGTCAGTTAAGGTTGGGTTGTTGGCGTCTTCAGTGACCGCGCCCAGATCATCGCCCGCAATCTCAGGGATGTC
>NZ_JACJDV010000155.1 GCF_014163735.1 Shewanella sp. SR44-3
CCGAACTCAGAAGTGAAACACAGTATCGCCGATGGTAGTGTGGGGTCTCCCCATGCGAGAGTAGGTCATTTCCAGGCGCCAAACACGTAAAAAAGCCCATAGCTAACGCTATGGGCTTTTTTCGTTATGGCGGAAATGACCACTCGAGCATGGAAAATTAAGAGCACATGCGCGGCATGCAGCCATACCATGCGCTAGGCCAAAATTGTTCCCAACAATTTAAGGCACTTCC
>NZ_JACJDV010000156.1 GCF_014163735.1 Shewanella sp. SR44-3
CCTGAGATTGCGGGCGATGATCTGGGCGCGGTCACTGAAGACGCCAACAACCCGACCTTAACTGACACTGGCACCTTGACCATCAATGATGCCGATGCAGGGCAATCTGTATTCCAGGCTGGCACTGGCACCCCAAGCGCGGGTGCGCTCGGCAGCTTGACCATTGATGCTACGGGCAACTGGACTTATAACGTCGCGAACGCCGATGTGCAGTATTTGGCGGAAGGCGA
>NZ_JACJDV010000157.1 GCF_014163735.1 Shewanella sp. SR44-3
TAATTCAGCTTGATACTGTACTTTCCATCTAGACACCGCAGATTTACCTGCACCTGACATATCTTCAATTTGCTTGTTGGTGTAACCCTGTTCGACCATCAGCTTGGCATATTCTAATTTTTGAAGAGGGCTGATATGGACTGCGCTTTTTCTGGTCATGTTTAATACCGATAAGATTTTGTGTATTTTAAGCTGAAAATCACTCCAGTTTCATTAGACCATTACATT
>NZ_JACJDV010000158.1 GCF_014163735.1 Shewanella sp. SR44-3
CCTTCCGCCAAATACTGCACATCGGCGTTCGCGACGTTATAAGTCCAGTTGCCCGTAGCATCAATGGTCAAGCTGCCGAGCGCACCCGCGCTTGGGGTGCCTGTGCCTGCCTGGAATACAGACTGGCCAGCATCGGCATCATTGATGGTCAAGGTGCCAGTGTCAGTTAAGGTCGGGTTGTTGGCGTCTTCAGTGACCGCGCCCAGATCATCGCCCGCAATCTCAGG
>NZ_JACJDV010000159.1 GCF_014163735.1 Shewanella sp. SR44-3
CTTAGTAAAGAATATAAGCGCTTAATAAAGTGTGGTCATAAAATGCTCCAGGCATTGATGACACTAAGTACATCCGTGTACTAGAACTCAAAACGAAATCAGCTTTCCGAATTATTATTTAATGCACAAATGAGTGCGTTAAATAAACAAAATTTGTCTGGAAACCATAGAGCTGTGGCACCACCTGATCCCATTCCGAACTCAGAAGTGAAACACAGTAT
>NZ_JACJDV010000015.1 GCF_014163735.1 Shewanella sp. SR44-3
CTGGAATACAGACTGGCCAGCATCGGCATCATTGATGGTCAAGGTGCCAGTGTCAGTTAAGGTCGGGTTGTTGGCGTCTTCAGTGACCGCGCCCAGATCATCGCCCGCAATCTCAGGGATGTCGTCCACTGGCGTGACTTCGATGGTCAGGGTTGCCGTTGAGCCAGTATTGGTTGTGTAAGTGATAACCGGGACGCTACCGTTCCAGTTTTCATTAGGTGTGAAGGTGTAGCTGCCATCAGCATTAAGAACTAATACGCCGCCTTCTAAAGTAACAGAAGTGCCAGCGGGAAAACTTGTGCCGCCAACCTCAAAACTGGTTACTGTTAGCACAGTGTCAATGTCACTGTCATTAAGCAATACGTTACCAGTGGCTATGCCATCTTCATCAATCGTGTTTGTGTCATTGGCTAAAATCGAAGGTGAATCAAAAGTATCGACAAAATCATCGCTAGGCAAGGCAGTTGGGGCTGCGGCAAAGCCTGTTGTATCAAAACCAGATGCGGCTAAGGTTTCATCGCCACTACGTCCGACTGAAACAAAGCCTGAGCTCCCTTGATTTCCCGTAGGCGTACCGGCGGCAGTTTCTGGTAGCTCTTCAGTTGGATCTTCACCAGAAGCAATTAAATCTTGTAGCGCTTCAATTTCTGCTAGTGCAGCGGGATCAGAATTGGCTGTTTCTGCAAAGAAATCAGTTGCATTAGTCTCAGTGCTGCCGTCGTTGTATGTGATGACGTACGGGAGATCGTCTGCAAAAAATAATGTCGCGCCAGCAGGTACAGCTTCCCCTGCTAGGACGTTACGTGTTTCATTGTTTACGGTTAGTGTTACTTTTCCTTCAGCAGTACTCAGAACACCATTTTTAGACGTAGTTACAGATCCCATACAAGCCCCCAACAGCTTTGATTTCAATCGATACTTTTAAGATGAATCTAACACTTCCAGATGCCGTTATTGTTAAGGCTGAATGAAAGCAGTAAATAAACTCACCACAGAATAGCAATCATAGTACATTTAGCATCGGCAGTCAATTTTTTGACGTGCGTCATATTTGCTTTAACATATTGAAATTTTTATAGTAAAAATCGTATTGCAGATTAGTTGATATAAATTTTATTGAAGGATGAGGCGGGAGTGTTGTTAACTCGGTTTCCAAAGGAGGGTGTTAAAATAGATAAAAAAACGACCAGCAAGAAAGCAGGCCGTTATTATGGTTTTTTATATGCAGTGATGATGCATAGTAGAACTCATTGGTAGTTAATTTGACTTTGTATTAAAGATGTTTTGATGCTTGGCGATAAGATTGTGCGGCATTGGTATTTTCGCCAAGCCGCTCTTGAACTTGCGCTAAGGCCAACCAATATTCATGCTTAGGATCTAAACGACAAGCATTCTTCCACCTTAGCTTAGCATCTTTAATATCTCTAGATTGAATGCTTAGTTTTGCAAGACATGCTTGGTAACTGGCATCATTTTCAAAGCTACTCTCATGGCGAGCCAGTTGCTTACGGATCTCTGTATTTTGCGCAGTGACTAGCTCTGGTAGTTGCTCAAAAATAACAGAGTTAGGCTCATTTTTAACTAACTTAGTGAGTAATTTTAAGCCTTCATCAGCCAGGCCAAAATTAACCAGACCCTTGATATAGATAAGTGCCAATCGGGAGTCTTGCCTCTCTGATTTAGTCAGCCAATGCCACACTTTGTCTAACTCTTGTGCATTTTTAGCCGCCGCTTGTGTCACCAGCTCACTATTCGCTGTGAATGTTAGTGTATTAAATGCCTCTGTGGAGAGTAGCTGTTTTTTCTGAGCGATAGGCAGTAGAGTCTTAAGCGCTTGCCAGTCTTTGAGTTTTGGATACAGCTTTAATGCAATTGCTATGATGGCATCAGGGCTTTTACTGGTTGGAGTTAGCTTGTCGAGTTCGATACGAGCTAGGCTAAATTCGCCATCTTGGATAAAGAAGCGCATCTTGGAGATCGCGACAGCTTCTTGAGCAGAGGTTTCAGCCGCTGCAGAGGCTAAATATTCGTCACGAGCTTGAGTTTTCTTTTGTTTATGTGCAGCTTGCGCCGCCACAAGCAGGTTTAACGTGGGTAATTCGCCGTTTGCTGCACCCTTAAGCATGCTTTTTTCGGCCAATGCCCAATTTTCAGCAGCCATGGCAATTGCGCCTTTCAAGGTGTGCTTTTTAGCTGCTGTTGCACGCCAACGCATGGGTAAATGCTTACTGCTGAGCGCTAAACCAACAACGAGGCTGACAAGCCACTTAATCAGTAGCATGGCTATAACTGACGCTACGAGTATTACGATGGCTACAATGAGGCTGGTTTCAATCTGATATTCGCCAACAGCGATATAGACATAACCCGTATTATCAATAAATAACGGACTAACACAGAGGCCAATTAAGATGATGGCAACAATAATGAGTGCCTTAATCATAGTGTGGGCTCTCCTGATGTCGATATATCACCAAAGGTGACTAATTGCTCTAATAATGGCGTAGCGATTAACTGCTTATGTGCGATAGGGGTGAGTTTGATTTCAGCAAGTTTATTGATAGTCTCAATTGTTTCCAAGGTGTTTGACTGATGCAAATCAAAGTATTGACTTAACCATTGTTTTGCCATCGCAAGTGATTGCTGAAAATGTTGGTTGTCTTTATGTTGTAGCGCGCTTTGTGCTTGCAACAATCTATTCTTAATATTTTCAGTTAAATACCACTGTTGCTCCGGCGACAATAATGGTTCCAGATCTGTGGTGCGCTTTCTAATTGTTACTAGACTGCTACTAAATGCTTGCCAGCTTTTGCTCAGGTTTGCTTGCCAATCGCTAACATCACTAGATAGCTGTGCATCTGTTGATACTGGGGTTGGTGCTAATGTCTTGTTGGCATTAAGTGGTAAACTATCAAGCTTTGCTATGAGGTTATCCAAGGCTAAAATATGGCTAGATATATCTAACTGCTTAATTGATTTAAGTTCAGCAATATCTTGTGATAATGCTTTACGGATAGGCAATAGCGCAGGGTTTTGCATTGCTGCAATTCGCTCATCAGCAGACTCAAGTAATTGCACGGCAGTAAGCAGGTCTGATTCAAGCCAAATTTTTCTGCTTGCCATTCTCACGAGATAATTCGCTTCAGAAGCCATCCAATGATTTGGGCTACGCTGGGCTAATGCATTCACTTGGGTTTGCAATTGCTCTATGGTGGATTTAGTCGCCGTTAACTCTTGATATGCATTGGCATTATTTTGCTGTTGTTTCTCAAGGGATTCTATTTTGGCTTTAGCATAACTTAAGCTTGTGTTGACTGTGCCGTTGATCTGCTGGGTCTGTAACTGCTTAGAAGCCAGTTCTGACTTGAGTAAAACCGATTGAGTGTAGAGCCAATAGCTAGCACCTAAGGCTGTACTGGCAATAATAAAGCATAATGAAAAGCCCAAGCGGATAGGCCATTTACTTATTGGTTGAGAGTTGGAGCTAACGGCTTTGTTCATATTGCTATCTGCCTTTTTAATTGGTTTCGCCGCATTTTTTACCCCAGGCTCAGCAGCACTCGGCTTAGCTGCATGGTCAGCAGTTGGGACTTTTGTATCAGCGGATATAGTCTGAGCTTTAGACTCTGCAACTGGAGCGGCTATTTTTGGCTCTTTATTACTCTTTTCCATGAAACCGTCCTTGAAATACGTCATTAACTCTACTTAAGCTTGGCCTAATGGATAAATGACAAAATATGCGTGTTATTAACGTGTTTATCTATTATTCATTCGCTGAATTCAAGCTTTTATCTGCCTGTCTTGCTGGATGCTGTTAACTTGCTATCCAGTTGACGCTAAAGCTTCAACGCCCTGAGCACTGTTTGAGTATTTGCCCCATTAGCATTGGTCACTCGATGAAACCCTTGGGAACATGCATGCTCTTGGACGCGAAGACTTGGGACTATGATATGACATGAGCGCAGCCATGCAAATAGCTCTTTTGGCACAAGTTCCATTAAATTGTCCAAAGCTTCACCACTGGTAAGTACTATGGTGTCTATTCCGAACTCCTGCCATTGTTGGCATGCCCGCTTGGTATTTAGCGTGGGCAGACCGCGTTGATATACCTGCCAATAGTTAATATTAGCGCCTCTTTCCGACAATATTTGCGCCAAGGTTTCTCTGCCGCCTTCGCCCCTTACAATGGTAATCGTTTGCCGTTTGACATCTTGCAGTGACAAAAGTGACAAGAGTCCTTCGCTGTCTTGTTGTGAGCTGGGCGCGCATTGGCTGGATATTTGATATTCAGCTAACGCCATCTGGGTTGCTTCACCTACGGCAAAATAATCACAATCTTGGGGGAATATATTATGTAAATAGTGGGCTGCACATTGCACCGCATTAGCGCTAATAAAGATCAGTTTATCAGCGCTAAAAAAACTGGCATGAGGCGGGGTATTTGATGGCGTGATGTCAATCAATGGGCACAATAAATGGTCGACGCTAAGCTTATCCAGTGCGTCACTCATCTGTTGATTGCGCCCTTGAGGGCGAGTAAGCAAGACTTTCATAATCAGAAACCTTAGGCCTCATTACTTAATGATTCACGCCATAGCGATTACACACATCTTATATAAGATACGTGCTTATGCATTGCCATATACTGCATCTAGAATGGTTTTTGCGCCCTGAGCTAATAATATTTCAGCCAGTTGCTCACCTAATTGACTGGCTTCAGTCTTAGGGCCTTTGACTTGTCCTGTGATTATTTGGCTGCCATCAGGATTACCCACTAAACCGCGCAATGTAAGTTCATCAGCGACGATTTCAGCATAAGCGCCAATAGGCACCTGACAGCCGCCTTCTAAGCGGGTGTTCATGGCGCGCTCGGCGATGACTCGATAGCGGGTTTCTAAATGTTCAAGTGGCGCCAGTAAGGCTTTTACTCTGGCATCATCAGTGCGACATTCGATGCCAACAGCGCCTTGGCCATTTGCAGGTAAGGATTCTTCAGGGCTGATATAGCTGGCAATCCGCGAAATGAGTTTTAAGCGAATAAGACCCGCAGCCGCAAGTATGATGGCATCATAGTCACCACCATCGAGCTTAGCTAAGCGAGTGCCGACATTACCGCGCAAGTCTTTAATCACTAAGTCTGGGCGCATGGCGCGGATCTGGCACTGACGACGTAAGCTTGATGTGCCCACAACAGCACCTTTTGGTAGCTCGGCTATGCAGCTAAAATCGTTTGATACAAAAGCATCACGTGGATCTTCACGCTCACAGATGATTTCTAACCCTAAGCCAGCGGGGAAATCCACGGGCACGTCTTTCATAGAGTGCACGGCTATATCGGCGCGATGTTCTAACATGGCGACTTCTAATTCTTTGACAAACAGTCCTTTTCCACCAACTTTCGCTAAAGGCGTATCAAGAATAACATCCCCTTTGGTTGTCATCGGAACTAGCTCAACCGATAAGCCTGGGTGAATACGTTCGAGCTCTGCTTTTACAAACTCAGCCTGCCATAGTGCCAGTGGACTCTTGCGAGTCGCGATACGAATAAGATTTTGAGACATGTGAAGCGCTTCCGTCAAAGATCAAAATTGTGACAATGCTATCATTGAGCGACAGCTTATGTAACTGATGCTCTGTGAATGTTTGAAGCAAAGCCGATTTTAATTTGAAGGGATTGATGAGGCATCGATAAAAAAAGCCAAGCCTTGCTGAGTTACTCCATAAAGCTTGGCTTAATAGGCTTGTGGTTGCTGAATTAAAACAACTTAAGCAGTTAACTTTAGCTCAATGCCCGATTGTTTACGGATAGCATCAATCACAAATGGCATAAACTCTTGCTGATTACGCTCGTCAAACCAACGGTTTTCCTTAAAGGCAAAGTGGTAGCCACCGAAGCGAGTCGCAATCCAAATCTCATGCAAAGGTTCTTGTTTATTGATGACTATTTGCGAACCATCTGCAAACTCTAGCTGCAGCACATTACCACTTGCGTCGATATCCACATCGGCATCTAGCTCATCGATGGCGTATTCAATTGCGGTTTCAATCTGGCTGAACATAGCATCAACGAGTTGATGAAATTCAGTATCTGTCATGGCCATGTATTTCTATCCTTTGCTTTCTACGTTATGAATGCGATTATAAGGCCATTAGCCACCAGATGCACAGATGTTGAGAAAAATGAGACTGATTTTATTAATGATACTTGCTAGCTTATTCCTAAGTGCCTGCGGCCAGAAGGGACCTTTATATAAATCTCCTGAGCCAGAGGCGAATCAAAGCCAAGCTGAGCAAAAGTCTTTCCTAGAGAAAGAGCCCATAGTTACCAGCGGTAAATAGCCATTAATAAAAGGACCACCCCTTGGATCATTTCATTTATCAAGAGCAACAGTTATTTGCAGAGTCTTGCTCAGTGGCAGACATAGCCCAGCAACATGGCACTCCTTTGTATATTTATTCTCGCGCCACCCTTGAGCGCCATTGGCATGCCTTTGATGATGCAGTGGGCGCTCACCCTCATTTAATTTGTTACGCAGTCAAAGCGAACTCTAATTTGGCGGTGCTTAATGTGCTGGCAAGATTGGGTAGTGGCTTTGATATAGTTTCAGGCGGCGAGCTTGCGCGGGTCATTGAAGCGGGCGGCGATCCTAAAAAAGTGGTGTTCTCCGGTGTGGGTAAAACGGTTGATGAGATGCAGCAAGCGTTAGCACTTGGAATTTACTGTTTTAATGTAGAATCGAGCGCTGAGCTTGAGCAGCTAAATTTAGTGGCCAAGTCGATGAATGTGCAAGCGCCTGTCTCACTACGGATAAATCCTGATGTAGATGCAGGCACCCACCCTTATATTTCTACTGGCCTGAAGGAAAATAAATTCGGCATCGCCATGGATGAAGCTGAGCAAGTATTCGCCCGCGCCGCCGCACTTTCGCATATAAATGTTAAAGGCGTTGATTGTCATATCGGTTCCCAACTGACTGAACTTAAGCCTTTTTTAGATGCTATGGATAGATTGCTTGGTCTAATCGATAGGCTTTCGGCCCTTGGCATTGAGCTCGCGCATTTGGATGTCGGTGGAGGCTTAGGTGTCCCCTATGATAATGAAACTCCGCCAGCGCCTCAAGTTTATGCGGCAGCGTTAGTTGAGCGCTTGGGTGAGCGCAAGTTAACCCTTATTTTTGAGCCCGGGCGTGCGATTGCTGCCAACGCGGGGATCTTTGTTACCCAAGTGTTGTACCTTAAAGAAAACAGCCAAAAGCGTTTTGCCATTGTCGATGGCGCCATGAATGATTTACTTAGACCGGCGTTATACAGTGCTTGGCAAAATATTATTCCCGTGCAGCAAAGTGATGCTCAGACTCAAGCATTTGATGTCGTAGGCCCAGTATGTGAAACCGGTGACTTTTTAGGTAAAGATCGTCAGTTAGCCGTGGTTGCAGGTGATTTATTAGCAATACGTTCATGCGGTGCCTATGGCTTTGCGATGTCGTCTAACTATAACTCTCGTCCACGGGTGGCAGAAATCATGGTTGATGGTGAACAAGCGTTTGTTATTCGCGAGCGAGAAAAACGCCAACAGCTCTGGCAAGGTGAGCAACTGCTGCCGTAAACTAGGCAAGAAAATACGATTGCTAGCTTACACAATAATAGGTTTGATAAAGGAAGGCGCATTTGATCCATTTCACTAAGATGCACGGGTTAGGCAATGACTTTATGGTTGTCGATGGCGTGACCCAGAATGTATTTTTTTCTCCAGAGCAGATCCGTCGTCTTGCTAACCGTAATTTTGGTGTGGGTTTTGACCAACTACTCTTGGTCGAACCCCCCTATGATCCCGACTTAGATTTCCATTACCGCATTTTTAATGCCGATGGCAGCGAAGTCGAACAGTGCGGCAATGGCGCCCGTTGTTTCGCGCGCTTTGTTCGTAATAAAGGCCTGACACAGAAAAATAAAATTCGCGTGAGCACCTCTTCTGGCAAGATGACACTTAGGCTTGAGCGTGATGGTAGCGTAGTGGTCAACATGGGCGTGCCAGTAACAGATCCTAGCAATATCCCCTTTAAAGCCAAAAAAGTAGAAAAAACCTATTTATTGCAAACACCAATGCAAACCTTTCTTTGCGGCGCCGTTTCAATGGGCAATCCTCATTGTGTTATTGAAGTGGATGATATTGACACTGTCGCCGTGGATGAAATCGGCGCTCTCTTGACCCGTCACGAACGCTTTCCACGAGGGGTCAATGTTGGTTTTATGCAAATTATTAATCCTGGGCATATTAAGCTTAGGGTCTATGAACGCGGGGCTGGAGAGACTTTAGCTTGTGGTACTGGTGCTTGTGCTGCAGCTGCTATAGGTCAGCTGCAAGACAAGCTTTCACGTCAGGTACGAGTTGACTTGCCCGGCGGCACATTACAAATTGATTGGGATGGCGAAGGTAAACCCCTGTGGATGACCGGACCTGCAGAACACGTTTACGATGGACAAATTCAGTTATGACAGAGCAGCTAACCCCAGAGTCAATCGCCAGCCTTAAGGCTGAACCTAAATTAATGGCTCAAGTAAAACCTGCAGATTATTCTGCCGCTAGCAGCGCCCAAAGCGCTATTGCGAACCCTATGGCAGCGATGGAAATGTTAGGCACGCCATTGCAGTTCGATGCCGCGATTGATGAACACATAATACGTGAGTATTTGCTTGATAATCCTGATTTTTTCAATCGCTATCCAGAGTTGTTATTGTCGCTTAAATTGCCTCATCAAGAGCGCGGCACTGTGTCGCTTGTTGAGCGCCGCCAAGAAGTGCTGCGTCAGCGAGTGACTCAGCTGGAGGAGGAAATTACTTCTCTTATGGTTGCAGCGAGCGAAAATGAAAAAATATTCCATTTCAATAATGATTTATCCCATAGCTTGTTGGCCTGTGAAGATTTAGGTGAGCTTAGGCAAGTGTTGTCCGAAGGGCTTAAGCAGCGCTATGGTTTTAGCCATGTGAGACTCATTACGGTTCATGATATTGACAGTGAACTGGCTAATATTTGGCGTCATCGTATTTCTTTGGGGCACTACTTTGGCCGCTTGACTCAGTCTGAATCTAAGCGTTTGTTTGGTGGTGAGGTTGGCTCTGTGGCGCTGACGAAACTGTCTGATGAACATGGTCAGGTTATTTTTGCCGTAGCCAGCCCAGATTCAACTCACTTTCATCCTGAAATGGATAATTTATTTTTTGATCAATTAAGACGCTTATTGGATCACATGTTGCCTAAGTTCTAAAGTTTAGTGCTAGGTGTTAGATGAAGGCTCTAAAATTTAGGTTTTAGCGGCTAGCTAATGCTCTAAACGCTTGGGCAAAATCAACGATAAATGAAGGCAAGCTTAACTCAATCAAGGGCGGATAATGGCACAGATAAGTTTTTTAGCACGCTTTGAGCGCTACTTAACCTCTGAACGACAATTATCGCCTTACACAGTGCGCAATTATCTGTTTGAATTGCGCAGAGCCGAGCAATACTTATTCGCTAGTACAGCTGATGATGTTGCTCACGCCGTTCAATCTAAACCAGATAGTACTGATTATTCTACCCAGCAAAGTGATGAATTATGGTTGGGATTAACCCGTGAGATGCTGCAAGCACTACTGGCAAAACTGCATCGCCAAGGCTTAAGTCCGCGTTCATTGTCTTTGTGTTTATCTGCATTAAAACAATTCTTTGAATACCTACTGAACGAAGACTGCATAACTCACAATCCCGCCAAGGGGTTGTCTGCCCCCAAACAAGCCAAACCTTTGCCGAAGAATATCGATGTCGATGCCATCAGCCATTTGCTGGCTATCGATGGCGACGATCCCTTAGTAGTGCGCGACCGAGCCATAATGGAATTGTTTTACTCCAGCGGCCTACGCCTTGGCGAACTCGCAGGGCTTAACAGCGGCGATATACACTTAGATTTACAAGAGGTAAAAGTGCTGGGTAAAGGTGGAAAAGAGCGCCGAGTGCCAGTAGGAAAGCTTGCCATGGAGGCGTTGGCATTATGGTGTGAGCAAAGGTTATTGCTAGCACAAGCGGATGAACCCGCACTATTTGTGAGTCATCAAGGAAAGCGTTTATCTCATCGCAGCATTCAAGCGCGTATGGCTAAATGGGGCCAAAACCAAGCCTTATCTGTACCAGTTCACCCTCATAAGTTGCGTCATTCCTTTGCGACACATATGCTTGAATCAAGTGGAGATTTACGTGCAGTGCAAGAGTTACTCGGCCACGCGAATTTATCCACCACCCAAATCTACACCAGTTTGGATTTTCAACATCTTGCCAAGGTATATGATGGGGCGCACCCAAGGGCGAAAAAAGGGAGGGAGAAAGGATGAAGCAATACCTAAGATTACGCAGCTTTAAGGCAATCAGTTTTGACCTTGATGATACCTTGTATCACAACACACCTTATCTACAGCTGGCGACAGACAAATTTTTTACCTTTCTAAATCAAGATTACCCCAAGACCCAAACCTTAACACCCAAGGACTGGTTGGCAATTAAGCATCATTTGTTTGAGTTGCATCCTGAATTGAAGCACGACACTAGCGCCGCCCGCTATGCCATGGTCCACGATGGGCTAATGAGCTTAGGTTATCAAGAACGTGAAGCCAGTGAAGGCGCGCAAAAATCCATGGCGTGTTTTCATTTCTATCGCAGTGACTTCATCATAGATGCAAAAGTATTAGCGATACTCAAGCAGCTTGCAGAGTCAGTCACCTTGATTGGCATAAGCAATGGCAATGTAGATGCCAGTCGTATTGGCTTGAGTGAGTCGTTGGCATTTGTGCAGTATCCCGGCCATGGCGTAAAAATGAAACCCCATGGGGATATGTTTGCATTGGCTTGTCAACGCTTAGGGATTGCTTCAGCAGAGCTACTTCATGTGGGAGATCATCAACTGGCCGATGTCAGCGGCGCTCGCCGCGCGGGTTGTCAAAGTGTGTGGTTTAACCCTGAGCAGCTCCCATTGACCCGCCGCGTTGGCTGCATCTTGCCTCATGTAGAATTAAGCGACCTAAACCAACTGCTTAACTTAGTATAATTTGATGCTAGAGATGGCGTGTTATTGGGCTTATGACTAAGCTTGGTTGAGTGGTGCTAGCTACGTTGGGCTAGGGTGAGATCGATACCTGAGCGTTGGCGCATTTGCTTAACTTGCTCGTGACTGGCGCGCATGTCAGCATCACCCACTCTGAAATAACTGCCTGAAAAAGGGTCTTTACCGATATAAATAGGCCGTAAGCTTTTGTCTACAGCAGGAATATGCAGACGAATAAGTTTCTTGGATGCAATTTCAATAATTTGCACATCGGTTGGCGCCAGTATGTTGTGGCTTACCTTAGTGGTATCGTTAAGAATTTCCCAAATTTCACTCAGCATAGGCATAGGATTTATTATGCCTTCAATGGTGAATTCACCTTTTTCTTCACGTACGCCGAGGATAATTTCTCCGCCTAAGGTATTGGCAAAGGCGCTGTAGGTTTCCCACATATCTTCTGGCAACTGGCCAGTGCCATCCCGGCCGCCAGCAAGTTTAAACTCAACTTGAGCTGACTCCTGTAAGTGGTCAATGTCATCTAATGCAAACGTCAATGTGGTCATCTTGGCTGCTTGTGAATGAGTGCTCGATAGATTTAGCATATGGGAAATAAAATGACTCAGCAAGTGGCTGAGTCATAAAGGTTAAACCCCAGAGTTTTTTACTTAATAAGTGAGTGCTTTTGGAAAGAGGATAGTGTTTTCCAGTTGAATATGTGTTTGTAAATCAGCATCGAACTCCGCCAAGGTTTTATAGCAGCTACGCCAAGTGTAACAGGCAAGTTCTGGGATGCGATAACCATCAGTTAACTGTCGAATTTGCTGTAATAACTGCTCAGCTTCTCTGTGCTCATGCTCCATAGCATTGATAGGATTACCTATATGGCCAAAACAGCCGTTGACTTGTTCACCTTGACTTAAGGCCCTGATCGCGGGAAAGAGGATTTGCTCTTCCTTGTATAAATGAGGGGTTAAATCATCCACTAAAGCCTGTACTAGCGCTGCTAAAGGTTTTACTTCTGGGCAATCATTACCGTGAGCTCGTAGCATTTTTTGCGTGTATTCAATAAGCAAAGGGCCAGTGTCACGTATGTATTGATGATGAGTTGATTCTAAATAATCAATAATGTCGCCAGGTGTTAAGGCCGCGACTTCCTCTTGATTAAGAGGCAGAATTTGAGTGCTAGACATAAGTGAACCTAAAGGTGCAAAATAATTACATCTATACTAGCGACCTTAAGTTACAGCCTCAAATTCTCCACAGCGAAATTGAGTCCTTGCTCACATTCTTCGCTTATCAGAGCTAATGACTCGTTATGGCAGGCAGTGCTGCCCTTGTGTAAGAGGGGAGCTTAGCACTCTGTCGGACACTTGTTGGTCTTCTGTCATGCCGCCTATTCGAAGCAATTGATTGTTATGGCAAATAAGGCCCTTATGATCCATGCTGGCTTGCTCAAGTTTAATGGGTTTGAGCCAACGCTTGGTTTTAAGGTCGAAACTATATTGTTGGTTTGATGCTTCACTTGGTTTGCCGTTATAACCTATACCATTGTAATTGTAGGGGTTGCTACTGCCGCCCATAAAGATGATTTGCCCACTATCTTTAAATGAGGTAGCAGTCGCCGCCATTCTGTAATGGGCTTGAGCACTGGCTGAGGGCAAGGATTTATGCTCATTCTGGCGGGTTACGGCTAGTGATGATGCGATGGAATAGTGAGGGATAAGCTGCCAAGCGATCCTCTGGTGGTTATCTGGGGATATTTCACCAAAAAGACACACAGGTGATGCCTGGTAGTTGCGCTTCTGCCTGAGGTTGACTTTAATTTTAACGCCATCACACAGCACCAGCTGATTTGCAAACATGCCGACAGCCTGACCAAATACTGCAGGGGCTGGAATAGGGCTGGCTTGCGACCAAGTATCGGTATGGGTGTCATACACTTGCACTAAATTGACATTTCCATCTTGATGCCAGCCACCAAAGAGATAAATGTACCTGTCTTGGTAGCTTGCCGCCGCACTGTCATCCACGGCGACGGGCATATCGGCAATGCGCTGATAGCGCAAATCTTGAATGTTAAAGCGGTAATTGTCTGCGGTGCTAAGCTCTTGATGATCTTCAGCCACGGTATAGCCACCAAAAATATAAGCACTGTCTTTTATGCCAATAGCGACAGAGGCAAGCCTGCCAGAAAGTGGCGCGATATAGGGCACATCAGCCAAAGCTTGCCAGTCATTATCAGCTCTACTTGAAGTCCCATCAGCGCTTAATGCCAATGACCAAGCGTGATTATGCACATCTTGATAACCCTTATTAGCACCTAGGCCCATAAAGCTCACTAGGTAGCTGTTGTCATTTTCCTTTATTAACGCGACAGCATTATTACTCACAGCTTGAGGAAGATTGGGGTAAGTCAACATTGGCTTAGCTGCGCTAGCGGGAGAGTTTTGAGTACTGATATGAGTTTGCGCCCCGTGAACTTGGCTACTCATTAGAGCAAGTATGGCTAAACAGTAGAATGAATTTTTCAATGGTTGGCCGTTTTGTTGCTTGGATGAATAATTAGACTATAGGAGTAATTATTAACAAAGTTAATACATTTAGAACTAACTGATTATTTTATAAGCTAAACTGGTCTGCGGTCGTGGTAAAATCTAGTGATAAAAATCTAGTGATAAAAATCTAGTGATAAAAGCAGCATCGACAACTTTTCAGATCTAATGCGCAGCTAATATAACTAAGCGATAAGAGGATTTAAGATGTTAGAAATGGCGGTGATTTATCTCGCGGCGGCCATGGTGGCAGTTCCTGTGGCGAAGCGTTTAGGCTTAGGTTCAGTGCTGGGCTACTTACTCGCAGGGATCCTTATTGGGCCTTTCTTATTGGGGCTAGTGGGCGAGCAAACCGATGTGATGCACTTTGCTGAGTTTGGCGTAGTGATGATGCTTTTTTTGGTAGGATTGGAATTACAGCCCTCAAGACTTTGGAAGTTAAGGCATTCCATCATAGGGCTTGGCGGCCTGCAGGTATTGCTCAGCGCCGCACTTATGTTTGCCATCGGGTTTTACTTGTTTGAGCTTCAATGGCAAACGGCCCTCGCCATAGGTTTAATGTTGTCGCTGTCATCCACCGCCATAGTGCTGCAGACCTTGACCGAAAAAGGTTGGATAAAACAAGATGCGGGGCAAAATGCTTTTTCAGTGCTGCTATTTCAAGATATCGCAGTGATCCCCATTTTAGCCTTGATCCCTCTGCTGGCATTTGCGGATATTAATACCGCAGAAGCTAGCCATGGCAATATAATTTCGCACCTCCCAAGTTATCTGCAAGTCATTATCTCTCTTGGGGTTATTGCAACTATTGTGCTTGCAGGTCGTTACATTAGTGCGCCCTTGTTTCGCTATATTGCTGAAACACATTTACGAGAAATTTTCACTATTTCGGCGCTGTTCCTGGTGGTGGCTATTGCAGTTATCATGCAAAAAATTGGTTTATCCCCCGCATTGGGGACGTTTCTTGCTGGAGTCGTACTGGCCGAGAGCGAGTTTCGTCACGAATTAGAAGTGGATATCGAGCCTTTTAAGGGTTTATTACTGGGACTATTTTTTATCACAGTTGGTGCCTCGATTGATTTTCCGTTGTTGTTCGAGCAGGCCTTATTGGTGCTTGGGTTGGTGTTAGGTTTATTGGTCGTTAAGGCGTTAGTGCTATTTTTATTAGCTCAAATGTTTAAGATGCGCGGCGAGCAGAAACTACTGTTTACCTTAGCGTTAGCTCAAGGAGGTGAGTTCGCTTTCGTGCTGTTATCTTTGACTCAGACACTGGCTATTTTAACGTTAGATCAAACCAAACTGATGACCTTAGTGGTGACGATTTCCATGTTATGCGCGCCATTACTCTTGATGTTTTATGCGCATTTATTGCAACGTACTACTGAAGAAAAATCCGAGTACGACAGCGAAATTGAAGCGACAAAAAGTGTCATTATTGCCGGTTATGGCCGTTTTGGTCAGGTTGTTGGGCGTTTATTGTCGGCGCAAGGGTATCATCTGGCGATTTTGGACCACAGTCCCAGTCAAATCGACATGTTACGTCGCTTTGGTCATAAAGTGTTTTACGGCGATGCTGCCCGAAAAGAATTGCTGGAAGCTGCTGGCGCTAAGGATGCGCAGTTGTTAGTGATAGCCATTGATGAGCCCGACAAGGCACTAGAAATTGTCGAGCTTGCCCACAAACATTACCCGCAGCTTAAGATTGTCGCTCGGGCAACCGATAGACGCCATGCTTATCAATACTTACGCTTGGGCGTCACAAGCTTTAAACGAGAAACCTTTGATTCTGCAGTGAATCTTGGTGTTGAAGCTCTAGCGCTACTGGGTAACTCAGGTGATGCAGCTAAACGTGCGGGTGATATATTTAGTCGCCACGATAATGCTTCACTGCACGAACTCGCCGCACTTTGGGGGGACGACCATACCTATGGGGTTGCCGTACGTCAGCGCATGGAAGACTTAAAGCAAGTGCTCGCCAAAGACAAAGCGGCGCAAGATAAGCTTAATACTTGCAAAGGCGATGATTGTTAAATTTTTGCTGATGGCGTTAGGGGCTATTGCTCTGTAATACTGGGCGTTAGTACTGGGTCTGACTGTAATATGCTAAATAGGGATCAGGCGCAATTGCCTTGTGGTTTGGGTGAGATGTTTTAGGATGAGGTTGTAAATTAACCTGTTATAGTTATTTCTAGGCAGACAAGGGTAGCGTCATGCACTATTTTGCGCGCCTCTTTACGTGCACCACTGGACTATTTATTACCCTGCTTTGCATCGAAGACGCCCAAGCGGAAGCGTTAATGATGGGCACCTCAGATGGACCATGCTATATGTCCAAACTACAGAATCTGGGCTTGATATCGATCTTACCGCGCCATTTTTTGTCGATGCCCCAGAAGGCATCTATGTATCTGAGCCTTATATCGAGTATTACCCCAGAGTCATTACTCTAGGATACTATAAAAAATAAACAGTATCAGTTAGTTAGGTTGTTGCTGTGTTGCGAGATATCAAGGGCCTACGGGTTAGTTTGGAGGTGAGCTTGCCAGTGCACGCATGGCATCATCGAGTTATATTGAGCTTAGAGATAAGTTTAATCTTGGCCTTAACTCTATCAAGGCAGATGGTAGTTACTATGCCATCATTAAGGCGTATAAACGCCCAGATCTCATACCTCAACATGCGGCGGTTAAACCTTACTAACCCCTAAAGTGGTCAGTATTAGATACGGTCAATGCTAATGCTTATTCTAAAGTTAGGCTGTCAACATCGGCGATAACAGTGCGAGCACCAAGTTGCTTGCGAATATCGGCTAACACTTGCTTGGCAGTATCTCTGAAGGTGGTCAGTTTACCACCATAGATACTTAGCAATCTTGGCTCAAATCCATCAACACCTAAAGATCCCGGTACAATCAAGGTGTCTCGCGAGCGATTAAACAGTTTTCCTTGAGCTTTAGGCAAGACTCTAACGCCGCAAAAATGGCCGATGATTAACCCATTCAATTGCTCAATACTATGGCGATTCTGGAAATAATGTTGATAAATCTGCAGTAGATAATCTATCTCATCGGGGTGCGGCTCCATGGGGGTTTTTAACGATGTTTGCAGCGTTTCAGTCGTGCCAATTAAGGTGTTCCCCTCCCATGGCATTACAAAAACCACCCGTTTATCTAAATGTGATTCCAAATAAAAAATCCCTTCAGGTGCGGGGATATCTAACAGTAGATGGCTGCCTTGCACCCATTCTATGGCAAGGGGGGTGAGGCTATTTTTGGGCGCCGCTTGAGCGGCAATCACTTCATTAACCCAAGGCCCTGCCGCGTTGATGACCATGCGTGCCGCCAAGGTATGCTGTTGTGGCTGATGCCTTTGTAACGGGCTCTTTTGACGTTGGCTATCTTGCAATTGACTGTTTTGTAATAGATCGTCCGGTAATTGAGCATCCTGTAGTTGATCGTCTTGTAATAGATCGCCCTGCAATTGATAGTCGACTAACCAATGGTAACCTTGTGGATCTGACATACCTTGATGAGTTAATTGAGTGCACTTGGCATGAGTCATCAACTGCGCACCTAATTTTAGTGCACTGGCCGCCACCGCTTGAGTAAGTTTTTTATCGTGAGTTTGTGCATCCCAATATTGAAATACTGTCTGTAGGCCTTGCTGCTTTATCCCGCCAAGCGTTGACCATTGAGATTTGGGGATTGAGCGAAAGCGCCCTAGAGCAGAAAACCCACTGAGCAGCCAATACAGACTCAGCCCCAAACGAATAAGCCAAGCGGGACGCTGGCTGGTGTCATACACAGGAATAGTAAAAGGCACGGGTTTGACTAAGTTGGGAGCCAGTTTGAGTAGTTTGTGTCTATCGGTTAAAGACTTGCGCACTAAGCCTAATTGCCCCGACTCTAGATAGCGCAGTCCACCATGAATGAGCTTACTTGAATTGGCAGAAGTTTGAGCACCTATCTCCCCCTGCTCCAGTAGGCAAACACTGTACCCCGCCGCGCGAGCAAATTGAGCAATGGCTACGCCTGTGATACCACCACCTATGATCACCACATCAAACGCTGCTTGATCCTCTACACTCGCATCCATACTAGAACCCTGATTTTGCTAACAAACACTAAACACATTAGACCACTCTAGCAGGAAATTTAAGCAGTTTACTAGCAGAAGTTTTATTGATGGCTGTAATGTTATGCTAATGCACACACGTATCGTTTATCTGGTTAGGTTGAGAGAATTTCAGTTAAGTTTGTCTGTGCTATATTGGCTTATCTCACTGCCGTTAATGGCAGTTTCAGCTTATAGATTGGATACTCCCTTGACCATTTCTCTTTCCAACGCCCGAACAAAAAAAATAGCCTTGTTTGTGGATGTGCAGAACATCTATTACACCTGCCGTGAAGCCTATGGTCGGCAATTTAATTACCGAAAATTATGGCAACAGGTGAGCCAGCAAGGAGAGATAGTGCAAGCCGTGGCTTATGCTATTCATAAGGGGGATGACGGTCAGCTTAAATTTCAAGATGCGCTCAAACACATAGGTTTTGAGGTCAAGCTCAAGCCCTTTATTCAGCGCGCAGATGGTTCAGCTAAAGGTGATTGGGATGTGGGGATTACGATTGATGTGATGGAGGCGGCAGTGGATGTCGATATTGTCACTCTACTGTCTGGAGACGGTGATTTTGATCGTTTGCTAGTTAAGATCTACCAGAAACACGGGGTTGAAACACAGGTATATGGTGTGCCGAGTTTAACGGCAAAATCGCTGATGGATGCAGCCGGTCAATTTCATCCCATAGATTTCAGTCTACTTCTGTAGCTTGCTTCATCAATTGGGCTATTTTGAAGAATTGATCTACTGCCTTTTAGGCACAAGCTTAAGTATATTCATCAGTAGAAGAATTATTGGGCGCTGACAGTATCGTTTGAGACCAGATGTTGCCACAGTGATGACTATAGCTTGCTAAGGTTTAGTCAGCATTTGGCCCCACTTGAGCCCCTGTTGAAACCCTATTGAGGTACATGAATATGGCTGGAAAATCAATCATAAGTCGAGGCCTGCTCTGGGGGCTAGTGTGTGGCACATTAATGCTGCAAGCCTGCACCGAACCCGCCCCTAGAGTGTTTGGCATTGTTGAACGGGACAGCCTGACCTTAACCGCAGCTGTTGGTAATACCTTAATCAGTATTGAGGTTATTGAAGGGCAGCGTGTTGAAGCGGGTCAAGTATTATTGAGTCTAGACCCCACGGAGGCCGATGCCATGCTGGCGCTGCGTGATGCTGAGCTTGCTAAGGCTAAAGCGCTACTCGCTGAATTGCAGGCAGGGGCGCGCGTAGAGTCTATCGCAAGGGCGCAGGCCGCTTTGGCGGCAGCTGATGCTAGCGTTAAAGAGACTCAGCAAGCCTTTTTACGCACCCAGAGACTATTGGCCACAAAAGTGCTGACCCAGGCTGATTTCGATCGCGCCAGTGCGGCGCGAGATACTGCGGTAGCTAAAAAATCTGAAGCAAGGCAAAGCCTAAATGAGCTTGAAAATGGTACTCGCACTGAGCAACTTGAACAAGCGAGTGCCGGAGTTAGGGCGGCCCAGGCGGCAGTGACTATTGCACAAAAGCAGCGCCAAGATTTAACCTTAGTGGCGGCGCAAGATGCGGTTGTAGATCAGTTACCTTGGCGAGTGGGTGATAGAGTAGCTGCAGGCACTCAGCTTATCGCGCTTTCTGCCACAGCAAGATCTTATGTGCGGGTGTACTTACCGGCCACTTGGCTAGATAAAGTAAAGGTCGGTACGCAGGTGAAACTCTGGGTCGATGGCCGTGATATGCCCATTAATGCACGGGTGCGCCATATTCGCAGTCAACCGGCTTTCACGCCTTTTTATGCACTCAATGAGCGGGATAGGGCAAGGCTTATGTACCTCACGGACATAGATATTCCTGAGACAGAAGATCTTGCTACCGGCATGGCGTTAGAAGTGGAGTTACCACTATGAGCCAAGACTTTGCCATAGAAACTCAGGGCATGACACGGGCATTTGCTGGCGTTAATGCGGTAGAAGACCTACAGCTGGCTATTCCTAGGGGCAGCATTTATGGTTTTTTAGGGCCAAATGGCTGTGGTAAATCTACTTCCATTCGCATGTTGACTGGCCTGCTGCGGCCTACTTCTGGGGATATTCGGGTATTGGGCGAAACCCTGCCCGGCGCAGAAGAGAAGTTAAGACGGCGCATTGGCTATATGACGCAAAAATTCTCCCTCTATGAAAACCTCTCTGTGAAAGAGAATCTTGAGTTTGTGGCGCAGATCTATGGTTTTAAACGCAGTGAAGCTAAGGCAAGACTGGCTGAACTTATTAACTTGTACGATCTTAAGGGCCAAGAAAAGCAGATGGCAGGCTCCATGAGCGGTGGACAGAGGCAGCGCTTAGCCCTTGCAGCTGCGACGCTGCACAGACCCGAATTGTTGTTTCTTGATGAGCCCACCTCTGCCGTTGACCCTGAAAACCGCCGTGAATTTTGGGAGCGTTTATTCGATTTGTGTGCCCAAGGCACCACTATTTTAGTATCGACCCATTATATGGATGAAGCCGAACGCTGCCATGGTTTAGCCATTTTAGAGCGAGGAATAAAACGCGCCGATGGCTCGCCTCAGGCATTAATGTCCGCCATGGGAGCTAGGGTTATTGAGGTGTCAGGAGAGGACCTTAGGCCTTTAAAGCAACGGTTGATTGCCCAAGCACCAGTGTTATCTGCGGCGCAAATAGGCAGCCGCCTCAGGGTGCTGGTGGATGAAACAATAGCAGATCCTATTAGTTGGATGGCAGGGCATGTCGCTGGTCGAACGCTCGAAGAAGTCAGGCCGAGCCTTGAGGACGTGTTTGTTACCTGTACGGGAGAAAGACATGTGGCGTAGAATGTGGGCGATTGTAGTAAAAGAGCTGCGGCAATTATCCCGAGATAGGATGACCTTTGGCATGATAGTCATGATCCCGCTAGTACAGCTAATGCTGTTTGGCTATGCCATCAATACAGATGCACGGCATTTGCCAGCAGGTCTGGTGGATTTGAGCTCAAGCAGTTTTAGCCGCGCTTTAGTTCAAGCGGTAGAGGCAAGTCAAGTGATTGATTTTACAACCAGCTATGCCAATATTAAGGAGGCGGAGGCCGCCTTAACCCGCGGTGAAGTAAAAGCCATACTTTACCTGCCAAGTGATTTAACTGGGCGTTTACTGCGATACCCCGATAAGGCAGTACATGGCAATTATTTTGCCCAGCCCGTGGGCCAATGGTTAGTCGATGGCTCGGACACTGTGGTGTCTGCGGCCATTCGATCTTTACGTTCTATGCCTTTAGATGAGGTCATGGGAAATACGCTTACTGCAAGTCGAGTCAGTCTTGAGGTGGTGCAGTATTTTAACCCTGAGCAGCGCTCGGTTGTGAATATTGTGCCCGGGCTTTTGGGGGTGATTTTAACTATGACCATGGTGATGTTTACCTCAGCTGCCATTGTTAGGGAGCGAGAGCAGGGCAATATGGAGTTTTTGATTACCACCCCCGTGCGCCCCATGGAACTGATGCTAGGTAAAATATTACCCTATGTGCTGGTGGGGTTTATTCAAGTGAGCATCATTTTAACCGCTGGACATGTGTTATTCGATGTGCCAATTCGCGGCGGGCTTGACTCCATGGCCTTAGCGTCAATGCTATTTATTTTTGCCAGCCTGACATTAGGCTTAGTGATATCGACTATTGCTAAAACGCAGCTGCAGTCGATGCAACTCACAGTGTTTGTATTATTGCCTTCTATTTTGCTATCGGGGTTTATGTTTCCCTATGAAACCATGCCAGAAGCGGCCCAATGGATAGCCGAAGCCTTACCTGCCACGCATTTTATGCGCATGTCTAGAGCCATAGTATTAAGGGATGCCCAAGTTTTTGATCTCGGTTTCGATGCACTGTGGCTATTAGGATTTACTTGTTTGGGTCTTTTGGTCGCTAGCTTAAGATTTTCTAAGCGCTTAGATTAATCGCCAAGTTTAATCGCTAAGTTTAATCGAGCGAGTTAAGCGATAGTCATAAAAAAAGCAGTAAGGCATAACACCTTACTGCTTTTTATTGCTTGATGAGTGCGTAATTAGTGGCTAATCACTAACTCAACATCGATATTGCCACGGGTAGCGTTCGAATATGGACACACCTGATGCGCTTTTTCGACTAAGGCTTTTGCAGCATCGGCGTCCATTGACGGTAAGCTAATGTTAAGTACGACTGCAATCGCAAAACCGACGCCTTTAGTATTACCACCAATGCCCACATCAGCAGTCACGCTTAAATCAGCAGGCAGAGAGATTTTATCTTGGCCTGCAACAAACTTCATCGCACCAATAAAACAGGCTGAATAACCTGCCGCAAAAAGTTGCTCAGGGTTGGTGCCTGGACCACCTGCGCCACCCAATTCTTTTGGGGTGCTTAACTGTACGTCTAACTTGTTATCAGAAGAGATTGAGCGACCTTCACGGCCACCAGTTGTTTTCGCTTGTGCTGTATAAATAAGTTCCATGTCGTGCTCCTAGCTTGTTAGGCATTGATAATGAGTTGATACTAAATTGACCAGATAAAACATCGCAGAGGTATGTTTCATCCTTGAGAATGGAATTATGTTATCGCGATAACTAATTTTGAGCAAGCCATTTGTTAAAATAGTTATCGCAATAACTTAGATCTTAATTCATCTAACTGATTTTTAAGGCTTAGTAATTCAGATCTATCAGTCATGCAGTTATCAACCATGCACTTGTTTACCTCAAAAGCCTGTTTTTTAAGGCTAAGGCCCATGGGCGTTAAGCTGATCTTAAGCTGTCTATCATCGTTAGGGCAGCGCTCACGGCTGATAAGACCATCGGCGGTTAAGCGTTTGATAACTGGAGTCAGAGCCCCAGATTTTTGCCCCAACTGCTCACCAATCTCATTAAGCTTTAAACCATCTTTTTCCCACAACACCATCATGATGAGGTATTGAGTATAGGTTAGGCCCAGCTTATCCAATAAAGGCTTGTAGAGCTGAGTCATGGCGAGGGAGGTGGCATATAAAGAAAAACACAATTGGTTTTCTAACAGTAAAGGATTAAAAGGTTTATCAGACATTATCTATTCCTCGGTAAATAAGCTTGGCGCCCATCCTTAGCGCTAAGCACAAAAGCCATTCAATATGAATTGGCTTTAGATTAATGGCATACCAATAAGCGCGTTAGCTCGCTTGAAGTAAGATGGCGCGGCTGGTGGCAATATCAATCGCCTTGTGTTCACCAATGGCTGTCATGGCGTGCTTTTCCAATGCTGCAACGAGTTTATCTACGGCATCTGCATCCTTGATCCCAGCCTCGCTTAAGCGCACAGGCAGGCCAAGCTTGCTATATAACTGCTCTAGGGCATCGATAGCGCGCTCGGCTAAATCATCACCTTGAGCCAGATTAAATACCTGGCTGCCTAACTGATTTAGCTTGCCACGTTTGTATTCAATTTGGCTGCGCAGCAATGAAGGCTGAACTATGGTCAGGGTGCGAGCGTGATCGACACCATAAATCGCCGTGATCTCATGGCCTATCATGTGAGTTGACCAATCGTGGGTCACGCCGTTACCGACTAAGCCATACAAGGCTTGGTTAGCGGTCCACATTAGGTTGGCGCGCCAAATGTCATTATCTCTTTGCTCAAATTGCGCGGCCAATTTCACTAGATTTCGCAGTAATACTTCGGCATAACCATCTTGCACCCAAGTATCGGCTTCTAGAGTTAAATATTGCTCACACACATGAATGAACGCATCTATTATGCCGTTAGCTTGCTGTCTTTCAGGCAGCGTTTTTATCACGTCTGGATTTAAAATAGCGAAGCGTGGGCGCACAATATCGTTGTAGAAAGATAGCTTATCTTGAGTGGCTGCCTTGGTGACAACGGCAGCGGCATTGGACTCACTGCCTGTAGCGGGCAAGGTTAATACTACCCCTAATGGCAGGGCCTTATCTGAATAATGGGCGCCAGTGAGAATGTCCCAGCCATCGCCGTCATAGCAACTTGCCGCGACTATGTACTTACAACCATCAATAACAGAGCCGCCGCCCACAGCCAGTACAAAATCTATGCCCTGAGCTTTAACTAACTCAACGGCTTTGCTTAAGGTTTCGTATGTGGGGTTGGCTTCAACGCCTGAGAATTCCATCACGTTATGGTCTTCAAGGGCTGTCATGACTTGCTGATAGATACCATTACGTTTAATTGAGCCACCGCCATAAACAAGTAACACTTTACTTTCTAAAGGTAAAAGTGCTTTAAGGCTCTTGATGCTGTCTTGGCCAAATTCAATTTTGGTGGGGTTTTGAAATGAGAATTGCATATGATAAATCCTAGGAGAAAATAAATAGGGTCATAGGCTGAGTGTGCTGCCTATTAAAGTTTGACATAATAATGACTATTATCGCGATAATCAATTTTCCGATGCCATAATTACACTTTAAATGTTTGTTTTTTAGACATTGTAGGTCTATCTTTAGTACTAATTATTCTAAGTAAGGCCTAGGCAAAAAATTGGGACTTAGTGTTAGTATGAGTTGTTGAACATTAATAAAAGGAACGGGATTTCACACTTTTGCTATTGAATTTTTTACTGTTTTTAGAGTTTGTGCAGTTTCACTAGGCTTTTAGCCAAGGTTTATTGCTAGAGTTTTACCATTGGCTTATACATTTAATCTAGAGGATTGGAGTCGAATATGAGTAAAGGACAAAACGCTAAGAAAGATACTAAAAAGCAGCCACTGTTATCCGCTAAGGAAAAACGTGCCGCTAAGCAAGCAAAGAAAAATCCACAAGTATTTTTAGAAAAAGCCAAAAAGTAACAATTATCAGGAAGCTAATATCAAGCAATAAAGTAAGAGTAGAAGCTAAGCAGCAAGATGTTATGGATGTTATGTTAGTTTTCTCTGCAATCTAGGTATGGCGTTAACCTAGTCTTAGGTGTTCTAGGCTATACCGTTCGCTGTTAGTTGGTATGTAGTTGATATCAAGTTGATAGGTAATTTTTGTGCTAAATGTTTAAACGGGAGTAACAAGTATCCCATAAAAATACCGAGCCTTGGCTCGGTATTTTATTTTGTGCTCATACAAGCAGGGGCGTTATGAACAGCAATCTCGTCTTAGGGCTTTCTTTGGGATTTTATCATAAATCACTTTAGCCATTAATATTGCCAAGATAATACCTGAAGTCACCACTAGGCCATGGGGCAGCAAAGCATGTTCCTCACCAATTTGTGGCATTACCACGAAGCCAAACGTATCCACAAGATAGTTCACCAACACCCCAAAGGCTAAGGCAACACCTAGCACGCCGCCTAAATAACCAAACAAGGCGCGTTTGCCTAGCTCTTTTACCACCACGCCTAGGGTGGCGATATTAGTCGCTGGCCCCGCCATCATAAACACCAGTACCGCGCCAGGTGAAACCCCTGCTAATAATAAACCAGCGGCTATTGGCGTTGAAGCTGTGGCGCAGATATACATAGGTACTGACACTATTACCATGACTAGCATAGCTAAGATGCCATCGCCCCATTGAGCTAAGAAGTCGGTAGGAACGTAGGTTTGCACTAATGCTGCAAAAAATAACCCCACCAATAACCACATGGTGGTATCGCGAACTAAATCCGTGGCAGCGTAATGTAACCCAGTGCCAATGCGGCTGATAATGGACTTATCTTTAAGCTCGGTCGCTGTGTCTTGGGTGGCTGCGCAGCAAGCCTCGCTATCTGTACTTTCAGTGTGAGAGTGGGCCTCTTTACTCACATTGTTACTCTCAGAAGTGCTTGCGCAGCAGCTGGTTTTGGTTATCTCAGTATCTGGGATAGCGCTTGGTACTGCAGTTTCAGTTGCCGTTTTTGTACTTGCGCAGCATGAGCTGGTTTTTACTGGTGCCGCAGCTGCGATTTCAGTGAATAACTCTGGCGCCGCAGTATCGGTTTTAGTGCTGGCACAGCATGAACTGCTGCTAGGTTTTACCAAAGGTTCTGCGATAACCACTGGGCTAGCTTTGCTGGCACAACAACTGCTTTTTGAAGGCGTTGCGGCCATATTGCTGGGGCTTTCCGGTGCAGACGTTGCTACGGGTTTACTCGGTTCAGCTTCATCTTTACCAACCAAAAGCCCAGCGACTATGGCGCTAGTAATGGCGGCTATGGGTCTGATGATGGCCATAAAAGGTCCGAGTAACACATAAGACACGGTAATCGAGTCAACGCCGGTTTCTGGGGTGGAGACTAAAAATGAAGTGGTGGCCGCTTTTGAGGCGCCAGAGCGGCGCAGCCCAACGGCAGCGGGAATAACGCCACAAGAACATAAGGGTAGCGGCGCACCAATTAAGGCCGCCTTGACCACAGATTTAACCCCGTGACCCCCGAGCTGTTTTTGCATCCACGCCATAGGCACAAAGACTTTGAGTAGCCCAGCTAATATCAGACCTAACAATAACCATGGTGCCGATTCTAAAAAGAGTTCAGTAAAATTAGCTAATAACATGATTAGCTCTCCTGTTTGTGTGAATTTGGTTGTTGAGCTGATGCATGCGCGCCAGTATTGTGTATATGAGTGTGTGTATGCCCATGTTCTTGCTTAGGATTAAGATCTTTACTCGTCGATTCTAAAGCTTCCAAAATAGAGCAATGTTCTGCACTTTCAGGGCCGCCGCAGCAAGCGTTTGATAAACTTTGCAATGAGTTAGCGAAATGACTCAACTCTTGGATTTTGGCTTGTACTTGCACAAGCTTACTGTCCACCATGCCTTTAACATCAGCGCAGGCCCAATTGGATTTATCCAGCTCAATGGACAGCAGCTCGGCAATTTCATTTAAGGTAAACCCCACGGCTTTAGCACGAATAATAAAGCTTAAGCGGGCCTTATCATGATCGTTATAGAGTCGATAACCCGCATCAGAGCGGCTTGATGGCGCTAATAGTCCGTGTTTTTCATAGAATCTTAAGGTGTCAGCTTTGATGTCACATTGGGCTGCCAGTTCACCGATACGATACATGCGACCTCCAAAAATTGAGCGGATGACAAGTGATAATAGCTTGAGTATAAACCTTAGAGTTTAATCTAAGGTCAAGATTTTTTACTCACAGTTTGAGGTAATGTAAAGTCCACTTGGTTGTTCTGATTTCAATATTGTGTAATCACACAGAAAGTACACTCACAGAAAGGCTTTTACGGTAAAATACGCCCGCTTCACTGAGGGCATAAGGGGGTTTTGGAAAGTAGAACGGCAAGTTTTAGTTCTATTTTCCGAAAGATCCTTGCAACCAAAAGAAGTGGACCCTGTACCTACATGAATACTGTCAGACCTATTCGTCGCGCGCTGTTAAGCGTATCAGATAAAACTGGGATCCTTGAGTTTGCCCAAGCTTTGCATGCTCATGGTGTTGAATTATTGTCTACTGGAGGCACGGCGCGTTTATTAGCCGAGCATGGTCTCCCTGTCATCGAAGCGTCAGATCACACTGGGCATCCGGAAATTATGGATGGTCGGGTCAAAACTTTACATCCCAAAATTCATGGTGGCATTTTAGCGCGCCGTGGTCAGGATGAGGCCGTGATGGCTGAAAACAACATACTGCCAATCGATCTTGTGGTGGTGAACTTATATCCCTTCGCTAGCACAGTGGCCAATCCAGATTGCACCTTGGCCGATGCGGTTGAGAATATCGACATTGGCGGCCCAACCATGGTGCGCGCTGCGGCTAAAAATCATCAAGACGTCACTATAGTGGTTAACGCGAGTGATTATGCTCGCGTATTAGCGGAAATGAAGACTAACCAAGGTTCAACGACCCTTAAAAGCCGCTTTGAACTCGCCGTTGCCGCCTTCGAGCACACCGCCGCCTACGATGGCATGATAGCCAACTACTTCGGTAAGCTCGTTGCAATGGGCAATGATACCAGCGACGAGCAACAAGCTCTGCACCAGGCCTCTAGCTTCCCGCGCACCTTTAATCGCCAATTTATCAAGAAGCAAGATTTACGCTACGGTGAGAACAGCCATCAAAAAGCGGCTTTCTATGTGGATCCGCAGATAGATGAAGCGTCTGTCGCTAGCGCTATTCAGCTGCAAGGTAAGGCGTTGTCTTACAACAATATCGCCGATACCGATGCTGCCCTGGAATGTGTTAAAGAATTCGACGGCCCAGCCTGCGTAATCGTAAAGCACGCTAACCCTTGTGGTGTGGCGCTAGGTAAAGACTTGCTCGATGCCTATAATCGCGCCTACCAGACAGATCCCACCTCGGCCTTTGGCGGTATTATCGCTTTCAATGGCGAGTTAGATGCAGCAACCGCAAGCGCCATCGTTGAGCGCCAATTTGTTGAAGTCATCATAGCGCCGAGCGTGAGCCAAGCGGCCCGCGATATCGTGGCGGCCAAAGCCAATGTGCGTTTACTTGAATGCGGCAAATGGGACACAAAAACCACAAGCCTAGATTACAAGCGGGTTAATGGTGGCCTTCTAGTGCAAGACAGAGATCAAGGCATGGTGGGTTTAGCTGACATCAAAGTCGTGTCTAAGCGTCAACCCACGGAAGCCGAACTTAAGGATTTACTCTTCTGTTGGAAGGTGGCTAAATTTGTTAAATCTAACGCCATAGTGTACGCCAAAGAAGGCATGACAATCGGTGTGGGCGCTGGCCAAATGAGCCGAGTCTACAGCGCCAAAATCGCCGGCATTAAAGCCAGTGATGAAGGCCTAGTGGTAGAAAACAGCGTAATGGCATCGGATGCCTTCTTCCCGTTCCGTGATGGTATCGATGCTGCCGCAGCGGCTGGTATTAGCTGCATCATTCAACCGGGCGGCTCTATTCGCGATGAAGAAATAATTAAAGCGGCGGATGAGCACGGTATGGCCATGGTGTTTACCGGTATGCGCCATTTCCGCCATTAATTTATGCCGATGTTAACTAAGGCTATCGCTTTTCTAGTCGGTTGTTAGACATATTAGGGAAGCGGTTATTTACATTTTTTTTTAACGAATTAGCGCGGCTATAAAAGGATAAAAATGAAAGTATTGGTTATCGGTGGTGGCGGTCGTGAGCATGCCTTAGCTTGGAAAGCGGCGCAGTCCCCGCAAGTTGATACCGTGTTTGTGGCGCCGGGTAATGCCGGCACGGCCCTTGAGCCTAAGCTTGAAAATGTGGCCATCGACGTCACAGATATTCAAGCCTTAGTGGCCTTTGCCAAAGACAATCACATTGAGCTCACCATAGTGGGCCCAGAAGTGCCGTTAGTGTTAGGGGTTGTCGATGCGTTCAATGAAGCTAACTTAGCTATTTTCGGTCCAACCCAAGGTGCGGCTCAGCTTGAAGGCTCAAAGGCTTTCACCAAAGATTTTTTAGCTCGTCATCATATTCCTACCGCAGCTTATGGCAACTTTACTGATATCGATGCAGCCAAAGCTTATGTTGCGCAAGTGACTGAAAAAACAGGCTTCCCAATCGTTATTAAGGCTGATGGTTTGGCGGCGGGCAAGGGTGTAATCATAGCCCAAGATAAGCGTGAGGCTGATGCTGCCATCGAGGATATGCTAGCTGGAAATAAGTTCGGTGAAGCGGGTTCTCGGGTAGTGGTGGAAGAGTTTTTAAGGGGTGAAGAGGCGAGCTTTATCGTGATGGTAGACGGTAAAAATATCCTTGCCATGGCGACCAGCCAAGATCATAAAGCCCGTGATAATGGCGATAATGGCCCTAATACTGGCGGTATGGGAGCCTATTCACCTGCGCCTGTGGTAACTCAAAGCGTGCATGATTGGACTATTGAAAATGTTATTCGCCCCACAGTGGATGGCATGGCGGCAGAAGGTAATGTCTATACCGGCTTCTTGTATGCTGGCCTTATGATAGCCCCAGATGGCAGCGCTAAAGTATTAGAATATAACTGCCGCTTTGGCGACCCAGAAACCCAGCCAATCATGATGCGCCTTAAGTCTGACTTGGTTGAGTTATGCCTTGCCGCCACCCGTGGCGAGCTAGATAAGGTCACGGCCGAGTTTGATGAGCGCCCAGCTGTGGGTGTGGTCATGGCTGCGGGTGGTTATCCTGATACGTACCGCAAAGGCGATGTCATTGAAGGGTTAAGTCTTGGTGATAATAATGCCAAGATATTCCATGCAGGTACGGCTACTAAGGATGGCCATGTTGTCACTAATGGCGGTCGAGTGTTATGCGCCACCGCCCTTGGCAATACAGTGACGGCCGCGCAGCAAGCCGCTTACGCCTTAGTAGAAACCGTGCACTGGGATGAGGTGTATTTTCGCACCGACATAGCTTATCGTGCTATTGCTCGTGAGCTGCAAGTCTAGGTTCCAATGTTGAAAACTGGCAGCTAGTTAAAAGTCAGTATTTACCTTTAAATTAATATTGACCCCCGAAATGCCTAGCGCATCTCGGGGTTTGTTATTTCTAGCGATTAAGGCGTTAGGGGACGAATTTTATGGAAAGCTTACTGATGCAACTAGGTTCAAGCCTCATGGTAAGTCTACTTAAATCTCCTGAGTACATTAAAGTATTAAAGCTCACAATCACATCGACGAAAAATGAGAATACAACGAGCTGGGCCTAATTAGGCTTAAAAAACACTCAACTAAATATGGAAGAATTCACCTACTAACATAGTCGCAATAAGTTTTTCAGTTCAAATTGCATGCTTAGTCGTAACTGTCACGGAATTGTGCATATTTAGTGGTTATCGGCGGGTATTTACTCGAACAGAGGGCTTAAACTCTTTCTGGCTCTGATATTGGAGTCAAATCAAACATCGACTTAGATCACAAAACTGTGTCAGGATAGCGACTGTCACAAGCCTGTAACCAGACTGCAAACTTAGTAACAACTTTTCAAGTGGCATTGTTACCGCCTCCAAGCTTTGCCAAAACCATACTTATAATAATGATAATAGGAAGTAGTTTATGCCTGCGCATACCCATAGACGCCCCACTTTACTCGATGCATTAATTCCCATCATCGCCTTAGTGTTAATGCTAGGCGCTGCTGTGTATTTGTTCTCATCGGACAGCTCATCGGGTGCTAACCAAATCGCACTTATTCTTGCCGCCTGTATCGCGATTGTCATAGGCTACAAAAATGGCTACAGCTGGAATGAGATGGAAAAAGGCGTGGTGCGCAGTGTTGGCGTTGCCACAGGGGCCTTGCTGATTTTATTCAGCGTTGGCTCCTTGATTGGCACTTGGATTTTATCCGGCACTGTGCCAACCATGATTTATTACGGCATGCAGATTTTAGACCCGGATTATTTCTACGCCGCGTCTTGTTTGCTTTGCGCCGTGGTCGCTTTGAGTATCGGTAGCTCTTGGACGGTCGCAGGAACCTTAGGTATCGCCTTGGTGGGCATAGCCTCAGCCATGGGACTTAATGTAGAAATGACCGCAGGTGCTATCATCAGTGGTGCATATTTTGGCGATAAAATGTCGCCCATGTCAGACACCACTAACCTAGCGCCAGCCGTTGCTGGTACAGATATTTTTAGTCATATTCGCCACATGACCTGGACGACAGTCCCAAGCATCATCATCGCTTTAATTGGATTTTTATTCTTAGGTTTAAATGCTGAAGCCACCCAAGTTGAAACCAGCTTAGCTGAAACCTTAGCCTTAATTGATCGTACCTATCAGCCAGGAGTGCACTTACTCTTACCACTATTGGTGGTGCTATTTCTTGCCTATAAGAAGATGCCAGCCTTCCCTACGGTGATTTTAGGTACCTTAGCGGGAGCGATATCAGCAGCAGTCTTTCAATTTGATAACGTGATTAACTTTGTTCACGATGACAGCTTGCCATCCATGGTTGCTTTAGTAAAAGGCATTTGGATAGCCATGTTTGATGGCTACGTGGCCAACACAGGCGATGCGGTATTGGACAGCCTATTGAGCCGAGGCGGCATGAGCAGCATGGTGACCACGGTATGGTTAATTTTGTGCGCCATGGCCTTTGGTGGTGTGATGGAAGTGACAGGTTTACTGGGCCGCATTCTTGAGAGCATTCTTAAGTTAGTCACAGGTGCTAGCAGTTTGATTATCACCACCTTGGCCTGTTGTATCGGCGCTAACATTATCACCGCAGATCAGTTTATCGCCATTGTGTTACCTGGACGCATGTTAAAAATTGAGTACACTAAGCGTAAATTGGCCGCGGTCAACCTAAGCCGTGCCTTAGAAGATTCAGCCACCATCACCAGCCCATTAGTGCCATGGAATACCTGCGGCGCCTTTATGGCCAGCACCTTAGGTGTGGCTACCATTGCCTATTTACCCTTTGCCTTCTTTAACCTTATTTGCCCCTTTGTTAGCGCAGGTTACGCCTACTTTAACTTCAAGATAGAGCCATTAGTTGAAAGCGAGTCACCAGCAGCGGAAGTGACGGCTTAACCCAAAGAGATAAACCCCATTGAGCAAAAAGCCTCGCAAGTGTTCACAGCGAGGCTTTTTATTTAGCTTAATTGGCTACCTCGGGCATTGGACTAACGTCCTGAGAGACGCCCATTCTTACTGAAAAAGTTCAACGGTACAAAAGGTCCCTGTGGGCTCGGGCGCAGCATCCCTGCTGCCTCATCCAAGAGATAGACTCAAGTCATTTAGTCCAACACCCTCTCATTAGCTTCAGTGTTACCATTCAGCTTTTATCAACAGGCATTAATTGAGCTACTCATTGTTAAATTTTGGCTTGAATTCAATCCCGTTTATGTCCACAAATGAGTTTGACCTGAGTTCTGGAGATATAGCCCGATTGCAAAGATAGGCCGTCATCTTTTAAGGCTAATGGGCACTCAAAAACTGAAAAGGTGAACCATGGCAAGTTTTGTATGGCGGGGTATCAGCTTGTATTGATGGATTTTACGGCACCTTTATTCATTTTCTGCTCGTAAAGATGAGCTTGCTTGCCTTTGCGGACATAAAAAACGCTAACCTGAGGTTAGCGTTTTTTTGATGTTAGCTTGGGCGTTTTTTGTTTTAGCTGTTAGCCTCGCGGCGGTTTTCCAGCGACTGTCTATTGCCAGAGCCAGATCTGGCAGCCGTTGATTTTGGCGTTTTGCAGCGTGTGTTTGTTGCGTTCGGCGGCGCGTTTATTGCCGTAAGGGCCTAAGATCACTCGATACCAAACTCCATTAGAGCCAGAAGACTGACGCACCTGCGCATTGATGCCTTGGAAGGCGATCATGGCTTTCATCTGATTGGCTTGTGACTCTTGCCTAAATGAGCCGCACTGCATCTGATAAGGCCCAGCAGACACCATGGCTTCGGCGGGGATATCGACCTCGACACTTTTGGTTTCTAGCTCTTTAAGGTAAGTCCATTCCTCTGTCGGTTTAGGTGGCAGAGCATTGGGGTCTTTTTTCGGTTTAGCTTTCTCGGTAATTTTTTCCTGTGCCGCGCTTGCTTTAGGGGCAGTAGGAGTATCACCAGCACTGCCATTGATGCTCCAAAGAAAATAACCAAAACCCGCCAGCAATACTACTACTAAAGCGAGCGGCACAAAGGATAAGCTTGTCCCTTGAGTGGGTTTCTTCTTCGATTGGCGCGCTTTGGCGCCAGGTTTGCGGTTTGCGTAGTCGCGGCTCATGGTTACATCCGCTCTAAGGTTTCAATACCAAGGAGTGAAAGTCCTTTGTTGAGGGTGTTGGCGGTGAGTTTTGCTAGCAATAAACGGCTGCTTTGTTGTGCTGGGGTATCGGCGGCCAACACTGGGCAGGCTTCGTAGAAACTTGAGAAAGCACCTGCTAATTCATACAGATAGTTACACAACATGTTTGGCTGTGCTTTGTCGGTCATCTTATAAAGTGTTTCACCAAACTGAGCGAGCTTGGTGGCCAGTTCTTTTTCTTTATCGTGATCTAACACTATCTTGGCATCGGTTAAATCTATGTCTTCAGCACGTTTGAAAATACCGGCAACGCGGGTATAAGCGTACAGCAAGTAAGGCGCGGTATTGCCTTCAAAGCTTAGCATTTGCTCGAAGCTGAAGATGTAATCGCTGGTGCGATTTTTCGATAAATCAGCGTATTTCACTGAGCTTATGCCGACCACGCGGGCGATTTCAGTTAAGGTGGTTTCATCCATGTCTGGATTTTTGCTGCGAACTAACTCTAAGGCGCGGTTGTTGGCTTCATCGAGTAAGTCGACCAGCTTGACTACGCCACCTGTGCGAGTCTTAAACGGACGACCATCATCACCGTTCATGGTGCCAAAGCCTGTGTGTTCTAACTGCATATCTTTACGGACAAATTTAGCCAGTTTTGCCAGGCTAAATACTTGCTGGAAATGCAATGCTTGGCGTAAATCAACAAAGTACAATACCCGATCGGCTTTTAGCACTTTAGAGCGGTAACGCATGGCTGCTAAGTCTGAGGTGGCATACAAATAACCGCCATCGGCTTTTTGAATGATAACCGGCAGTGGCTCGCCTTCTTTAGTGCGGAACGCTTCTTGAAATACCACTTTGGCGCCATTACTCTCGCTGAGTAAGCCTTTGGCATCTAAATCTTTAACCACTTGCTCAAGATCGGCATTGTAGGCACTTTCACCGTGAACATCGGCGCGGGTTAAGCTCACCCCTAAACGCTCGTAAACGTCATGGCAATGGCTTAGGGAGATGTCGTTAAATTCCTGCCATAACTTATTGCAGTATTCATCACCGGATTGCAGGGCAACCACGAGTTGACGTGCGCGGGTGGCAAATTCAGTGGATTCATCGAAACGCAACTTAGCGGCGCGATAAAAGGTTTCTAAATCGGATAATTCTAATTGGGCTTGTTCACCGTTGGCGGCGCGTAGCTCTTCCATGTAGGCCAGCAACATGCCGAATTGCGTGCCCCAATCACCAACGTGATTTTGACGAATAACCTTGTGGCCTAAAAACTCTAACGCGCGCACTACGCTGTCACCAATGATGGTGGAGCGCAAATGGCCGACGTGCATTTCTTTGGCAAGGTTAGGTGAGGAGTAATCCACCACTATGGTTTGCGCTTGTGGCAAAATAATCCCAAAATGCTCATCATTGAGCGCTTGCTCTAACTGCGTCGCTAAGGCGTTGTCGTCGATAAAGAAGTTGATAAAACCAGGACCGGCAATTTCAACCTTGGCCACGTGTGACGAGGCAGGCAAATTGTCTATGATAAGCTGCGCCAGTTCTCGGGGGTTTTTACCGGCAACCTTGGTGAGCATCATGGCTAAGTTAGTGGCAAGATCCCCATGGCTCTTATCTTTAGTGCGATCGACCTGGATGCGAGCTTGAAAATCGGCTGGCACAATACCTTGATTTTTAAAGGATTCGATAGTTTGTTCTAATAAAGATTCAATATGTGATTTCATGGGCGTTTGTTAGCACTAACTTATTAAATGAATGATGTCGACGAACCGCGTATTTTAGCCGTTTTATGGGACTAATAGCTACGGCGAACTGATTTTTTATCGGTTTTTTACATTAAATCTTGTGGATCACGGTCAATACTCCAGCGGCAGCGCCGTCCTTCTGGCAGTGCTTCTATCTGAGACAGTGCTTGTTCAAACTCTTGTTGTAGCCTTTGTCTGTGCTTGGCTTGAAAAATCAGCTGGCGGCGATAACGCCCAGCCTTTCTATCTAGTGGCGCAGGCATGGGGCCAATGACTTCAAATTCATTATCTTGGGGCAATAATTTTGCCACTTGGCTTAAAAAGTTATCCGCATCTTCGGCTAGGTGAGCATCGGCTCGTAATAGCACCATGTTCCAGGCCGGTGGCAATAGTGCAAGCTGACGCTCTTTAAGCTGGCCACGGGCAAAATCACCGTAACCTTGGCGTAATAAATCCCTTAAAATAACATTGTCACTTTGACGGGTTTGCAGCAATACCTTGCCGGGTTTGTCGGCGCGGCCTGCGCGGCCTGACACTTGAGTGTATAACTGCCCAAAGCGCTCCGGAGCCCTAAAGTCTGCACTAAAAAGCGCGCCATCCACATCAAGTAGCCCCACTAAGGTGACATCAGGGAAGTGGTGGCCTTTGGCTAACATTTGAGTGCCGACCAGTATTTTGTATTCACCCTTGTGGATCCCCGCAAGCTGTTTCTCTAGCGAGCCTTTGCGTCTCGTGGTGTCTCGGTCGATACGCACCACTTTGTGCTGGGGGAATTCTGTTTCTAGGGCTTTTTCTAATTGCTCTGTGCCTATGCCGTGACCCATGAGCATGCTACTGCCGCAGCTATGGCACTGTTTAGGGATAGCATATTGATTACCGCAGTGATGACAGCAAATCTCGTTAAGACCTTGGTGCAGGGTAAAGTAGGCATCACAGCGGTCGCATTCATGTAAATGACCGCATTCATGGCACAAGAGTGCGGGCGCGAAGCCGCGTCGATTGAGGAATAACAGTACCTGATTACCGGCATCCAAATGCATGCGCATTTCGTTGATAAGTGAAGTGGACATGCCAGATTTAAGTGGCTGGCTGCGAATATCTATAATGCCTTGCTTTACTTTTTGCGCCGCACCGGCGCGCTCGCCAAGTTCGAGATGGCTGTAACGGCCACTTAAGGCATTTTGCAAGCTCTCAAGTGAAGGGGTTGCGGTGCCTAAAATTACCGGTATGTCTTCGAGCTGACCCCGCATCACGGCTAGGTCTCGGGCGTGGTAGCGTACGCCTTCTTGCTGCTTGAAACTCGCATCATGTTCTTCATCTAAGATGATAACCCCAGGGTGAGCCATGGGGGTAAATAGCGCCGAGCGGGTGCCAATAATAATCGCGGCTTGGCCACTGCGGGCCAAGCGCCAGGCATCCAACCTTTGGTTGTCAGTCAGCCCTGAGTGAATAACCGCCACATCGACCTTAAAGCGGCGCTTAAAGCGGCTGATGGTTTGCGGCGTCAAGCCGATTTCTGGCACTAGCACTAAGGCTTGTTTGCCTTGTTTTAGTTGAGTTTCTATCATAGCCAGATACACTTCTGTCTTACCTGAGCCTGTGATGCCTTCCAGTAAGGTGCAGGCAAAGCCCGTTTGCTGGGTTAATACCGAAACGGCTATCGCTTGTTGCTTGTTGAGCTTGTGAGGGGTTTCGCCTAAGGTGAGTTCATCGCGCCAGCTTAAGTCAACGCTGAGTTGTACTTGCATCCGCGTGACCCAGCCTTTAGTTTCAAGGGCGCTAAGGGCTGGCTTACTCAGTGCTAAGGCGTTAAATTCATCTTGGCTAAGGCTTTGGTCTGGTTGTTGTAGCAGTATTTCTAGTAAATTTTTTTGTGCTGGAGCGCGTTTTAGACTCAAAGGTTCGAGCTGTTTACCTGTCTCTGTGAGCTTGAAACGGGTGATGTCTTGCCCTTGGGTGTCAGCCCCTTTTCGCAAAGCAACCGGCAGAGCTTGGCTGAGCATTTGCCCTTGGCTGGTAAAATAATATCTTGCTGCCCAAAGGGTTAATTTATAAAGTGCTGTAGGTAATATAGGCTCATGGTCTAAAATGGCGCTGATGGATTTTATTTGTGCCGGTGGTAGTGAGCACTCATCGCTAATGGCTGTAATTAGCCCGATTAATTGTTGGCGTCCAAACGGAACCTTAACTCTCAGGCCAATATGCAGTGTTTGTGTAAAAGTCTCGGGGACGCGATAACTGAAGTTTTGTCGCATGGGGACGGGTAAAGCGAGCTCAACAAACACTGACATAAAATACTTTGGTGATGAATTTTGTTTCAGTGTAACCCTAATGCCTTGGGTTATAAATATATGATGGCTTATTGAAACGATTCTATTACCAATGTAACTCAGTGAACATCATTAATAAAAATAACTAACAGATAGGACAAGATAGATGCATAAAGGATTTATATTAAAAGCATTATTACTGGTTTATACCTGTCTATACCTGTTCCCTGTGCAGGCTAACGTTGATCATGTGAGCATAAATAGTCGTCAGTTCGAACTAGGCCAGCACCCACAATTAAAAGTTAATTTAGTGGCGGATAAAAACGAAGTCTCTAAATTGGCTTTTTATGTCCAACAAATGCAGGGGAGCGATAAACAGCAAGAGCAACTCATGGTAAGGCCTATCAATAACTATCTCTTGATGATGACGGGCACCGAAGAGGTTACGGATAAGCAGGCGAAATTAATAGTGCAAAGGTATCGTAGAGGCAGTTGGAATACGTATCTTGAGCTGCCGCTGTTTGATTCCCCTCATTCAGAGAAAAGTGCCACCTTGGTGCAATCACAAGCCATGAGTCAGAGCCTTGCAGATGTTAAGGCCCAAGCGGCACAAAACCCTGCATCATCTGTGACTCGTTTTGCTAATCACAGCGCAGAAGCGGCTCAGGAAAAAGCGGCTGTGCAACAATCCATTAAGGCAACAGTTGAAGCCGTCAAGGCAGATCCTGCTAATGACTCCCGTGCTTCTATTGCAACCCAGTCAGATAAGACTGCCACGGATAAAGGCGAGACTCAGGCTGTAGCTGGATCTCAAAGGGTAGAAAATAAAGGGGTTTGTTATTTACCTTATGAGCCAGGACAGACCTTATGGCGGATTGCGAATCATTATGCGCCTAGCTGGCGGGTGAATATTTATGGCGCCATGTTAGCCATTTATAATAGTAACCCTCAGGCATTTTCCGAAGGTGATATTCAGCGCTTAATGGTCGATGCAGAGCTTGTTTGCCCAACGCGTGGTGAGTTAAGCCAGTACTTAGATAAAGAGATTGATACCCTTAAATTTGAGATCCAGTTAGCCAAGGCGCAGCTAGTCAAAGAAAATAAGCTTAAAGATAAGCAGAATTAAATGTAAGCCCTAGGATACTCAGGTTTCTACCTAGGCATAAGCAAGCGTATTGAAGGGCTAGATAGCTGATAAATTCTACTTGTCTGCCATGGGGGCTTACTGTATTATTGCGCGCCTAAAACACTCAGTTATTAACTTCATGTGGTGTCCGACTTCGGGTTGGAAGAGCGACATGGCCTTCAATATAAGGTATCCCAAAATGAAACCAGGTATTCACCCAGCATACGCAGAAATCACTGCTACTTGTACTTGTGGCAACATCATCAAAGTAAACTCTACTGCAGGTAAGAGTCTACATTTGGACGTATGTGGTGCATGTCACCCATTCTACACTGGTACTCAGAAAGTTGTTGACACTGGTGGTCGTATCGACAAGTTCAACAAGCGTTTCGGTATGCTTGGCAAGAAGTAATAATTACTTCTTCACGATAAAGGCGCCTATGGCGCCTTTTTTGTTGAAAAAATTTCAGCTTTATTCGCAATCATATTCCGTATTTACACTTCTTAACGCTGTGCTGATATCATTTAAAATATTGTTATTTAGGCAACATTATTAACATGTTTTAAAACAAAATTGCGATATTTAGCATTAGATCTTGTTATAAAACTACATCTTTTAAGTGTTTGATTTTTAATATTATGCATAGCAGTATTGTGTGAGCTAAAGCCAGCACTATTAAACAAATGTGACCAGTAAATTTTTGATTTATAAAGCCTGATGTTTAGCGTATCTTTAAAGCCCTCAGTGGCAAGCTTGGCTTGCACTGGCTATATATTAAGACCTTCCTCATATTAATTGCTGCTTTTCAGGATGTTAAAATGTCAGATATTCGTCAACAAGCCCTCGACTATCATGAATTCCCCGTGCCAGGAAAAATGGCGGTTTGCCTCACTAAGCCGGCGCAAACTAGCCATGATCTCGCTTTAGCCTATAGCCCTGGGGTTGCCGAACCCGTTAGAGAAATTGCAGCCAACCCGGATAATGCCTATCGCTACACCAATAAAGGTAACACGGTTGCTGTGATCACTAATGGTACCGCTATTTTAGGTTTAGGCAATCTTGGTCCCTTGGCCTCTAAACCTGTGATGGAAGGTAAGTCATTGTTGTTCAAGCATTTCGCTAATATTGATTCTACAGATATTGAAGTTAAGCATTTGACCACAGAAAGCTTTATTAATACGGTTGAAGCCATCGCTGATACGTTTGGCGGCATTAACCTTGAAGACATTAAGGCGCCTGAATGCTTTGAAATTGAGCGTGAGCTCATTGCTCGCTGTAATGTGCCAGTATTTCATGATGATCAACATGGCACGGCCATAGTTACTGCCGCCGGCATGATTAACGCATTAGAAATTCAAGATAAAAAAATTGAAACCGCTATTTTTGTCTGTTTAGGTGCAGGAGCTGCAGCGATTGCCTGTATGAGCATGTTGGTGAAATGCGGCGCCCTACGTGAAAATATCTATATGCTAGATAGACAAGGAGTTATTCACACTCGTCGTGATGACTTAAATGAGTATAAGGCCCTCTTTGCCAACAATACCGACAAACGTACCCTGCAAGATGTTATTAAAGATGCGGATGTATTTTTAGGGGTATCCGGTGCTGATTTACTTACCGCTGAAGATATTGCGCTGATGGCCCCCAAGCCTGTGGTATTTGCGTGTTCTAATCCAGATCCTGAGATAAAGCCTGAGCTTGCTCATGCTATCCGCCAAGATTTGATTATGGGAACTGGTCGCAGTGATTACCCAAACCAAGTGAATAACGTATTGTGTTTCCCGTTTATTTTCCGTGGTGCTTTAGATGTACGAGCTTCATGCATTAATGATGAAATGAAACTTGCAGCGGTTTACGCGCTAGCACAGTTAGCTAAAGAATCTGTACCTGCAAGCGTACTTGCTGCTTACCCTAATGTGAAATCACTTGGTTTTGGCGCCGACTATGTGCTGCCTAAGCCTATGGATCCAAGATTACTGCCTAATGTTGCCCGTGCAGTCGCCCAAGCGGCGATTGATTCAGGTGTGGCTAAAATTACCACCTTGCCTGACTACCAATAACGACTTGAGGATAAATAACAAAAAAGGAGCTTAGGCTCCTTTTTTGTTTTCATTGTGAGTGGTTAATTATGCTGTTCAATATGTTAGTCTCACATAATCCCCATTACATCATTAATGTGATGGGGATTAGGCACCCATAACAAGAATAATATTCCTCAGGATAGCCGCGAGATGAAGCTCACTAAAATTCTAACTAAAAAACTAACCAGCTTTTGGCTGCTGTCTCTAACGGCGGTGGCTTTTGTGTTTTTGTTCTGCGCCAGCATCAGTTTTATTCAACTCACTTACAAATTCCAACAGCAGCAAGTGAAAGATCTGAGCACCTTAATGTCTGAGCAAGTGCAGCACTTTAGTCATCTTGAAAATGCCGCGTTAGATCTGGATGCAAAGCTTGATGGACAATGGCAAGCAAAGGCTCAGCTGTCCCATTGGCTGCCCCAGTTATTGGCAAGTTACCATACTGTGGAGTTTCGCTTATTTGAAGGGGATAAACTTAGGTATAGCTATGATAATCATCCAGAATATCAGCAGGGAGTGCGCTATAAACAAGTGTTAGATAAGCAAAGTCATTGGCGTATGGAGTTAATGCTGGTGCCGCCGTTTTATTTACATTCGTTAAGTTGGCAAGAATATTGGGTGTTGCTAATCGGTTTTTTGGCTATTTTTGCTTTAGTTTTCCATGGCCAGCGCTGGTTTGCACAGGAACTCGATGGCGTAGAAGAGCTTGCGGTGCGCAGTCATCTCATTTTAGATGGTAAATACGATCAAGCTTTAACCAGTGCAGGCCGGGGTAAGCCTAGATTAATTAATCGTGCTTTGACGCGATTATTAGAGCAGTTGCGAGATGCTCAGAGGGAGCGGGGCAGGTTCGATAAATTTATTCGCTCCAATGTGTTTCTTGACCCTCAAACTCGCATAGGTAACCAGTTATTTTTTGTTAATCGCCTCGATGCATTAAGCCAAGATCAAGTGATGATTGCCCATGGGGTGATGTACCTTATCGATTTTCCAGATCTTGATATTGCCCAGCAAGAAAAAGGCGATCAGTTTATTGGGGAGTTTTTAACTCAGCTGGTTGCCAGTATTAATCAGGCATTGTCCGAGTGTGGAGATAGCATTTTTACACGCAGAAGCTTTCAACAGTTTGCTATCGTGACCCCGCAGCTCTCGCTGGCTGAGGCAGATCAATTGGCTAATAAATTGCTAAAAATTTGCATTAGCCAGGCTGGTAAAGAATTTGCTAATCAGGATAATTTTGTCCATCTAGGTGCGGCGTTTTATCAAGCTGGAGACAATCAGCTGCAATTGCTCGAAGAGGCGGATATGGCACTCAAAGCCGCGCAGCTGCAAAGAAGCAATAATTGGTTTATGTACGACAAAGGCGCCGTGGATGAGGAAATAGCCAAAGGTTCGGTGCGGTGGCGCAGTTTCTTGGAATCTAGCCTGCTCAATAAGCGAATAATGAGCTTTGCTCAAGGGGTGTTTGATAGCGACAGACAGCTACACCATCAAGAGATATTCAGCCGTATTCGTGATAATCAAGGTAAAGATGTTCGTGCAACCTTGTTTATCCCTATGGCGAACAAATGTGGTTTGATGCCGCAAATCGAACGGCAATTATTGGAGCGAGTGTTTTTTAGTTTAATGCCGCAGAATAAAGCTAATTACAGTGTTAATTTAAGTTTAGATTCTCTCAGTAGCCGTGCATTTATGCGCTGGCTTAAGGCAACGCTATTAGAGCACAGACCCTTGGCGTCACGGCTTATTTTTGAAATATCTGAAGATATTATCGTTAAGCATCAAAGTCAGTTGACCGCACATTTAGATATGTTGAAAAAGATGGGCGCTAAACTGTGTGTTGATCATGTTGGTCAGCAAGTTGTGGGGACTCATTACATTCAAGAGTGTGATTTTGATTTCGTAAAATTACACAAATCTATTATTAGAAAAATTCATTTACGTTCAGAAAATCAATTGTTTATACGAAGTCTAATAGGTGGTTTATACCGCGCAGAAGTGCAAGTTTTTGCCGAAGGTGTTGAAAGCTTCGAAGAATGGCAAACTCTGCAGATCTTAGGTGTGAGTGCTGCTCAAGGGGAGTTTTTGGGTGAAGTAAAAGAGACTGTCAGCCCATAATTATACTGTGAATGTTTCTAAATAGATCAAAGATGCTATAGTCAATCTTGTGGTGAGAACGATAACATTTTTCTATAAAATTAAAAGATTAGTGGTTATTATGGGATTTAATTTCGCGGACAATATTGGCAGTTTAATCGGCTGCTTGTCTTAATGTTGTTAGCTTTGCAAAGCAAATGGAACAGGAACTTGGAATGGTCGAAGGATTTTTGAAAAAACTTTCTTTCTGGAAAACCAGTAACACAGATCTGACCTTGGGGGTGTTTATTGCCCAGTCCAGCCTATCAGTCTATCAAGCTGAGCAAGAGCAACGTCCAGAAAAAAGTCTGACAATTCCTTGTGTTGACGGAGATTGGTCTAAAGCTTTTGCTGCCATTACAGCCCAATTCGGCACAGCACAGCTAGAAATTGTGCTGGCAAACCATTATTACCAATTAGTGACGGCAGATAAGCCTAATGTAGCTGATGATGAACTGTCTCAGGCCTTACTATGGTCGGTTAAGGATATGGTGTCAGAGCCTGTCACTAATATTCATTTAGACTATTTCGAATCCAGCGCTGTTGGCGGAAAACTCAATGTGGTGGTGGCACAAAAAAATGTGCTTAGTCAGTTAGCAATTGCTTGTGATGATAACGGCTTAATCATCAGTGGGATTAGCATAGAAGAGCTGGCCTTTAGTAATCTGAGCGTTAATGATTCATTAGCCCACTTAGTAGTAAATCACCTTCCTGATAAAGAATTGTTACTTACTGTCATCAAACAAGGCGAGCTGATGATGCAGCGCCGTGTGCGTGGCTTTGCCAAATTGCATTTGGCAAAAAGTGATGAGCTCACAATGGGCATTGCCGATAACCTAAGCTTAGAAATTCAGCGCTCTATGGATTACTTTGAAAGCCAACTTAGGCAAGCGCCCGTGGCAGCTATCGAGCTGCTGATGGATGGTGAAAGCCAAGTGCTAGCTCAATTATTGGCGGCCAATTTTAACCAAAAAATCACCGCGGTGGCCCATGCCAGCATGGATACTCAGTTAGCTAAATTTGCTTTGGCTGAACAAGCAAGGAGGCTAGCATGATGAAAAACCGAGTTAACCTATACTCTGCGAGTTTATTGCCAATCAAAGTCAGGCTGAACTTCACTCGGCTGTGTTTTACACTTGGTGGAACCCTGTTGTTAAGCATGCTGATTAGCGCGATCATCTCTTGGCAATCACAAGGGTTAATGACCCAAATCAATAATGCTCAATATCAAGCTGATGAGCTAAATAGCCAAAAAACCACCCTAGAAGCGAGCATTGCCGCGCGCCAACCGAATCAAGCCTTGGTGAGGGAATTTGAACTAGCCGAACAAAGGTTGCAACTTAAAAAAGCCTTAAAAGGTGAATTGTTGCAACGCAATGCCGTGGTGACTCCCGGTTATTCGCAGTTGTTGACCGAATTAGCGGCGGCTAGCGATGCCAGTATTTGGTTAAGTCGTATTTCAGTGCAAGAACAAGTCTATGAATTCGAAGGTTTCGGACAAGCCCCCCAGAGTATTCCACAATGGGTTGAACGCTTAAAAGCCAGCCGCACCCTAAAAGGTTATGCATTCTCATCTTTGACTTTAGAGAGAGGGGAGAATATGCCTTTGGCGTTTAAACTCAGTAGTAAACCGCTTAATTTGAATAATGCGGAGGCCAAATGAAGCTACAGTGGCAGCAACTCGCAAGCAAGTTTAATGGGCTAAGCCAGCGCGAACGAGTATTAGTGGCGTGTGCAAGCTTAGTGTTGGTGATATTCAGTTGCTTTATGCTGCTTGAGCCTATGCTATTAGATTATCAGCAAAGGGCTCAGCACCTTAGAGATGTGCAACACTCGAATCAAATGGCATCCCAATCTATTGCAGTGTATCAAGAAGGTTTAGCTTTAGATCCCGATGCCGATTATAAGCAGCGTCTGGCTTCGGTAGAGAAACAGCTAATGTTTGTGGATGCCGAACTTAGCCAACAAATGGTAGATATGATCCCCGCTGATTATATGCCTACGGTGCTGGCGCAGCTGCTTAGCAAGGTTAAAGGATTAAAATTGTTAGGTTTTAATTCTTTGGCACCCCAAGCCTTACTGGGTGAGGATGATAATACCAAGCTAAATTTATACAGTCATGGCATCAAGTTAACTTTGGAAGGTGATTACTTTTCATTCTTGAATTTTGTTCAGGCAGTAGAAGCCATGCCAGATAAACTCTATTGGAAACGTTTAGATTATCAAGTGGATAAGCATCCTCAAGCTAGCATTGAGCTGGAGCTTTATACCCTAAGTATTAATAAGGATTTTATCAGTGTTGCTAAACATAACTAAAGCCAGCACTCAGTTTGCTTTAGGGGCTGCAGTCGTGCTGATGGCCTCTCTCGTTCATGGGCAAGCATTACGTGACCCGACTTTACCTGCTGGGCAGATGATGGATTCGGCTGAAAAGTCCCAGCAATCGAGTTTAGTGCTTAGCAGTATTATTAAAGGAAGCGAAAATTACGCAGTGATTAATAATCATATCCTGAAAGTGGGCGAGCGGATAGAAGGGCTTAAATTGGTGCACATTGGCCACAAAGACGTCACCTTCTCAGATGGTAGAAAGCTGACTTTATTTCAAGTAATAACAGAGTGATAGGATAATAATAACATGACCCCAATTCGATATTTAACCCCTCTGTTATCTCTGTGTTTAGTGGCTTGCCAAACCACAGATAGGCCAGATCCCAAAGCCAGTAAAGCTTCACTTAATGAATCTTTGCAAACCAGTGCCCAAGCAACGCCGCCTCCCGCTGCAATGCCTGGCAATGTGCAAAACGAATTGAGTGGTGCAGGCATCATGCCAGCGGTTTTATTGCCTCAGGAAAAACGTTTTGATGTGTCGGCTAATGATGTCGATGCCAAAGTATTCTTTTCCAGTTTGGTTGCTGGCACACCTTTGAGTGTGGCGGTACACCCTGATGTACAAGGCAGTTTATCTCTGTCTCTAAAAGGAGTGACACTTTCAGAAGTGATTGCGGTAGTTGAAGATCTTTATGGTTATGAGGTGAGCCGTGAAGGGCGTATTTTACGGGTGTTCCCTGCAGGGATGCGCACTGAAACTTTCTCTTTAAATTATTTATTTATGGAGCGAGAAGGTTTATCACTCACTTCAGTCAGCTCGGGGCGAATTTCAGACGGCAATGATAATAGCAGTTCAAGTTCAAATTCTGGCTCTAGCTCAAACTCAAATAACAATAATAGTGGCTCAAGCGGCAGTGGTTCTGAACAGTCCAATGGCACATTTATTCGCTCTGTAACCAAGTCTGATTTTTGGGGGGAGTTACAGCAAACCTTAGTGTCGATAGTGGGTAATACAGGTGGTGGCAGGCAAGTTGTGGTGACTCCTCAAGCGGGTTTGGTCACAATTAGAGCCTATCCAAATGAAATCAGGCAAGTAAGAACCTTCCTTGAGACTGCCGAAAGTCATCTACATCGCCAAGTGATCTTAGAAGCTAAGATAGTCGAAGTGACCTTGTCTGATGGTTACCAGCAAGGTGTGCAATGGGAGCAAGTCTTAGGTAAGACAAGGGCGCCTAATGGGGCTAATAGCTTAAACTCAACCAGCAGCGTCGACTTTAGCACCAGCAAAGGGACTTTTGGCGACACTATCACAGGCGTGATAGGTGGCGTGACTTCGTTAACGGTGAAGGGCACTGACTTTACGACCATGATAAACCTCTTGGATACTCAAGGGGACGTGGACGTACTTTCAAGCCCAAGAGTGACAGCCTCAAACAATCAAAAAGCCGTGATTAAAGTGGGCAATGATGAGTATTTTGTTACTAACGTATCCTCGACGACAGTGACAGGGACTAACCCCATTACTACGCCTCAAGTAGAGTTAACGCCCTTCTTCTCAGGGATTGCTTTGGACGTGACGCCTCAGATTGACAGTGATGGTAATGTACTTTTGCATGTGCATCCATCGGTGATAAAAGTCAGTGAGCAGATAAAAGATATTCAAATTAATGGTGCATCTTCAGAGCTACCTCTGGCTCAAAGTGAAATTCGTGAATCAGATACCGTTATTCGCGCCGCTTCGGGCGATGTGGTGATTATTGGCGGCCTGATGAAGAGTGATAATATCGAGCAGATTTCAAAGGTCCCATTATTGGGGGATATTCCTCTATTGGGGGAATTATTTACCAATCGCTCTAAACAAATGAAGAAAACAGAACTTATTATTATGCTAAAACCTACAGTTGTGGGAATTGATACTTGGAAAGATGAGCTTAAACGTTCTAAAGATCTGCTGGATCTTTGGTATCCGAAAAGCGAGTAGACATAGAGACTTCGCATGTATCTAGCGCACTTCGGTTTAGGGCAATTGCCTTTTGGGCTGACACCTAACACTGGGTTCTTTTTTGGCCTAGAGCCTCATGTTGAAGCCCTGGAAGTATTGCAAGTAGCCTTAGAAAGTGGTGAAGGTTTTATTAAAGTCACAGGAGAGGTCGGCACAGGAAAAACGCTGGTGTGCCGCAAATTGCTTAATAGTTTGCCTAAGCAGTATCAAAGCGCCTATTTACCTAACCCCTATCTAACACCTGATGAGCTACGCTGGGCGTTAGCGTGTGAGTTAGGGCTTAAATGCCAAACTGGGTTAGATCAGCGCCAGCTCACTTTTTGGATAACCAAGCGCTTACTCTCATTAAGTTTACAAGGCCAGCAAGTTGTGCTGGTGGTGGATGAAGCTCAAGCTTTGCCCGATGATAGTTTAGAAGCCTTGCGATTACTGACTAACTTGGAGTCTGAGCAACGTAAACTCATCCAGTTAGTATTGTTTGGTCAACCTGAACTTGATGAGCGTTTGCAAACACATCAATTTCGTCAATTAAGGCAAAGGATCAGCTTTAGCTATTGTTTACGGCCACTTGAGTGGGATGAAGTTCAAGCCTATATCAATCACAGATTAGCGATTGCGGGTTATCAAGGCGCTGATTTATTTAGCGTCAAAGACATCAAAACGCTCACGCAAGCGGCGAGGGGAATACCCAGATTGATTAATATTCTCGCCCATAAAAGCCTGCTGCTATGTTATAGCCAAGGAGAAGCTAACGTGTTGAGCCGCCACTGCATTGCAGCTATTGCCGATACTCAGGATACTCAGGATACTCAATTACCCCTTAGAGGTAGCAATCTAGGTAACAGTACTGTGGGATGGCGCATTGGATTGGTCGTTGCATTGCTAATGGGCTGTGCTTTAGTGTCTGCTCAAGCTTGGGGTTATTGGCTATGAGTTTAATCAATCAAGTATTACAAGATTTAGATAAACGTCAGCAAGCAGCGGATAAGAGCAAGACAGTGGCCATGGATGAGCAAAGTAATGCCAGTGTCATCAGCAAGGGGGCGAATGCTCATCATTCCCCAGCACATGATTTTGTGCGGCCTCAATTACAATATCAGACTCAGCAAAAGCGAGTGAATACTCGCAGCCAAACACCGCTTTATCTGCTAATGGGCACGATTGCCATGACTGCCGTAGTGGCTGGCGTGTGGCTATTGTCTCAGGCGCAAAATATTATGCCCCAAGCCGAATTCGCCTTTGCCAAAGAGGTTGGAGCTTCACCTCAGCAAGCTTATGAGTTAGCTTTAGTCGCTAATAAGCCTTCGAAGCAGCAAACTGTGATATCTGCCCCAGCTGAGCAAACTCAAGTTAAAACCGCACAGATAGCGCCCGAGGTCAGCGCTTCAGAGCCTGTGGCGGCAAAGCTTGTACAAGTGCGCGAACAAAAGTTCGAACAAGAACTTATGCAAGAGCCTGAACAGCAACTTAAGCAAGCCTACAAACAAGAGTTAACACCGGGAGCAGAGCTAGAGCCAGGATCTGAACCCGTGCAGCCAATCTCTGTTGGAACCGTAAACTATGCCTCGCGAGCACCGGAGCCAATTGCAGTTAAAGCACCATCATCAGCCGGGAAAATGGCGGTGGTTGAAGTTGTGCTTACGGCTAATCAAAAAGCCAATAAGCTAATGCTCAGCGCTGAAAACGCAGAAGGAAATGGTAATTTAGCCCAAGCGAAAGCTGATTATTTAAAAGTGTTAGCGTTAGTCCCAACGCAGATTGATGCCCGTAAAAAGTTGCTGGGACTCTACTATGCCCAAGGTGAGCAAGATAAAGCGATGGCTTTAGTTGAACAAGCCATTAATGACTCAGCAGAACCATGGCAATGGGTATTACTTAAAGCCAAATTACAGCACTCAAATGGCGCGTCAGCAATGGCATTAATCACCTTAGCGACTATCCCGGAACAAGGCGTTTGGGCTAAGGACAAGTGGGCTGCTCAAGGAGATATCGCTCAAAAACTAGGTCAATTTTCTCTGTCGGAGCAAGCATACCGCGCATTAACCTTAGTGGAAGCACACAAAGGATTATGGTGGATGGGGCTTGCCTATGCACAGGATTCACAACAGCAATACTCTCTCGCGCGTCAATCCTACTTAGCCGCCTACGAGCGGGCAGGATTATCATCATCGGCTAGAGCATTTATCGAAAATAGATTAAAAGAATTAGGAGAGAGTCGATGAAACCTAAGTTAAAAATGCGCCTTGGGGATCTACTGGTTCAAGAGCAGATCATATCCGAAGCACAATTACAGCAAGCACTTGGGGAGCAGCGTTCATCTGGACGTAAATTGGGGCGAACCTTAATCGACCTTAAATGCATCACCGAAGAGCAATTGCTGCAGTTTTTATCCCATCAGTTGAATCTGCCTTTTTTGGATATTCGCAGTAAGACCATCAGTGCTGATGTGGTCGCTCTTTTACCTGAAGTACAAGCTAGACGTTTTCGCGCTTTAGTTATTGAAAGTGATGATAATAGTGTTTTAGTGGCCATGAGCGATCCTGCTGACTTACAGGCAATAGATAATATTGAAGTCTTAGTCGCGCCTAGGCAGCTTAGAATTGCAGTGGCACCTGAGCAACAGTTGTTGGATGCCTTCGATAACCTTTATCGCCGCACTGAGCAAATTGCTGAAATCGCCGGCAAGCTGGAGGAGGAATACGCCGCCGATGATATGTTTGACCTTGCGAGCCTCACAGAAGGCGACAGTGATAATGAAACCACTGTGGTTAAGTTATTACAGTCAATTTTTGAAGATGCAGTGCAGATGCGCGCATCAGACATTCATATTGAACCCGGTGAAAAAGTGCTACGTATTCGCCAGCGTATCGATGGTCAGCTACATGAAACCTTGCTTAATGAAGTCAATATTTCAGCGGCGCTGGTATTACGACTTAAATTAATGGCTGGGCTTGATATTTCAGAAAAACGCTTGCCTCAAGATGGTCGTTTTCGAATCGAAGTTAAAGGTCACAAAATTGATATCCGTATGTCCACTATGCCCATTTATCACGGTGAATCTGTGGTTATGCGTTTACTGGATCAATCTGCGGGCTTACTGACGTTAAATGAAACTGGCATGCCAGCTAATATTCTCGCTAGAGTGAGGCATCAAATTAAGCGTCCCCATGGGATGTTGCTGGTGACAGGCCCCACAGGTAGCGGTAAAACCACCACTTTGTACGGTATTTTAAGTGAGCTCAACACCGCTGATCGCAAGATTATTACCGTGGAAGATCCGGTGGAATACCAGTTACCACGGATAAACCAAGTACAAGTCAATCATAAAATAGGTTTGGATTTTTCTAATGTACTTCGTACCACTTTACGTCAAGATCCTGATGTCATCATGGTGGGTGAGATGCGTGACCAAGAGACGGTTGAAATCGGCCTTAGGGGCGCATTGACGGGTCACTTTGTATTATCAACCTTGCACACTAATGATGCGGTCACCAGCGCCTTGCGTCTGCTAGATATGGGCGCTGCAAGTTACTTAGTTGCCAGTGCCTTAAGGGTCATCATTGCTCAGCGATTGGTGCGAAAAGTGTGTCAGAATTGTGTTAAGGATTATCACCCTAGCGCGCAAGATTTAGTCTGGCTTAATAAAATTAACAAGACCAAAATTAATACTGATAATCTGAAAATGGGTTCGGGTTGTCAAAGCTGCAATGGTTCGGGGTACCGTGGCCGAATTGGTGTTTTTGAAATTTTAGAGCTCGATGATGTGATGGTGGATGCGATGCGCTCCGGGGACCCACAGCTGTTTGCTCGCGCCGCCTTAAAAAGCCCTAATTTTATTCCGTTGGCTGATTCTGCCATGGCGTATTTAGAGCAAGGGATGACAACGATTGAAGAGGTGGCGAAGTTAATTGAAGACATGAGTGAATCTAAGGTGCCTTTATCTGAAGATATTATTAGCCAACAAGGCGTAGAGGGGTAAGCATGCCCGTATATCAATATCGTGGCCGCAATGCTCAAGGGCAAGCGGTCATGGCTCAGCTTGAGTCTGCCAGTGAAAGTAGCGCGGCCGATGCCTTGATGTCTCGAGGCATTATTCCGCTGGAGCTTAAAGAGCTTAAGCCTAAGGCAGAATTCTCTCTTGGGAGCTTTTTTCAGCCAAGCATTTCCCTTGATGAATTACAGATATTCACTCGGCAGATGTATTCGCTAACGCGTTCGGGCATTCCTATCCTGCGAGCGATTGCGGGCTTGTCAGAAACAACACATTCTACCTTGATGAAGACAACCTTAGACGACATCTCTGAGCAATTAACCGCTGGACGGCCATTATCCTCAGCGATGAACCTGCATCCCAAGGTTTTTAACCCGCTCTTCGTCTCTATGATCCATGTGGGGGAGAATACCGGTAAGCTTGAAGATGTGTTTATTCAGTTATCTGGTTATATTGAGCGTGAGCAGGAAACCCGCAGACGGATTAAGTCAGCAATGCGTTACCCCATGTTCGTGCTGGCAGCGATAGCGCTAGCCATGATTATCCTTAATATTATGGTGATCCCAAAATTTGCCGATATGTTTTCCCGTTTTGGTGCTGAGCTACCATGGGCGACCAAGTTACTTATGGCAACTTCCAGTGCTTTTGTTAATTATTGGCAGCTGATGTTGGCTGCTGTAGTGGGGATGTTCTTTGGCATTCGCTATTGGCACAGTACAGTCAAAGGGGAAAAGCAATGGGACAGATGGAAGCTTAAGATCCCTGCGGTTGGGTCAATCATCGAGCGCTCCACCTTGTCTCGTTATTGTCGCAGTTTTTCTATGATGCTTAGTGCTGGAGTGCCCATGACCCAAGCTTTGAGCTTAGTCGCCGATGCTGTAGATAACGCCTATATGCATGATTCTATTGTGGGCATGCGCCGGGGGATTGAGTCTGGTGAATCTATGCTTAGGGTATCTAATCAAAGTAAATTATTTACCCCTTTAGTACTGCAAATGGTGGCCGTGGGTGAAGAAACAGGGCAAATTGATCAATTGTTAAATGATGCCGCTGATTTCTATGAAGGCGAAGTGGATTACGATTTAAAAAATCTCACCGCCAAATTGGAGCCAGTGTTAATTGGTTTTGTCGCTTGCATCGTATTAGTCTTAGCCTTGGGAATTTACTTACCCATGTGGGACATGCTCAATGCGGCAAAGGGGGGTTAGTATGTCAAGGACGGCACAGGACACTCATGCATAGTCAGCAAAAAGCAGAAAGCGATTTATTATCCGTATATCGGCGGATGATCACCTTGATATTGCTGCTGATGATTTTTGGGGTATTAGCTTGGGGTTATTTCTCCAGCGTATCACAGTTAAAAAGCCAGAGCTTAGCTATAGAACATAGTCGGTTAATCAATACTTTACCTATGATCCGTAGTCAATGGCTATCAAGTGGTCGTCCAAGCAAAATGAAGTTGCAATGGCAGGGGCAGGATACAGACAACAGCCCTCAAGCTGTGATGGTGTTTATGAGTCACGCTGGCTGGCCGCAACTCAATTCGCAAGATAGCTTAGGTTGCCAGTTATTATGGCAGCAATTGCTCGGCAGTGATTTGGTGCAGCTCAATGTTAATACTGAATATCAGTTAGTCAGTCAGCGTTGTGAGTTTATTGCATTAGACGGTGCTAAGCTCACCTATCAGCCTATGACTGGAGAGGTCACATTTTGGCAATTTGGTGATAAATAATCATCTTGTTTACTTTTTAAAGTTAGTTAAACTGCTAATATACAATAAGATGTAGCCACAAGTTCGCAAATGGCATAAATTGAAGATAAGCCATTTAATCATATATGATCCGATACCGATTCAATTGAATCGATATCTAATCCAAGGTGAGCAAGTATGAAATTGAAACAACAAGGCTTTTCATTAATTGAGTTAGTTATTGTTATCGTCATTTTAGGCTTGTTGGCGGCAACGGCGATACCACGGTTTTTAAACGTGACCGATGATGCAGAAAATGCCAGTGTCGATGGGGTATCCGGCGGCCTAGCTACAGCTGTAGGTTTTGTTCGCGCCCAATGGGAAGTGGACGGTAGACGTAATAACTCGGTGATTTTAGACGGCACCCGAGTGTCACTTGATACTCGTTTTGGTTTTCCAACAGGTAGCACGATTACCGATGCCACCAGCATGACAGATGCTAGTTGCCAAGAAGTCTTTAACAGTGTGCTGCAAAGTGCACCGCGCAATGTGTTATATAACTTAGATGCTCGCAATCAGCGTTATACGGTAAGAATGTTAGACGGCGTGGGTGGCGGCTCCACAGGTATTGATGGCATAGCCGTCACGGGATTGGATTTATGCGTGTACCATCAAGTGGCGTCACTTATTCTTGATGAGAGTTCAGGGATTGCCGATCCTGAACCGGATCTGACCACAGCCAATGCCAAAGGTGTGACTTACAACCCAGGCACGGGACAAGTATTAAGTTTCACACAGACACCGTTTACACCTTAACGCTCAGGTTTAAAGGTTTATGATTGAAATAACTAATAAAATATGCTGTTATTTGCCATAAGTGTTAAGTGTTAAGTGTTAGCCCAAGTCGAACTCAATCTCTGTAATGATATAAAGATGAGTTATTTAGAATATTTTTAAAAAGGTACGTTAAATGAAAAGACAACAAGGTTTTACCCTGATCGAATTAGTCGTAGTGATCATTATTTTAGGTATTCTTGCTGTCACAGCAGCGCCTAAGTTCATTAATTTTCAATCTGACGCTAGGCTTTCTGCAGTACAGGGGCTAAAAGGCGCTATTCAAGGTGCGAACAGCTTAGTGATTTCAAAGGCCGCATTTGGAGGGAGTACATCAGGTACTGGGACTGTATCTATTGGTGGTGCAGCAGAATTTGATACTATGAATGGCTATATGCGAGCAACGAAAGCCTCTTTAGAGGGTGGTATGGAGATTAGCTTTGATGCTAAAGCCGACCCTCAGCTTAAAACGGCAGATTGGATCATTGATGCTACAGGGGGTACTCCTGGTACGGCTAAAATTTACGCCCACGGTGCGCCAGCTAATTGCTACTTAACCTATGCAGAAGCTAAGGCTGCAACGACAGGGACTTCACCAACATTATCAGAAGCACCTAAGTATGTAATTACCAATGGGCCGACAGACGGTTGTTAATCATTTTATTTTAAAAAGCCTGCTTAGCAGGCTTTTTTTTTGCCTTTTTTAGAGGCTAAATGGCATAAGTCGGTGGATTTATTTGCCATACTTAACCAGTTGTAAGACACTAAAACATTAAGTGTTTCCCTTTCAGGACGGTAAAACCTTGGCGGAAAAAAGAGTTCCAATGACTTCATCTATGACTTATGCCCAAGGCTTCACTTTGGTTGAGCTGGTGACTGTGATGATTTTGATTGGTATTTTGGCAGTTGTTGCCCTGCCGCGTTTTATTGGCCCCTCATCTTATAGTGCTTACAGCCTGCGCAATGAGTTTCTTGGTGAGCTTAGACTGGCGCAGCAATTAGCAATGAACAATACCGACAGATGTTACCGCATAAGCGTTACCCCAACGCAATATCAACTGAGTCACTTTACCAGTCGCACCGCAGCAACTTGTGCTGGGGCTGTAAGCCGTGTCGATGCCGCCCAGTTGTTAACAGGCGGTGCTCGCCTTGTGTTAATGAATACAGGCAGTGATAGTTTTAATATCGATTTTGATGTTAACGGTCGCCCGCAACTTAATTGCGCCGCCAATAATGATTGCATTCAAACGGTCGCCGATGACACCTTGGTTATCGGTATTTCCTCTGAGGGTTATGTTTATGCGAAATAACCCTATCGGCAATAAAAAAATGCCAGGCTTCACCTTGATGGAGCTAGTGGTAGGCATGCTGGTGATGGGCATTGCTATTACTTTGATGGTGAGCATGTTACTCCCTCAGGCCGACAGGGCTGCTCAAAGCTTGCATAGAGTGCGTTCAGCAGAACTTGCCCACGGGATTTTGAATGAAATTTGGGGCAAGCGTTATGATCAAAACACCAAGGCTAACGGCGGCGTGCCTGCCTGTGGCAGTTCACAGGGAGGAAATCCAGTGGGCGAAGCATGTAGCACTGTGATGGGACCTGAGACTATTTTAGGCGTTGAGGAAAAACGCAACGAGTTTAACGATGTCGATGATTACCATGGCTTAACCCACACGGATTTAATGCTTAACTCGACTCAAAGCTATGCTGCTTTCTATCCTAATTATCAACTCAATGTCACAGTGGTGTTGGGCGCGGTGGCGAATACTAAACTTATTACTGTGACTGTCACAACGCCAGATGGTGAAGCCATTGCTTACCAAGCCCTGAGGAGTAATTACTGATGACCTCTAATGTTAAGGGTTTTACTCTGGTTGAGTTGGTGACAGTTATTTTGATATTAGGTGTGCTTATTCTTGGGGTGAACGGGATTATTATTTTTGGCAGCCGTATTTTTGTTGAGTCATCCTCAGTTGATCAAGTGATAGGTCAGAGTCGGTTTTCCGTTGAACGCATAACCCGAGAGCTTAGAAATGCAGTGCCTAACAGTGTGCGCCTAACAAGTAATACGAACTCCCAATGCATAGAGTTTGTGCCTATTGTCGCCAGTACCTCGTATTTAACCATGCCTATCGCTTCATTAACACAGGTTGCGAATGGGGCCAAGGTTATGCGCGATAATGCTCAAAGTCGTATTGCAGCTGGGCAGTGGGCCATAATCTATCCCGTGAGTGAAGCAGATGTTTATCAACAAGCTAAGGCTAAGCGCTTTAGCTTGAACAAAGTGACCTTAGAGGCGAATAGCATAGATCTAGAGTTTGCCGCTCCAGTGCAATTCTCCGCAGCATCTCCTCGCAAGCGAGTGTATTTCAGCTCCGATGCGGTGAGCTATTGTTTTGAGCAAGGGGGAGACTTATATCGCTATGCCGCTTACGGCCTGCTTGAGGTTCAACCCACGGCCAGCTCCATGCCTGTTGCACGAGTGAAAGTCTTGATGGGGCAGCATGTTGTTAATGATTTAGGCGATAATGATGACTTGCCTTTATCCTTAACCCCAGCAAGCTTAATGACCAATGCGATTGTGCAATTACAACCTAGGTTTAGCGTATTAGGTGAAACCTTTCAGTATCGCCATCAAGTGCAGGTGATCAATGTCCCTTAAATATTCTTTAAACCATAATGATACTAAAAGCACTATGGCAAATAGGCAGCGAGGCAGCGCCTTGATCATGGCCATTTTTGTGATTACTGTGATGTTTTTATTGGCGTCAGCCTTGATTAATATTGTTAGCGATGGTGATGATAGCCTTAATCAAGAAGTGCTAGGCACTCGTGCGTTAGCTACAGCCAACAGTGGCGCCGATGCCGCATTAGCGAGGTTATTTCCTTTAGCGGGTGGCGTGACTGATTGCGCTATCGTTACAACTCCTTGGACGCCGCCAACGAGTGTCGGTTTTAGTGGTTGCAAAGTGACATTAGCTTGCGCAAATTATGTGCTGGGCAGTGAAACTCAATACCGGATTACTAGCGAGGCGGTTTGTGAGTCAGGACCTATGCGGGTAAGACGGCAAGTGGAGGTAGAGGCGCGTGGCAACTAATTCTTTAATTTTTAATCGCATTCAAGTTTGCCGCTCCATGCTAATGGCTTTTGTTATGTTGACAGGCTTATGGGGCTTGCCAACAGCAGTGAGTGCGGCGTGGGACAAAACGTTTATTGAAGGTGTTAATGGTTATGGTAGCAATGCTTGGATTGGCTTTGCCAATTCATCTTATTTGTTCAATGCCCCTAATAATGGCAAGCTGCCAGCTACCAGTGTTTATGATCAACATGACGCTTGTGTTTCAAGCAATGGCAATAATAGGTGGTGTAGGGACACAACGCCTTTGGCTGAACTCCCCAGCGATCGTCTTGCTTTTAGTCAGTGCACTTCTACTAGTAATACCAACCTTGGGCCGCCAAGTTTTGCGGAAAAAACTGTGTCAGTGCCTCAAGGCGAATACGGCAATATTAGTTTAGGCGGCGGCGCAGATCGCACGGTTAAATTCACCACTGCTGGTGGTATTTATAAAATGAAGACGCTGTCAGCAGACTCTGGTCGATTAGAATTAGCAGCGGGGCAATATTGGATAGAAACCTTAACTTTAGGTAATGGTGTGACGTTAGTGTTTCCCACCACAGGCACAGTGACTTTCTTTGTTAAAAATGATTATCGGCATCAAAATCTTAATCTAGTCGATGCCGCTGAGCGTTTCATTATTTATAACTATGGTAATTTCACCCTTAACGGTGGGGCTAATTTAAATGCCTATGTGGTGGCTGAAGGCACTGCAACCCTTGATGGAAGCGCGAGATTAACAGGGGCGATAACCTCAAACCAGGTGCGCTTATATGGCGGCTCTCGGGTAACCTTTGCTGATACGGTTGCCAATGTGACGACTGTGCCTAACTGTACTATTCCTGTCGCACCTGCTGCATTCCATCTGCAATTTGGTAAATCTGAAGCATTAGCTGCCCGTACAGGGGTTGTGTTGTTTGATAAGCCTTTTGAGCTTGGGGTCACTCCGCTTGTTTTTGCTATGGCGACCATAGAAGACAGCAATACTAATAACGATGGCCCTGCGGCTGTGTTTATCAATGGTATTACCCCATTAGGCTTTACTTGGACTCAAAAAGAGTCGCCATCCCCCCTAGGTAGCTATGTGGCATCGCAGCCTATGCCATCTATTCATTGGGTCGCCGTTAGCCCAGGCACCTATGAGTTATCTAATGGCAAAAAATTAATTGCCGGCAGTGTGGCGATTAATCAGGCGCTGATTGGCCGTGATAGTCCTTACACCTCAGTGGCCTTGCCATCGAGTCAAAATGTGGTGCTGAATCAGCTACAAACTCAAATTAATAATTGCTGGCTAACAAGTACCTCTAAATTGACCAGTAACGGTGTCGACTTGGGGCTTGATGCATCAGAAGTGCGCAGCGGTAACACCCGCTGTCAACCTGGCGATCTAACGAATAATCAGCTGCAGAATGAAACCGTGGCTTACCTTGCTGTTGAATCGGGCACTGGCACGATAAATTTAAACAATGCCAATGTGAGATTTGAGTTTTCTAATGGCCAAACCCATACCGGAAATGCGACAGACTTAAGCAGCCAGTGTGATTACTTAACGGCATTAACGGGTTTTGAGAAACCGCCGACTTTTATCGCCGCGAAAACCAATCGCAGAGGAGGAGATGGTGGTTGGCTTAGGCGCTGTCAATTGTCAGCGTCGCAAGTGAGTATGACCGTAGATGAAGACACCTATTCCGACTCCGATAGGCGCCATACATGGGAAGATTACAGTTTTATTGCCTTTGAGAAAAAAGTCGATACGTTAACTTGTTTTAATGATGACTTTAACCGAGAAACAGTAGGGGATGATTGGGCGCTCAAGGTGCTTGGAACTTCATTGCCAGCGTCAATTATCGATAAAAAGCGCTTACGCTTCACTTCTGCCAGCGGTAATCAAGCCACTTCTAGTACGTATCAAAGACTGTTCCCTGCTGAAAATAACTTAGTGGAAATTGAATTTGATTATTTTGCTTGGTCGAGCCAGTCGGGCACTGGCGCCGATGGTATTGCCATTAGCTTATCCGATGCCAGTATTACCCCTCAGCCAGGCAGTTTCGGTGGCGCTTTAGGTTATGCCCAACGTGATAACGGCACCGCAGGTTTTGCTGGTGGTTGGCTGGGTATTGCGCTTGATGAATACGGTAATTTTTCTAACCCAACAGAAGGAAAGAATGGCGGGCCAGGTTTTAGGCGTCAAGCAGTCGCTATTCGTGGCTCGGCGGGCACCAGTTATCGCTACCTTACGGGCACCAATGCTGACTTAAACCCCAGAATTGATGTGCGTAGTACCGCCAATGCTGCGCCTAATCATAGATACAAAATTATTATTGATTCTAGAGTGGCGGGTACGGCTATGGTATCTGTGCTGCGGGACACTCAAAACCGTGGTAACCCTGCTGACTACGTGACTTTAATTGCGCCATTTAATGCCTTAAGTTTTGCGGGCCAAGCGCCGGTTCCTGAAAAGTTTTATTTGTCTATTACTGGCTCCACCGGTGGCTCCAACAACAACCACGAGATGGATAATTTTAAGGTGTGTGCGCTTAAGTCCGAACCCATTGGCGCTCAAGTGCACCATTTTGAGTTTGATTATACGAGTTCGCCGTTAACTTGTAAGGCTGAGGTGATGACCGTTAGGGCTTGTAAGAATGAGGGTTGTGATTTATTTACTGACCCTGTTCAGGCCAATCTATCACCGGACTCTAGAGCCACTGGCGGCTGGTATTTTGGCGGTGCGGCCACCAATATCATTAACTTCACTAATGGTCTCGCCCAAGTGGGTTTGCGCCATAACGCCACTACACCTATCACTATCGGGGTTACATCTTCAAACCCGTCGACGGTAGCGGGCAGTAATACCCTTTGTCGTCGAGGCGGGGGGGCTTTATCAACCGCGAGTTGCAGTTTAACTTTTGCTGAAAGTGGCTTTATTTTTGATGTGCCGGATAAGTTGGCTAACAAACCAACAGGTAATATATCCATTAGTGCAGTGAAAAAATCGGATAGTACTCTGCAATGTGTACCTACTTTTGCTAGTACAACCAAAAACGTCGATTTTTGGAGTACTTATGTTGAGCCGACTACGGTCATTAGTGGTCAATCGGTATCTGTGAATGCAACGGCTGTTGGTAAACAGAGTAGTGCAGCAACCAAGCTTGCATTGGCATTTGATGCAGAAGGTAAAGCAAATATTAACGTCAACTATCCCGATGCCGGAAAAGTACAGCTAGATGCACGCCTTAATGCCACAGGTGAAGATATTGGTTTAGTGATGTTAGGCTCAGATCAGTTTGTTAGTTTTCCTGTGGGTTTATGTGTTAAAGCTAAGGATACCAATGCCAGTTGTAGCGCAGGGAACGCCAGTTGCAATGTCTATAAAAAAGCCGCTGAGACCTTTGAGTTAGTTATTCAGGGCAAAGCTTGGCAAAGTGATAGCGACGCAAACTATTGCGACAATCTCAACACCCCAAATTATGCTCACAATGATATTGCATTAGGCCACAGTATAGTCGCGCCATCAGGCGGAGCCTTAGGTGTACTGGGAAATGTGAAATATAACCATCTGACTGAAGCGACCAGCAGCAATAGCGTTTCTCAATCGGTGCCTGAGGTGGGGGTGTTTACCTTTAGTGCTGATCCGCCGCTAGGCTATTTAGGCTCTAATTTTTATAATATCCCTCAAGGGACTTCGGCTAATATTGGCCGGTTTGTACCAGCAAGCTTTGCAGTGAGCAATAGCCGTGTTTCAGCAGCTTGTAATGCTTTCAGTTACATGGATCAGGGCTTTGACATTGACTACACCCTCACAGCCAAGAATATAGCAGGTTCCACTACTCAAAATTATATCGGCGCATTTGCCAAGGCATCCATAAGCCTTGCGGGCGAAAATGCCAATAATGGCGTTGATTTATCTTCAAGGTTAACCACTCCAAGCCTTGCTAATGCCGCCTGGGCTAAAGGCGTCGCCACTATTACGGGCACCAATCTGGGCGCTAAGCTCAGCAATTTTTCTCGCCTTAGCCCGCCTCTGGTTGATGGCCCTTTTGAGTCGTTAGCCATAGGGCTTAAGGTGCAAGATAACGATGGTGATCATGCCAAGGTGGTAAGCGATATGCATGCGGGGTCAACGGCTCTTCCTTGTGGCGCCTTATGTGATGCTAAGTCTTTAGGCACCCCAACCAAGCTTAGGCATGGGCGCGTGACTATGGACAACACCTATGGGCCAGAATCTGAAACCTTGTTGATGCCGACCTACGCTCAATATTGGAATGGCAGCACTTGGATAACTAATCCCAATGATGACTGTTCCACTGTGAGCTCGACACTTGATGGCAGTGAAGACTATGCCCCAGCATTAACCACAGGGCAGTTGGTCACAAGGGGGGCTGTGAGTGCCACAATGCAAAACGGCAACTTACAACTTACTTGGGATAATACCGGCAGCAATGATTATCGCGGTCAAGTAACGGCGCCTCTAAACGTCCAGCCTTGGCTTAAGTGGTATTGGAATTGGGATAGGAGTACGGCCGGCTCAACAACATTGGCCGATCCTCGAGCCAGTGCTTTTTTTGGTCGTTATCGCGGCCATGACAGAATTATTTATTGGCGGGAAACACAGTAATCAGCGACTAATCTTAGCAGCTCAATATTTGAACAGCGCATTTGCGGTTGTTTTTTAATCTCTTTTTAGATTGATAGCATAAAAACAATAAAATTTGATTAATTAAGCAAAAAAAGTGCGCTGTTTCGTCATTGTTGCGCTGTTCCTCCTTGTGGAAATGAGGTGGCATTGATAAAGTTAGCTGATTTTTTTCTTCTGACTCCACGGAAACGGGCTGAATACATGTTCAAAAAGCTGCGCGGTATTTTTTCAAACGACCTATCGATCGATTTAGGTACGGCTAATACATTAATTTATGTACGCGATGAAGGCATAGTGCTAAATGAGCCTTCTGTGGTTGCCATCCGTGGTGAGCGCAATAGCGCCAATAAATCCGTTGCTGCAGTGGGTATTGCGGCGAAACAAATGCTAGGTCGAACGCCTGGTAATATTCAGGCTATCCGGCCGATGAAAGACGGTGTTATTGCCGACTTTTATGTAACAGAGAAAATGTTACAGCACTTCATCAAGCAAGTGCATAACAACAGTTTCTTCCGTCCAAGCCCACGGGTGCTGGTATGTGTGCCAGTGGGTGCCACCCAAGTTGAACGCCGTGCTATTCGCGAATCAGCAATGGGCGCTGGCGCTCGTGAAGTTTACCTGATTGAAGAGCCTATGGCGGCGGCAATCGGTGCCGGCTTACCTGTTTCTGAAGCCACAGGTTCTATGGTGGTTGATATTGGTGGTGGTACTACTGAAGTGGCCATCATTTCATTAAACGGTGTGGTGTACTCTTCATCTGTGCGTATCGGTGGCGACAAGTTTGACGATGCCATCATTAATTATGTACGTCGTAACTACGGCAGCTTAATCGGTGAAGCCACCGCTGAGCGCATCAAGCACACCATTGGTACTGCCTATCCAGGCGATGAAGTATTAGAAATCGAGGTTCGCGGCCGTAATTTAGCTGAAGGCGTGCCAAGAAGCTTCACCCTAAACAGCAACGAAATTCTAGAAGCGCTACAAGAGCCATTATCAGGCATAGTGAGTGCTGTGATGGTTGCCCTTGAGCAGTCTCCCCCAGAGCTTGCGTCTGATATTTCTGAGCGCGGTATGGTGTTGACGGGCGGTGGTGCTTTGCTGCGTGACCTAGACAGATTATTAGCTCAAGAAACCGGTATTCCTGTGATGGTTGCAGACGATCCTCTAACCTGTGTCGCCCGTGGCGGCGGTAAAGCATTAGAGATGATCGATATGCATGGCGGAGATCTATTCTCGGAAGAGAATTAATCTTCGGTAGCTAAGCCTAACCTTATAGAAAATCTTTAAGGTTAGGCTTGCATAACAATGAAACCTATCTTTGTTCGCGGTATTTCAAATCAGTCTCGTCTCACACTGGCTATCTTTCTGTCGGTGGCCCTTATTGTGGCTAACGATAAACTCGAAAGTACTCGTCAATCCTTATCCTCGATATTAAGTCCACTGCAGTATCTGGCTAATTTACCCGGATTGCTGATGGATTGGTCGTCAGATACTTTAGCGACCCGAGACATGCTGCAAACTCAAAATGGCGAGCTATTACGTCAACAATTATTAATGTCTGAGCGTTTACAACGTTTTGAGCATTTACGCCAAGAGAATGAGCGTTTACGGGCACTGTTAGGTAGCCCTGTCCAGTTAGCGGTAAAAAAAGTCGTTGCCGAAGTGATGGAGGTTGCTAGCGATCCATTTCGTCACTATGTGGTGCTCAATCGTGGTGCTCAAGATCAAGTTTATGTTGGCCAGCCTGTGGTCGATGCCCTTGGGGTTATTGGTCAAGTGATTGAAGTTAGCGCCCTGACCAGCCGAGTATTGATGGTGTCAGATCCCACCCACGGTATTCCAGTTAGAGTGACCCGTAACGATGTGCGCGCAGTCGCCAATGGCACAGGCGATATTGATCTTATTGAATTACGACACGTGGCAAAAAGCGCCGATATTATTGCTGGAGATTTACTGGTTTCCTCAGGGCTTGGCAATCGATTTCCCGAAGGCTATCCGGTTGCACGAGTGATGAGCGTATCCCTTGAAGGGGCGCAGAATTATGCCGTGATTACCGCCCAGCCTCTTGCTGCACTGGATAGAATTCGCTACGTGTTACTGATTTGGCCTGAACATCTTATCGAGAATGAAACCCTGCCAGGGGATGAGCAAGACGTTACTCCTTTAAATGTGGAGGCTAACCATGAATAGTCACATTGCCAATGGACGTCTCATTGTATGGGTCACATTATTTTTGGGGGTTATGTTTCAAATTATGCCTCTACCCAGTTTGGTTGAGCTTTGGCGTCCAGACTGGCTGTTAATGGTTATTATGTACTGGGCCATGGCTTTGCCCCATAGATACAGCATCCTTACTGCTTGTTTTCTTGGTGTGGTGCTGGATATTTTATTGGGCGCCCACCTTGGGATCCGCGCCATGGCATTTTCACTGGTCACCTATGTGGTGGTATTGCATTTCCAGCGACTACGAAACTTTCCACGTTGGCAGCAGTCGATTGTGATTGCTGCACTCATCTGTTTGTATCATCTAGTGGTATTTTGGCTAGAATTCATCGTTGTTGGCGGGGTTCAGTTTAAAATAGAGCTTCTTCAACCTGTTGTTTCTAGTATATTTATTTGGTGGTGGGTATTCTGGGTATTACGTAATATTCGCCGAAGTTATAAGGTAAGATAAACATGACATGGGTGTTGGCTTCAAGCTCTCCTCGCCGTAAAGAATTATTGGCTCAGGCTGGGTTTACCCAAGCACAATTCCAATTTGTTCAGGTTTCTCCCGATATTGATGAATCTCAGTTAGCATTAGAATCCCCTTCTGATTACGTTTCTCGGTTAGCCCTAGAGAAAGCTCAGGCTGGCCTTGAGCTTAGCCGTCATTTACCTCAGCCAAAAGTTATCGGTTCGGACACTATAGTGGTGCTCGATGGCGAACTTTTAGGCAAACCCACAGATCCCCAAGATGCGCTGCGCATGTTAACCTCGTTATCTGGGCGTACTCATACTGTGATGACAGCGGTTGCGATTACCGATGGGGAGCGTGCACTCTCGCGGCTTTGCCAAACTGACGTGAGTTTTGCTTCAATATCCTTTGCTGATATTCAGCAGTACATAGCGACGGGTGAGCCGATGGATAAAGCCGGTGCTTACGGTATTCAAGGGCTAGGGGGCTGTTTTGTTAGTCACATTTCAGGCAGTTATACCGCAGTGGTGGGTTTGCCTTTAGTCGAGACACGGGCCCTATTAGTGGCGATGATGGAACAAGTTGATACCCCATGATTTAATCAATCTAGTGCTGAGTAAACAAAGCGCTAGGGGTGCATAACGCGGGTGGCAAGATGAATAATAAAACCAAAAATAAAAAAGGCTCAGAATTATTAATCAATGTAACCCCAACCGAGGCCAGAGTCGCCTTAGTTGAACATGGGGTATTGCAAGAAGTTCATATTGAAAGACGCATGAAGCGCGGCTTAGTGGGTAATATCTATAAAGGTAAAATTAGTCGAGTGCTGCCAGGGATGCAGGCGGCTTTTGTGGATATCGGCTTAGATAAAGCGGCTTTTTTGCATGCCTCTGACATAGTGCCTCACACTGAATGCGTCGCTGATACAGAAAAACGTAATTTCGTGGTGCGCGATATTGCCGAGCTGGTACGCCAAGGCCAAGATATCATGGTACAAGTGGTGAAAGATCCATTGGGCACCAAAGGCGCTCGCCTAACCACAGATATCACCTTACCCTCACGTTATTTAGTGTTTATGCCAGATTCCAGCCATGTGGGTGTGTCTCAGCGTATTGAAGTGGAAGCTGAGCGTAATCGACTCAAGAATATTACCTTGCCCTACGTGGATGCCGATGGCGGTTTTATTATTCGCACTGCAGCCGAAGGCGTGGGTGAGGATGAATTAGCCCAAGATGCGGCATTTTTACGCCGAGTGTGGGCCAAAGTCAGTGAGCGCCGTAAGCGTAAGGGCGTGACCTTGCTATACCAAGATTTAGCCTTGCCAGTGCGAATTATTCGCGACTTCGTTGGCACTGAGCTTGATCATATTCAAGTAGATTCAAGCCAGACGTTTGAAGAGCTAAGCCAGTTTGCTCAAGAGTTTATGCCAGAAATTGCCCAGAAAATTGCTCATTATGCGGGACCCGCCGCCATTTTCGATCTCTATGATGTTGAAAATGAAATTCAGCGAGCACTCGGACGTAAAGTTGAGCTCAAATCTGGCGGTTATCTCATCATAGATCAGACCGAAGCCATGACCACAGTGGATATCAACACTGGCGCCTTTGTCGGTCACCGCAACCTCGAAGAAACCATCTTTAATACCAACCTTGAGGCCACCCAAGCCATAGCAAGACAGCTGAGGCTAAGAAACTTGGGCGGTATTATTATTATCGACTTTATCGATATGCAAAATGGCGAGCATAAAAACCGTGTATTGAGTAGTTTGCAGTCAGCGTTAAGCAAAGACAGAGTGAAGACCAGCATCAGTGGTTTCTCTGGCTTGGGGCTCGTGGAAATGACCCGTAAACGTACCCGTGAAAGCTTAGAGCATGTTGTGTGTGGAGAATGCCCCAGCTGTCACGGCACGGGGAGCATGAAAACCATAGAAACTGTGTCCTATGAAATTTTTAGGGATTTGATCCGCTTAAACAGCACTTATGCCGCTGATGAGTTTTTAATCTATTGTTCACCAGCGGTATATAACAGCCTAAATGGCGATGATAGCCACCTGTTGGCAGAGCTTGGTGTCTACATAGGTAAGCGGCTACGACTGCAAAGTGAGCCCATGTACGCCCAAAGCAAATACGATGTGGTGATGATTTAGTGTCGGCATCGGCGCCGCAAAAACTGATTAAACTCGCTTGGCAGTTGTTGGCCTTGGGCCTGTTGCTGTTCGCATTATTGGTGAGTTTAATTCGCAGCTTGCTGCCCCATGTCCCAGAAGTACGTCAGCAGCTGGTTGAGTATCTACAGCATGAATATAAAGTTCAGGTTCAGTTAGACAGCATCACAGCGCAGTGGCGTGCCTTTGGTCCTGAATTAAATATTAATCAGTTGGTTATACCGCCGCAAGACTCCTTGCCCATTACCTTGATGGTGGACAAAGTGCGCCTGAAAGTAGATTTTTGGGATTCACTGGCCAGCCTGTCGCCACAAATCGAAACCGTGACTTTTGATGGCTTGCACCTAGCGTATGATTTAAGTCATCAAGCTCGCCGTGATGGCAACAACAGCCCTGAGCCAGAAAACAGCTCTGAGCCAGAAAACAGCCCTAAGTCCGAAACTGCTACTACTCAAGATTGGCTCTATAGTTTTGCACTCGAGCAGTTAAGCCATTTCTCTATCACTAATGCATCGGTGCAATTATTAAGCGATAAACGGCGATTTAAGCCGATTTTTATTAATAACTTAGTCTGGTTAAACACCCCTAATCTGCACCGTGGCGAAGGTCAGTTACTGATGGATAAGTCAGGGACATCGCCCCAGAGCGTGTCGCTGAAGCTTGAGATTAAAGGTGACGGTTATCAACCTGATACTTTAGTTGGGCAAGCATATTTACAAGCCAATGAGTTAGATCTGGGTCAATGGTTGAATGGCAAAGCCCCTGAATTGGATTTCAAACGCTTGTTGCAAGCTGCAGCTAATTTAGACTCAACAGTTCAGCACGCTCAAGTGGATGGCGAGCTTAACTTTGAAGCTTGGCTTGAACTTAAGCATCGTAGTGTGAGCTCAGGTTTATTGGCGTTTAAACCCAGCACATTACAATGGCAATTAGGCGATGTGACTGAACAGCTAGCTCTCAATTCTGGGCAATTTGAACTTGTGTCTAATGTGGATGGTTGGCAGGTGAGTAGTCACCAGCTGGAGCTTATGAGTAATCAGCAAGCTTGGCCTGAGTTGGATATCGGCATTAAGTACCAAAATGATGTGTTATTTGGCTATCTCAACGAGCTTAGCTTGCCATTATTGACGCCGCTATTAGCCTTAGTGCCTGACATCAGCAAGGCGCAGTTAACTCAATGGCAGATGCTGGAATTGTCTGGCAAGCTGGGGCCACTGCGCGTTTTCCATAGCCCTGAGACGGGTTTAGTGGCAAACACTAAGCTGATGGACATAGAGTGGCAACAAGCGGGCGCGTTACCTGGCAGCCGCGCTATTGATGCCAAGTTAAGTTATGGCAATCAAGGCTTGGATCTTGAGCTGCCATCGCAGCAATATCGGTTTGATTTTGGCAGCGGCTTTGAGGCGCCATTAACATTTAATGCCAACAGCATCACGGCGCGGTTTGAGCTTAATGAACAAAGGCTAGATATCCCTTCAGTGGAGCTGAGTAATAAAGACTTAAGCTTGGCAGCTGCCGTGAGTCTAAGCTTAAAGCCTGATGCTCATCTTAGTTTGGCTGCAAATATTAATATCAAGCAGGCCGAGGCACTGGGTGATTATTTTCCCTTACAGGCTATGAGTCCAGATTTAGTCGACTACCTTAATGGCGCCATCATAAAAGGCCAGGTCCCAGATGCGAATATTGTCTGGCACGGCGCTTTGGGCGCTTATCCCTATGACGATAAATCTGGAGTATTTCAAGCGGGATTCACCTTAGAGAATGCGGTTTATCGCTTCGAGCCCGATTGGCCAGAGATCAATGATTTACGCCTTAATGCCCTATTTGAAAATGCGGCCATGGACTTGTGGGTTGAAAAAGGTCAATTGCAAGATGTCGCTATCGATGGCGCCTATGTGGGAATTCCAGTATTGGGTGATAACAGTTTGCTGCGAGTGGAAGCTGAGCTTGCGACACAAGCTCTGGCGGCTACTCAAGTCTTACAGGCGTCTCCCCTTAAAGATACCGTGGGCGAGACATTAAATAGCTTACAAGTTAGGGGGCCTATCAAGGCCAAGCTTGACTTAAGCATTCCGCTTTATGACGGTGAGTCCGAGCGCATAACTGGGGATATTAATTTTAGTAACAATAGCTTGTTTCTGGCAGGCCCAGAACTTGAATTCAGTAATTTAAGTGGGGATGTCAGCTTTATTAACCAAGCGCTGTTAGGCAAAGGTTTAACGGCCAAATTACTTGAACAAAATATTGAATTTTCCTTTGCTACAGAAGAGCGGGATCAGCATTTGGCTCTTGCGCTGGATTTGCAAGGTAAAGTGGTGATTGCAAGCTTGCCTCAAACTGCAGTGGCTCCCTTATCTGATTATTTCCAAGGTGCTTTTGACTGGGATGGTGCCATGACTATGGTGTTTGAACCCAACAATTATCAACTGCAATTACAGCTTAATAGTGATTTAGTCGGCACAGAAATGAGCTTGCCGGCACCCTTTAATAAAGCCGCGGCCGCGCCATTAGGCTTAGGGCTTGAATTATTAGGTGACAATCAATCGACGAGCGTCAGCGGGAAACTTGCAAATATCGCCGAATTTTGGGGTGAAATCACTCCCGATAGCGGCAATAGTTTGAGTCACTATGATGTGATGCTGGGCCGAGTCTTTAAACTCGGAGATACCTTGAATAAGCACCAAGGGCAAATTCAACTGGGCTTAGATAAAGCTCAGTTAATGCCTTGGCTTGCTGTGATTGAGCAATTAACTCAAATTAACAAAGAGCCTAACCTTAACGAACTCAAAGCAAACTTTTTTCCACCATTACTGCAGGTTAGCGGTAAGATTAATCAGTTTGAATTGCCAGGCTTACCGTTAACGAATGCGGCATTCAACGCCACATCTTTGACGGATAAATGGCTTTTTAAGGTCGATTCTGAGCAGTTTATTGGTGATATAAGCCTGTACCCAGACTGGAAACAGCAGGGCTTAGCAGTAGAAGGTAAAAAGCTTGCGCTGATGACTATACCGTCAAAACTCATTAAGGCTGACGCTAGCTCAATCTTGGTGTTACCGCCAACCGCCGAGCACACTGTAACCCCAGAGAAAGCACTAACTGATGAGGCGGCAGTAAGCGTGGGATCAAAGTCAGCTCCAGCATTAGCACTCACGCCTGAAATTGAGACTCCTTTAGCTGCCATTGACGAAATAATCAATGTTGCCGACTTGCCGAAATTGAAGATAGATATTGCCGAATTTAGTGTTGACGCCATGCCGTTAGGGCGACTGCAGCTCGATGCCGCTCACAGTGAAAAAGGCTATCAATTTAATCGCATCGATGTGACTAAGGCAGGGTTAAATTTTAATGCAACTGGGCTTTGGTCCCATGGGTTTGATGAAGTCGATGGCTCTGGCGATGAAGCTCAGCAACGCAGTGAGTTTGAACTTAGTTTAGCGGCAGATAAGTTTGATATTGTGTCGCAGACGTTATCAATAGAACCTGGGATTAAAGATTCTGCGGTTAAGTTGACTGGCAGGTTAGCTTGGCCGGCTGCACCCCATCAATTTTCATTGGCTCAATTGGATGGCAAACTCAAGTTTGAATTAGAAAAAGGCCACTTATCTGAAATCAGCGATAAAGGGGCGCGAATATTCTCCTTGTTCAGTTTGGACTCTTTATTGCGTAAGTTATCTTTTGATTTCTCTGATGTCTTTGGTCAAGGTTTGTATTTTAATGAGTTTAAGGGTGATATCAATATCGACAACGGCGTGCTTAAAACACGCAATACCGAAATGGATGCCATTGCAGGAAATATTAAGGTTCGCGGTTATACAGATTTAAGCAGCCAAAGCTTAAATTATGATATACGTTTTGTGCCGCAATTAGCATCCAGCGTGCCCACAGTGGTATTACTCAGTACCAGCGCTTGGACCTTTGGTGTTGGTGCGCTGGCGTTAACCAAAGTGCTTGAGCCTATGATAGAAATTATTTCTGAAATGCGCTTTCGGGTGACGGGTACCATGAATGAGCCTATCATCGAAGAATTGGAGCGCAAGCATAAAGAGATTGAGATCCCTGAAGCGATTTTAAAACCGACAGCCACTGAAGTTCCTCAATCGCAAAACCCCATTGACCCAGTGGCTGAGTCCGCTGTTGCAGCGCCAAAGACAAAATAGGGGAGTCAGATGCAAATTAGCTTATTGCAGTGCCAGAGTAGCCGTGATGTCAGTGCTAACCTGAGTTTTATTGATAGCCAATTAGGTCAACTTCCACGAAAAATCGACGAGGCTCAATTAGTGGTGTTGCCAGAATGCAGCTTGCTGTTTGGCGGTCATGAAAGCCAGCAGTTAGAATACGCTGGCACTGATGACAATAGTCCCCTTAAAGATGCCTTAGCTGAACTGGCTAAACGGCATAAAGTGTATTTGATTGCTGGTACTATCCCAATGCAGGCTCAAGGCGGCAAAGTCCACAGCCGTTGTTATTTTTTTGATGACCAAGGGTTGGTATTGGGGCATTACGACAAGTTACACTTGTTTGATGTGGAAGTGTCTGACAACACCAAGCAATACCGAGAAAGCGACAGTTTTACCCCAGGAGACAAACTAACCGTTATCGACACGCCTTTTGGTAAAATTGGTCTCGCCATCTGTTATGATCTGCGTTTTAGCGACTTATTTCGCGCCCTTCGTTTGGCTGGCGCCGATTTGATTGCCCTGCCATCGGCATTTACCAAGGTCACAGGGAAAGCCCATTGGCAAACCTTGCTCCAAGCCCGTGCCATAGAGACTCAATGTTATTTGCTAGGGGCCGGGCAATGGGGGCAACACAATGAAGGCAGTCGTGAAACTTGGGGGCAAAGTATGATAGTCGACCCCTGGGGAGGCATAGTCTCCCAGCTTGAAAGCGGTTGTGGCTGGGTTCAGGCCAAGCCAGATTTGTTATTATTAGAACGTATTCGGCGACAAATGCCTGTGTTGGGACACAATAAATTTATCCCGCCACAGCTCGCTAAATAACCCGATTTCATTAAAAAGTTTAAGAGAGTGTCAATGCCATTTTTAGCACAAGTTGAGCAGAGTTTATTTCAAGGTGCATTAACCTTAGATGGGTTAACGTCTTACCTGAATACCATACATCAGCATCAAATCGATTATTCGGATCTGTATTTTCAGAGTAGCCGCCATGAATCTTGGGTGCTGGAAGATGGCATTATCAAAGAAGGCAGTTTTCATATCGAACGCGGCGTGGGTGTGCGTGCTATTAATGGCGAGAAAACCGGTTTTGCCTATGCAGATGAAATTACCCCAATCGCACTAGAGGCGGCGGCAACCGCCGCCCGTGGTATTGCCATTGCAGGTCAAACGCACAAAGTGCAGGCGTTTAAGCGTCAACAGCAACATGCTTTATATGACAGTGCAGATCCTATCGCAGCCATGGATGAAGTCACCAAAATTGGGTTACTTAAGCAAGCCGATGCTTATATTCGAAGCCTTGATAGTCGTATCATCCAAGTGGTGGTGAGTTTGTCTGGGGTTCATGAAGAAATTATTATTGCCGCCAGCGATGGCACCTTGGCGGCGGATATTCGCCCCTTAGTGCGTTTCAATTGCAGTGTAATTTTAGAAGAAAACGGCAAGCGTGAGCGCGGTAGTGCCGGCGGCGGTGGGCGTCATGATTACAGCTCTTTCTTCATCACTGACGACACTGGCTTGCCGCAAAGTTTTGAGTTTGCAAGAGATGCGGTGCGCCAAGCGCAAGTAAACATTAATGCTGTGGATGCACCAGCGGGTGAAATGCCTGTGGTATTGGGCAATGGCTGGCCTGGGGTGTTATTACATGAAGCCGTAGGTCATGGCTTAGAGGGTGATTTCAACCGTAAGGGCAGTAGCGCCTTTAGCGGTAAAATAGGCCAGCAAGTGGCCTCTAAATTAGTCACTGTGGTGGATGATGGCACTATGCCAAATCGCCGCGGTTCACTGAGCATAGATGATGAAGGTGTAGTGACTCAGAAGAACGTCTTAATTGAAGACGGTATCCTTAAAGGTTACATGCAAGACAAGCTCAATGCGCGCTTGATGGGCGTCGCACCAACGGGTAATGGTCGCCGCGAGTCTTATGCACACTTGCCAATGCCGCGCATGACCAACACTTATATGAATGCCGGCACTTCTACCTTAGATGAAATGATAAAGTCAGTAGATAAAGGCATTTATGCACCTAATTTTGGTGGCGGCCAAGTGGACATCACCTCAGGTAAGTTTGTGTTCTCCGCATCAGAAGCCTACATGATAGAAAAAGGTGAAATCACCCAAGCCATCAAGGGCGCAACCTTAATCGGCAATGGCCCTGAAGCCATGGGGTTGATTTCTATGGTCGGTAACGATTTGGAGTTAGATAAAGGCGTTGGCGTCTGCGGTAAAGACGGCCAAAGCGTGCCTGTGGGCGTAGGTCAACCTAGCCTTAAAGTCGATAGACTGACGGTTGGCGGCACGGCTTAGTTTTTATATCTTAACTAGGCAAGTCATTGAATGCAGTATAAGCCATCGCTTATGCTGCATTTTTTATATGACGATTGAGTATCAAGTGACAAGCGCTAGCTGCGACATGATCGTTATTAGTATTTAACAGTTTCCTCCGAAAAATATCAGGTTTTAATTGGTAAAGTATAAGGATAACAATCGGCTACTCATCAAGCGGCTAAACATTTATCTACCAAAAAAAACTAAACTCCTATAGCATGACCTCAGGATTAACATGGGCAGCGTAACACCCAAATACTAAAGCGTTGACCATAGCAAAAAAGGAATTCCGGTGAAATTGAGAATATTTTTTATCATGTTAGGCGCGTTCTTATTAACATCGTGTAGCTCGTTTGTGAGTGATCATGTCAGAGAGAATACAAAATCCAGTAGTTTGATGGATTTCCTTTATCCAAACGAAACGAGTCGCGCTGAACATAAAGCAGAGATCCCTGTACTAACCTTACCGGTGAAAGTGGGCTTAGCATTTGTACCCTCTAAAAATTGGCAAAGAGACGGCATTCATACTAAAGATCAGATAGAACTGCTTGAAAAAGTTAAAGCGTCATTTCTCAAATATGACTATATAGATCACATCGAAGTGATCCCAAGTACGTATTTAGCCGGGGGCGCAGGTTTTGTAACCTTGGAGCAAGTCGGAAGGCTGTATGACGTTGATGTTATTGCTTTAGTTTCTTATGATCAAGTGACTCAATCATTTGAAAATAATGCGGCTTTACTCTATTTGACGATAGTTGGCATGTATGTCATTCCTGGAAATGAAAACTCGATTCAAACCTTTGTCGATACCGCTGTTTTTGACATTAAAAGTAAGAAAATGCTGTTTAGAGCACCGGGGATTAATAGAATCGACAAGAGAACAACCGCTATCGGTATCCGTGATACGTTAGCCGAAAAGTCTCTGGAAGGTTTTACGTTAGCGGTTGCTGATATGTCGACTAACTTAGATGCTGAACTTGCTCGATTTAAAACCAGAGTTAAAGAAGAGAAAGTGGCAAAAATTGAACATAGAGAAAATTATCGTGGCGGTGGTTCAATGAGCTTATATTGCTTAATCTTAGTGCTAATAGCTTTGGTAAGAAACTTAACCATTTACAATAAATGCTCGAGTACTGTACTAGGGTTACGTCGTAAATTGGGCTAGTTAGTCTGAGATTGGTTTAAGCCACAACTTAATTCATTACATGAGATAAGTATGTCTACTCCATTAAAAAAGCTATTAAAATCGTCACTTAAAGAGAAAATGCTGCAAGTGTGCCACACAAAAATAGCCCAAAAAGGTGACAATGTTGGGCTATCTTTTTATGCTTTTTTTGCCAATAAAAACGACGACCCTGAACTACTGATGGAAGCTGCCACCTGGTGGATCCAAACCCATCAACTGGATCATTTCGAAAAAGCCCACAGGATAGTCAAAATGCTAGAAGCAGAGGCATAATGGGCTGTGTGAACATTGATGGCGTGTCGGTTACTTTGGGATCGATACTCGCAATGACTAGACTGTTTCAAGGTAATGCTAATCGAATCCTAGATAACCGCTGTAAATCTTCTGGTTTGTAGATGATGTTAACAGACAGACAGCTAGCTCATTTATGGCCCAAAATTTGTTTGCAAGATGTCCAAACAATAACATCCATATTAAAAAGCCAGTTCGGCATCCTTGCCTCTCGCTCATAAGCGCAATCACTAAAGGTGATTATTCACCGTTTGGATTAACGTCGTGGGTCTTCAACCCCTGCTCATATCAAAAGAGTGACCAAGAGGGAAAGTTCAACAGCAAACCCAATAACATCCTTGTTTAAATGCCAGCTCAACATCCCTGTTTCGCGCTCAAAGCGGCCGATGGCCTTCGCCCTCTTGCTGATCTATTGCGACAGTCCTCCGTGCCGCCCCGACGAAGTTACTCTTGATTGAAAGAAGCCTCATCCAACACCAAAAATACCTAACGGCTCGACGGCATGCTTTACGTCCATGTAAAGCATTCCAGTTCGATTTTCCCTATCTCTCGCTCATAAGCTAAAAATCAAAGATTTTATTCGCCCATGTGCTAACGAGCCTTCACCATTTCTGATAGGCAGGACGCCTGAATGCCACGTAATCTATGGATGGATTAAGAGTGGCCCTGATGGTTACACGGCATTTTTGGTGTTGTATTTCGGCAACTTCGAGGGGAGTTGGTGCAACCTGTGAATGCGGTGTTAATCTAAGACTTGGTGTTTTTAGCCCTTAGAAGTTAAATGAGGCATTTTTCAACTTAGTTTTTAAGCAACAAATGTGATAGCTCACTTCTGCCCCAAAACGTGTCACAGTTCGAAGGCTTGCTCTTGCTTAGTCTGATAGTTTGAGATACATAAAGTAATGAATACCAAAAAGTATGACCTGCCCATGAGGGATTTCAAAAATCGTTACAGTGAAACAGACTTACCTAGTCTGATTCACGCCCTTAAATTTGATATTTTCGCTGCCTTCTTGCTAACCAATGTTTATCCCATTCTTTGATTCAATGAATTTAACTCATTTCACCAAAGCATCATTTGACTTACTTTTCGTAATACCAGTACCGTGTCTACGGTACAACTTGATTTTTTGACCTAAATAAACTTGCTTGTTTCCTCGCTAAACACCATAATCAACAAAAATATGTTGATTATGGTGTTTCCATGCTAATAAAATTTATTTGCGAAAACTTTTACTCTTTTGGCAATGAGCAAGAGGTATCTTTTGAAGTTGGGAAAAAACCATCGGCTTCCTACTACGACATAAACCTAAAATCTGGTGAGCGTCTGAACAAGGTATTGGCTGTTATTGGTGCAAATGGTGCTGGTAAGACTCAGCTGTTGCGTCCACTTGCTTTCCTTAGCTCATTTATATCGACATCTGTGTTCGACTATAAACCATCTGAGAACATCCCATACATGCCACACCGATTGTATACCGATAAGCCTACTAATTTTGAGCTGTATTTCATGCTCAGTGAGGTGCAGTACAAATACAACTTATCGATTACAAAAAACGATGTATTGTTGGAATCACTGTATAAAAAAACGAGTCGTAGCTACTCCTATGTGTTCGTTAGAGAAAAAACTGAGGATGGATACAACTACAAACAAAATGGCTTCGGCTTTTCTGTAGCTCAAGCCAAGAAAGTGAGAAGTAATGTCTCTGTTATTTCAGCAGCGTTCCAACAAAATGTGTCTAACGCATCTAAGTTCTATGAGTACTTTGATAGTTTTATTTTCAATGTGAATATGGTGGGGCGCAGACATTTCGATGATGGCGATATTCTGGAAGCAACCGAGTTTCTAAAAGGAAAAAGTGAGTTGAAACAGAGATTACATCAAGCTGTCTTTGACTTCGATTTGGGAATTCACGATATTGAATATAAGCCACAAAAGTTTACAGATGAGAAAGGAGAGGAAATAGAGTTTGATTTTCCTTACGCTATCCATAAGTGCGAAAAAGGTGAATTTCAACTCCCATTCTTCGAGGAATCTAGCGGTACTAAAGCTCTTTTTGTGATGCTTCGTAGGGTACTTCCAGTACTACAATATGGCGGTGTTGCTATTTTAGATGAGATTGATAACGACCTCCATCCTCATATGCTCCCAGTCATTCTGAATTGGTTTAAGCACCAAGAGACTAACCAGCATGATGCACAGCTTATCTTTACCTGTCACACACCAGAAGTGCTAAATATACTCAAGAAACACCAAGTCTACCTCGTTGAAAAAGAGCGCCTTGAAAGCGATGCATGGCGTTTGGATGAAATGGTAGGCATCCGTGCTGATGACAACCTTTACGCTAAGTACCAAGCTGGTGCTCTAGGTGCAGTACCCAACGTATAGGAGTGTTGAAGTTGGCGAAGAAGAAAGTTAGAAGGACTAATGTTACGTCACTTATCGTCGTTGGTGAAGGTATACACGACCGCGCGTTCTTGAATCACATGAAAGACAACTATGACGACCGTAAAACAGGGCAAGTAGTTAAAATCGAATCATCAGATGGTGGCTCGCCTAGAAATATTCTTATGTCTGCTAAAAAAAGCCAAGAAGCCGCTTACGACAAAAGATATGTGTTGATGGATAGTGACGTAGCAATACCACAACAAGACTGGGAGTATGCGAAAAAGCATAAGATTGAAGTGATTTTGTCTACACCAGTATGTCTTGAGGGGATGTTGCTTGAGGTTCTTGGCGTTAAGGCTGGAACTTGCGGTGACAGCTGTAAAACTAAACTCAAACCTTATCTTGGTGGCTGTCCTACTCAAAAAACTAGCTACCAAAAATCGTTTTCAAAAGAAGTTTTAGATGCTACCAAAAAAGAAGCGATTGTTAAGCTTAGAGGATTGATTTCTAATCAAAAATAAATGAAAATAGCTTAATTTGCACGAACCTATCAATGTCCAAAAATCAGCCAATGAATCACTCTACCCCAGAGTGATTCACGTTGGCCCTAAAACCCACCCATTTCGCCCTCACTTTTGCTGTTCGAGGGCCTTTTTACTTTAGAATGAATCAAGTCTATACAGAACTGATTCGTGTCCCTGTTATGCTTATTCCGACTGGTTATATCGAGCATTGATTAGTTTGTAGCCAAACGAAGCATTACTAATAGAATACCTAATCCGAATCTGGCTAATAAGAGTGAATTATCTAACAAGGTTTTGTCCAAAAGTGTGTCAGTAAGATGTCCAAACTTCGTTTGGATTAACGTCGTAGGTCTTCAACCCACACCCGACCAAGGGGGGAAAGATCAGCAGCAATCCCTCCCCCTTGGAGCTCCCTCCGTGCCGCCCCGACGAAGTTGTTAATCCTCATACTTATGGATAAATGGCTAACACTTTCGAAGGGGCGTCCAAGCCCCCCGAAAGTTAGCCAGACATCCTGTCTGGGCTTACGCCATTTATTCCGTAACCGTCTAGCGAACCACACCTCGCATCATTGATCTGACTATTTGAAAATACCTGCTCAATGATAAATTTGGAGCAGGTGATGAAAACATACAGAACAGCGGCACAGTGGCTCGGTTTACT
>NZ_JACJDV010000160.1 GCF_014163735.1 Shewanella sp. SR44-3
GGCAACGAGCGAAAAAACCAACCTAAAGGGATTGCGTTTTCGGTGCAGGATTATCTGGAGTTGGTCGATGATACAGGGCGTATTATTCGCAATGACAAGCGCGGTTCAATCAGTGCTAACAGCGCTAAGTTACTCACGCGATTGAACATTCCACAGGATAACTGGCTCAAACTCACCACTGAATTTGGCAAGCTATTTCATGGTCCTGTGGGCACACT
>NZ_JACJDV010000161.1 GCF_014163735.1 Shewanella sp. SR44-3
GACCAGCTTGGTTTTTACTTGTCTCACCTCCGGGTAGGAAGTGGACACGCCTTAGTTTTAAAAATATTCAAGACACTTAATAAAGTGTTTTGAGAACTCATATTCGTGTTTGCACACAAATATTATTTTTCGCACTAACTTAATCACACAAACGACAACGAATCATCATTTCTGCGCCTTTTAGTTAGTACTATCAGCTTTCCAAATTGTTAAAGA
>NZ_JACJDV010000162.1 GCF_014163735.1 Shewanella sp. SR44-3
AATCAAAAAATTTAAACTCAATGCAACAAAGAGTGTTCATAGAAATATGTACATAGAACACATCGAAAGATGAGTTCGAATCAGAATTCATTGAGCCGAAGTCTTTCCTAATAGAAAGCTTCAAAAAAACTTTAATTGAAGAGTTTGATCATGGCTCAGATTGAACGCTGGCGGCAGGCCTAACACATGCAAGTCGAGCGGCAGCGGGAAAGTAG
>NZ_JACJDV010000163.1 GCF_014163735.1 Shewanella sp. SR44-3
GTTATGGCGGAAATGACCACTCGAGCATGGAAAATTAAGAGCACATGCGCGGCATGCAGCCATACCATGCGCTAGGCCAAAATTGTTCCCAACAATTTAAGGCACTTCCCACATCCATGTGGGTCGTAGGGTGAAGTCCTTGCTATTATCAAACACAGTTTGATGCATGGGGTGAACGCGGAGGACTTGTCCGCAGCTGGCCATGACAGGCGCCA
>NZ_JACJDV010000164.1 GCF_014163735.1 Shewanella sp. SR44-3
AGCCTTGCCTAACAAGCGATTAACTGCGCTTAATCTCTTTTATTGCTAAAAGACACTAAGAAAAACATTGGGTCATACTATGACCAGCTTGGTTTTTACTTGTCTCACCTCCGGGTAGGAAGTGGACACGCCTTAGTTTTAAAAATATTCAAGACACTTAATAAAGTGTTTTGAGAACTCATATTCGTGTTTGCACACAAATATTA
>NZ_JACJDV010000165.1 GCF_014163735.1 Shewanella sp. SR44-3
TCGACCAGTACGAACGTCACTTCGTGACTACCGAACGCACTCCGTGCTTACAGACTACGGATTTCGGTTATTTCCGTTATCCGTGAGCGCAGCGTTCCGTTATCGACCAGTACGAACGTCACTTCGTGACTACCGAACGCACTCCGTGCTTACAGACTACGGATTTCGGTTATTTCCGTTATCCGTGAGCGCAGCGTTCCGT
>NZ_JACJDV010000166.1 GCF_014163735.1 Shewanella sp. SR44-3
CGGAAAGCTGATTTCGTTTTGAGTTCTAGTACACGGATGTACTTAGTGTCATCAATGCCTGGAGCATTTTATGACCACACTTTATTAAGCGCTTATATTCTTTACTAAGGTCAGTACGACCTCCAAGGACGGAGGAAGTGCTTTAAACGTCACGAACGTTTCAAGTAAAACCCATCTGGGTTGTATGGTTAAGCCTCACGGG